>NZ_JBFAUM010000006.1:298198-328340 GCF_040679195.1 Actinoallomurus sp. NPDC052308 | reverse complement strand
TCGCTACGAACGCAAAGCCGACCACTTCCTGGCGTTCGTCGGCATCGCTGCCGCCCTCATCTGCTACCGCCGACTCGCCAAATAAAACGACGTCTAAACGCGGTTGCCCCGCGGAGACGATGAGGCGGGCGTACCACCCTTCACCTCGCAGCCGCTCGGCGAGCGCTTCGAGGTAGCGGCTCGGATCGCCGAGTGGAAGATCCGCTCGGGCGTGCTTGCCCGAGCCATGACATTCGGTCATTTGCCCCGCTCCGTAGTTGAGTCGTGACACTATGTGTTCGCTCGCACGCTAGACCAAGAAGTGTGATCTCACAAGCGAAGGGACCACAATGAGTGCATCACTCGTCCTCCGGCGTCGTCTCGCCGGTGAACTGCGAGCCCTCCGCCTGCAGGCCGGCCTCTCTCAGGAGCAGGTCGCGGAGTACCTGGACGCCTCCGCCTACAAGATCGTCCGAATTGAGAATGCGCAGAGCTCGATTGGCATGAGCGACCTGCGCCAGCTCCTGACGCTGTACAAGGTCGGCGCCGAGACCCGCGACCGCCTCATCGACCTCGGCCGCAACGCCCGCAAACGCGGCGGCTGGTGGTCCTCCTACCGCGACGTCCTCCCCGGCCCGTACGTCCAGCTCGAAGCCGAAGCAACGCTCGTACGGAACTACCAGGCCAGCATCATGCCCGGCCTACTCCAGACGCCGGACTACATACGCGCGATGGTGCGTACGTCGAGTTGGGAGGTCACAGAAGAGGAGTTGGAGCGGCGAGTCGACGCACGACTCAAGCGGCAAGAACGGTTGTACGGTGATGACCCGCTTGAGCTCCATGCGCTCATCGACGAGGCCGCCCTACGGCGGTTGGGCGGGGATCCGCAGACGATGAGAGGCCAGCTGAATCGCCTGATCGAGGCGGCAGAGTTGCCGAACGTGAGCCTGCGGGTGCTTCCGTTCCAGGCAGGCCTCTATCCGGCGGTCGGCAATCCGTTTGTGATCCTCAGCTTCGCCAGTTCCATGGATCCCGATGTCGCGCTCTGCGAGAACCGCGCCGGTGAGCGGTACTTCCACGATGCCGACGAGATCGCCGGCTTCCATGCGGACTTCCGGCAGATGACCAAGGTCTCCCTCGATAAGACGGCATCGGTTACTCTCATCAGAGAGGCGATCAAGGAGATGACCGCGTGAAGACGGACGCAGCATCAACAGATTGGCGCAAAAGCAGCAGGTCAGACAGCGTCGGCAACCAATGCGTCGAAGTCACCGCCCTGGACTCCATCCACACCTTGTAATTCCAGATTGGAGTCGATGGCCTATTAGCTTCTGATGGAGAACGCGGACTTGTATCTAATAGCTGCGGACGCGTAGACGACGACAGAAAAGTGCGTCGAAGTAGCCGTCTTCGAGGGCGAGCGTTCGGCCTGACGCGTTCTCCTGATTCGGAGAGCCTGCCTCTTGGCCTGGAGACCAGGTCGAGAGGCGGGCTCTTCGGCATTCCGGGTACGCATGGGAGGGTGGCCACTGCGAGGGTCGAGGGGGGTTTCAGCTCACCGCCTGCTTCACGAGGGCGGCGATGCGCTCCTCCACCTCGGGGGTCAGCTCGGTCAGGGCGAACGCGACCGCCCACATCGAGCCCTCGTCCAGCTTGGCCAGGTCGCTGAAGCCCAGCGTGGCGTAGCGCGTCTTGAACTTCTCCGCGGGCTGGAAGTGGCAGACGACCTTGCCGTCCAGCGCGTACGCCGGCATGCCGTACCAGAGCTTCGGCGCCAGAGCCGGGGCGTTGGCCGTGATGACGGCGTGGACACGCTCGGCCATGGCCCGGTCCGACTCCTGCATCTCGGCGATCTTCGCGAGCACGTCCTGTAGCGCCTCCGCCGCCTTGTCCGCCTTCGAACCGCGCCGCGCCGCCTTCTTCATCTCCTGGGCGTGGTCCTTCATCGCGGCCCGCTCCTCGGCCGTGAACCCCTCGTACGCGCTGCCGGCGGTGTTGCTCATGGTTGGTTTCTCCTTGCGGATCGATTGCTGTTCGGGGTCTTGAGAGATGGTCTTGCGTCCATCCGGTGGACGCCATGACGATGAGACTAGAAGCGGTGCCGGAAGTCGCGCTTCTCGATTCCTGACCCATCTGGGCGCCTGGGGTGCCACACCCGGGATGCGGTTCGGGGCCAGGCCCACCCCGTCGAGCCGGGTGGTTACATACATGCAGTCTGTACGTACAGGCCGCATGTATGTATGGTGGCGGCATGATCGACATCGGCGTACTGCTCCCCACCCGCGAGGCCGCGATCGGCGGCGACTGGGACGTGTCGCGACTGATCGACTTCGCCCGCCGGGCGGAGGGCCTGGGCTTCGACTCCGTCTGGGCCGGTGACTCGCTGACCGCCCGGCCCCGCGTCGAGCCGCTCACCCTTCTGTCGGCCGTCGCCGCCACGACGACCACCGTGGGCGTCGGCACGGCCGCGCTGACCGGCGCGCTCCGGCAGCCGTTGCTCGCCACCCACGCGATCACGACCCTCGACCTCGTCAGCGAGGGTCGGCTGACGCTCGGCCTCGGCGCGGGCTTCCCGTACCCGCAGACCGCGGCGGAGTTCGCCGCGGCCGGCGTGCCGTTCACCGAGCGGCTCGGCCGTCTGCTGGAGACCGTGCGGCTGTGGCGGTCGCTGTGGAGCGCGGACCGGCCGGACTCCTTCGACGGCCGCTACTGGCGGTTCGAGGGGCTGGCCGGTCTGCCGGCGGCGGCGCGACCGGGCGGCCCGCCGCTCTGGCTGGCCGGTGCCGGGCCGAAGGCGGTCGACCGGGTCGGGCGGCTCTTCGACGGCTGGCTGCCCTACCTCCCCGATCCGCTGGAGTACGGCAGACAACGGGCGGAGATCGACGCGATCGCCGCCGAGGCCGGGCGCGAGCCCGCGGCGGTCACGCCCGCGCTGTACGTGACCGTGCTCCCGCAGGACGACCCGGAACGGGCGCGCGCGGAGCTGGACGCCTACGTCCGGGCGTACTACGGCTCCTCGCTGGACGACATGGCCACGCTTCAGGCTTTCGTCGCGGGCACGCCGGACCAGTGCGCCGAGCGCCTGGCGGCGTACGCCGACGCGGGCGCGCGGCACTTCGTCATCCGCGTCGGCGCCCTGGACGCGTCGCCCCACCTGGAGACCGTCGCCCGGATCGCGGAGGCCGTACGGGCCAAGGCGCGGGTCGGCGTCCGATGAGGCGGGCGGAGGTCGTGGCGGGGCTGGCCGGGGAGTACGCGAGGTTCGCCGCGCTGATCGACGGGCTGTCGCCGGAGGAGTGGCGTACGGCGACCCGATGCACCGGCTGGGAGGTCCGCGACGTCGCCGGGCACGTCACGGCGAACGCCGTGGACACCGTCGACGGCGTGGTCGGCACGCGTACGCCCGACGAGCAGGCACGGGCGTTCCGGGACGTCGCACCGGCGGACCTCGCCGCCCGGTTGCGCGCGGCCGCCGGACGCCTGATCCCGTTCCTGGAGTCACTCGACGACGCCGCCTGGGACCGGCCGGCTCCGAAGGTCGGGCGGTCCATCGGCAACGGTGTTCACACGCTCTGGTACGACGCGTTCGTGCACGGCGACGACATCCGGGCGGCGCTCGGGCGGCCCGGTGACCGCGGATCCGGCCTGCTCGCGAGCGTCCGGTGGCTCCGCGACGAGCTCGACCGGCTGGGCCGGGGCCCGTTCCGGCTGGTCCTCGATGGGGCCGGTGAGTACGCGATCGGCGCCGATGGCCCCGTGCTGCGCGGCGACCCCCTGCGGTTCGTGCTGGTCGCGACCGGGCGGGCGGATCCGGCGGAGTTCGGGACGGACGCGACCATCAACGTGCACCTACGATGACCGCTATGAGTCTCAAGGTGGAACAGGGCGAGGCGACACGGGCGGCGCTCGTCGACGCGGCCATCGCCCTGTTCACCGACAAGGGTTTCGCCGAGACGTCGACGACGGAGATCGTGCGGCGGGCCGGCGTGACGCGCGGTGCGCTCTACCATCACTTCGCCGACAAGGAGAAGCTGTTCCGCGCGGCCCACGAGGCGATCGAGAAGGACATCTTCCAGCGTGCCCGTACGGTCTCCGAGACGGCGGAGGGCGGGGCGGTCGAGCGACTGAAGGCGGGCGCCGACGGGTTCCTCGACTCCTGCCTCGAGCCCGCCGTCCGGCGCATCCTCCTGATCGAGGGACCGCTCGTACTCGGGTGGCAGCGCTCCCTCGACTTCGACAATCCGTACTGCGCGCGGCGACTGCTGCGGGCCTCGGTCGCGGAGCTGCGGCCGGACGAGGCCCCGGAACCGCTCGCTCACCTGCTGTTCGGCGCGCTCTGGCAGGCGGGTCTCGTCGTCGCGGCGGCGCCGGAGAGGCGCGTGGAGATGGCCGACGCACTCCACCACATGATCGATAATTTGTTCGACGGGTAGCGAGCGTTCCGCTGACGGGCCCGCCCCGGGTGCGCTACCGTGACCAGAACTTCGAACAATAGTTCGACGTCCGGTATGCGCACGTTTTGAGGAGGCGGGGCCGGTGGCGATCCTCACCGCTCCGGGTGCGACACGGTGCCGGCCGCGCCGTCGCGCGACACGCCGTAGCACTTTCTACGGAAATCTACGGCCGCAGCTATATCCGCTCATAGAGTCCGAGAGCGTGGACCCCGTGCGCAATCCCTACGCCCCCGGCGCGGGGCAGCGACCTCCAGAGCTCACCGGCCGTGACCGCGAGCTGCGGCAGTTCGAGGTCGTGCTCGAACGTGTCGCGCACGGCCGCCCCGAGCGCAGCATGATCCTGACCGGCCTGCGCGGCGTGGGCAAGACCGTGCTGCTCAACACGTTCCGGTCGATGGCGATCCAGCGGCTGTGGGGGACCGGCAAGATCGAGGCGCGTCCCGACCAGTCGATCCGCCGTCCCGTGGCCTCCGCCCTGCACATGGCCGTACGCGAGCTGGCCCCCCGGCATCGCGCGCCCGACCGCATCGAGGGTTTCCTCGGCGTGCTCAAGGCGTTCGCGCAGGCCGAGACCGAGCCGGCGAAGGGCAAGACCGTGCCGCGCCGGTGGAACCCCGGCATCGACGTGCCCGCCGCGCGCGGCCGGGCCGACTCCGGCGACCTGGAGATCGACCTGACCGAGCTGTTCGTCGACGCAGCCTCGGTCGCCACCGACCTCGGCGTGGGCATCGCGCTGTTCGTCGACGAGATGCAGGACATCCCGGCCGACGACGTGTCGGCGCTGTGCGCGGCCTGCCACGAGCTGTCCCAGAGCGGTGGACCGCTGATCGTGGTCGGTGCCGGGCTGCCGCACCTGCCCGCGGTGCTGTCGGCCAGCAAGTCCTACTCCGAGCGCCTCTTCCGGTACGCCCGCATCGACCGGCTCGACCGGTCCGCCGCCGACCTGGCGCTGCTCGCCCCGGCCGAGCGGGAGGGCGTGACCTTCACCCCCGACGCCCTCGACGCGCTCTACCAGGCCGCCGACGGCTATCCCTACTTCGTCCAGGCGTACGGCAAGGTCGCCTGGGACATCGCGCCGGCGACTCCGATCAGCGCGGATGACATCAAGGTCGCGGCGCCGGAGGCGGAGGGGGAGCTGGCGGTCGGCTTCTTCGGCAGCCGGTACGAGCGCGCGACCCCGGCCGAGCGCGACTACATGCGGGCCATGGCGTCGCTGGGCGACGACCCGGTGCCGACCTCCACGGTCGCCGAGGAGCTGGGCCGCAAGCCGTCCAGCCTCTCGCCGGCCCGCGACGGCCTCATCAAGAAGGGGCTGATCTACAGCGCGGAGCGCGGTCTGGTCGCCTTCACGGTGCCGCACTTCGGGCACTTCCTCCGGTCCCAGCCGGTCTGAGTCCCGCCGCCACAGCCGCTCTGACGTCGTATATCGGTCTCTTGCGAATGCGCTAGAGAGGCATAGGCGACCCGATCGAGCGAGCGTCGAGCGAAATCTACGCCTCTCTAGTCGCGACGTTAGAGAGAGCTAGAGAACGGTCGAGAGTCGAGTCGAGTTCTCTATAGCGCTTTCTAGTGAACGTGGAAGAGTCCGCTATATGCCTGCAGAGGCCCCGAGGAGGTCGGCGGTGCGCACCACCCGCGCGAACCGGCCGTGGTGCAGGCTGGCGGACGTCGCCCGGGTGAGCTCCTCCGCGGTCACCGTCTCCCCGTCCGGCCCGACGGCGTCGAAGGTGTGCATGGCGTCGATCGGGTAGAGCACGTCGTATCCGAGGTTGCCGCCCATCCGGGCGGTGGTCTCGTTGCACATGTTCGTCTGGATGCCGATGATCACGATCTGGTCGATGCCGCGCTCGCGCAGCCAGCCGTCGAGGTCGGGCTTGCCGTAGAACGCCGAGTTCACGTTCTTGGTCACGAAGAGCTGAGGTTCGGCGCCCTCGAACGCCGCGACGACGACGTCCTTGAGCGCGTTCCCCGGCGACTCCGGTGCCAACGGCGATCCCTCCGGGCTGTCGTGCCGGACCAGCACGATCGGCCGGCCCGCCGCCCGCCAGGCCCGGATGAGGGCCACGATGTTGTCCTCGGCGGCCGGGTTGTCGCGCCGGCCGAAGTACGGGTCCTCGAAACCCTTCTGGACGTCGATCACGATGAGTGCCGCCTTCTCGCTGAGTTCTGCCATGTCGGGAAGCATCCCCTCGTGACGAGTGCCCGACGAGTGGCAGAAAAGTCGACGTACGATACTTTCCTGCCATGCGTACCGTCGGCGTCGTCGTCTGCGACGGCATCCGCCCCTTCGACTACGGCGTGATCACCGAGGTCTGGGGAGTCTCCCGCCCGGGGTGTTCCGACTTCGAGCTGTGGCGCTGCGGTGAGGGCCCCGTGCAGCTCGAGCACGGCGTCACCCTCGCCCCCGACCGGGGCCTGGCCGCGCTCACCGAGTGCGACCTCGTCGTCGTGCCCGGCCGGGTCGACGCCCTCGCTCCCGTGTCCGCCGCCGTCCTCGACGCGCTGCGCGCCGCGTACGAGGCGAAGGTGCCGATCGCGTCGCTGTGCGCGGGGGCGTTCGTGCTGGGCGCGGCCGGTCTGCTCGACGGCCGCCGGGCCGTCACCCACTGGGCGCTGACCGACGCGCTCGCCGAGCGCTACCCCGCCGCCCGTGTTCGACCCGACGTGCTGTTCACCGAGGACGGCGGCATCTGGACCTCGGCGGGCACGGCCGCCGGCATCGACCTGTGCCTCCACCTCGTACGCCGGGCCTGCGGCGCCGCCGTCGCCAACACCATCGCCCGGCGCATGGTCACCGCCGCGCACCGGGAGGGCGGCCAGGCGCAGTTCGTCGAGCGTCCGGTCCCCGCCCCGGCCACCGCGCAGTCCGCCGTCGCCGACACCCTCGAGTGGGCTCGCCATCACCTCGCCGAGCCGCTGTCCGTGGCGGACCTGGCGAGGCGGTCGGGCACCGCCCCGCGGACGTTCGCCCGGCACTTCACCCAGCTCACCGGCACCACGCCCGCGCACTGGCTGATCCGCCAGCGCGTCGCCGAGGCGCAGCGGCTCCTGGAGACCACCGACCTGGCGGTCGAGCAGGTGGCGGCCCGCACCGGGTTCGGCACCGCCACCATGCTCCGCCGCCACTTCGCGCGTGTCGTCGGTGTGCCGCCCACCAGCTACCGCCGGACGTTCGCCGGCGCGTAGTCCTTCAGCGTCAGCGAGTTCGCCACCTCGGTGAGCCGCGCGGTGTTGTTGTCGAATTCCGGGACCTCCGCGCCGTCCTCCAGGAGCTCCCGGTCGACCAGCGCGAGCGCCTGGTTGCCGGCGACGAAGTCGCGCAGCTCCGCCTCGTACGCCGCGAACCCGGCCTCGTGGTCGCCGTCGGCCGCCGCCAGCTCGCCGGCCAGGACGTACGCGCCGATGAGGGCCATGCTCGTGCCCTGCCCGGACATCGGCGACCCGCAGTACCCCGCGTCGCCCAGCAGCGCGACCCGGCCGCGCGACCAGCGGTCCAGGTGGATCTGGGCCATGGCGTCGAAGTGGAAGTCCGGCGCGTCCCACATGTACTTCAGCGCGGTGGGGAACACCCACACGTCGCCGATGCGGTCGGCC
This sequence comes from Actinoallomurus sp. NPDC052308, assembly GCF_040679195.1. Taxonomy (NCBI): domain Bacteria; kingdom Bacillati; phylum Actinomycetota; class Actinomycetes; order Streptosporangiales; family Thermomonosporaceae; genus Actinoallomurus; species Actinoallomurus sp. NPDC052308. The sequence continues at coordinate 320,313 of NZ_JBFAUM010000006.1, read as the reverse complement.
AGCAGTCGCTTCTGCGCCTCGACGTCCCGGTAGTCGTAGTCCAGCGGCTCCTCGGACCCGAACCCGACGTACACCCGGACCTCGTTGTTGCCGCGCGCGGTCATCACGCCGCCGCCGACGCCGCCCTCCATGCAGAAGGTCTGCCAGCGGTCCAGGCCGAGGAAGTTCGGCGCGGTGTACACCGCGACGTACATCCCGAGGTGCCGGATGAACTCCGTCTCGGGCCCGAAGACGAGCCTGCGGACGTTCGAGTGCAGCCCGTCGGCGCCGACGACCAGGTCGTACGACCGCGCGACCCCGCTCTCGAACGTGACGTGCACGCCGTCCCCGTCCTGGGCGATCGCGGCGATCGAGTCGTCGAAGAGGTACTCCACCCGGTCCCCCGCCGCGTCCCGCAGCAGCTCGATCAGGTCGTCGCGCATGATCTCGACGTCCGGACTGTCGAGGTCGCCGCCGCTGAACGTCCGCTCCGTGCTGGAGTACAGCTCCTTGCCGGAGCCGTCGACCATCGACGAGCCGCGCATGTCCGTCTTGAGCCGTCGCATGTCAGGCAGGATGCCCATCCGCTCGGCGACGGCCAGCGCCGTGCCGCGTACGTCGATCGCCTGACCGCCGGGCCGGGGCTCGGCCGCCCGCTCCACCACGGTCACGTCGAAGCCGTGGTGGTCCAGCCAGTACGCCTGCGCCAGGCCCGCGATGCCGGCACCGGAGATGAGAACGCGCGTGTTCCGCATGAGAGGCTCCCTGAGACTCGGTTCGGCGCGGTGTCCCCCGCGCAGAACCCAATCTCGCGCCCGCCTCGCACCGCCGGCTGACAGGCCGCTGGCAGCACGCGGTGCGCGTACGTCAGCGCGCCATCAGCGCCCCCCGATGGGGCTGTGCACCCGCTGCGGCCCGGAGTCGTCGTCCTGGCGTTCCCAGCCCGAGTCCCATGCCACTCCGGCGCGTACGGCCGCCGATCCCCCGTCGACCGGGACGGCGAACACCACCTCGACCGCCCGGCCGTCCACCTCCCCGGGATAGACGAGGTAGCGGTGGCAGAGCTCGCGCCACACGTCGGTCGGCTCGGCCGAGGTGAGGGACGCCGCGTGGTCGCGCCACGCGGCGCTCGGCCGCAACGCCGCGTACGTCGCGTCGAGCGGCACGTCGCGCAGCTCGCACGGGATCGGATGCAGCCGGTGCTCGATCGCGTCCACCACCTCGGGGGACACCGCCAGGAACACCACGCAGTCCACGGCGAGCAGCGCCGCGGACCGGCCGTCCGCCGAGGCGAGGATCCGCACACCGGTCCCGGGCGCTTCGGCGGCCATGACGGCCGCCCCGGTCAGCACCGCGGCCCGGACCACGCCCAGCCGCCGGGCGGGCGCGGTGCTGAGCCGGCCGAAGCAGCCGCAGGCCTGATCCGACCCGCGCCGTACGAGATCGGCGACCACGGAGGTGGCGGTCGCGAAGAACACCACGCTCGCCAGCCGCACCGCGAACAGCGAGGTCGTCAGCAGGAGGATGCCGAGCACCGCCTCGGTGGCCCCGACGCCCAGGGCGAAGGCGCCGCCTCGGTACCGGGTGAGGTTCGGCGTACGGCCGTGGGGGAGCGCCTTACCGACGGCACCGGCCAGGAGCACCACGGCCAGGAACGGAATCTGCACCTCGCGGAACAACTCGGTCATGGGCCCTCCTCCGTCGGAGGGGCGACCCGTAGGGCTGCGCTTTTGATTCCCTCGCTTCGCTCGGTCATGGGCCCTCCTCCGTCGGAGGGGCGACACGTAGGGCTGCGCTTTTGATTCCCTCGCTTCGCTCGGTCATGGGCCCTCCTTCGTCGGAGGGGTGACGCGTGGGGCTGCGCCTTTGTCTCCCTCGCTTCGCTCGGTCATGGGCGGTCCACTCGTACCGTGACGTTGAAGCATCCGACGTCCAGGTCACCGCCCAGATCGACGAACGCGCTCCTCGACAGTTCGACCACCCGGCCGCGCGGCGAGGTTCCGCACCGGACGCAGCGGTCGCAGAAGCGGGCGGCCAGGCACCCGCACTCGATGACCGGCACGTGCGCCTCCTGCCCGGTGCACTCGTTGCGGACCCGCAGCACACTGCCCAGCGACAGGTACGGCAGCCGGGTCGCCGGGCCGGTGCCGCAGCCACCGCCGTCACCGTACGAGTCCAGGGCCGGGTACGCCGCGCCGCGCGCGTCGTCGGGATGGTCGAACCACGTCGCCGTGCCGCGCAGGACCCGTACGGAGCCCACCGACCGGCGCGACGTCGGCTCGATCGCGTGCGGGGCCGGCTGGGGTGACGTCTGCGCGGGGCGCAGCCCGAGGACCTCGCCGCCCCGCCGGACACCGATGACGTCGAGCAGCGCGCCGGGCTCCAGGCGCGGATGGCGCACCTGCACGCGGCGCAGCGCCTGCGCCGGCACCGTCACGGCCTGGCGCCCGCGATGCGGCCCCGCGTCGACCTCGAACACGTCGCCGACCCGCCTGGTGATCACGCCGGTGACCCGCGTGATGTCGACCCAGATGTGCTCGGCGGCCAGGCCACCGGCCTCGGCCGGGCGCACCACGGCGTGCCGTCCGGGACGCAGGGCCGCGAGCTCGGCGCGGCCGTCGTACCAAATGGAGACGGTCGCCGACATCGGCAGACGTACCTGCGTACCGTCCGCCAGGGCGAGCGTGAGGACATGGGGACTGGCGTCGACGATCACTCCCTCGATCGCGCGCCGGGGCCAGGAATCGTTCTCTTCCGGATAACGCGGCGCGTCACTGAACACCGCCGCCCGGAGCCGGCGTCGGCGGTGCATTAAATCGCGGGATGGCAGCATGGGGGAAGCTCCGAACATCGATGACAGTGCTCATGGCCGTTGCGACGGGAAGTCGCACGTCAAGCCTTACCCCGTGCGTTCCTTCTGTCGACTCCTTTGTCCAAATCGGCCAAAGATGCCGATAGGTATACGTGACAGTTTTTCATGATTGTCCCGGGACGGGTTGGCCGAAACATGAGGGGCGACTTGATCCACAATTACGGTCCCCGTGCGATCGTCGGCATGGTGTCAGAACGAACTCCCCAGCATGCCGGGCGGTCCTGTGGGAACTGCGTCGCACGATGAGTTCCGTGACTTCGTCGCGGCACGGCGTCCCACGCTCCTGCGCGCCGCCCTCCTGCTCACCGCCGACCGTACCGAGGCCGAGGACCTGCTGCAGGCCGCCTTGGCCAAGACGTACCTCGCCTGGGACCGGATCAAGGACCGCGCCGCCCTCGATGGCTACGTCCGCCGCGCGATGGTGAACATCAACATCTCCTGGTGGCGGCGGCGCCGGCTGGAGGAGTACCCGACCGACGAGATGCCCGACACCCCCGTCGCCGACCACACCGACCGCAGCGAACTGCGCGACGCCCTCGACCGCCTGCTGGACCGCCTGCCCGCCCGCCAGCGCGCGTACATCGTGCTGCGCTACTTCGACGACCTCACCGAGGCCGAGATCGCCGAGGCGCTCGGCGTCAGCGTCGGTACCGTGAAGAGCACCGTCTCCCGCGCCATGGCCAAACTGCGCGAGGACGCCGACGAGGAGTTCGCCGCCCTGGAGTGATCGCCGATCTCGCCGGGAGATGCTGACAAGGGACTGCGCGGAGGGCCACAATCCGGTCACACCCTCGAGCGTGGAGGCCGCCGTGTGGAGCACGATGCAGGACTATCCGCTGACCATCTCCTCGATCATGCGCTACGGCACCCAGATCTTCGGTGACGCCGAGGTCGCGACCTTCACCGGCGACGGGATGCGCCGCACGTCGTACGCCGAGCTCGGCCGCCGCGTCGCCCGGCTCGCGAACGCACTCCGCCGTCTCGGCGTCGACGCCGACCAGCGGGTCGCGACCTTCCAGTGGAACAACACCGAGCACCTCGAGGCGTACCTCGCCGTGCCGTCGATGGGCGCGGTCCTGCACACGCTCAACATCCGGCTCTCCGCCGACCAGCTCGTCTACATCGCCGACCACGCCGAGGACGACATCGTCATCGTCGACGCCACGCTCGTCCCCCTCCTCGCCGCGGTCCTGCCCCGCATGAAGACGGTCCGCCACGTGATCGTCGTCGGGGACGCCGACCTCGCGCCGCTGGAGCCCGCCGCCCCGGAACTGCACGCGTACGAGGCCCTGCTCGCCGCCGAGCCCGACACGTTCGACTGGCCGGAGATCGACGAACGCCAGGCCGCGGCCATGTGCTACACCAGCGGCACCACCGGCAACCCCAAGGGCGTCGTCTACTCGCACCGCACCGCGTACCTGCACTCGATGTCCGTCTGCACCGGCAACGCCGTCGGCCTGTGCGCCACGGACCGCGTCCTCCCCGTCGTGCCGATGTTCCACGCGAACGCCTGGGGCCTTCCGTACGCCGCCCTCATGGCCGGCGCGTCGCTGGTCATGCCCGACCGGTTCCTGCAGCCCGAGCCCCTCGTCCGGATCATCGAGGACGAGCGTCCCACCGTCTCCGGCGCGGTCCCGACCATCTGGAACGAGGTCCTCCGGTACGCGCAGGAGAACGAGTCCGACCTGAGCTCCCTGCGCCTCGTCCCCTGCGGCGGCTCCGCGGTCCCCGAGTCCATCCTCCGGGCGTTCGACGACCTCGGCGTCCGGATCGTGCAGGCCTGGGGCATGACCGAGACCTCCCCCGTCGCCTCGGTCGCGCACCCGCCGCCCGCCTGCCCCGACCCCCTGCGCTACCGCACGACCCAGGGCCGCGTCCTCAGCGGCCTGGAGGTCCGCGTCGTCGGCGACGGCGACACGGTCCTGCCCGCGGACGGCGCCTCCGTGGGGGAGATCGAGATCCGGGGCGCCTGGATCACCGGCTCGTACTACAAGGACGAGGACCCGTCGAAGTTCCACGACGGCTGGCTGCGTACGGGCGACGTCGGCACCGTCTCCCCCGACGGCTACCTCGTCCTCACCGACCGCGCCAAGGACGTCATCAAGTCCGGCGGCGAGTGGATCTCCTCCGTGGAGCTGGAGAACCACCTGATGGGCCACCCCGACGTCATCGAGGCCGCCGTCATCGGCGTCCCCGACCCGAAGTGGCAGGAACGCCCGCTCGCCTCGGTCGTCCTCCGCGAGAGCGCCACCATCTCCGCCGGCGACCTGCGGGCGTACCTGGCCGAACGCGTGCCCAAGTGGCAGGTCCCCGAGCGCTGGTCCTTCATCGCCGCCGTCCCGAAGACCTCGGTGGGCAAGTTCTCCAAGCGCACCCTCCGCCAGATGTACGCCGACGACGCCCTGAACGTGATCGAAACCGACTGACCGCCGTCCCCAAGGCACCCGCCCCCCGGGACTCCTTGCCGCCGTCATTGCTGTCCGGATGGGACAAAAGGGGCGGCGTGCTGTCCGCGCCGACGGCAAGGTGTCCACAGCGACGGCGGGGTGATGTCGGGCGCGCTCAGCGCCGAGGGTTTCCGTCGTCAGAGCGACGGAAACCCTCGGCGTAACGGCCTGAGCCGGGGGACACCATCGAACGCTTTGCTCACAAGGGCTGATGCCCGGTACGCTGTGTGCGGCCTGGTGGCCACCGAGGAGGCTTCGCCTAGTCCGGTCTATGGCGCCGCACTGCTAATGCGGTTTGGGCTTACCGTCCATCCGGGGTTCAAATCCCCGAGCCTCCGCTCCTTGATCAGGGCCTTCCCCGACGAACGTCGGGGGAGGCCCTTGATCGTTCCTGGGGCTCCTGCCGCCCCAGTTGCAGTTCCCGTTGCAGTTGCTACTCCTCGCCCCACAGGGCGGCGGCCATCCGGGCACTGGCGTCCTGGACCTGGGCGGCGGCCACGTGCTCTGGCGACGTCGGATATTCCAACTCTCCGAATGCCTTCTCAGGTGTGCCGGTGTGGGGCGGTTGCGGTGAGTCGCGCTGCGATGGCGGGGCCTGCGTGTGCGAGCCATGCTTCGGCCCTGGGCATCCGGTCCTTGACGCCTTGTTCCCAGAAGCGTCGGAACACCGGGTCGACGTTGGCTGCGGCTCGGGCGGTCAGGTGGAAACGATGAACCATCCGGGTCGCCAGGGGCACCAGCTCTGTGCGCTGCTGGGTGGTCATCCCGTAGGCGTCAGCGAAAACGGCTACTCGGTGGGGAGCGTCGAGGTCGGTGAAGGCTGGTGCCCGGTCACGGGGGTCGAGCAGGGGCACCCACCAGTAGAGGGCGTTGGCGATGTCGTAGAGCCGCGTGGTCGGGCGGGCGAGGTCGAAGTCGATCAGGGCCGCGGGCAGGCCGTTGCGGAAGACGACGTTGCCGGGGCAGTAGTCGCGGTGGCTGACGAGCTCGGGTTCCACGTCGACCGGCCCGATGGGGACGGTGTCGGATCCGGGGATGCCTCCCCAAGTGGCGTCGGGAGGAGGGACCCAGCCCTGGGCGGCGCCGTGCAGCCGGTGGATGAGCTGGCCCAGTGCGACAAGGACGTCCTCGCCGGCGGTCTCGTCGGGAAGGGGCTCTCGTGGAACGTCCCCGGAGACGAAGGACAGCACTTCGCGGCCTTGCTCGTCGATTCCGAGCGGGACGGGCGCTGCGGTGAATCCGGCCTCGTGCAGGTGGGCCAGGTAGGCCTGGATCGTGGCGGTGAACGGGCGGACCGGACGGCGAACGGTGTCGCCGATCCGCACGATGCCGGGGGTGACACCATCTCCCATCATCGGCTCGACACCCTGCTCAGCGTGATCTTTTCCGGCGTCTGTCACAGGGCTCCTTTGGTCCGGCGGGTCATATCAGTTCCGGGGTGGCCGTCGACTGACGTCGGCCGCGTAGCTGGCCCAGTCCCCGGCGGAGGCGTGTTGCCAGGCGACGGCGACCGCGATGTGGATGCCGAGCATGCGGGCCAGGACGGCTGCGGGCAGGTCGGTGGCGAGTTGGAACAATGCGGTGGATCGGGCTTGTCCTGGGCGCAGGCCAAGATGGCGGAGTCGTTCGGCGAGTTGGTAGGAGCTGATCGGGCGGCCGGGCTGGCCGCCGGGGAACAGCCATGGCGATGTGCCGTGGTCGCCGATGGTGGCGTGCCCTTGCCGGGTCGCGGCGACCTGGCGGACCAGGTCGGCGAGTGGTTCGGGGAGGACGACCGGCTCGCGGCCCAGAGCGATCTGCACGTGGTGTTCATCGGTATCGACGTGGTCGAGGGTGAGGCGGCTGATGGCGGCCGGCCATTGGGCGTAGAGAAGAACGAGCAGGCCGGCGACGCGATCTTCGGGCTTGAGTGTGTCGTCGTTGAGCAGCCAGCGTGCTTGTTCCCAGGTCGCCTTGGCAGGCGGTTGCGAGAGCGAGGTCGTGTTCAACTTCCGGATCTCCATTGCCTCCTAGCAGCAATACCGGACGGTTCCCCTCAGCGTCGGAACAGACCGGCGCCCGTCTGAAGGGCAACCCCCATGACGCACAACCTTGACAAAACCCGAACGCGGCGGGGCGTCTTCCTGCTCCTCTACATCGCGATGCTCGGGCTGGGCATCGTCGACGTGTGGCTTTGCCCCATCCACTGGCTCGTGACGGTCGGCTGGATCGACCTGGTCCTGATCGGATCCTTGACCGCATTCGCGGGCTTCGGGATCCTCGTGGCCCGCCTCGTCGCCGAGGCCATCGCCCGAGCCATCGGTGCCTTCATCGAGGCCATCCTTCGGTCGATCTTCCGCTGACGAGATCGATCCACCTGATCGGCCCCACCCCCGGAAGGGTTGGGGCCGATTTCGCGTCAGCGGACATAACGCGCCCCGTTAGCCCTGGTCGTGCAGCTGCCCCAGTTGCAGTTTCCGTTGCAGTTCCCCGCCATCCAGGGCCGTTCAGGGAAGATCACCGGTACGAGTTGACCCACGTAGGACGGTCCTGAACGATCAGCACCCGAGCTGCTAATGCGGTTTGGGCTTACCGTCCATCCGGGGTTCAAATCCCCGAGCCTCCGCTCCTTGATCAGGGCCTTCCCCGACGAACGTCGGGGGAGGCCCTTGGTCGTCTCTGGCGCCCGAACGGCGCTCCCAGCCGCAGTCCCCTCCGCTCCCCGCGCCTTCAGGTGATCGTCGACTTCCCAAGCTGGTACTACGGGTTCGACTCCCGCCCGCGCCTCACGGCGAAGACACGCGGCAGGGGTACGGTTCCGGATCTGCTTGCTTAGAACAGGGTCCGCCGATGCCACCATGGTTGATCGGGTGAGGCGGTCGGATCGTTGACGCTTCTTTCGAGGGAAGGCGTCGTCGAGCGGTACAAGCGCTCGGCTCAGGTCTCGGCGTGCGGCTTCGTCGCAAGGTGTGCAGGACGTAACGGAGGTGGCCTATGGTCCCCGACCGTCAACTCTGCGTCCGTCTTCACGAGGATTGAGAGCTGTGCCTGAGGAGCCGCCGTGACGGTGGGCAAGGGCTCATTGCGCGCGCCACTTGAACCGGGTCATGAGATGCGGCACGTCATGGGCCAGCCGCAGCGCGGCGAGCCCGATCTCGGGCCGAACGATGGCACCCGCCGGGACCCACGCCTCCTGCCCGCACAGCACGATCTCGACAGGATCGGCATCCGGTGACTCTTCAAGCCAGTACCACGTTCGGTCGTGCAGCAGCGAAACGGTGCTGAAACCATGGTGCACCGAGACGATCAATACGTCCTCGCCACCGCTGCCGTACGCGAACACCGGTTCTTGGTCCGGGACGAACAAACCGGCCAACTCATCGATCGTGACAACGCGGGATGACGCATAGGGCTGATACGTCTCCATCTCGTACGGCACGGGGCAATGGTAGAAGCGCTCCCATGGACAAGCACCGCGGTGATCGCGCGCGACTTCGGGCGTACCACCGGCCGCCCGCTCCGGCACGCCCTACGGGCGTGTACGCACGCAAGGGCTACTCGAGGAGGTCCCATTCGTGCCGTTGCACACCGAACTCTGCTTCAGCCTGGTCCATGGCTTCGTCTATAGAGTCGTGGATAGTGTCGGTCATCTCTTCGCCACTGTGGTCACAGTAGAAGAGGTAGGCGCGTGGCTCATCGCCCTCGTACTGCACGATGCGCAAAGACACTGGGGGCGGCACTTCCACGCGGGACCCGTCGGCATAGCCGTAGTAGTGGCGGGTGAACCCGGTAGGTCGATGGTGTGGCCCAAGCTGGAGTTCTGCAAGGGTTTTGGGTTCCACGAGGATGATGCTAGGAAGCTCTGCCTCTGACCGCCAAGCTCAACTTTGCGGAATATACGCGGAACGGCACCTGTCCGAACGGACCACAAGTGCCACGCGGATCACAGATCAGAGCATCCCTCGAACGAAGGCGCGCTCCCGCCTACCGGAGCCGCATGCGATGACGGCAGTGACGGCAACGCTGACGGCAACACAGTTTCCGTTGCAGTTCCCGCCGTCCAGGGGCGTTCAGGGGAGATCATCAGCACGCGTTGACCCAGCTGCCCCAGGCCGAGCCGAGCAGGCCGGACCCCAGAGGCGAAGGTCGTTCGTCCAGAAGCTTGAGCATCTGGGCCGTCGGGTGGCTGAACAGGGCTGGCTCAGCTCGAATCATGCAGAGCGCGGCAGATCGCTTGCCACCCCTAGCCGCATCGGGACGGTGCTGTGCAAGACATGCACGCACAACGAAAATCACCCGAAAGGACCTCCGCCATGGGCGAGATCCAGTCCTCCGATCTGACCTGGTCGGCGGATGAAAAGCTGAACTGCCCCGACCTCTCCGAACTCCGCGGCCAGATCGAGGCGGTGCTGAACACGGCGACCATGGCCGGCCTCGTCACCTACGAGGAGACGTCCAAGTTCGCCACCGCGTTGATCGACGCGATGGCGGGCGCCAAGGAGCTCACCGTGACGTGGGAACTCGGCCAGCCGGGCATCAAGCTGCGCATCAGCATCGTGCGCAACGGCTGGTCGGTCACCCGGCGCACGCGGGGCCGGACCAAGCGCTACACGACGCACGTCACCGCGTCGGCCAAGCCGCAGCTCCCGCAGAGCTGAGGCCGAACACGGCCGGCACCTCCCGCCCTGCGGCGGGAGGTGCCGGCCACCTGCCATGGTGGATCACGGGCCACGCAGGGCCGGTGACGGCAGATGAATCGCCCCGGTTACAGGTTCCGTTGCAGTTCTCCCTGCAGGGCGGCCGGGTCGTACGCGGTCCGCGGGCGAAGGCGGCGCGGTGCCGTGGAGGCCGGTCGCGGAGCGGACGAGTGATGCGACCGCCGGTGAGCGACTGCTTCGGGGCCACGCGATCACCGTGGTGACGTCTGGCGCGTCGACGACGGGCACCGCGACGTGTTCGGGCCACTGCCAGGCGCGGCTGGAGGCCGGGATGACGAGCAGCGTCCTGCCGAGCGCCACGAGCTGAGCGAGCTGCGACTGGGTGCGCACCTCCGGTCCGGGCCCGTCCGGGTAGGACCCGTCGAGCCGGGGCCATCGAGCGATCGGCAGGTCCGGTACGTCGCGGACCTCCGCCAGCGTGAGCTGATCGCGTGACGCGAGCGGATGCGCCGCGGGAAGGATCGCGACCTGGCCTTCCGTGCAGAGGTCCTCGGTGTCGAACCCGGCGAGGTCGTCGAACGGCCGGTGCATGAGTGCCACGTCGGCGCGCCCGTCGCGGAGCAGCCCTGCCTGCTCGCCGACCTCGCACAGGAGGACCTCGATCGGTGCCGCGTCGGGTTCGCTCGCAAGCGCGTCGAGGAGCCGTTGCAGCAGTTCGTGGGACGCCCCGGCCTTCGTCACGAGCACGAGCGGCCGCTTCGGATCCCCGGCACGCCGCGTCCGGCGCGCGGCGGCCGCCACCGCGTCGAGGGCCGCTCCGGCCTCGTGGAGCAGCACCCGGCCGGCGTCGGTGAGCGCCACTCCACGGCGGTTCCGGTCAAGGAGCCGGACGCCGAGCCGCCGCTCCAGCTGGCGGATCGCGCGTGAGAGCGGCGGTTGTGCGATCCCGAGCCGAACAGCGGCGCGTCCGAAGTGCAATTCCTCGGCGACGGCGACGAAGTACCGGAGCTCGCGGGTCTCGAGATCGTCCACGCGAGCAGCCTACCGAGTGATACCCGGTGGGTATCACAGCGGACTGAGTCGGTGTTGGACCCCGAGCGCGCGGCTCGCCGAGCATGGATCGCGTGAACGACACGAAGATCGCGCTGGTCACCGGCGCGAACAAGGGAATCGGTTTCGCCATCGCACAGGGTCTCGGGGCGATCGGCTTCACGGTCGCGGTGGGGGCTCGCGACGATGCCAGGCGCGAGGAGGCCGTCGAGCGTCTGCGTGCCGCAGGCGTCGACGCGTTCGGGGTCGCCCTCGACGTCACCTCCGACGACAGCGTCGCCGCGGCGGCGGCGACCATCGAGCAGACGGCAGGGCGGCTCGACGTGCTCGTCAACAACGCGGGCATCTCCGGCCGGACGGACGGTGGCGCGCAGGACCCGACGACGCTCGACCTCGACGTCGTCCGCACCGTCCTCGACACGAACGTGTTCGGGGTCGTTCGGGTGACCAACGCGATGCTCCCGCTGCTCCGCCGCGCGGACTCGCCGCGCATCGTCAACATGTCGAGCAACATGGGCTCGCTGACGCTGCAGACCGGCCCGATCATGGCCGCGTACGCCCCGTCGAAGTCGATGCTCAACAGCGTCACGGCACAGTACGCCCGCCGGCTCGCCGAAACGAACGTCATCGTGAACGCCGCCTGCCCCGGCTATGTGGCGACCGACTTCACGGGCTTCAACGCGCCGCGGACGCCCGAGCAAGGTGCCGCGATCGCGATCCGGCTCGCGACCCTTCCGGATGACGGACCGCGCGGCGGCTTCTTCGATGACGAGGGCGTCATCCCCTGGTGACCCCGGACGGACGCGGCCTATCGTCCGGCGTTGAGGTCACCGGGCCGATCCGGTCGGCGGCCGCGACCGCCGACCGGGAGAAGGCCGACGCCGTCGTGCTGCCGCTCGACGGCTTCCTCGACGAGGTCACTCACGCGGGGTGGAGGGCTTTGCGGAGGGTGATCCCCTGTCGGTGGTAGGCCATCCGCTTCTCGTAGAACGGAACCGACAGCGGGCTGCTCAGGTTCGTGTCGGTCACCGCGATCTCCGCGCCCCTTCGCCGTCCCCACGCCTCGGCGGCCGCCATGAGCGCCGTGCCGGTGCCCTGGCGGCGGCACTCCGCAGCGACGGCGAGGGCGTTGATCACGAGGCGTACCCGTGACAGGTCCCGCTGGATCTGCCAGCGGGCGTCGGGCGCCGGCCGGATCACCGCCGCTTCGATGAGTCCGACCACCTGGCCGTCGTCTTCGGCGACCAACCAGGCGGTGTCCTCCTCCCGAGGTTCGCCGATGGCCTGCTCGAACCACTCGACGAGACCCTCGGGATCAGGCTCCTGCACGACCTCCGGCACGATCGCGGCGTAGTGTCGGCCGGCGTCCTGCCACGCCCGCGCACAGCCTTCGCCGTCTCCCGGCCGGATCTCCCGCACTATGAGTCCGCTCACGCCATCCATCTTGGCCGCCGGTGTCGGTGGATCCGATCTGATCACCCGGACGGCGGCGCCGAACGTCGGTCCGGCGAGCGCCGCACTCAGCGGAACCTCAGGAAACCGCGCGGCCGGTGATTGCGTGCCTCGAGTGGGCGTGGGGAGAATGACGCGTTCTCCGGCGGCCCGCGCGTCCACCGTGATCGACCACCGTTCGTGGCCCTGCGCCCGGGCGGCCATCCGGCGATCGTCGAGGAGTGGTGCGGTGCTACACGCCTTCGTCTACAACGAGATCGTGATCCTCGTCCGGCACTGGTTCGAGGTCAGCATCAAGGACGGTCACCTCGAGCACGGGGCACGCATCGAGCTGCGCCTGCGAAGCCCTCAGCCACATCGCGGGACCGAGTCGGCGGCCCAGAAGATCGTGGCGGATCAGCCGCTGTGGCGAGCCGATCTCTTCGATCGCATCGACGGCGTGCACGGAGGGTTCGAGGCGGCACACTTTCACCCGCGCTTCCATGATGCCGAGCCGTGCGAACGTCATTGGGCCGACGAGGTCAAGGCCGCCCCATGGGACTGGCTGCACGACCAGTTGTCCGACATCGCCGGCGTCGCCGCGGCGGCCGGAGTACGGCTGCGGGATCCTGCCGCGGACAGCGAGCAGGTCCGGGCCGACGCCCCGGCGATCGTCGCTGTCGCGAGGAGCCGCGCCGCGATCCAGTGCGGGACCAAAGAGCAGTGTTACGCGTGGACTCAGGACGCGGCGGGCTCGGTGCACCTCATGCTGGACCGGCTCGCCAGACCTGAACTCCTCGATCGTGATCGCGTGTCCCCGTGGCTGGCGTCGCGGAACGCCGCTCACCGTGCCCCGTAGGGCGACCGTCGCGAACGGGCGGAAGGCAGGTGCCCGTTCCTCACGGACACGCTGACGGCGCGGCGGCTCCCACCGCCCATCGCCGCGCTGCCCGGCCGGGATCCCCTTTCCGCGCATGCCGAGACGCAGTGCCTACGCCGGCCCTGAACTCGTCATGCTGACAGCGGCCGGCTGATTTTCGTGGGGCTGCCGCGGACTCTATACGGGGATTCTCAGGAGGGTTCCGCCGCCGTCGATGAGCACGTCGAAACGTACGATCTGCGGACGCGGGGCGACCGTTCCGCCGTGCACCTGAAGATGGGCCGGCGCGCCCGGCACGCCGTACCCCTTGGCCGGGACCGCCCACGCCGTCACCGCGCGCTGTTCCCCGGACCGGGTCACCGCCACCAGCCGGCACGTCAGCGGGCCGCGTACGCCGGCCAGGTCCAGGGCGACCTGTGTCCCCCACGGCGCGCTCTCGGTCGCGACGATCCCGGTGGCGTGGGTCGTCGGGTCGGTGGCGGTGTGGCGTTCGCCCCGCGCGAGGAGGTCGGCGGCGGGGCTGCCGTGGTGGTGGGTGTACGCGCGGGGGCCGGTCAGGGCGGCGCCGATGGTCACGCCGCCGGCGACGATGGCGACACCCGCCGCCAAGCCGATCACGATGGTGCCGCGCCGGCGACGGCGTGCGGCCCGGCGCCGGCGCCGCAACAGGTCGGTGACGTCCGCCGGCGGCGTATCGGCGGCGGGCGCGACGGGGACGACGCCGCTCAGGAGGTGCCGCATGCCGCCGAGCTCCGCGACCTCCGAGGCGCAGGCCGCGCACCCGGTCAGATGCTCCTCGAACGCCCGGCGGTCGTCCTCTTCGAGCAGGCCCAGCACGTAGGCGCCGACATCGGTGTGCGCGACGCTCATCCGGCCATCCCCTGGTCTCTTCCGCCCGGCACGACCCGCCCCGGCGCATGTGATCGACCCTGGCGTTCACCGTATCCGGGCACGGCCGCCGTGCCCACCTCACAGCAGGCCCGGAGAGCCGCGTACGCGGGCCGGACCAGGGGCGGCCGAAGGTCTTCCGGCCGCCCCGCCCCCGACGATTCGGTCCCTGCCCGATCGCGTCTCGCCGGGCGAGACGCGATCGGGCCGGCGAGCGGTCGCCCCGCCCGTGCGGGTCCGATGTCGGCAGGGAGTACGCGAAAAGGCGCGCCGGGGTTCAATCGGCCGAGGTGGAGATCGGAGCGATATCCGGTCGCCGGGCCGGAGGCCGCCTCAGCCCGTGATCTCGGCGAGCTTCGTCAGGTCCTCATCGCTCGGGATCCACTGCGCGGCCTCGACATTCATGCGGATCTGCTCCGGTGAGGTGGCACCGGCGATCACCGAGGACACGGTCGGCTGGGCGGCGAGGCCGCCGATGGCCACGTGCAGCATCGACACGCCACGCTGGTCGGCGAAGTCGCCGATCGCCTCGATGGTGTCCCAGTCCGCGTCCGCGTGCATGGCACGCCGGGTGTCGCCGATCCGCGTCCCGGCCGGAGGAGCCTCGTCCCGCCGGTACTTTCCGCTGAGCAGGCCGGACTCGAGTGGGAAGTACGGCAGCAGCCCGACGCCGTACGCCTGGCAGGCGGGTACGAGCTCAGCCTCGGGGCCGCGGTGGAGCAGGTTGTAGTGGTTCTGCGCGCTGATGAAGCGCGCACCGCCCGCGGCGCGGGCGACGTAGTCGGCCTCGACGACCTGCCATCCGGCGAAGTTCGAGGAGCCGATGTAGCGGACCTTGCCCTCGCGGACGAGCTCGTCCAAGGCGGCGAGCGTCTCCTCGATCGGGGTCACGCCGTCGGGAGCGTGGTACTGGTAGAGATCGATGTGGTCGGTGCGCAGCCGGCGCAGGGACGCCTCGACGGCCCGGCGGATGTAGCGCCGCGACCCGCGCGCGCCGAAGTCGGGGCCGTTGGCGCCGCGCATGTCCATCCCGAACTTGGTGGCGACCACGACATCGTCGCGGCGGCCGACGAGGGACTGGCCGAGGAGGTCCTCGGACAGTCCCGGTTCGGCGCCGTAGATGTCCGCCACGTCGAAGAGGGTGATGCCGGCGTCCAGCGCGGCGTCGACGACCTTTCTGGTGCCTTCGAGGGTCTCCGTACGGGTTTTCGTACGGCCCAGGTTGTTGCAGCCGAGGCCGACGACGGAGACGACGAGACCGGAGTCGCCCAGCGGGCGATACGCCATATCGGACATGCTTCCGACCCTAGTAAGGCAGGCCGGAGACACGCGGACAGGGGCGGTCCGGGGAGGGCGGTGTCGCGCCGGGTGGCGCGAACGCGACCGCGGCCGCCGTACGAGCGGCGGCCGCGACCGGGCCGTCCAAGGCCGGCCCGGGACGGCTCGGTCCGGCTCTGGACGTCCCGGGACGTCCAGAGACGTCCATGGCCGGCCGGCCTCGACCGCCGGGCGGCCGACCGTGCCCGTCCGGTCAGGAGGCGGGGGCGGCCAGCCACGCGTCGATCTCCTGGCGCAGCCGGGCCTTGGTCGACTCCGGGGCGAAGGACGCCTCGACCCCCGCCCGCGACAACTCGGCCAGCACGGCGTCGTCGTACCCGAACGCCGTACGGATCCGGGCGTACTCCTCGGTCAGCGTGGTGCCCACGATCACCGGGATGTCGGTGCTCACCGTCACGACCAGCCCGGCGTCGCGCAGGAGCGGCAGCGGGTGCGCGGCGAACGAGGGCGCCACGCCGAGCGCGACGTTCGACGAGGGGCACACCTCGAGGGGCAGGCCGCGGTCCCGTACCTCGGCGACCAGGCCGGCGTCGTCCAGGACGCGGATCCCGTGCCCGAGCCGCTCGGTGTGACCGACGGTCATCGCCTCGCGGATGCTCGCCGGTCCGCAGGTCTCCCCCGCGTGGTGGACGAGGTGGAGGCCCGCGTCCCGCGCCGACTCGATGACCTCGGCGAACGGCGCGAGGGGATGGGCCTCGTCGCCGGCCAGGCCGATGCCGAGGACCCCGTGCGTCGCGTACCGCGCGGCCAGGTCCACCGTGTGCCGGGCGCGGTCCACCGAGCGCCGGCGCGAGTGGTCCAGCAGGACCCGGCATTCGATGCCGTACGCGGCCTGTCCCTCCGCGAGTCCCTCGAGCACCGCCTCGAGGGGCATCTCCGGATGGCCGAGACGCTCACCGTGCGCGGCCGCGGTGAAGGTGACCTCGGCGTACCGCGTTCCCTGCGCGGCCTCGTCCGCGCAGAACTCGACGGCGATCCGCCGGAAGTCCTCCGGCCGGCGCAGGCAGTCGCGGACGAGTGCGCCGAGGTCGGCGAACCGGCCGAAGTCCTCGAACACGACCGGGCCGTCGGCGGGGGGTTCCGGCACTCGAACGCCGTTGGCGGTCCCGATCTCCCGGAGTGTCGCCCAGCGGATGGTGCTCTCGAGGTGGACGTGCAGGTGGGCCTTTGGCAGGCGGGTCAGGTCACGCACCCGAGGCAGCGTAGGAACCGGATACCGGCATGTCATCCGATTTTCCCCGCCCTCGCGGACGCCGGCGGACGGCCGGGCCAGGGGAATTGCGGAACGCGGGTAATGGCAACATCAAGGATCGGCGTCGAATGAAGCGCTCTTCGTTGCCTGCCGTTTGCCTTTCCGGCTCCCGCCTGGTCTCGCCTGAGCCTCGCCGTGGAGAACACCGCCGCGCGGCGGGTGACCCTTTTACGTAGCGATTTGACGTGCTCTGGCAGACGGGAATGGCGGTGTTAGCCTTTCCACCGGTCAGCAAGAACCTTCGACTTTCGAGATCATCGGCCACCTGGAGAGTGCGTGAAGCGGACCGACTCGTACGCGTGGAGCACATTCTGTGCCGCACGTCCGAATCGCCGCTCAAGCATCCGGGTCTCCGCTCTCGCGGACACGATGGGTGGATCTCGCCAATATTCCGATCCAACGTGATCGTGCGATCCCGCCGCGACGGAAAACCACCCGCATCATCGCTGGAAAAACAGACACCCTTGGGGGACCAATGCGTAAATGGACTGTTCGCGCCGCCCGAGCCCTCCTCGTCGGAGCCGCGTTCGCGGCGGTCGGCGGCGGCATCGCCAACGCCGACAACAACACGACGCGCGGGGACCGCAGCCTCCTCGGCGGCGTGCTGGCGGACGTGACCGCTCCCGTCGCCGCCCCGATCACCGCCAACAACCTGCTGCGGAACACCACCGTCAACGCGAACGGCAACGCGATCAACGCGCTCAGCCCGCGTTCGACCCTGGCCACGGGCGCCGCCCAGCGCCTGCGCTTCGTCAGCCACCACCACGACCACGGCATCGAGGCGACCTCGATCGGCAGCGACGACAAGGTTCACGCGCCGCTGACCGCCCCGATCCTGATCTGCGGCAACGCGATCTCCGACGGCGGTCTGGGCACCGCGACCTGCCGGGGCCACTCGAGCATCAGCAGCGGCAGCACGGCCTCGCAGGCGAACTCGGCCTGCCCCGCGACGTGCTCGTCGTCCACCCAGGTGACGACCGAGCCCGCCAAGCCGGCCGCTCCGGCCTGCCCGACCGCCTGCGACGCGGCCCAGCCGCCGGCCCAGACGACCGTCCAGCAGCCGCCGGCCTGCGCTCAGACCTGCTCGCAGCCGGTCGGCGCGCCGGTCTGCCCCGAGGCCTGCAGCCAGTCCTCGGCGCAGGGCAGCAGCTCGTCGGCCACCCACCTGCTCAGCAACGACCAGGTCAGCGCGCCGGTCGCGGCGCCCATCGTGATCTGCGGCAACTCGGGCGCCATCAAGGGCCTGGCGGCGGCGGCCTGCGACGGCGACGCCTCCTTCGCCCGGGGCGGCAACTCCTGACCTTCGGCTCCGATTTCCGCCCGGCCGGTACTCCGGCCGGGCGGTTTTCGTTTTCGTGGAGTTCCGCACCCTCGCCCAATCGCCTTATTCGAGGCGGTTGGGCGGCGTTCTGTTTACCGGCGTCTGACATTTTCTCGTATCGGTGCTGACCTTTCTTAATCGGCGGTCGATCGAAATCCGGATAGCGGGGATTGCGGCGAAAAGGGTAATGGTACGTGTCCCGTCTTTCAGGGTAAGTGTTGCGTTGAAAAGGCTCACTCGCCATTTGGAGGATGGTGGATGAAGTCGACGTACCACGACCGTGTTCCGACCGGTAAAGCCCATCTCGGTGCTGCGCGTCCCGCTTTACTGCGATACCCGGTGATCGGCGTCAGCGTGCTCCTGGCCTTCTGGACGCCGTCCGGCGCGGCGGCCCGTACGGAGCGGGGACACACCGTGATGGCGGCCTCGGCGCCGACGCATCGGCAGTTCCGGGTCCTGCACGCCTATGAGCGTTACCTGACCCGGCTCGCCGCGCAGCGGGTCGCCGCCCGGCGAGCCGTTCGATTCGCCTATCGGCAGATGGGCAAGCCGTACCGGTTCGGCGGGGCCGGCCCGCGATCGTACGACTGCTCGGGCCTGGCGATGGCGGCCTGGCGGAAGGGCGGGGTCAGCCTGCCGCACCGCGCGGACATCCAGTACCACCTGATCCGGCGCAAGGTCCCGATGAGGAGCCTGCGCCCCGGCGACCTGGTGTTCTTCTCCGGGGCGAGTCACGTCGGCATCTACGTCGGCCGCGGCCGGTTCGTCCACGCCCCGCACACTGGGACGGTCATCCAGCGCGGCTCCCTGACGGGCTGGCGGCGCCGGGCCTTCGCCGGTGCCGCCCGGCCGGGAGCGCCCGCGTACCGGGTGTGGCCCCGATGGGTCCGGACGCTCGCGGGCCGACCTCGCCGCAAGGCTCTCGGCTCGGTCTCCGTCCCGGCCCGATCGGCGGCATGGGACGGCCCGGTGTCCGTACCGCGCCGGGGGCCGGCGGGCGCGGGTGGCTCGGCCTCCGCCCCGGCGCGGTCGGCGGCCGTCCCGCACGGGCCCGGGTCCGCGGCGAGCCGGGCGAGCGACGCCGCGGAGCCGGGCGGGACCGGACCGGCCGCTCCGGTCGGAGTACCCGCGACGATGACCGCTCCAGCGGCGGCCGGCGACCCCCGGACGACGCCTGGTGGATCTCCGGGGACGCCGGGCGGGTCGCAGGCCTCCGGAGGTTCCGGCTCACTCGACGCCTTGCGGGCCGCACTTGCGGGCTCCGCGCCCACCGTCGGGTGACCGCTCGTACCGAGTCGGTCGCCCCCTGCCTCAAACGGGGCATGCTGCGGTGACTTGACCAGTAAGTTCTAGCTCACGGCGCTTTGCAAGGTTTATCCGCGATGTACGGGGCAAAGTGCCTTACGGCTGTCGACAGGGGCGATCAGGGGCGGTACATGGACAAAAACGATCGATGTTCGGAGCGTCGACCGGGGTTAAGGCGGTGGGGATCGACGCGGACCGACTCGCGGCAGGCGGCGATCCGGACGCTCGTGGCCGAGCATGTGCACGTGCTCCGGTTAGGGTTGTCCGCCTGTCTCGACCGGGAACCCGACATCCAGGTCGTCGCCGCGCTGTCCCATGGGGACGGCCTCGCGGCGACCGTGGCGGAGCTGCGTCCCGCCGTCGCGGTCATCGACATCGACCTGCCCGGCCCGGCGGGATCGACGGGCGTGGCACATCTGCGCGAGTTGACCGCGGAGTGCTCCGTCGTGATGCTGGCCGACCGCGGTGACCCCGTGGGCGTACGGCGAGCGCTGGCCGTCGACCCGCTCGGACTGCTCAGCCGGCAGGCGCCGGCCGACGTCCTCATGCGCGTCGTCCGTCAGGTCGCGGTGGGCCGCCCGGTGATCGACCCGGAGCTGGCCGGGACCGCCCGCGCCGTCGAGGAGAACCCGCTGACACCGCGCGAGCTGGAGGTCCTCCGCATCGCGGCGAACGGGGCCACGACCGCGGAGATCGCCGCACGGCTGTCCCTGTCGGTGAAGACCGTGCGGAACCACCTGTCGAGCGCGATCACGAGGACGGCGGCGCGCAACCGGATCGACGCGATCCGGATCGCCAGCGAGCGGGCGTGGCTTTAGCGACCGGGCCGGGTGCCGCTGTCGCAGCACCCGGCCCGGTCGGCGCACCGCCGCCGACACTCTCAGCGGATCGCCGGGCACGTCCCGGAAGGGCCGTGCGCGGGTCGCCGGGAGCGCCCTCGGCGGGACGGCTCTCCGGTCACAGCGCGCCCGGGAGCGAGGCCGCGCCGAGCGCGTCGAGCAGGTCCATGACCGGCTGCAGCTTTTCGTACAGCAGCAGGATCGGCTCGCCCGGTGCGGAGACGCCGAGCGCGATGCCGACCGCGTCCTTCAGGTCGCCCGCCGGGTGCACGTGGACGTCGGGGCGGGCGTCGACGAGTCCCCGCCTGATCAGCTCGGCCATCTCGCCGGGCCGCCTGCCGCGCAGGTCCTCGTCCTCGTACACCACCACGCGGCCGAAGGAACGGGCGACCGCACGGGCGGTGTCGATGACCAGTTCGTCGCAGCGGTCGCCGGGCAGCGTGACGGCGGCGACGCAGTCCCGTCGCCAGACCCGCCGCATGAGCTCGCCGACGGCGGCCACGGCCGCCGGGTTGTGCGCGTAGTCGACCACGATCGGGCGGTCCTCGACCTGGAAGGCGCAGCCGCGGCCCGGGTTCAGGTCGTGCGGTTCGAACGTCCGCAGTCCCCGCGCGACCAGGTCGACGGGCATGCCGAGGGCGCGCGCCGCCGCGGCGGCCGCGAGCGCGTTGCCGACGACGTGCCGGGCGAGCCCGCCGAACGACCCGGCGACGTCCGCGGCCGGCAGTATCTCCGACCGGCCGGCGCCGCTCGCCTCGGTGAGCATGCCGTCCTCGACGAAGTACGCGATCCCGCCCGTCCGCAGGTGCCGCTCGACGCGCGGCGCGGCCGCGGACATGGCGAAGTAGCGGACGCTGGGCTCGCGGTCCCGTACACGGGGACGGTCGGCGAGCGCGGCCGTACGCGGGTCGTCGGCGTTCAGCACGAGCCGGCCGCCGTGCCGGATCTCCTCGGCGACCAGCGCCTTGATCTCGACGAGGTCGTCGACGGTGGCGATGTCGTCGACGCCGAGGTGGTCGTCGGTGACGTTGGTGAGGACGGCGACGTCGGCGCGGTCGTAGCCCAGCCCGCGCCGTACGATGCCGCCGCGCGCGGTCTCCAGCACCGCCGCGTCCACGGTGCGGTCCGCGAGCACCATGGCCGCGGAGAGCGGGCCCGACGCGTCCGCCCGGTAGACGAGCTCCTCGCCGACGTACACGCCGTCGGTGGTGGCCATCCCCACGCGCCGGCCGTCCTGCGCCAGCAGGTGCGCGATCATCCGTACCGTCGTGGTCTTGCCGTTGGTGCCGGTGACGGCCACGATCGGCACGCGCCCGGAGGTGCCGGGCGGATAGAGCTGGTCGATGATCTCCGCGGCGACGTCGCGGGGCCGTCCCTCGTACGGTGCCAGGTGCATGCGTAGGCCGGGCGAGGCGTTCACCTCGATGACGCCGGAGGCGCCGGCGTCCGCCGGGAGCGGCGCGGTGATGTCCGGCAGGCGCAGGTCGATGCCGCAGATGTCGAGGCCGACGGTCGCCGCGACGCGGCGGCAGAGACGTACGACGTCGGGGTGGACGCGGTCGGTGACGTCCTTGCTGGTCCCGCCGGTCGACAGGTTGGCGTTGCGGCGCAGCGTCACGACCTGGCCGGCGTGCGGCACCGAGTCCGGGGCCAGGCCCTGCCGCGCCAGGTGCGCCAGCTCGGTCTCGCCGAGCGTCAGGCGGGTGAGCGGCCGGTCGTGGCCCTCGCCGCGCGCCGGGTCGGTGTTCGCGACGGCGACGAGGTCGGCGACGGTGGACCGGCCGTCCCCGGTCACCCGCGCGGGGCTGACCTCGGCGGGGGGGGGCCCCCGGGCGCCGACCACCGTCCACCCGGGGGGCCGGGCCCGGCACTTGGG
>NZ_JBFAUM010000006.1:0-298188 GCF_040679195.1 Actinoallomurus sp. NPDC052308 | reverse complement strand
CCTGCCCGAGCTCGACGGGCTCGAAGTGGCGGGGGGGGGGCGGGCCGCGGGGCCCCGGGCGCCGCGGCCCCTACACCCCCCCCCCCCCCACCCGGTGGTCCCGGCCGGGAACGTAGGTCTCGACGAGCGCCTCGCCTCCGTCGGCGGAGGCCGCGTGGAAGGCGGCGGCGACCTCGTCGGGGTCCGTCAGCTCGATCCAGACGTTCTCCCCCTGGTGGCCGGCGAGCGGCTTGACCACGACGGGCGCGCCGATCTCCTTGTACGCGGCGATCGCCTCCTCGACGGTCGTCACGACGGTGCCCTCCGGCACCGGCAGCCCGGCGCTCTCCAGGAGCCGCTTGGTGAGCATCTTGTCGCCGGCGGCCTCGACACCGATCGCCGAGGTCCGGTCCGTCATCGCCGCCCAGACCGTGCGCCGGTGCCGCCCGTACCCGAGCTGCAGCAGGTTCAGGTCGTCGACCCGGCGTACGGGGATGCCGCGCCGCCGGGCCGCCGCGGCGAGGGCGGCGGTGCTGACGCCCAGGCTCGTCCGCTCGTGCGTCGCGGCCAGGGCGGCGAGCTCGGCGTCGAACGCGATGTCCCCATCCTTCAGCAGGCCGGTCACCGTACGGATGGCGAGGTCGATGAGGTCGCCGACGAGCGGCGTCTCCGCGGGTTCGTCCGCCGGGCGTTCGAGGATGAGGTCATAGCCTCCCGGCGTCCCGGCCCACACCGTACGGCCGAAGCAGACGTCCCGGCCTATCAGCGCGGACAGCTCCAGCGTGACGTGCTCGGTGACGTGCCCGAAGTACGTGCCGCGGGCCATCGCGGCCAGCAGCCCGCCGGGCCGGCCGGCGGAGCAGTGGTGCTCGGCCAGACCGGGGAGCGCGGACACCAGCCGTTCGGCGAAGCCGGGGAAGTCCGTCGTCTCCCGGCCGGTCAGCTCTCCTAAATCGAGCCGGGCGATCACCACCGGCTGCGCGATGTAGACGTTGGGACCGTTCAGCCGGCGCAGATGCTCGAGGTGCATGGTCACTCCTCTGCTGCGGGTACGGGGCCGAACCACGGTTTGCGCTGTTCCATGTCGAACCAGCAGCCGGCCGGAAGGAGATGGAGACGGACGTCGAAGAGGGCCATCGGATCGTCGTCGCACTCGGCGTACCCGACGGTGGCCTGGTCGGCGTCCACGACGGTCACGACCCCGCTGCCGATCACCTCGAAGCGGCCCTTGCGGACCATGATCGCGGTGTCCTCGTCGATGCCGACGCCCAGTCGCAGGGTGTCGAGCGCGATTCCGCTGAGGAGCCGGGGCAGCCGGCCCCGTTCGGCGAAGTGCATGTCGATGAGCACGTCGTCGAGCAGGCCGAGGCCGGGTCCGATCCGGACCGTGGAGGCGGCGACCTCGTGACCGTCCCCGCCGAGGATCATCCAGCGGCCCATCGCGGTGGCGCCCGCGCTGGTCCCGGCGATGACGAGCCCGTCGGCCGTGAGGCGCTGCCGCAGCAGGGCGTTGGCCTTCGAACCCACGAGGCTGCGGATCCGGGACTGGTCGCCGCCGCTGAACAGCACCCCCGTGGCCCCGCGCAGTACGTCGAGCGACGCCTGGCTGTCGGCGACGGCCCGGTGCGGCAGCCGGAGTTCGGTGACGGATGAGACGCCGAGCCGATGGAACACCTCGGCGTACTCGGCCGCGACCTGTTCGGGTTTCTCGGTCGCCGTGGTGACTACCACGATGCGGGATTCATCCGCCCCGGCGAGGGAGACGAACTCCTTCAACGGCCCGGTGCCGCAGGTGCGGTTCTCCGCGCCGCCGATGACGAGGAGCCGGCCGTCGCGGCGTCCCTCCTCCGTTATGTCGGTCACGACAACTAGTTACCCTAATGTCACTTCAAGTAGTCAGATGAATCGTGACGCGGTCGTACGCGCGCCCGCAGCGGGGTGTGTGGTCCAGGGCGGTCCTCGCCGGACGGTGGAGATCCCCGGCCACCCGACGTCCGGGCCGCCATCGGTCTGAGGGGGCCGGCCGCCGTCCCGCCGGTCTCCGGGGCTCTTCGACGGGCTCGACGTTTCGAACCGGAATCGCGGGGCCGGCGGAATGGCGCCCGGAGCGCGATGCGGCGGCGGGCGAGAAGTCCGCCGGCGCGGGAGTGTCGGTGCCGAACGGTAGAGTCACGAATAATCGCCCTAAAGACCGCGAAAACTGGACTTATGCGTAACGCCGTTCGCCGCACCGACCGCCATGGGTCTCTCCCGCCGAGGCCCCTGGCCCCTCCCCGTCGCCGGTTACGACTCGCTGAACTGGTCGAACGGCTCAGGCGGCCTGCGTGATCCGACAGATCCACTACCTCTGAGGTAAGGGTTGTCTTACCCGCAGGATCTTTCGTCGCCGTTCTCGCGTCTAAGGTTCGCTGGATTCAGCGGTCACCGGAAGGACGTGGGGAAGGTACCGAAAAAGAGAGGCGCTGGTCATCCTCCGAGAGGCACACTCTCTCCGCAAGTGGAGCGAATGGGGGCGCGTAGCCCAGTTTGCTTTGGAGGTGTCCATGCCGCTCAAGGACGTTTATGCTGACGTTCGCCTTACCTACCGCCTTGTCCTGGCGATCGATGTCGAGAAATACAGCACGCGCGACGCGCGCGGCCAGCTTCGGGCGCAGACCGATCTGCGCAACATCCTCAGCCTGGCCGCGCGGGACGTCGGCCTCGACCGCAGCCTCTGGTACGAACAGGTCAGCGGCGACGGCGAGCTCGCGGTGCTTCCCGAAGACGTCGACGTCTCCCTCGTCGTCGGTGACTTCACCCGCCGGCTCGAGGCCATCCTCGGCGAGTTCAACCGGGAGCGCGGCGGCGGCGGGCGGCTGCGGCTGCGCGTCGCGCTGCACCACGGCACTCTCACCCCGGGGCCGTTCGGCCCGGCGGGTGACGCCCCCATCGTCGTCAGCCGGCTGCTCAACGCGAAGCCGCTGCGCCGCCTGCTCGCCGACCAGCAGCACCGGGACGTCGCACTGATCGTGTCGCAGACGCTGTTCCAGGACGTCGTCCGTACCGGCTTCTGCTGCCTCGACCCGTGCGACTTCGAGCCGGTCCGGGTGAACGCCAAGGGCGTGCTCTACCACGGCTTCGTGCAGCGGCGCGCGGCCGAGGTGGAGATCGTCCAGCCGGTGCTGCGGGCGGTCGGCGAGGCCGGCGGCGCGGTCCACGGCGCGAACCTCGTCGCCCTGCCGGGCGGCCGGGGCTGACGACGGCGGCACGGCACCTCCGTGATCAGAGAAGCGAGAAGTCCCAGGAGACGGTGACCGCGGTGGAACGGCCTCCGCCGTCGGTCACCGTCACCGTGGTCTGACCGGGCAGGACGATGCCCTTCCGGTCCAGGATGACCTGGAGCGTGGCGTGCTCGCCGGCCGCGATCGCGCCGCTCGCGTTGGACAGGACGATGCTCGGATCGGCGCTGGCCGCGGTCCAGTCGACGCTGCCGTCCTTGGCGGTGAGGTCGACCTCGCCGGTCTTGCTCGAGGACTGGATGTGAACCGCGAGGGGCGCCACCTCGAGGACGCCCTTGGGCGGCTTCGGTGACTTCGGAGGCGGTGCCGGTTTCGTCGGACGGGTCGACGGGATGAGCTGCGGACCGGTGTTGGGCGGCGCCTGGCCACGGGACGGCGAGGAGACCGGGGGCCGGGTCAGGATCGGCCCATCGGAGGGAGACGCCGTCCGGGAGGTCGGCGTCTTCGAGTGCGGCTTACCCCCGCCGGGCCACTGCAGGTCCGGAACCGGCACGTTCGGGCCGATGAACATCATCACGGCGACGGCGGTCGCCAGCGCCGCCACCGATCCACCGCTGGCGAACGCCCAGCGCCGCGCCAGCCGGGACGGCGCGTCGGGCTGCCGGGGCATCCCCTCGGCGGTCAGGGCGCCGCCGCGCGCGGCGATCTCCGTCCGGTACCCGGCGAGTTCCGGGTCGGTCCCGGCGTGCAGCACCCGATGGCGGAGCGCCGGAGGCGGTTCGGGCACCGGGACCTCCGCCACGATCGTCTCGGCGTCGGGCGACAGTTGGTCGGCCCGGTGCAGCCGCCGCTGGGCCCGTAGCGTCGTGACCCCGAGGGCCGCGGCCAGGTCCTCGCCGGTCAGATCGTGCCGGTGAACGAGGAAAAGGATCTCCCGGTAGAAGAAGTCCAGCCGGGCGAACGCCTCGTCGTCCGCCATGGCGGCGGGCCGCTTGCGGAGGAGGCAGCGCCGCCGCGCCGCGGCGTACAGCCAGGCGCGGAGCCTCTCGCGTTCCCGCAGCCGCGGGGCGCGGCGCGACGCGTCGATGAAGGTGTCGTGCACGACGTCCTCGGCGGCCTTGAGGTCACCGAGGAGCGCCGCACAGTAGTCGTACAGCCGCTCGGCGTAAACGTCGTACAGCGTCGCCAGGGCCTCTTCGTCCCCCTCGTGCAGCGCCTTGACCAGGCGTCTGTCGGCGGTGGGGGCGAACGCGGACCACCTTGCCATGCACGTGCTCCAGGTATCGGACGGCGCGGCTCTGTTTACACCAGTGTCAAGGATAGGTCACAAGATCACCCGAATTACCGCAAAAGCCGTGGCCTCGATCCATTGTGCGGTACGGCGGACCGAACCTTCCTCACATTTCGGGAAAACCGTGTCACATGCCACAATCCCTCTGCGTGGCGGCTGATCGACGAGCGCGCCCCGTACGCGGCGGCACCGTACGACAGGGGGTTCGATGAGGAGATCACTCCGACGGGTCGGGGCCGTCCTGGCGGCATTCGGCGTACTGACCGGCACGGGCGGAGCCGTCGGCACGGGCGGAGCCGCCGCCGCGGCGACGCCGTCGTCCCGCGCGACCGCCGTCCCGACCGGCGTCGTCTTCAGCACCCCGTCCGGGACCCGCGCCCAGCAGGACGCCGTCGAGAACCGGCTGATCCAGTTGGTCAACGGGGCGGCCCGCGGCTCGACCGTCCAACTGGCGATCTACTTCCTGCGGGACGGCGCCCTCGTCGACGCCCTGATCAACGCGCACCGCGCGCGGAACGTCGGCGTCAAGGTCGTCGTCGACGAACGCAACACCTGGGAGCCGCCCCGGGACACCCCGCTGCAGCCCGGCCAGGTCCGCGTCCGCAACGCCGGCATCGTGAAGCTGGAGAAGGCGCTCGGGACGAAGATCACCGCACGGTCGTTCCTGCGCGTTTGCAGCCCCGACGGCGCCTGCATCGGCACCAAGGGCTCCCCGAAGAACCACAACAAGTTCTACCTGTTCTCCGACACCCTCGGCACGAAGAACGTCGTGGTGCAAGGCTCGGGCAACATCAGCCCGAACACCCGCCTCACCAACTTCAACGAGGCCGTCACCTTCCCCGGCAATGCCGCGCTGTACGGCGCCTACCAGCGCTACTTCAACGACCTCGCGGCGATGCGCAAGAACGCGAACTACTACCGGACGTACAACGCCGGCGCCGTCAAGACCTTCTTCTATCCCCGCCGGGGCGCCACCCCGTGGGAGGCGGCCACCGACGACGTGTACCAGATCCTCAAGAACGTCAAGTGCACCGGCAACAAGAAGGTCGGCACCTCGGACCACCGGACGATCGTCCGGGTCAACATGTTCGAGCTGAACCGCGCGGACGTGGCGCACAAGCTCTTCGACCTGGACGCCAAGGGCTGTTACGTCGAGCTGATCTACTCGGCGATGAGCCGGACCGCCGAGAACATCCTCACCGCGAAGGCCGGGAAGTACCACGGCCCGGTGCTGCGCTGCTCCAAGTTCACCTACCCGGTCCGCGACGACAAGGGCCGGCCCGTCCTCGACCCGAACGGCAGGCAGAAGACCCAGGGCGCCTTCACCCACGACAAGTACCTTCTGATCGAGGGCGTGTACTACGGGCAGAAGGACAAGAAGATCATCCTGGCCGGCAGCCACAACTTCAGCTACAGCGCGCTCCGCGAGAACGACGAGACGCTCCTGCGGATCGACAGCCCGGCGCTGTACAACGCGTACCGCGCCGGCTTCGACGGCGTCCGCGCCCAGATGACGAAGTACCACTCCGCGCCCGTCGCCGGCTGCCACTCGCCGAGCGAGGACCTCCAGGCCCGTACGTACCTGCCCAAGCCTGCGGAACAGGAGCTCGAACGCGAGCTACAGGACGAGTACGAGAACTGACGGCGCGCACCGGAACGGACGGCCGAGTGCCGTACCCGCTGTCGCCAAGGCCGGCCGCCGGCTGAATTCCGTCAGTGGTCCACGCCATTGATGAGCCTGCCGTCCGTCGACAGCGGCGGATCCGCGAGCTGCGGGAAGTAATGGCGGAAGAACAGATTCGCGGTGAGCTCCCGGCGGCTGCGCACACCGGCCTTGTCGAAGACCGACTTCAGATGATCCTGCACCGTGTACGGAGAAAGGTGCAGGCGCCGCGCGATCTCATTGGTCGAACTGCCCCGGAGCACATGCTGGGTTATCTGACGTTCCCGGGTGGACAATCCGTAGACGTCGAGAACGATGGCCGTGAGATCCCTCGCCTCCGCGGGCGCGATGGAAATGGCGGTCGCGGGCTCGCCGCCCTGGTCGACCGTCCAGGCGTGCAACGTGAGCCAGCGGCCCGAGCCGATGGGGGCACGGGAGCGCACCGGCGTGCCGGGCGTCGCCGTACGGGCGCGTGTGGCCAGCGCCTGCACGGCGTAGGGGCATTCGCCGTCGTCGACCGACCCGCTCTCCTGGAGCCGGCCGACCCAGTGCCGGGCGGTGTCCGAGAGCGACCGGATCCGCAGATCGGCATCGAGCATGATCAGCCCGGGAGCGTCGGGCAGGTCACCCCGGTCGAGGCCCGACAGGAGCAGCGAACGCCGCAGCGCGTCCGAGGCCGGCCGACTGAGAGCCTCCGCCAGCGCCACGTCACCCGCGTCGAACGGCCGGCTGCCCGCACCACGGCACAGGACCAGCAGCCCCCAGACCCGATCGCCGTCCCGGAGCATCACCCGTAGCTCGTCCGCGAGCCCCAGCGGTTCGAGGATCTCCCGGTAGTACTTGCTGGTCCCCAGATCATGGTGGGTCGACTCGCTCAGCACGCTGACCCGGGCGGCCCGCTGGGCGAGCGCGCGAACGTTGTCGACGTCGTCCTGCTCGACGTGCTCGATCTGGAAGAGACGACCCATGTACTCCGGCGGGAAACCATGGGTGTGCTCGCCGCCGGTGTCCAGCATCGTCGACGGATCGAGCAGCACCCCGCACCACACGTCCGCGGGCATGACCTCCGCCAGCGCCCCGACGGCGTGATCGATGATTTCGACGGCCCCGATATCGGACCGAAGCTTCAACTGAAATCGCCGGACCGAATCAGCTAATGCTCGATCCGAGCGCCCTTTTGCCACGGTCGCATTGTAGTCAGCCATCCCATAAATCTGGGATAGCCCTGCTTTCTGCCGCGAACCTACCCTCGACATCAATGGGGGTGAGATCAAACGATCTCTCTCGGGTGGGTTTCCGAAAAGAGGAATGTCGTATGGTGCAGTCCACGGGGAACATGCGAACCGAACCGCCGCCGCCTCGCGACCACAGAAGGCATCCCTACCTGTCGTACTGGCTCACCGGCGGCATCGCATCCGTCATCGCCGCGGTCATCGGCCTGGTCGCGACCTTCGTCTCGGGTTCGGGATCCGGCTCCGCACCCGCCCAAGTGCCGGCGCCCGTGCTCGTCTCCGAACCGTCGTCTCCGCTGTCCGCCTCGTCCCCGTCGTCCCCGTCGTCACCGGAGTCGTCTCCGGCGTCATCGCCGACGTCTCCCGTCTCGTCTCCGGTGGCCGACACCCCGTCACCCGCCATCGGGACGATCATGGTGCCGGCGGGGTACACCGTGGCCCTGGTCCACGAGGGACAGTGGCTCACCACCCCCGTGACCGCCCGACTGGTCCGGGGAACGAGAGTCCGGATCCACTGCACCGTCGAGGGCGGCATGGTCGCGGGACCCACCGGCCACCAGAGCACCCTCTGGGACAAGATCGACGGCGGCTACATCCCCGACGTGGACGTCGACACCGGAACGCAGCAGCCGGTCCGCGGCAACTGCGGCTCCTGACTCCCGCCGGACCCGGCTCACGGCGCGGACACCGCGGGATCGAGCGACGGCGGCCTCCGGCGCCTACGCCCCGGCCAGGCCGCCGTCAACCTGGCCCCCCGGGATTCGATTCGCGCGCCGAGGTCAAGTCCCGTACACTCTTGCAAGCCAGCAGCCGTAGCTCAACGGATAGAGCATCTGACTACGGATCAGAAGGTTGGGGGTTCGAATCCCTCCGGCTGCGCCCAGCTTAAAGGCCTCTTGCGATCACGCAAGGGGCCTTTTTGCTAACGGGTTCGCTAACTCGGCCCTGGACAGCCGTGAACCGAGCTGGGTGGTTCAGCCACCCCGCAGCAGGCCAGCGGAAGTCTGTGACAGGTCCTCATGGGTGAGTACAGCTGCGGACTGCCCTACGATCTGATGACCTTCGAGGAGCGCGACCAGGTCGACGCCGAACGCACCGACGCGATCCGAGAGACCGTGTCCAGCCTGCCCGCGCGGCCCGGTACCCGACGCTAAGGAGCCCCCGACCGTGAAGATCATCGACCGCGTCAAGACGTACATCCGAGAGAAAAAGGGACGCGACCCCCGCTCGACCAGCGACCCGCTCGGCGGAGCGGCCGACCCCGCCCCGGCACAGCGCGACCGCGCAGGGCACAAGCAGAACCGCGATGACAAGAAGCCCGCGGTGTCCACGGACCACGAGGCGCCGGCGCCCGAACCGGCCGCGGAGTCGGCCACGGAGTCGGCCACGGAGTCGGTCACGGAGTCGGCCACCGAGCCGGCTACGGAGTCGGTCACGGAATCGGTCACCGAGCCGGTCACGGAGTCGGTCACCGAGCCGGCTACGGAACCGGTCACCGAGCCGGTCACGGAGTCGGTCACCGAGCCGGCTACGGAGTCGGTCACCGAGCCGGTCACCGAGCCGGTCACGGAGTCGGCCGCCGAGCCGGCTACGGAACCGGTCACCGAGCCGGTCACGGAGTCGGCCACCGAGCCGGCTACGGAACCGGCCACGAAATCGGCCACGGCGCCCGCCGCGTGCCCGCGCTGCGGCGCGACCGGTGAGGCACCCTGCACGACCCCGTCCGGCAAAGCCACGAAGACCCACAAGGGGCGCGAGCAATGAACAGCGGTGCTGCAGACTCCCGGACGGGCCCGCGGCCATCTAAAAGGGAATGAGTACGCCCCAGGCGGTCTCTGCCGGACGTGGGTGGTCCCAGAACTGGTCTCATTTGTGGCCGAGATCAAATAACCGTCGTTGACGTACGCCAAGGTCCGCCGGCGTTTCGAGATACGCCTGCTCACCTGCGCAGACGCAGACGTCCACGGATCTTTGAACCGCGTTGCCACGCCGCTGGGGCCGCCTGACGACAGCGGTGACGACAGCGACGACAACCACCAGCACACGATCCCAGCCACCGGACGTCGTCCCCCACGGTCGCGGCGCATCCGCCACGCGCCACCGTCGGCTACGGATCAGAAGGTTGGGGGTCTCCGGCTGCGCACCAGGTCGAAGGCCCGTTCCGATCGAGGAACGGGCCTTTGCCTTTGGCTGTGGGAGCCACCTGGTCAGGACCCGAGAAGAGTCCGGCTCGTGGAGGTTGCGGCAGCATGCTCGGTCAGTTGGGCTTGTCGCGCCTGCCGTAGCTGACCATCGAAGTGTTGCAGATCCGCTGGAGCAACTCGCTCCATTCGCCGCTGACTCACCGCCCACCCAGGGTCGGACGGGACAACCTAGAGCGCCACTCGAATGAGAGGCGCCAGGCCGGTTGTTCCTTGTCAGGGTTACCGGACTGGAGGGCAGTAGCCTGTCCGTTCGCCAATGCTGTTGATTTCCGCGTTGGACCTGGAGTCACCCGAGTAGTTGATCTGGTCGGTGCACTTTACGCCCGCCTTCACCTGCTGCCATGGCCCTGACGACAGCTGTGACGACAACGACCAACGCCTCCGCGCCCTCCGGATGCCCGGCACCTGCTTCAGCACGGGATGCCGGCGAGGATGTCGCGGGCGTCCTTGCGGGCCGGCGTGGCGGCGACGTACGCCGGCTTGTCCTCGAATTACCTGGCTTGCGTCTGTGAGCAGGAGCGAAGCCGGATGACGGCCGGCGAGGGCGGCTGATCCTTCCGGGGGCCGGAGATGTAGCGTGCGCTCCGTGAACGAGCTGAGCTTTCGGGGGAAAGATCGGTATCACCCATCCTGGCCGCATTTTGCGGCGCTGGGCCTCGGGTTGGCCATCGAAGGAGCGTTTGCCTTCTTTCGACTCGGCGTCGTGGGCTCCTGCTGGCTGCTGGGCGGGACGGCCGCGCTCGTCGGTCTCGGCATGTCCATGGCGCTTCGAAGCTGGACCACGGTCGGGGCGGCCGGAATAACCATCTACTGGGGCCTCGGGCGTGGTCGTACCTACCCCTGGCGGGAGATCCGGTGGATCGACGTACGCGAGACCAAGAGCCAATATGGGACGGCGCTCACGGCTCGTATCACCCTCGCGGACGGGCGGCGTCGCTCACTGCCTGCGCTCCAGCACAGCACCCGGTACCCCGACCCCGATTTCCACGTGGATGTGCAGCGGGTCATCAACTGGTGGGAGTTGAACACGGACCAGGCCGCACGGTTCCAGCCGCCGAAGCGGTTGCGGTACCGCCTGACGCCCCAAGCGATCGGACTCATCCTGGGTCTGCTCATAACGATCATCGTCGTGCTCGGCGTTGCCGTAGAGGGCTAGGCGAGCGTACGCGAGGATGCCAACTCCTGCCGGCTGGAGACGCGTACGGGCTCGACATGGTGAGTGGCCAACTACCGCGATTCCTGTGGCGCCGTCCCAACGGTTGACCCGCGATGTAGTCACCGGCTGCCTCTGACCGTGAGGGCGGTCCGAGCCGGTGTTCGCCCCTGAGTGATCAGCCGCAGTGTGACCAGCCGGATTCCCAGTACCCGTAGCTTCCGGCACTGCCACCCCAGTCGATGCACGTTCCCGGGGCGTAGATCTTCACCGGACCGGCGTAGTAAGAGTACTTGCCGTCGTCAGCAACGTGATAGTGGTCGCTTTGTCACTCGATGATCGTGGCCACCTCGGTGGGGGTGCCCACGTTGGCGGTCTTCCAGGCGACCTGGCAGTCGGTGCTGCCGTTGTACATCAGGTAGAAGGTGACGACGTTGTTCAGGTTGTGGTGGTCGATTTCGTGGTAGCCGCTGCCGCATATGGCTTCCGGCGTTGACCCTGCGTCCGCCGGAGCGCAGACTGCCGCGGGGCCGATGAGCGCGGCCGCTGCGGCCAGTCCGAGTACTGCTGTCCGCTTGAACCTTGCCAGATGAACTGTCACACCTCACGAGACGTAAGAGCCCGAAGCGGCGTGACATCCCGGCAATGTGGTACACGTCACGTTGTCGTATCCGGGTCTCCCCGCGAATGAAGGCGGCACGACATGCAAGACGGCAGTGCCGGACTTGAGGTAGCGGGGTTGTTGACCGGCTTGGGAACGGGCCTTTAGCGTTCGGGGCCGCGGATGCCCTCGAGCAGAAGCGTGACGTGTCTACGCCAGCCGCCGGCGCCGGTCATGTTCGCCATGGCGCCACGGGTGATGAGGACGAAGTCATCGGCGCGAAAGTCTTCACGGAGGCGGCCGGCGTCGACGGCGCGCTGCACGATGCGTTCGGTGATCGCCGAGAAATCCGTCTTCTCGGCGGCGATGTCGTTCCAGCTCGGCTCTTCCGGGCCGAGGAGCGCGAAGCGGAACGCGGCGTCGGCCTGTGCGGACTCCAGATAGCCGTACAGCAGCGTCTCGAAGGCCGCCCAGGGATCATCGGCCTCGTCGGCGGCGCGGGCGAGGGTGGTCATCGCCTCGAATCGGCGGCCGATGATCGCTGCGAGTAGCGCTTGCTTGTCGGCGAAGTGCCGGTAGAGGGTGCCGACGCCCAAGCCGGCGCGCTCGGCGATCTCGTCCATCTGCACGGCGTCGCCTCGCTGGGCGAACAGCTCGCCGGCGGCGTCGAGGACGGCCTCGCGGTTGCGCCGGGCGTCGGCCCGCAGCGGGCGTTCGGGAGCGGTCATGGTCGCTCCACTCTAGTTGACGGCATGCGAAAGGCGGCTATATTCGGAACCGGAGTTCAGGTTCAGGTTATGGAGGATCCGATGTTCGTCATCACCACACCGACAGGGCAGATCGGCAGCCGGCTGGTCCGTCAGTTGCTCGACCAGGACAAGGAGGTCCGGGTCATCGTCCGTGACGCCTCGCGTCTGGACGACACGGTCCGCGAGCGGGTCGAGACCATCGATGGCTCCCACGACGATCCGGCCGTGCTCGACAAGGCACTGCCCGGGGCCGAAGCGCTGTTCTGGCTCGTCCCGCCGAACCCGCAGGCGCCGAGCGCCGAGGAGCACTACCTCAGTTTCGCCCGGGCGGGCGCCGCTGCCATCGCCCGCCACGATGT
Organism: Actinoallomurus sp. NPDC052308; assembly: GCF_040679195.1. Classification (NCBI taxonomy): domain Bacteria; kingdom Bacillati; phylum Actinomycetota; class Actinomycetes; order Streptosporangiales; family Thermomonosporaceae; genus Actinoallomurus; species Actinoallomurus sp. NPDC052308. The sequence goes on along the minus strand of NZ_JBFAUM010000006.1, from coordinate 285,739 downwards.
CGGCCACGTCGTCGGGGTGTCCAGCGCCGGGCACGGCTGGCCGACGCCGGCCGGCGTCCTCTCGGCGGCCTTCGCGATGGACGCCGAACTCGGCAGGTCCGGTGCGGCGTATCGGGCGCTGTCCATGCCCTTCTACATGGAGAACCTCCTCCGGCAACTCGACGCGATCTGCGGGCAGGGCGCGTTCTACCTGACCTGTGCGGGTGACCTGCCGCTGGCGACGATCGCGACACGGGACATCGCCGGCACCGCCGCCGACCTGCTCACCGATCTGTCCTGGACCGGGCAGGAGAACCTCCCCGTGTTCGGCCCCGACCGACTGACCCCTGACGGGATGGCCGAGGTGATCAGCCAGGAACTCGGGCGTCCGGTCACCTACCGTCGCATGAGCATGGACGACTACGCGTCGCTGCTCCGCTCCGGAGGCGCCGGCGACCAGACGGTCAAGGACCTGACCGAGGCGTTCGCCGCACAGGACCAGGGCATCTACGACGCGGACTGGGCGACCGCCGAGCCCACTTCAACAGACTTCCGCACCTGGTGCAGGGAGGTGCTCAAGCCCGCCGCGGACGCCCGGGCATCCTGATACGAGCGAGGCTCATGACATCCGTCCTGATCACCGCAGGTGGACGTCAGGACGGATGTCCGCAGGTGGAAGGTCAGACCACGACCAAGCCGGCGTACGGACCACGTGTCGCCTGGCGTCGCGGTCGGGTTCTCAGGCATTCGATCGGTGTAGCCAGGTCTACCTCAGTGAGCGCGTTGACCCCACTGTGCCTGCGGTGACGCGTCATTAACGTCGCCATCATGAGAATGCTGAAGCACGCGGCCGCCGTCCTCGCCGGATCCGCACTCGTATGCCTGGCGCTGCCCATCGCAGCGACCGCCGCGGCACCCGTCGCATCATCGGTCCCGCCGCCGTCGCGGTCGACGTTGGCACAACAGGCCGGCAGGGTCGTCGCGGCCGGCGTACCGGGGGCCGACATCGAGACCCGCGATGAGCGTGGCACCCGATCCGTCGTGGCCGGTGTAGGAGATCTCCGCACCAGCGAACCGCCGCGGCCCTCCGGCGAGTTCCGTATCGGCAGCGTCACCAAGTCGTTCACCGCGACCTTGGTGCTCAGCCTCGTCGCGGAAGGGCGGATCGAGCTCGACGCCCCGATCGACCGTTACCTGCCGGGCGTGCTGCCCTACTCCGATACGATCACCGTCCGTCAGTTGCTGCAGCACCGAAGCGGTCTGTACGACTACGCGAACGTCCTGTGGGCGAATCCGAAGCTCGTGGCCCGGTCGCGATACCGGGACTACGCCCCGGCCGATCTCGTGCGCATCGCCACGCAGAAGCCGCTGCAGTTCATCCCCGGCAGACAGTTCCTGTACTCCAATACCGACTACGTCATGCTCGGCATGCTCGTGGAGAAGGTCACCGGCGACAGCTACGCACACGAGCTGTCCCGACGCGTGCTGGACCCGGCCGGACTGCGGCACACCTACGTCGCCGGACACGACCCGCGGCTGCGGCAGCCGTCGGCACGCGGGTACGAGGCCGTGCATTCGCCGACCCGGTTGACGGATCTCACCACCTACAACATGTCCGTCGCGTGGGCGAGCGGCGACATCGTGTCGACCACCCACGACCTGAACCTCTTCTACTCGGCGTTGCTCGACGGGCGACTGCTGCCGTCCACCCTGCTGCGCCAGATGCAGCAGTACGAACCCGCCTTCCCCGGCTTCGATTACGGGCTGGGCCTCGGGCACACCGAGATGTGCGGCCAGCAGATCTGGGGCCACGTCGGAGGCGTGCCCGGGTACGGCACCTACAGCTTCACCAGCCCGCAGAGCGCACGCCAGATCACGATCTCGGTCAACCGCAGCCTCACGCTGAGCCCAGCCGCCGAAAAAGAGATCAACGCGCTCATCGCCGACGAGTTCTGCGGCGACCCGGCCCAGCGATGAGGTCACCGCGATCGCGCCCCGACGACGGTAGCCCTGCTCCGACTCCACGACGGACGCGAAATGGGCTGGCCGTGGCCCTGCTGAGACGGTCACACTGCGGTTATGCACCTTCCTGTGCAGAGTGAGTCGGAGTTGCGAGCGCTGGAGCGCAGATACGTCTCTCGGAGCCAGGTAGGCCCGCTTCGCCTGCGCTACCTCAAGATCATGGGGGTCAACGCGCTACGGGACGGTGAGCCGAGACGATCTTTGCTGATGCAGTCGTTGGCCGAAGACGCACGCCAGATCACCGACGATGAGCTCGACTGTCTGCTCACCAGCGAGTGGCGTTCTCGTCTCACCGCGGCGTGGCTGATCGGCCTCGATCACCGAACACAGTTCCGCGACCGCATCGGTTCCTTGCTGCACGACGGTGCGCTGATGAAGGCCGGCGCCGGCTACGCCTTCGCCCTCGCGCGCTTCGGACAAGACCTCGACGCCGAGCTTCTGGCCAGGGGTCTTGAGCGCAGGCTGTCCACACCAGAGCCGTTCTACGAACAGCACTTCGTGACCGGCGCGCTCCTGTATCTGGATGGACAACTCGGAACCGATCGCGCGGCGGGCATTCTGGGCCGCTCCTGGCAACAGCCCGTAACCGACCAGCAGGTCCGGGAACGCTTCAAGGGCTACATGAAGCAACTCTGTGCGTTCGCCGACGAATGCATGCTTCAAGCACCCGGCACGCCGGAGTGACCGTCGTGCAGCGCGTTCGACTCGTGCCAACGACCGTCCTGCCTCGTGGCGTTCGGGTTACTGGGTTACTGGATATGTCTGGGCTGGTGGATGTCGATTCGATGGTCGTCTGTTCGTGTAGACGGTGAAGGGCCGCCGATTCGGCCCGCCGGCATGGAAGGACAGAGGATGCATGGTCGAGTATCTGCCCCCGCCTCGTACGCTGCTGACCGGCCTGGCCATGGTGGAGTCCGCCCGGTGGCACGAGGGCCGGCTGTGGTTCGCCCATTGGGGTGTGGGTGAGGTCGTCGCCGTCGATATGGACGGCAATGCCGAGGTGATGGCCGAGGGCCCGCCCAGGATGGGCTGGGCGATCGACTGGCTGCCTGACGGACGCCTGGTGATGACCGGTCCGGCCGTCACCCGTCAGGAGCCGGGCGGTGCGCTGGTGACGCACTGCGAGCGGGGCGGCAACGAGATCGTGATCGATCCGTACGGCCACATGTATGTCAACGGGTTCGACTTCGACTTCATCGGTGGTGGTACGCCGGAGCCGGGCTGGATCAACCTCGTCGCGTCCGACGGGACCTACCGCCAAGTGGCCGGTGACATCGAGTTCCCCAACGGCATGGTGGTGACGCCGGACGGCTCCACTCTGGTCGTTGCCGAGTCGTTCGCCGGCCGGCTCAGCGCGTTCGACATCCAGGACGACGGTGCGCTCACCGACCGCAGAGTGTGGGCCGAGGGGCTGGGCCCGGACGGCATCTGCGTGGACGCCGTGTCGGCGATCTGGACGCAGACCGCCGACACGGCCGCACACACAGGTGATCCGAGCGCTCCGGCAGGCGCGTGTGTCCGGGTGCTCGACGGTGGCGAGGTCACCCATCGTGTCGAGACCGAACTGCCGTGCTTCGCCGCCGCCCTCGGTGGTCCCGACGGCCGCCACCTGTTCCTGCTCTGCAACGAGTTCGAGGGAGTCGACCAGATGCAGGCAGTGCAGACCCGCCGATCCGCCACGATCTTCGTGACCGAAGCACCGGTCCCAAGGGCGGACTGACTCCGCCGGGCACCGGTCAACGTCAGCAGAACCCGACGGCGTACAGCCCGTACAGGCGACCGTCGCGGGGCCGCTGGGGAAGCGTGCTCTGCACCCCAGCGGCGTACTTTTACCTGAACAGAGCCCGGCTCACCAATCTCGCCGCCGCGCGCTCGTCGTCCGCCAACAGGCGTGGACACCCTTGGTGATCATGACGCTCGCGTGGCCCTTGTCCGGGTCAGATGTCGAGTTGGTAGCCGTACTCCCGGTGGGTCGGTTCGTAACCGAGACCATCGTTGATGGCGCGCATGGAGCGGTTGCCATCGGCGGTGTCGGTCAGCAGGCCGTCCAGCGCCGGGTGGCGCTCCCCGGCCTGCCGGATCGACTCGGCCTTCATCCACAGGCCGAGGCCGTGGCCGCGATGTTCGGGGAGGACACCGGTGCCGTAGTGCTGGGCGTCGCCCTTCCCGTCGCCTCGTACGACCAGCTCGGTGAAGCCCGCGATCGAGCCGTTCGACTCGTCGATGGCGACGACGGTGTGCAGGAGATCGCCGCGGTCGCCGACGGCACGAGCGGCGGCCCGGACGCGGTCCACGTCCCAGGTCTGAGTGCCGTAGTCGGCGTCTTCCATCGGCATGTCGTCCATCGCCCGGCGGGACGCGGCGAAGGTCACGGCGAGCTCGTCCGGTACGACGCCGTCCCACGAGGCCAGCCGGTAGCCGGGGTGGGGCCGGGCGACGATCCGGGCGAGCCCTTCAGGATCGACCTGCGCCAGGGCCAACCGGGCGTACATCAAGGTGAGCACCCGACGGAAGTCGCGAGCGCGCAGGAACGGTTCGCCGGGTGAACCGGCCTCGACCAGAGCGAAAACGTTGCGCCGGCCGTCGTAGCGGGCCGCCCCGACGGCGGCTGCGAGCAGGAGGGTGCCGACGCCGCGTCGCCGCTCGGCGGGGTGGACGGTGAGTTCGAGGTCGGCCCGGTGGGTCTCGCCCGGCCAGGTGAACAGGCGCAGAAACGCCGACCCGGCCGGAGTCCCGTCCGGATGAGCGGCCAACCAGGCAAGACGCCGGCTGGAGTAGGTGTGGGCGGGGTCGGTCAGCGGGGTGATACGGATGGACACGCTGTCTCCGTCGTGGGGGTGTGGAACAGGGCAGAACGCGAGGTCCCCTGAGGAAAGCTCGTGCGCATATGCCGTACACCTCCGAAACGACGCGCCCGCCGAGACGCGGGCGACTCGGCAGAACGTAACGTCCGGCCGGCCGCGCGGCAAACGATTAATCGGATGCACACGGCAGGCTCCCGACCAGGCCAGAACCGGCTTTCACCGTCGCGGGTCACACGCGCAGGAGGGCCTTGATGGCGCGGCGCTCGTCCATCGCCTTGTAGGCCTCGGCCGCCTGGTCCAGCGGGAGGGCGAGGTCGAAGACCTTGCCGGGGTCGATCTTCCGCTGCCAGATCAGGTCGATCAGTTCGGGCAGGAACCGGCGCACCGGGGCCGGCCCGCCGAGCAGGTTGACCTGGGCGAAGAAGAGGTCCTCCCCGCTGAGGCCGACGTCGTGGCTGACGCCGACGAAGCCGACGTGGCCCCCCGCGCGGGTGGAGCCGATGGCCTGGTGCATCGATTCCTGGGTGCCGACCGCCTCGACGACCGAGTGCGCGCCCAGCCCGCCGGTCAGTTCCTTGATCCGCGCGACGCCCTCGTCGCCGCGTTCGGTGACGATGTCGGTGGCGCCGAACTCACGGGCCAGCTTCTGGCGCGTCTCGTGGCGGCTCATGGCGATGATCCGCTCGGCGCCGAGCTGCTTGGCGGCCAGCACCGCCAGCAGGCCGACGGCGCCGTCGCCGACGACCGCGACCGTCTTGCCGGGCCCGGCATCGGCGGCCACCGCGCCGAACCAGCCGGTGCCCAGCACATCCGAGGCCGCCAGCAGGCTCGGGATCAGGTCGGGTTCGGGGGTGCCGGCGGTGGCGACCAGGGTGCCGTCGGCCCAGGGGATCCGGGCGCGCTCGGACTGGGTGCCGACCTGGGACATGAACACGCGGTGGGCGCAGGAGGACGGATAGCCCGAGCGGCAGATCTCGCAGGTGCCGTCGGAGGCCACGAACGAACCCACGACGAACTGGCCCGGCTTGATGGTCGTGACCTCGGCGCCGACCTCCTCGACCACGCCGACGTACTCATGCCCCATCGGCATGGGCTCGTCGACGGACTCGACGCCGCGGTAGGGCCACAGGTCCGAGCCGCACACACAGGCCGCGGCCAGCCGGATGATCGCATCGGTCGGCTCAAGGATCTTCGGGTCGTCGATCTCCTCCACCCGAACGTCTCCCGGAGCGTGCAGGAAGGTAGCGCGCATGATGATCCTTCGTCCTGTTGGTCTCTCAAGCCGTTGATCCGCCGATGGCCGGCCGTACCGTCAGCCGACAGGGCCGCCTCGAAGCCGTCGCTGCCTGGCGGGCCCCTCGGTTCCCGGCACGGTGCTCGCAACCGGTCAAGGGACGGCACTATCCATCGAAAGCGCTGGTCGGCGCGGCAGAAAGGCACTGATGAAAGGTGTACTGGCAGGGCACCCCTACCCGAGGAGAAGCCGCCTAGCCTCGAAAGGGTGGACCACCGCAGCGAGATCCGTGAATTCCTGACCTCCCGCCGGGCCAAGATCAGCCCGCAGCAGGCCGGGCTGCCCTCCTACGGCACCCGCCGGGTGCCCGGGCTGCGCCGCGCCGAGGTCGCCCAGCTCGCTGGAATCAGCGTCGAGTACTACTCCCGCCTGGAACGCGGTGACCTGGCCGGCGTCTCTGACAGCGTCCTGGGCGCCCTGGCTCGCGCGCTGAGACTGAACGACGAAGAAGGCATTCACCTGCGCGACCTGGCGCGCACCGCCGGCACCGGCCCGCGCCGCCGGCACCGCCCCGCCCCTCGCACCGTACGGCCCAGCGTGCAACGACTCCTGGACTCCATGACCGAAGCACCGGCGTTCGTCATGAACGGCCGCGGCGACGTCCTGGCCACCAACGCGCTCGGCCGCGCCCTGTACGCCCCCATGGTCGACGCGGCCCGCGGCGACACTCCCAACCACGCCCGGTTCATCTTCCTCGACGAGCGCTCCCATCGGTTCTGGGGCGACTGGGAACGGGCCGCCGACGACACCGTCGCCCTCCTGCACGCCCAGGCCGGCCGCGACCCCTACGACAAGGACCTCACCGACCTCATCGGCGAACTGTCCACCCGCAGCGACGACTTCCGCACCCGCTGGGCCCGCCATGACGTCCGTCAGTACCACCAGGGCAGCAAACCCTTCCAGCACCCGGTCGTCGGCGACCTGTGCCTCACCTACGAGTCCCTCGACCTGACCGCCGACAACCTCACCCTGGTGGCCTATGGCGCCGAACCCGGCAGCGAATCCGACGACAAACTCCGTCTCCTGGCCAGCTGGGCCGCCGGCGACAACGGCGAACGCCAGCCCTACGAACCCACCCGCCGCTCCACAGACCGGGCGTGAACCGGTTCCCTGGGTGCCGGGAAATGTCGGCCGGCCGTGATGTCATCCGTACGGTCGACGGTCGCGGTCTCGTCAGGTCACCGGGACCGATCACGGTCCTCGGGACAGCGGAAGCCTCTGCCGTCCCCGGTTCAAGCTGCGCGTCACCGTTCGGAGAGGGAGACCATCATGGGCACGATCGGCGTGCACGAGTTCGTCAGCCTGGACGGCGTGTTCGAGGATCCACGCTGGACCGCGGATTACGGCTTCACCGAGGCGATGGGGCAGGCGGTCGGCCGGTTGACCGAGTCCAGCTCCGCCATCCTGCTCGGCCGCACGACGTACCAGATGTTCGCCCCGGCCTGGTCGACCCGTACCGCCGCGGAGGACCCGGGCGCCCCGTTCTTCAACGACACCCCCAAGTACGTCGTGTCGTCCACCCTGACCTCGGCCGAAGACTGGCAGAACTCCACCGTGCTCGGCCCGTACGATCCACAGGCCGTCCGCAGGCTGAAGGACGAGGTCGCGGGCGGTATCTACATCAGCGGCAGCGGCACCCTGGTGCGCGCGCTCCTGGCCGACGGCCTGGTCGACGAGCTGCACCTGATGGTCTACCCGGTCATACTCGGGTCGGGGGCCGAGCTCTTCCCCCACGGCACTCGGCGCACCTCGTTGAGCCTCACCGGCCAGGAGAGCTTCGAGAACGGCGTCATCCACCTGACCTACGCCCCGGCGGCGACGACCTGAGCTCTGGCCGCCGAGGTGTCCCAGCGGCAGACCGCCCTGCGCCGTCGGGTGGCCGGGTGCGGCGGTCGCGGCCGATCATGAGGGAATGACGTCGCGTTTCTCCGTCGGCCACGGCTATGCGCTCTACGAGGGGCCGTCGTTGGACAGCGCCTTCCATCGTCACGCCGCCTTCCAGATCGCCGTCGCCATCGGCGGCGAGGCCGCCATGGTGGACGCCGCCGGGGTCCGCCACCACGCCACGGCGCTCGTCGTACCTCCGATGGTGCGGCATCGGATGGCGGCGACGACGGAGCTGCGCGTCTTCTTCGTCGAACCGCAGTGCGCGTTCGCCGACCGGTTGCGCGAGCGCTCCGGCGGCGGGATCAGCGCGGCTCCCGAACTGCGCCGCCTCGACGAGCGCGACGTCCGGCTCGCCGGCGTACGGTGGTCCGGGGAGCTCGATCCCCGGCTGCTCGCGGCGATGGACGCGCTGGCCGACGGGCCGGTCTCGATGCCGGACCTGGCCGCGCAGGTCGGCCTGTCCCCGCAACGACTGCGCGCCCTGGCACGCTGCCGGCTGGGCATGCCGCTGGCCCGCTGGCGCGTCTGGACCCGGCTGCGCCGGGCGGTGGAGGCGCTGCGGGCGGGACGGACGCCGGCGGAGGCGGCCGCCGTCAGCGGCTTCGCCGACCAGGCACATCTGACGCGATGGACCCGCGAGATGATCGGCCTGACCCCGGCGGTCGTGCTGCCGATGCTGCGCCCGTCACTCGCGGAACGCGACATAGACCGAGATCGAACCGGTGAGCGTTGAGACGACCTCGGCCTCCCGTACGTCGCCGAAACCGGCCTCGGCCATCAGCTCCGGCACCACGCCCTCGGCGTTCGGCCGGGTGTCCTCGAAGCCGTCGGCGAACTGCACCATCCGGAACCCCAGGCGCATCAGCCGGGTGCGCTGCAGCCCGTAATCGGCGATGACCACTTTGCCGCCCGGCCGCAGCACCGCGTGCACCGAGGCGAGGATGGCACGCTTCGTCCTCATCGGGCACTGGTGGAGGACCAGGCTGGACACCGCCGTGTCCACGGCGCCGACGCCCACGACCTCCGGCAGCGCGTCGCCCATGCCGGTCTCCCACCGTACGGTCGCGCCGGCGGCCTCGGCCTTGCGCCGGGCGATCGCCAGCACGTTCCGGTCCGGGTCCATCGCCACGACCCGTGCCCGCGGTTCGGTGCGGTTCAGCAGCAGCGCCGTCGACCCGGTGCCGCATCCCACGTCGACGATCAGTTCGTCCGGCCGCGGCGCGACATGCATGACGGCCAGCGCCCGCCACAGCCGCTCGCGGGTCAGCGCGACGACGGGATCGTAGAGCCGGGTGGGAGCGAATCGTCCCAGCGCGGGAGTGAAGGTCTGCTCGGTCATGCCGGCAGACTCCCGCCCCGGCGTTCCCGCGGTCTTGAACGAACCGCTCGCCGGCTCACCATGCGCGACGCGGGATGGTCTCTCGTCGGCCGGCTGCGATCCATCCCACTCCGCCGCACGCCGTCGCGCCGTCGAACCCGCTCGCCGAGGTGATGCTTCGACCGTCGTGGAATCGTCCCGCGCTTAGCGTGCGGGTATGGCTTCACCAGGGAGGAGCAGGATGAGTGATCACACGCCGACATCCGAGTCGGTGGTCGAGCACCCCGAGCGGATCCTCGGCTACACCTACGGCACCGCGGCGGCCGCCACCTCGCCACTGACCCTCCAGGAGCTGGAGCGGCTGAAGGCCGTCGTGGGGCTGACGCCCGAGGATGAGGAGGCGCTGCGCGAGGCGGCCGTGATCCTCGCCGACCAGGCCGACGACATGGTCGACGCGTACCGGGCGCGGCTGGGCGACCTGCCGTTCATGCGGCCCTTCTCCGGTCATCCCGATGGCACGCCCAACCCGGAGTACGGCGCCGCCAGCAAACCCCGTTTCGCCCGGTTCATCATCGACGCCTGCACCCGTCCCCTGGACCAGGACTGGCTGAACTACCAGCACGAGATCGGGCTGCGTCACACCCGGGCCAAGAAGAACCTCACCGACCACGCCGACTCGCTCGACCACATCCCGATGCGGTACCTGCTCGGCTTCACCGCCGTCGTGATCGCCACGGCGCGCGAGTACCTGGCCGCCAAGGGTGCCTCGCCCGAGCAGGTCGACCGCATGCACGCGGCGTTCACCAAGTCCGTGATGCTGCACGTCACCGTCTGGACCCGGCCGTACGTCGACGCAGCCTCATGGTGACCACGAGACACTGGGGGCATGGAGTTCTTCTGCTATCACCGGGACCGGCCCGGTTCCATGGCGTTGCGCCGCGACCTGGGGGAAGAGCACTGGTCCTACATGGACCGATACGAGAAAGAGCTGATCGCCCGCGGCCCGACCTTCGCCGGTGACGGCGAGACGCCCACCGGCAGCGTGCACATCGTCGACCTGCCCGATTCCGCTGCTGCCCGCGCGTTCGCCTTCGACGAGCCGAACCACCAGGCCGGCGTGTACCGGGACGTGCTGCTGCGCCGGTGGCGCAACATGCTGGGACGCACCATGTGGGAGTTCCCCGGTGGCCGGACCGGCGGCAACCGGTTCCTGGTGCTCGGCCTCGGCCCGGTGAAGGACGCCGAACTCGCCCTGCCGCCCGATCAGGACGAGCTGATCGCCTACGGGCCACTGCTGTCCGACGACGGCACCACCTGGCTGGGTACGGCGGTGCTGGTCAGGGCGCCGGATCCGGACATGGCCCGCGCCGTCCTGGCCTCGGACCGGTACGCCGACATCGAGGTCCACGCGTGGGAGTTCGGCGGACGCCGGTAGCGAGTCCGCGCCGGCCGTGATCGCGTCGGTCGGGACGACGATGCCGTTTCCGTGGCGTCGCGGAGTCGCGGTGCCGATGACTTCTGGTCGTTCAGGTGGTCGTACCTGTGACGGCGACCGAGAAGGAGCAGGCCATGCGGAACCCGGCGTTCAAGCGGCTGGAAGCCCTACTGGGCGGATGGAGGATGGAGGCGATCGTCGACGGGCGGTCGATGGGGTTCGCGCACGCGCGGTTCGAGTGGGTCGAGGATGCCGCGTTCATGCGTCAGTACACGTACGCCGAACCCGCCGAGGTGCTCGACACCGACTGGGCGGCCCACTCACCCATGCCGGTAACCTCGATCATCGGGCTCGACGACTCCCGCGACGAGTTCACCATGCTCTACGCCGACGCGCGGGGCGTCTTCCGGGTCTACCGGCTCAACGTGGTCGACGGCGTCTGGACGATGTACCGGGAGGCGCCGGGTTTCAATCAGCGCTTCTCCGCGACCTTCGGCTCCGACGGACGTACGATCTCCGGCGCGTGGGAGGCCTCGTCCGACGCACTGGACTGGCGCGAGGACTTCAAGGTCATCTACACGCGCGAGGCCTGATCACCTCATCGACCGGCGCGGCCGCGTACCGCTCCGCCCCGGAAAAGGTCCGGTCCCGCAGCCGGGCAGCCCGCCGACCACGCGTAGCCGACGATGTCAGGGTCCGTGGAACCCCGCGGCAGAGGCCTCCTCGGGAGAACAGAAGAAGTGATCGTGGAAGGGCGTCACCATGTACTCCGGGTCCGCGGGGACCGTGTACCAGTAACCGGCGGCGAAGGTCGAGGCCACCACCGGTAGATGGCCGCAGCGGACGACGTGCAGCGGGTACCGCGCCATCCCGGAGGCGAGCGGCGCCACCAGCGCGACCAGATAAACGATCGCGGCGGCGACGGCGGCGCGCGGAAGCGGTGGCAGCACCCAGAGCAGCGCCACGACCGGGAGCGCGGCCAGGAACCACGCGACGACGAAGAACCCGTACGGAGCGGCGAAGGTCGCCGGTGGCCGCGGCCTCGCTAAGAGCATCACCAGCAGGTACCCGAGCGCGGGGAGCCCGACGACGAACAGCGCCAGCCAGCCCATGGCCTCGAGGAAGTGCACCACGTCCCGAACGTACCTCGCGCACGGGGAAAGGCACGGACCTCAACGTCGCGGCCGCCGCCCTGGTCCTGCCGGCCGACGTGACGGCCGAACTCGACGCGATGGCCGGGTGACGGTCGGCGTGGTGTCCGGCCGGTGGAGAATCGACCCGTCGGCCGAGCTGGAACACGGCCTGCTCATTGGCTGTAGAAGAGCACCGGGTGTTCAGGGTCGGCCGAGCAGGCGAAGAGTCCTCCGGGGCCGACGTCGACCATCATCCCGGTCGGCGTGTAGGCCTGCTCGTACTCCGGTGTCCCGTAGGCCAGGTCACGATCCTCGATCGCACACCACCGGCCATCGCCCTCACCGTTGTCGAGATGCAGGAGCAGGGTGGCCGGGGCGTCACAGGCGACGCACGTCAGCCCGCTCGGCGCGGATCCGTGGATCACGGTTCCGCCGAGCTTGAAGCCGGGGGCGGTCGACAGGTCCTCGTACAGATCCGTGTCCCGGTCCCATGCCCGGACGCGGTCCTTCAGCCCGTCCGGGAGGTCCTCGAGCCAGGGGTACTCGATCAGCCGTTCCGGATGCAGGACGCACGGACGCGGGATGTAGGTCTCATAGAACCCGGGGAGTTCGCCCTCGAGATCCGGCTCGGGTGGGGCTTCGAGGATCTCGGTCACCTCGGCGGCCCGCCGCCAGACGACCCGGCAGGGGGCATGCTTACTGCAGCAGTGGTAGCCGACACACCAGAGGATCTGGAGCAGATCCGTTCCCTCGGGGAAGGCGATCTCCGGGAAGTCCGCGGCGGTCAGCTGAGCCAGGGCGACCATCGGAGATCCCGGATCCTCTCCGGGATACTGATCGCAGTCGGGGGCCTCGCAGTGCGGCCATGACTCCGTGGCCGGCCACAGCAGGGGCCCTCCGATGTGACTGTCCCGAGGGCCGGGAATACCGGGTCGGGGGTGCAACCGTACGGTGGTACTCGCGTAGGCGCTCAAGTCCGGGATGATCTGAGCGAGATCTACTGAGGGGGCTTCCGTGGTACGGGTCATCGGGTCATTGTCGTCCATCTCCCGCAGCGCATGACGACGCGTCCGTACGTCCTGCTCAGCGTCGCCACCTCCGTGGACGGGTACATCGACGACACCGGTCCCGACCGGCTACGGCTCTCGAACGAGGCCGACTTCGACCGGGTCGACCAGGTCCGCGCCGAGTCCGACGCGATCCTGATCGGGGCCACGACCCTCCGGCGGGACGACCCGCGGCTGCTGGTGAAGTCCGCCAGGCGACGCGACGAGCGCGAGGCGCGCGGCCTGCCGCCGTACCCGCTGAAGATCACGATCACCCGTAGCGGGGACCTGAATCGTGACCTGAAGTTCTGGCACCACGGCGGGGACAAGCTCATCTACTGCCCCGATGCGGCCGTCCCCGGTCTGCGCGAGCGGCTGGGGGACCTGGCCGACGTCGCCGGGCTCGGCGCCAGTCTCGATCTCGAGGTCATGCTCGATGATCTCGGTCGGCGGGGGGTCGGACGGCTCATGGTCGAGGGCGGCGGGACGATCCACACCCAGTTCCTGACGGCCGGCCTCGCCGATGAGATCCACCTCGCCATCGCGCCGTTCTTCCTCGGCGACCCCGATGCCCCACGGTTCGTCAACCCGGGCGACTTCCCGTCCGGGCCGGGGAACCGGATGACGCTCGCGGAGGCCCGCACCATCGGGGACATCGCGTTCCTGCGCTACCTCCCCAAGGAGAAGGTCATCTAGTTGTCCTCCACACCGTCCAGCCGCACCGAAGATCACCGATGGCTGTCCCTCGCCATCGACCTGGCCGAACAGTGCCCACCCAGCGACACCGCGTTCTCGGTCGGGTGTGTGATCGTCGATGAGCACGGAGCCGAGATCTCCCGAGGCTTCTCGCGCGAGCGACCGCACTTCCATGCCGAAGAGTCCGCGCTGAGCAAGATCGCGTCCGACGACGAGCGGCTGCCCGGAGCCACGCTGTACAGCTCCCTCGAGCCCTGCACGCGCCGCAGCTCCCGGCCCCGGACCTGCTCCGAGCTGATCATCGACTCCCCGATCCGGCGGGTGGTCACCGCATGGCGCGAACCGCCGGTATTCGTCTCGGACGCCCACGGAGTACGAGCCCTGGAGGCCGCCGGGATCACCGTCGTGGAGATCCCCGAACTCGCCGACGCGGCGGCGGCGATGAACGCCCACCTTCTCGACCGGGGCGGCGACCGCTGACCTCAGGTCAGCGCGGCGACGATTCGCCTCGTGGCCTCGGCGATCAGGGCGTCCACGGGCGGCGTGTGGTACCCGGGCCGGTCGGACATGACGGCGATCACGAGCGGGGCGGTGTGGGGCGGCCACACTATGGCGATGTCGTTGGCTCGGCCGTAGTCGCCGGTTCCCGTCTTGTCGGCCACCGTCCACCCCTTGGGGAGCCCGGCCCGGATGCGTTTCCCGCCGGTGGTGTTGCGGTGCAGCCAGTCCGTGAGCAGGGCCCGCTTGTCGGCGGTCAGCGCGGTACCGAGCAGTAGTTCCCGGTACGTGGCGGCGATCGCCCGAGGAGTGGTCGTGTCGCGCGGGTCCTTCGGCGGGATCCTGTTCAGCTTGGGTTCGTAGTCGTCCATCCGGCTGACGCCGTCGCCGAGCTCGCGCAGATAGGCGGTCAGCCGCGCCGGACCGCCGATGTCGCGCATCAGCAGATTGCCGGCCGTGCCGTCGCTGTAGCGGACGGCGGCATCACTCAGCTGCCGGATGGTCATGCCCGTCGCGATGTGGTTCTGGGTGATGGGCGAGATGGAGTCGACGTCGGCCCTGGTGTAGGTGACGCGCTTGTCCAGGTGACCGAGCGGGTTCCGGTGCAGGACCGCGGCCGCGGCGAGTGCCTTGAAGGTGGAGCAGAACGCGAACCGCTCGTCCGCGCGATAGGCCATCGTGGCGCCGGTACCGGTGGCCAGGGCGTACACGCCCAGCCGGGCGTGGTGCTCGCGTTCGAGCGCCGCGAACCGCGACGTGTCCGGGGAAGGGGCGGGGCTGCGAGTCGCCGCCGGGGACGTCGTGGAGACCGGGCGGTCACGTGAGTCGCAGCCCGCCAGCGGCAGGAGCGCCGCGGCCACCAGCAGACCACGGCGAGACGGACCGGACCGCGCGACGAACATTCGGCAGTACCTGCTTTCACTTCCCTCGGGCCGCCCCGATCATCTTTTCATCCGGCGTCCTCCCACAGTGCCGGACGCGTACCGTCTGGATCGTGACCGCAGATCGACGCCCTCGCCTGGCCGACGCCTTCCCCGGATTGGTCTCCGACATCGTTGAGGCGCTGCGGATCGAAGGCGCGCCGACCTCCTTCATCGGCACCTTCGAGAATCTGCCGTTCTACGGCCGCTGCCCGTCCTGCGGTTCGCACTGTCTGCTGACCGCACCGCTCGGCACTCCCTGGCCTGCGATGACCGAGGTGGAACGCGACGGCGAACCGATCGCCCTCCTGAGCCTGAATGTCGATCCATCGAATAACAGGATCACGGCCATCACCCACGTCGAGGTCGTCGACGGCCGCGACCTCGGTCCGGCGTCCTGATGCGCAGAACCACCGAACGGTCGACGACCGGAGAGACCCTCGAAGAGGAGACGACCGGTCGGCCCGCGATCCTGACCTGGGTTGTACGGATCCTGGCCGCTCCGGCGATCGGGATCGTGATGGGTGCCGTGACGGACGTCCTGCAGAAGTATCTCGACTTGCCATGGAACAGCCTGGTGAACGCCGCGAGTCCCTGGCTCGCTCCGGCGTTCGCGGTCGGGGCCCTGCAGCGGCGGCTCTGGGGAGCCGCGGTGGCTGGGCTGGCGACGTGCGTCTTCGAGCTGGTCGGGTACTACGTCACGGCGGCGGCGCGCGGTTACTTCGCCGGGGGCGGGCACGGGATCCTGCTGTTCTGGGGTGGCTGCGCGGTGGCCGGAGGGCCCGTGCTCGGGATGGCCGGTCGGCTGTGGTGGCGTGGGCCCGGCCGACTGCGCGGGCTGGGAGCCGCGGTGCTCGCGGCGGCGTTCCTCGCGGAGGCCATCGTGGCCTACGGGTGGCGCCTCCACTACACCGCGAGCGCCGTCCTGTTCGCAGGACTCGGCGTCGCGGTGGGCGTGCTGCTCGGGCTGCGCGGACGCCGCTACGTGGATCTGGCGCGCTGGCTGCTCGTCGTGCTCCCCATCGGCCTCCTGGCGGAACTCGCGCTCGGGCTGGTCTACGACCAGAGCTTCTAGACCTCGCCGCGCGCCGACGTACGCGACCGGTTCGTGCGGAGGTCGCGGCCGGTGGCGGGGGTGCCTCTCGGGTGCGAGGGAGCCTTGGGGCCTGTCTCAAAGCCCCGCTGTCCTACTGCGCGGCCGCCCAGGCGTCGTCTCAGGCCTGGCTCTCGGTGTCGGCCAGGGCGGCGGCGACGTCGTCGTACATGGGGAGGCGCTGGGCGAGGCCGGTTATCCACAGGACGCGGGCGGTGCGGTACTGGGCGCCGGCCAGGGCGAGGAAGCCGCCTTCGCCGGCGGTCAGGCGCTTCCAGTAGGAGACGACCGTGCTGAGCGCGCTGGTGTCCATGAAGTCCAGGCCGGTCAGGTCGAGGATGATCTTGCCGCCGTGTTCCTTGATGGTCTTGTCCAGGAACGTGACGAGTTCAGCCCGGCTGATGATGTCCAACTCGCCACTGATACGCAGGACGGTGCGATCGCCATGCCGGCTGGAGGATAGTTCGAGCGCTGCCATGGTGCCCCCCTCGGCCTTGGAGGACCCACGGTACCGGTCAGATGTACCGCGCTGTCGGAGAGAGTTCCAATCGTACGACGGTGCCGCTGATTCCCGTACTGATGTGGACGGCCGAGCAGATCTGGCGGGCGACCCAGATGCCCATGCCGCCCTCGGCCTCCGGTGGGGGCGGGCTGCCGCCGGGGTCGGCGAGGAGCGTCCAGGTGCCGCTGTCGTGGATCTCGGCGATGACGCGGCCGTTCTCGGTCCACATGCGCAGCTCGGCGTGGGACGACCCGTGTCGTACGGCGTTCGTGGCGATCTCGTTGACGGCGATCACCAGGTCGCCGAGCAGGTCTTCGGCGACCTGGTATCGGCGGGCGTGCTCCTCGGTGAAGCGGCGCACGCCTGGCAGCTGTTCCGCCGTGAACTTCATCTCGTTCATGGGGCCGGCCGAATCGTTCGGTGGTGGCTGCCAGGACTGCGTTATGGAGTGCCTGGCCACCATAACGAGCCCTCGCATGTCTGTCTCACCGTGCCCCTCATTCGAGGTCATACTCATCCGTGCCACCACGACTCAGCTCTTGCCCCGTGTCATATACCCATTTGGCGCCCTTTGGTGCACGCCGCATGGTCGGGACTTCTCGGGGGGAGGGGTGAGCGTCGTGAGCCTGGCGGCAGGGGCGGGCCGGCCGGTCGAGCCCCGGGCCGGTGCCTTCGTTCACAGCGGTGGCCTTTACTGAGAGGCGTACTGGGCGCTGCGCGGCGCGCTCGCGGCCCTCAGGGACCTCCGAGCGGATGATCCGGCCGATCTCGCAGGGACGCGGATGAACGCGCGGGGACGGCCGTCGTGACGACGGCCGGCGGCTGATCCACGTCGGCCCGGCCCCGGAGATCCGGGACCGGGCCGACACGGACGAGACCACCTCAGCGGCCGAACCTGACCTGGCCGCGCGCGTCGGCGGCGAGCCGTATGGAGTCGCCGTCCCGTATCGGCGCCTGCTCGCCCGGTCCCAGCCGTCGATCGTTGACGAAGGTGCCGTTCGTGGAGCGCTCGTCGCGCACCCACGCCTGGCCGCTGCCGTCGAGGCCGACCACCGCGTGGCGCCGGGACACGTTGTCGAACCGGGAGAACGTGCCGGAGACCGGCGACTGCACCGGGTCCCGGCCGAGGACGAGCTCCTGTCCGGCGCCGACCTGCACCTCGCCCGAGGAGAACTGGATGAAGATCGTGATCTGCTGCGGGCCGGGGCCGCCGCCCTGGTCGTGCAGCGGGCGCAGGCAGGAGACGCAGACCGGGTTGCCGACGTCGGGGATGTCGGCGCCGCAGTGCGGGCAGAACGGCGTGAACGAGGCCGTCGACTCGCCGCCGGTCATGGTCGGCTCGCGCGGGGGCGGCGGCACGTGCGGCGCGCCGGGGCCGCCGTATCCGCCCCCGTACCCCTGCTGCTGCGGCGGGGCGTACTGCTGCTGCCCGCCGTAGGGCTGCTGCTGGTCCTGCTGCTGGTGACCGCCGTACGGGGACGGGTCCTGCTGCGGCGCGCCGTATCCGCCGGGCTGGTTCTGCGGCGGCGGGTACTGGTTGCCCCGCTGCTGGTCCTGTGGCGCGCCGTAGGACTGCTGCGCGCCGCCGTACGGAGACGGGTCGTACTGCTGCTGCCCGCCGTAGGGCTGCTGCTGGTCTTGTTGCGGCGCGCCGTACGGCTGCTGGTCCTGCGGGGCGCCGTAGGACTGCGGCTGCTGGTCCTGGCCGTACGGGGACTGCTGCGGCGCGCCGTACGGCTGCTGCTGGTAGTCCTGCTGCGGCTGGCCGTACTGCTGCTGCGGCGCGCCGTAGGGCTGCTGCTGGTCCTGCTGCGGCTGACCGTACTGCTGCTGGTCGTGTTGTGGCTGGCCGTACTGCTGCTGCTGGTACGGCGCCTGCCCCTGGTCCTGCGGCGGGTAACCGCCGGGCTGCTGGGGCGCCGGGGGTGCCTCCCGCCGGGCCAGGTTCGCTCCGCAGTTGATGCAGATGAGATCCCCTTGCCGTACCGGAGCGGCACAGACCGGGCATGTCAGGGGCGCCATGAAACCTCCCCGGCGTGTACCCCGGAGAGCGAGAGTCGCTCCGTCAGCCGCTCCATGTCGCCCCTCCGAGGAATCCCGATGTAGTAGATACGGTTGTCTTCCACCGAAACCTGCATATGGGGGGTTTCTTCGCCCCTCGCGTCACCATAGCGTTTCCTGCCAAGGTCGCTGACGGTGATGAGCTGTTGGTTCGACGATCCACGCCAGCGAAGCCCCCGATCTGCCTGGTTCAGGCGTTCAATGTACGGTCCCGCGACCACCGCATCACACAACTCGAGGAGTTCGCGGCTGCGGGCGGATCGGCGGAGTCGTGACGCGGCGTATCCGCTGTACACCAGAATGTCGATCTCGGGCGGCGCCCAGGCGCGAATGCCGAGCAGCAGCGCGCGCAGCGCCTCCGGTTGCTGGAAGGGCTCGCCCCCCGAGATGGTGACGCCTTCCACGCCGGTCAGCGACCTCAGCCAGCCCAGAACCGTGGCGACCGGGATGGCCGTGCGCGGATCGGCCGCCCAGGTGTCACGGGACAGGCAGCCGGGACAGTGGATCGTGCAGCCCTGGGTCCAGATGCCCGCTCGGCGGCCGGGTCCCAGGGTGGTGACCGGGAAATGCGCCTTGGCCAACAGCAGTGTCCGCTCCTGGCCACCCGCCTCCTCGGTGGTCACCGCAGGTCCAGCCGGACGATGCTGCCGTCGCGTTGCACGCCCGAGACCGTCACGTCGGTGGCCGGCCCCAGGTCGAACAGCGCGCGGGCCAGCGGGTTGATGAAGTAGGACTCCAGGGCCATGCCGATGCCCCGGCCGCCCTTGTCGAGCTCGCTCGTGCACCATGCGCGCAGGGTCGCGGTCACCTCGTCCGAGAGCCGGAGCTTCATGTGGTGTTCATCACTCACGCGCCGGCAGATGTTGGCCAGCTGCAGATCGAAGATCGTGTTCGCCGCCTCGGGACCGATGAAGTCGAAGATCACGATGTTGTCGCCGAAGCGGTTGAGCAGCTCCGGGCGGTTCAGCGCGGTCGTGAAGTGGTCGGTGATCGCGCTGCGCACCTGGGCCTCCAGGTCCTCGTACGGCATGCCGGGCGTGATGCCGCGGGTGCCGAGGTTGGAGGTGAAGACGAGGACCGACTCGGAGAAGAACGCGGTGTTGCCGCGGCCGTCGGTGAGCCGCCCGTCCTCCAGGATCTGCAGGAACTTGTCGAGGATGCGCGGATGGGCCTTCTCGATCTCGTCGAACAGGATCACGCGGAACGGGTCCTGGCGGACCGCGTTGGTCAGCTCGCCGCCGGCCTCGAAGCCGACGTAGCCCGGCGGCGAGCCGATGAGCCGGTCCCCGGCGTGCTCGGCGGAGAACTCGCTCATGTCGAAGCGGAGGTAGGCGTCCTCGTTGCCGAACACCAGCGAGGTGATGGCCTTGGCCAGCTCGGTCTTGCCGACGCCGGTCGGCCCGGCGAAGAACAGCACGCCGCGCGGGCGGCTGGAGGCGCGGGCGGCCTGCGCGCCCGACAGGCCCAGCACCGCGCGTTTGAGGATGTCCAGGGTCTTGGTGACCGCCTGCGGCTGCCCGACGACGCGGGACGGCACACGCTCCTCCCCCTCGACGATGCGCCGGCGCAGGTGCTCGCGCTTCCAGGGGTTGTCCAGCACACCCAGCTTGTACGTGCGGACGGCGTCGGGCAGGTCCTGCAGCGGGACGTCGCGCTCCTTGGCGAGCCGGGTGATCTCGATCATCGCCTGGAGGGTGAGGCCCTCCGCCTCCTGGGCGAAGTCGTCGGTGACGTCGACGCCGGCGTCGGTCGCCTCGAACGCGCGGGCCAGCAGCCGCGCGGTCTGCTGCCGGTCGCCGAGGTGGGGCCGCGGGATGGCGATCTCGCGGACCGCGTCGTTGTCGGCGGTGAACCACGGCGGCAGGTCGCCGGGGCGTCCGGCCAGCCAGATGACCGGGTTGTACAGCGGTTTCGGCCGGTCGCCGTCGCCGCGCACCGGCAGCGCGGTCCGGGCCAGCTTCTCGCAGAACACGAAGAAGTCGCGCTCGGCGGGTTCGAGGTCGGTCGGGCTGCGCGCGATCCGGGAGGCGTAGTCGATGACGAACGCGGCGCGGACCTGCCGGGTCGGGCGGGCCAGCGCGCTGAGGTACGTGCGGAGCCCCTCGAGGGAGGGGGCCTTCCGCTCGTCGACGCGGCTGCCGAAGAGGCTCGCCGCGGCGTCGGCGGCGGCCTTGTCGTCGGCGGGGTGGACGCGCAGCCCGTCGACGCGGTCGTAGACGATCATGAAGGAGTAGCCGCTGCGGCGCAGCGCCTCCCAGAGCAGCTCGCGCAGCGGGAACAACCGGCCCTCGTCGGGGACGAGGAAGCTGTCGTGCAGGTTGCCCCACAGCACGTACTGCGCGTGGACGGACAGGGTGGCGTCCAGCTCGCGGACGAACGCGGGCCAGCTCGCCAGTCGTGTGTCCCCCGAAGGGCCCGGCTGCGTTGTCACCCGCCGAGCCTAACCCGTGTCCGGCCCGTCTTCCGGAGGGTGACGACCGCGTGGCCCATGACGGCGGGAACCACGCGGTCGTCACCGGACGGCCGTCTCAGCCGCCGACCGCGCTCGCCGGCGGCGCCTTGTCCTGGAAACCGGCTCCCGCGCCGGCGGCGTCCTTGTGGAAGCCGGCGATCCCGCTTTCGGCCGAGCCGATCGCCGTGGGGTCGGCCTGCCCGCCCTTGAGCTTGCCGTGCAGGTCCCTCATCGACGCGCTGAGCTTGTCGATCGGCCCGATGAGCACCTTGCACAGGGTGGGGTCGGACTGCGCGTTCGTCCGCGCCCGCCGGAGCTGGTCGGTGGCGAAGAGCGCGGCCGCGGCCGCCTTGACGATCGTCCGCTTCCGCTTGGGAGCGCCGCTGTTGAAGGCGCCCTCCCGGAACGGCCGGTAGATGTAGCGCCGGAACGTGCCCGCCGCCAGGCCGGCGTTGGCGAGGAACCGCGTCTTGACGAAATGCCTCTCCCTCTTGGTCGGGCAGGCCGCCGGGGTGGCGGTCTGCTCCTGGGCCCCCGCGGCGCCCGGGGTCGCCGCCGGCGCGCCGGCGGCCGGGGGCTGTGCCTCCGGCCGGCTCTTGGTCCCGCCGCCGCACCCGGACAGGGCGAGCAGCATTAGCGAAATGATGACGAACGATTTGCGGAGCATTCGTTTCCCCCGAATAGCCCACTGAGTCGGACAATGTGGATGCGCCCTCGGCATCACACTTCCTTTTTACCGTGCATGTGGCGGCGGCGGTGAATCGCGCGCGTTCGATGGGTCGAGTCGGTAAGTGCGATATCGTCATTCGATGTGACAACCCGGAGCTTCTACGCCATCGTTTTGCTGCTCCTGGCCGCGGCCGGCTGTGGCCAGGACAGGACGCCCGCGCCGACGGCCACGGCGCCGACGGGGCCGCCCACCTCGGAGGCGTACAACGCCGACCAGTTGACTCAGGCGCTGCTCACCGACATTCCCGGATATGAGCGTTCAGGAGTGCCGCAATCGGGGCAGTACGGCGCACTTACCGCGGTGCGAAATTCCCTTCAGATGCAACAGGCGGCGAAATTCGACAAACCCGAGTGTGCGTCGTCGACGCGCGCCGTCTCCTCGAATAAGGCGGTCTGGTCCGCACCGTCCGCGTTCATCGCGTTCGCCAAGGGGCGGGACCAGACCGCCTCGGAGACGCTGATGGCGGTGGGGCCGGACGTCGCCGCCCAGCAGGTCGGGCTCCGCGTGCCCGCCTCGTGCAAGAGCTTCCGGACGAAGGTCGGCGACCGCTGGCTGACCGGCTCGGTCGTCGAGGCGCGCGGCACGCGCATCGGCGAGGGCTCCCGGAGCGTCGGCGTCGCGACGACGGCGGGCACGACGATGGTGAAGACCTGGTCCGTCGTGCTGCGCTCACGTGGGTACCTCGCCGCCCTCACCCTGTACGGACCGGGCGCGACCCAGGACGAGGCCGAACGCCTCGCCCAGCAGGCCTACCAGCAGGCCGAGCGCATCCTGCCGTAGGCGGACCGCCTGTCGCCGAACAACCGCGGGCCGGACTCTAGAGGCGGGATCATCGTCGCGGGTAACGTTCCCGTGGAAGAAGGAGGACGCGGTGGTGGGCAGGCAGGGCCGGGTGACCGGCAAGATCGGTCCAGGCCTGGTCGGCGAGGTGATGATCCCGATTCGCGGCGGGGTCGAGGCGTTCTACGCCTACCCGGCGATCCAGGGGGAGGAGATGCCGGTGGGTTCTCTCGTGGTGGTGATGGATTACCACCCACCGCGAACCGTCTACGTCTCTTCTGCGTCTATTTGACGTCATAACCGCACGGCTCCCTAGGAGGAGCGATGCCGATAGTCGCCGTGGCGATCGGTGTGGTCGTCGCCATCATCGTCCTGGTCGTCCTGTTCAAGGCGGTCTGGCGGGTCGCTGAGCCCAACGAGGCGCTGATCATCTCTGGTCTCGGCGCCAGAGCGCACAACCGGGACACCGCCGAGAGTCTCGGCTTCAAGATCACTACGGGCAAGGGCACCATGGTCCTCCCCGGCTTCCAGACCTGCCGGCGGCTGTCGCTGGACACGCGGGTCTCCGGGCTCGAGGTCACCTGCGTGACCTCGCAGGGCATCAAGGTGCACGTCCGGGGCGTGGTGATCTACAAGGTCGGGGACGACTTCACGTCCATCGCCAACGCCGCCCGCCGCTTCCTCGACCAGCAGAAGCAGATGGACGACAAGACGCACCAGCTGTTCGCCGGGCACCTGCGCTCCATCGTCGGCAACCTCACGGTCGAGGACCTGCTCCGCGACCGCGACCGGCTCACCAACCAGGTCCGCACCTCCTCCGCCGACGAGATGGGCAAGCTCGGCCTGGTCGTCGACTCGCTGCAGATCCAGGACATCGAGGACGAGGTCGGCTACATCGACAACCTCGGCAAGCCGAACTCCGCCGCCGTCGCCTCGGCCGCCCGTATCGCGCAGGCCCAGCGCAACCAGGAGGCCACCCAGGCGGAGCAACAGGCCGAGCAGGCCAACGCCGCCCAGATCCGCGACACCGAGATCAAGAAGCGCGAGTACCAGGGCCAGGTCGACCAGGCCGCGGCCGAGGCCAAGCAGCAGGTCATCCTGAAGGAGACCAAGAACGCCGAACTGGAGGCCGACCGCAGGGAGAAGGCCCTGGAGGCCGAGGTCCGCAAGCCCGCCGACGCGAAGGCGTACGAGCGGGTCACCCTGGCCGAGGCCGAGCGGCAGGCGGCGGTGGCCAGGGCCCGAGCCGAGGCGGAGGCCACCAAGATGACCGGCCAGGCCGAGGCCGAGGCGACCCGGGTGAAGGGTCTCGCCGAGGCGGAGGCGATCAAGGCCAGGGCCGACGCGCTCGCGGAGAACCAGGAGGCGGTCATCGCCCAGCAGCTCGCCGAGAACTGGCCCGAGATCGTCGCGGCCGGCGCGAAGGTCTTCGGCAACGTCGACAACATGGTCGTGCTCAACGGGGCGGAGGGCGTCGAGGACATGCTCGCCAAGGCGCTCACCCTCGGCGGCACCGGCCTCGGCGTCGCCCGCCAACTGCTCGCGTCGATGAACAACGGGCAGCAGGACCTCGCCGTCCGCAACGGCAGGCCGGCCGCGCCGGACAAGGCCGTCGACGCCGGCGGCGCCGCCTGACCGACGGCCTGCCGAGACCGTACGCGACGGCTTGCCGAGACCGCATGAGACGAAGGCCCGGAGCTCTCGCTCCGGGCCTTCGAAGGCCGTGCGGCCCGATAGCGTACGGGTATGACCGACGCGCGGGTTGCCGTCACCGTCGATCTCGTCGTCCTCACGGTTCGCGAGCATCGGCTCTCCGCGCTCGTCTGGCGCCGTGACCGGCCGCCGTACGCCGGGGCCTGGTCGCTGCCCGGCGGCTTCGTCCAGCTCGACGAGGACCTGCCCGTCGCGGCCCAGCGGTTGATGGCCGAGCGGGCGGGCCTGGCCGGGGTGCGCGTGCACCTGGAGCAGTTGGCGACGTACGGCTATCCGGACCGCGACCCGCGCCAGCGGGTGGTCAGCGTGGCCTATCTCGGGCTCGCCCCGGATCTTCCCGCCTCCAGCCGGGCGCAGGTGCTGTGGGACCCGGTCGACGACCTGACCGAGCGCGACAAGGCGGCGTTCGACCACCGCCGCATCCTCCTCGACGGCGTCGAGCGCGCCCGCGCCAAGCTGGAGTACTCCCCCCTCGCCGCGGCGTTCTGCCCGCCGGAGTTCACCGTCGCGGAGTTGCGGCGGGTGTACGAGATCGTGTGGGGCACGCCGCTCGATCCCCGGAACTTCCACCGGAAGGTGACCAACGCGGAGGGGTTCCTGGTGCCGACGGACCGTACGACGACGCGGGACGGCGGACGGCCCGCCCGGCTGTACTGCCGTGGCAGCGCTGAGTCGCTCCACCCGCCGATGATGCGCCCGGCAGGGTGATGGGGCATATGTCCGGTTTTGGTACCTTCCTTGGCATGTCCGAGGACGTTTCACGCGCAGTCGTACGCCAAATGATCGACGAGGTCGGCGAGGAAGGGGTCACGGCGATGAAGCGGATGCCAGGCCTCGCCGCCGCCGTCGACCAGCACACGGCGGCGATCCGCGACATCATCGCGGGGTCGGGTCAGCAGCTCACCCCGCACGTCCTCCGGGAGTACCTCGAAGGCTTCACCGACGCCGCCATCGAGCGCGGCTGGTGGCCGGGCGACGAGTTCGACTGGGAGACGGTCCGGGTGGTCGCCGTCTGCTCGCTCATCCAGGAGCTTCAGGAACTCCGTTAGTCCCCCGGCCGGGCCCCGCTCCTCGGTGTGCCGTCCTTAGCGCGGTCGATCCTGGGGTCCCGGCGGTGCGTCGGGGGTCTCGTGTGATGGCATCGTCCCGGTCGCCGTTCCGGCGGGCTCGTGCCGTTGTTCGGTCGGCATTCCGGCGCCTCGTGCGGCGTCCTCGCGTCCGCGTGCGTACGCACCGGTCCGGGCCGACCTCGCCTCGGTCTCCGCTCGCGTCAGCCACTGCTCCCAGCGCTGCTGCATCGGCCGGATCATTCCGCCGCCCAGGCCGATGGCGAGGATGGCGCCGATCGTGGCCAGGACGGTGATGAGCACCGGCTCGGTGACGGTCGTGGCGATGCCCACCTGGTTGAGGGCCGCGATGACGCCCAGGGCGATGATGAAGATCGAGGTCAGGTTCGCCAGGAGGCGGCCGTACGACAGCCCGCCGAGCGCGCCGAAGAGGAGGTCGCGGACCCCGTGCGCGATGGCCGAGGCGATGATCACGATGATGACGGCCACCGCCAGCTTGGGCAGCCAGGCCACGATGGAGCGCAGCACGTTGCTGACCGGGTTCGGCCCGAAGACGCTGAACGCCAGTTCAAGGGCGACCAGCAGGATGGCGTAGTACACCAGTCTCGCCAGGAGGCCGGCCGCGTCGTACTTGCCACGTCGGAGCGCGTCGGCCACCACGCCTCGCTCGGCGATGCGGTCGAAGTTCACCCGCCGCAGGATGGCCGCGACCACGCGCTGGATCACCTTCGCGACGATCCAGCCGATGACCAGAATGATGATGAAGACGATGATCTTCGGCACGATCCGCCCCGCGGCGTCCACCCAGCCTTGCAGGCTCCTGCCGATATCGGTCTGCGCAAGGGTGCCCATGGCGATCTCCCCCCGATGACGCCGACACCTTTGTCGTGATTGATACCCGTATGACGGCTTCTGCACTCTGACCGCTCGCCGGTGGCGACAGTCGCCCGCATCGCTTCGTAGAGTGGCCCCGTACGTCTCCGTCCCGGGAGGACAAGGGTGTCCGAGCAGCGCAGTCCCCGTTTCCGTTCCGTGCTCGACGACTACGTCGCGTACAAGCCGGGCAAGGTCGCCCGGTCACCGGAGGGCCGGTCGTTCAAGCTCTCGTCGAACGAGTCCCCGTACGGGCCGTTGCCCTCGGTGCTCACGGCGATCGGTGAGGCGGGCGGACTCGTCAACCGTTACCCCGACAACGGCTGCGTCGCACTCATCGAGGCGATCGCCGAGCGGTTCGGCGTTCCGCCGGAGCACGTCGCCGTCGGCTGCGGTTCCGTCGGGGTCGCCCAGATGTTGCTGGAGGCCGTCGGCGAGCCCGGCGTCGAGGTGGTGTACGCCTGGCGGTCCTTCGAGGCCTACCCGACCCTCGCGGACCTGGCCGGCGTGACCTCGGTCCGCGTGCCGCTGACCGAGGAGACCCACGACCTGCGGGCGATGGCCGACGCCATCACCGACCGGACGCGCCTGATCTTCGTCTGCAACCCGAACAACCCGACCGGCACCGTCGTCAAGCGCCCGGAGCTCGAGGCGTTCCTGGACCGGGTGCCGGAGGACTGCCTCGTCGTCCTGGACGAGGCGTACCACGAGTACATCCGGGACCCCGAGGTCCCCGACGGGCTCACCCTGTACGGCGACCGGCCGAACGTCGCCGTCCTGCGCACCTTCTCCAAGGCCTACGGACTGGCGGGCCTGCGGATCGGCTTCATGGTCGCGCACGAGCCCGTCGCCCAGCAGGTCCGTAAGACCTACCTGCCGTTCACGGTGAGCTCCGTCGCCCAGGTGGCCGCCATCGCCTCCCTGCGGGCCGAGGGCGAGCTCCTCGAGCGCGTCGAGGCGACCGTGAAGGAGCGCGAGCGGGTCCGGGACGCGCTGCTCGCCCAGGGATGGACCGTGCCGCCGACCGAGGCGAACTTCGTGTGGCTGCGGCTCGGGGAGGACACCATGGCGTTCTCCGCCGCCTGCGACGCCGCCGGGGTCAGCGTCCGGCCGTTCCCCGGCGAGGGCGCGCGCGTCTCGATCGGGACGCCGGAGGAGAACGACGCGTTCCTCGCCGTCGCGGAGGCCTACCGCCGCGCCTGAGTCGGGGACTCGACGGCCGGCCCGCCCTCGGAGCCCGGCTCCGGGGGCGCGGCCGTACGGGGACGGCGCTCCGTCGACACGACGAGCCCGACCCCGAGGATGATGACCAGTCCGCCGGCGAGGATCGTCCACGAGGCGTGCTCGCCGGCGAACGCCACGCCGAGCAGCACCGCCACCGCCGGGTTGACGTACGCGTACGTCCCGACGAGCGAGATGGGCGCGTTGCCGAGCAGCCAGACGTACGACGTGAAGGCCACGAGCGAGCCGAAGACGATCAGGTAGGCCAGGCCCAGCCAGGACGCCCGCGAGACCTCGCCGACGTGCAGCGCCTCGCCGCGCCCGAACCCGGCGGCGAGCAGGGCGAGCCCGCCCGCGGCCATCTCGTACACGCTGGCGGCGAAGGGGTTCTCCGGCATCGGCAGCCGGGAGGACAGGAACGACCCGATCGACCACGACAGCGACGCGAGCAGGATCACGACCACACCGGTCACGTCGCCCGAGCCGCCCCCATGCGTGAGGGTCAGCAGCGCCAGCCCGCCGAAGCCGACGAGGACCCCGCCGACGGTCGCCGCCGGCGGCCGGTCGCCCGTGCTCACCCGGAACACCACCAGCCAGAGCGGAACGCTCGCGACGAGCAGCGCGGCCAGGCCCGAGGAGATGTGCTGCTCGGCGATGCCGACCATGCCGTTGCCGCCGGTCAGCAGCAACAGGCCGATGAGGGCGGCCGTGCCGAGACGGCGCCACGGCACGCGCAGCACGGAGGGGCCCCGCAGGATCGCGAGGACGGCGGCGAGCACGACGGCGGCGACGACGAAGCGGATCCCGGCGCCGATCAGCGGCGGCATCGTCTGGACGACGTAGTGGATGCCGAGGTAGGTCGAGCCCCAGACGACGTAGACGATCGGCAGGGCCACCCAGGTCAACGGCGGACGTGAGTCATGAGTCTGTGTGGTCATGGCTCATTACACGGTAGTGGGTGCGACCTTCTTCGCGCCACGCTCTTTTCCGACCTCGAGCCCACGGAGCCGGCCATTCGGTCATGCGGCGCGAAGAGGCCGTTCACCCGGTGAGACGTCGCGGTTCAGCCGCAGACGTAGTCGAAGGCGCCCGAGGCCCGCAGGCCCGGGCCGCCCGACTGGACGATCTCCAGAGTGGCGACCGCGTGCAGGGTCCCGTCGCCCCTGACCGTCCAGCGCAGCGGGACCTGGACCGAGTGCTGCCCTTTGCGCACGCTCTCGGACAGCACTCCGGAGACCTGGCCGTCGCTGCGCCGCCAGCGGTACTTCACGTCGCCGTACCCGCCGTTGGTCCGGATCGTCCCCACGAGCCGTACGGTCGTGTCGCAGGACTGGACCGAGGTCGGCGTGCTCACGCTCACGTTCGTCACGGTGACGCCGGGACCGCCACGGAGCAGCCACCACACGACCAGGCCGGCGAGCACGGCGACGCCCAGGGTCAGCAGGCCGCCGACGATCCGTCGCCCGAGCCGCCGGCGCCGCCCGGATCCGCTCCACTTCTTCGCGACCTCGGGCGGGACGCCGGGCCCGAACCGCAGCGTCACCCCATCCCGGGACCGCCCCGGAGCCGCGTACGGCACGACGTCTCCGGGCTCACGGGTGGCCGACGTCAGGGTCTCGTCGGAGTCGCGCCGGTTCCCCTCGGAGTCCCGCCGGGCCTCGTCCAGGTCACGCCACGTCTCGTCCACGTCGCGCCGGGTCCCGTCCGTGTCGCCTCGGGTCTCGTCCATGTCGCGCCGGGTCTCGTCCATGTGTCATCCCCCTCCCGTCGCAGGGCACTGTCCGGATCCCTTGGCCGAGAGGCCGCGGGAGGAGGCCACGGCGGTCACCGTGCCGGCGCATCGCTGGACCGACCCGGTGACCTGCACCTCGTGGTCGCCGGATCCCCGCACGCTCGTCGTGCCGCCGGACCCGGACAGCTCCCCGGAGGAGAAGCTCACCGTGACGTCCACGGTGCCGGGGCCGCTGACCGTCACGGTGACGGTAGCCGTCACCGGATAACCCGCGGCCGCTGCGCCGTCCGGGGCCGAGCCGACGCTGACGCCATCGACGCGGAGGCCCGTGACCGTCGTGGCGACGCTCGCGCTGGGGGTGGGCTTGGGGACCACGACCACGGGCTTGGTCGAGCCCTCGGCCGGAGCGGTCGTCGTGCCGGGAGAGCCGGTGGTCGGCGTCGTCGTCTCGGACGAGGGCGTCGACCCGGTCGGCGTGGCACTGTCCGACGGCGTCGTGCTCGGCGACGGCGAGGCGGTGTCGCCAGGAGAGGGGCCCGGTTCGGCCACCACGGACGGCGTCGAGGTCGCGGTCGCGCCGGTGCCGAGGCGGTGGTGGGAGCCGGCCAGGACGTACGCCCCGCCACCGCCCGCCAGCAGCGCGCCGACCGCCATCCCGGCCACCACCATGAGACGGCTCTTGCCGAGGCGCGTCAGCGCCAGCGCCGTGCCGCCGGTGGGGATGGGCCGGGCGAGGGGGAACAGGTAGGCCAGCAGGGCGGCGAGGGCCGCGAGGCGGACCCGGCCGCGCTCCTCCCAGCCCGGGCCGTAGCCGGCGATCGCCGCGTCCTCGAGCTCGGCGAGGAACGCCTCGGCCGACGCCGGCCGGTCGGCGAAGTCCTTGGCGAGGCCGCGCGCCACCAGGCCGTGCAGCTCCGCCGGGACCCGGTCGACCGGGATCGGGTCGAGGCGGTGTGCGGCGGCCAGCGCCCACAGCCCCTCGATCGGGTAGGGGCGTTCGCCGGTGAGGCATTCGTAGAACACGGCGGTGGCCGCGTACACGTCGGTGGCCGGTCCGACGGTGCCCGTGGTCCACTGTTCGGGCGCCATGTAGGCGGGCGTGCCGGAGGCGGTCGCGCGTTCGTCCGCGCGGACCGCGATGCCGAAGTCCGCGAGCCGGCTCTCGCCGTCGTCGCGGACGAGCACGTTGGCGGGTTTGTAGTCCCGGTGGACGACCCCCGCGGCGTGCGCGGCCGCCAGTCCGCGCAGCGAGCCCTTGAGGACGACCAGCGCGGCCTCGGGGCCGGTGGGCCCTTGGGTCTTCAGGACGTCCTTGAGCGTGACGCCGTCGACCAGCTCCATCACGAGGGCGGCGGCCGTCGGCGTCTCGACGTACTCGTAGAGGCCGACGACGTGGGGGTCGGTCAGCTCGGCCATCAGCCGCGCCTCCGCCCGGAACCGGTCGAGGAAGTCGGCGTCGGACCTGAGCGCGTCCGACAGGTACTTGATGGCGGCGGGAGTGCCGGTCGCCTCGTGCACGGCGAGGACGACCGTGCCGGAGGCACCCTGCCCGAGGATTCGGACCTGCCGGTATCCGGGGACCGTCCAGTTTCCGTCCATGGCGTTCCTTGGTCTCAAGCGACGGAGAGCGTCGGGGTCCCGACACTACGTATGCGACGTACGCCGCACCTGTCGAGTTGAGAAAAGGCGATGAAGTGGCCGGATTCGGCCATGACCGTAATGATGACTGCAAGTCGGGTAAAACGCCGTATCGCTCGGGACGGACGCCGCCCGGAGAAATGTTCCGCTTCGGCCGAGGACCGCCCGGTATGTCAGGCGGCCCCCGGTCGGCGGATCAGCCGGCCTTCGGCCCGAGCTTCTCGACGATCAGCCGGTACAGCTGGCGGGGACGGCCCGGCTGCGGGGTCCGGTTCGGCGGAAGAGGCCAGGCGAGGCCCTCCTCCACCAGGGTCCGCAGCAGCCGCCGAGCCGTGCGCGGGGTGACGCCGAGCATCTTCCCGGCGTTCTCCGCGTCCACGATGAGCGGCTGCCGGCCGTCGGCGCCCTCCTCACCCGGCTGGTCGCCCAGCTTGTCGGCCAGGCGGGCGAGGATCTCCAGGCCCTTGGGCTTGGCCGGCGCCGGAGCGCGGGGCGGGGTGCGCGGGGCGGGCACGAGCGCGCGGCCGTCCCGGTCCAGCGCGAAGCCCTGCGCCCGCTGCGACGTCTGCGAGCGGGCGAGGGCCGCCCGCGCGTGCGTCTCCGCCTCCTGGGCGGTGCGCCCCATGCCGATGCCGACCTCGACCGCCAGCCCCAGCTCCTCGCGGACCCGCTCGACGAACGGCGGGGTGCGGAACCCCTCCGTCGCCGCCGTGATCGAGCCGCGGGTGGCGGTGACCAGGTAGCTGTGGTCGTCGAGCGGCCAGACGGCGGCGCTCATCCGGTGCGCCTCCTGCAGGAGGAGGCGCTGCAGCGACAGCTTCAGCTCCTCGCGCCAGTAGCGTGGCGTGACGCGCCGCGGCGTCTCGCGCAGCGTCGGGACGTCCACGACCACGACGACGAGCTGGGACTCCTCCAGCCGGTGATGGGCGCCCAGCAGCGCCGAGGTCTGCAGCGCGGACCGGATCGCCGCGCCCGTCGGCCGGATGCGCAGCGTCGGCACGCCGGCCAGCTCGAGCCGCTCCGCCGTCGCGTGCACGCAAGTGAGCGCGACACTTGTGGCGCCGCGACGCCACAAACGCTCGTGAAAGGCCGCCAGGGTCCCCGGCCCGGCCGCCTCCTCCCGCAAGTGCACGTGCTCGGTGCTGAGATTGATCTCGCCGTACGCCTCTTCGACCTCGGCGCGGCTCAGCACGTCGATGCTGACGCGCGACGGCTCGTGGTGCTCGTCGAGTGCGGCGCGCAGGAGCGCGCCCTGCAGCGCGGCGCCGTTCAGCGGGACGAACGTCGCCGGCATCGTGAGGACGCCCGCCTTGCGGGCGAACTCGTACGGGACCGGGCTGGCGAACAGGCAGACGTCCACCCCCGACCCGAGCCGTACGACCTTGTCCGCCGCCTCCTGCTCGTCGCGGTACGCCGCCGCGACGAGGCGGCTCGGCACCGGCGTGGGGCCGTGGCCCATGAGCATGACGCGCTCGACCAGATCGTGTGGTCCGACGACGCCGATGGTCAGATCGGGTGTCACCGATCCGCCTCGAGGACCACTCATGTCCGCCCCTCCCGGCGCCGCGGCGCCTCCAGGCGGCTTTCGGCCGGTCCTACCTGCCGCCCGTTCCATCTCGCGGCCGTCGACCCACGGCCTTCACCCAACGCATGACCCATCACACTGACGCCCCTGTCTGGTCGTCCGCCCCAGCTCCGTGAACTAACACCTCACTGGGCAGATCGCCGGAGGCCCGCGGTATGTGACGCGTCTTAGCGAAATCGGTTAAGAGTGCGTCGAAAAACCACTAGTAGAGAGCGTCCGGTGAGGGAAATATTACTAACCGGTTAGGTCAGTGAGGGTCGGAAGGCTTGTGATCATTAAGGTCAAATATGGCACACGCCCCGCCGCGTTCGCCGGGGAATGACGGCCTCGTGTGGGAGAGGGGTCACTGCCGGGATCGCGACGGGACGTCCGCGTCGTGGAACCAGAGATCAGGCCAGGCGCTCGATGTCCGCGCCCAGGGCGTTCAGCCGCTCGGCGATGTGCGAGTGGCCGCGGTCCAGGTAGTAGCCGTTGGTGATGGTGGTCTCGCCCTCGGCCACGAGGCCGGCCAGCACCAGCGCGCTGCCGGTGCGCAGGTCGTGGGCGACGACCTCGGACCCGCGCAGCGGCGTCGCGCCGTTGACCTTGGCCCGGTTGCCGTTCACCTCGATGTCGGCGCCCATCCGCACCAGCTCGTCGGCCAGCTTGAACCGGCCGTCGAAGATGCGCTCGTAGATGTAGCTCGGACCGTCGGCGAGGCAGGACACCGCCATGATCGGCGACTGGAGGTCGGTGGCGAAGCCGGGGTACTCGTCGGTGATCACGTTGATGGGCCGCAGCGGCCGGTCCCGGCGGACCCGGAGCACGGCGCCCTCCTCGGAGAACTCCACGCCCATCTGCTCCAGCTTGTCGGCCGCGACGCCGAGGTGCTCGAGCGAGGCGCCGACCAGGCTGATCTCTCCGCCGGTGATGGCGGCCGCCATGACCAGGACGCCCGCGTCGATGCGGTCGGGCATCACCGTGTGCTGGACCGCGGTGAGCTTGTCGACGCCCTCGACGGTGATGAAGCCGGTGCCGCCGCCGGTGATGCGGGCGCCCATGCGCTGCACGAACTGGATGACGTCCAGCACCTCGGGCTCGAGGGCGCAGTTCTTGATCAGCGTGGTGCCCTCGGCCAGCGAGGCGGCCATGATGAGGTTCTCGGTGCCGGTGTGCGACGGCGTGTCCAGGTAGAGCGTGCCGCCCTGCAGCTGGCCGGCCTTGACGTGGATGCTGCCACGGCCGTCGTCGCTCACCTGCTCGGTGACGGTCGCGCCCATGCGCTTGAAACCGTTGTAGTGGAAGTCGAGGTTGCGGCTGCCGAGGTTGCATCCGCCGACGCCCTCGATCACCGCCTCACCGAGTCGGTGCAGCAACGCCGGCACGAACAGGAACGAGCCACGGAACCGCGAGGCGATCTCTTCCGGCAGGACCGGGCTGGTCAGCTTCGACGCGTCGATCACCAGGGTGCGCTCGGCCTCGTGCAGCTCGGCCTTCGCGCCGACCGCCTCGGCCAGCTCGACCGCACGTTTCACGTCCTCGATGATCGGCACGTTCCGCAGGACCGTACGTCCCTCGGCCGCCATCAGGGAGGCGCCGATCATCGGCAGGACGGCGTTCTTGGCGCCCTGGACGAACACGGTGCCGCTCAACTCGGCGCCACCACGCACGCGGTAACGGACCTCGTGGCCCAAGCTCATATCGCCGGTGCTCCTTTGGCTGCGGTGAAGTTAGACTGCCCGCTCGGTCAGGTCGGCGGGTCACGAGTGCCGCGCGTGTGACACGGGCGGCCCCAGTATTCCATCGGGTGCATCGTGGCATGACCGAAACTTCCGGTCTTGCGTGGTAGCCCCGATTCGTTAGATGCGGCGGGCCACAGGTTTGTTCGGGGTATCCCGGACCTCAGCGCCGAGGCTTGCCGATGCGTTCAGCGTTTCACTTGTACGAACCTGAGTCCCGAGGATACCCACGTACCGGTGTGGTCCCGGAGGCCCGGTGCGCCACAGGTGTCGCGACCGGCCCGACCAGGGGCCGATCGTGATCGAATCTCCGGGATGGGCCGCGATCGACGAGGCGCCGGCCCGCGTCCGGAGCCGCCGCATTTCGGCACCATCCACAAATGGGCGCTCGGCGGCCCGGACCCGCTCGACGGCTACGGCGTCCCGGCCGGCGAGGTCATCGGCTGAACACGGTCACGTCGTCGCCGACGTTGATGGTGCCGAGGGCGCGGGGGACGGCGTTCTGGCCGAAGATGACGCCGCGGTCGCCGTCGGGGAACGTGTGGGTCCGGTAGGTCGCCAGGGTGCGCAGCGGCTCCCGGCCCTTGATGGCGGTCTCCTGGTCGGTGGTCGTGATGACGCAGCGGGCGCAGGGCTTGACCAGCTCCAGCTCGACCTCGCCGATCCGCAGGAACCGCACGGAGTCCTCGCCCCAGGCGCCGAGGCCCTCGAGCACGATGCTGGGCCGGAAGCGGTTCATCGGCAGCGGCTCGGCCAGGCGGGAGTTCAGCTCCGCCAGGGACTCCGCCGAGACGACGAGCAGCGGGAACTCGTCGGCGAACTTGACCGTGCCGCCGCCGATCCCGGTCTCCCGCCGGCCGGTGAACCCCACGAGGCGGCAGTCGCGGCCGAGCGCGGCGGTGAACCAGGCGGCCGCCTCGTCGCCTTGGTCGACGCCCTGGCACGGGTCGCCGTGCACGGTGACGTCCAGCACCGGCCCGTCGGCGGGGACCGCGTGGACGAGCGGTGCACCCGGACCGGTTCCGGCGAACTCCACGGTCAGCTTCACGCCGTCGTACGACGGGCGCAGCAGCGCCATCCGCGGGACCTCTCGCTGCGACAGGTGCCGCCCGTCCGGGCGGATCAGCATGAACGCGCGGTCGTGCCGGAACCCCTCCGGGAGCACCTCGGCCCTGGTCAGCGGCGTGCCGCCGGCGCTCTTCACGGGATAGACGTTCAGCTCGCGGACCACGATCGTCATGGCGGGGCTCCCTTCCTTCCCCGCCATGATCGCATTCTGGCCTCGGTCAGCTCAGCGCGGCGAGGCGCTGGAACATCCCGTCGAGGCGCTCGACGTACCGCTCCGGACGGCAGACCTCGTCGAGCCGCGCCTCGTCGAGCGTCAGCCCGGCCGCGGCGGCCTGCGTGCGCAGCGTCTCGCGGAACGGCGTCCCGGTCTCCCAGGTCTCCATCGCCGCCCGCTGGACGAGCGGGTACGCCTCGTCGTCGCGGGACATCCCCGCGTTGACGAGCTCCAGCAGGACGGTGCTCGTGTAGATCAGGCCGCCGGTCGACTCGAGGTTGGCGCGCATCCGCTCGACGTCGACGACGAGGCCGGTGACCAGGCGGTGCGTCAGGTTGAGCATGTAGTCGAGCGCGATCGAGGCGTCGGGCAGCGCGATCCGCTCGGTGGAGGAGTGCGAGATGTCCCGCTCGTGCCACAGCGGGATGCCCTCCAGCACCGGGGTCACCTGGGCGCGGACGATCCGGGCCATCCCGGCGAGCCGCTCGGAGATGATCGGATTCTTCTTGTGCGGCATCGCAGAGGAGCCCTTCTGGCCCTTCCCGAACGGCTCCCACAGCTCGCGCACCTCGGTGCGCTGGCCGTGCCGGACCTCCAGCGCGATCGCCTCGCACACCGTGGCCGTGATCGCCAGCGCGGAGACCCACTCGCTGATGCCGTCGCGGATCACCACCTGGGTGGACACGTCCGCGGGCGCCAGCCCGAGCTCGGCGGCGACGTACCGCTCGACGTCCGGGTCGATGTTCGAGTAGGTGCCGACGGCGCCGGAGATCGCGCAGACCCCGACGGCGGCCCGGGCGCGGCGCAGCCGGTCCCGGGAGCGCGCCATCGCGAACGCGAAGTCGGCGACCCGGTGCCCCCAGACGTCGGGCTCGCCGTGGATGCCGTGGGTACGGCCGACGCGCAGCGTGTCGCGGTGTGCCAGGCCGTGGTCGCGCAGCGCCACGACCAGGGCGTCCGCCTTGGCGAGCAGGATGTCGGTGGCCTCGACGAGCTGCACCGCGAGGGCGGTGTCGAGCAGGTCCGAGGACGTCATGCCGAAGTGCACGTACGCCGCGGCCTCGCGGGGCTTGGTGTTGTCGGCCCACGCGGACAGGAACGCGATCACGTCGTGCTGGGTCGTCGCCTCGATCTCGGCGACCCGCTCCGGGGTCGGCGGTGGGGCGACGCGCACCGGCTCGACGACGTCCGCCGGGACGGTGCCCGCCTTCGCGTGCGCCTCGAGCACCAGGGTCTCGACCCGGCACCACAGCTCGTACTTGTGCGCGTCGCTCCAGACGCGGCCCATCTCCGGAAGGGTGTAGCGCTCGATCACCCTTCCAGTGTCCCAGCCGCTAGAACAGGTAGCTCACCCAGGACCGCCAGTTCTCGTTCGCGTCGACCATGCTGAACGGCCCGTTCCCGTTGTCGGAGGAGTACTCCCACCAGGCGTAGTCAAGGCCCTTGGACTTGTAGAGGGCGACCTTGTCCTTGATGTACTGGTCGTGGCCGGTGGCGCCGCTGCCGACACCGAACTCCCCGATCCACACCGGCAGGCTCTCGGCCTTGGCCATGTCGAGCTGGACCTGCAGGTGCGAGGCGAGGCCGGCCTTGTTCGCCGCGTTGTAGCCGGTGGTGCCGTCGGAGGGGTTCGGGACCATGCCCAGGCCGGTGGAGTTGTCGTAGCCGGCCGTGTAGCCGCTCGCGGAGGCCCCGTTGTAGTAGTCGTGGACCGACCAGATGAGGTTGCCGCGGTTCGTCGGCGTGAAGGACGAGAACGACGAGGTGGGCACCTTCGAGTCGCCGTAGGACGGCTCCAGCATGATGCTGGTGGTGCCGTCCTTGGCGCGGATCGCGTTGACGATCTGGGTGTAGTCGGACAGCAGCCGCGCGGACTTGGCAGAAGAGCGGAACGGCTCGTTGACCGGGTCGTACGCCGCGATCGCCGGCTCGTCCTTGTACCGGTTGGCGATGGTCTGCAGGAAGCCCAGGCCGTTCTCGACGACGGCGTCCAGGCCCTCGACGGAGCCGTCGTCCGTGGGCGTCACCTGGGCCCAGCCCGGCACGTGCTCCTGGCCGTCGTTGGCGCCGGACATGTGGACGCAGTCGAGGATGACGTACAGGCCGGCGGCCTTCGCCCGCGTGACCGCCGTGGCGAGGGTGGAGAACGCCGTCTCGTTCCACTCCGCCTCGGTCGGCTGGAACATGTCCCAGAACAGGACCATGCGGACCGCCGTGAAGCCCTTGGCCTTGATCGAGTCGTAGGTCGACTGTCCCCAGGTGTCGGTGTCGTTCGCGTCCCAGACCGGCTGGATGTTCGGGCCGATCAGCAGGTGGGTGGTCCCGGCGGAGTCGACGAACGCGTGCGACGACGTGGCGTGCAGCCGGGTGAGCGCGGCGGCGGCCTGGGCCGTCGCGGCGGAGGTGCGCGCGGTGGCGGCCGGCTCACGGGCCGGCGTTCCGGCGAGGGCGGTGCCGCAGGTACCGGCCGTCATGAGAAGCGTGGCGAGGGCGAGCCCGACTGATCGGCGCATGGACCGTCTTCCCTTCAGGAGGACCAAGATCAACACGGGATCCTAGATCAACTTCTCCGCTCCGTCAGGAGAGCCGCGACGATGATCGAAAAGAGCGCGATGAGCTCCGCCTCGCCGGCCACCAGGGCGCCCAACGGGATCGCGGCCAGGCACGACACCGCCCCGACGAGCCGGACGGTCGGGGCGCCGATCCGCAGGGCGCGGCGGAACGCGGCGTCGCCGAGGAGGTACGCGGCGACGCCCGCGCCGAGGGCGATCGCCGGTCCCGTGTGCAGGGCCTCCGTCGCGTGGCCCATCGCCTTCTTCACGCCCGCCGCCGCCGCGACGATGCCGATCATCACCGGGATGTGGGCGTAGAAGTAGCCGTTCATGATCGCGCCGGTCCGGCGCGCGTCGTCCATCCGGGTGAGCGCGTGCTCGGCCCGCATGTCGTCCTCGGCGAAGTACGTCCACCAGAGCGCGGCGGCAAGGGCCAGGCCGAGCACCGCCGCGATCGTCGTACGGGTGTCGAGCGGCTCCTCCGACAGGCCGATCCCGATCGCCACCACCGACTCGCCGAGCGTGATGAGGACGAGCAGGCCGTGCCGCTCGACGATGTGCGCCGCCCGCAGCGGGAACCGGCCGCCCGGTCGCACGATGTACGGCATGACGATCGGCACGAGCACCGCCGCGATCCACAGCGCGTACGTCGCCGGACCGGACGTCAGCCCCGCGCCGATCACCAGGACGGCGGCGATCAGATTGGCGGGCAGCACTCGCAGGAACTCGCGGTTGACCTGGATGTACAGGCCGCCGTGCACGAGCACGACCACGAGGTAGCCCAGGCCCCAGGCGACACCGCCGCCGTCGAAGGCGCGCGGCGTGGCCAGCGCCATGACGAGGAACCCGGCCATGCCGACCAGCAGCAGGACCCGCCGGAACGTGGTGGTCGGCGCGACGGTGTTCGTCAGCCAGGCGTACCCCTGTAGATCCACCACAGGACGCCGAAGAGCACGACCACCCGCAGCAGCCCCACCGGCGACAGCTCGTGAGCGAGCACGCCGGTGAGCTGCGTGATCGTGAAGACGAAGACCAGGTCGAAGAACAGCTCCAGGGTGGTGACCCGGTACGCCTCCTCCGGCGCCTCGGCCGTCACCGCCGAGGCGCCGCCGTGCGGCTCCATCCGCCCGTCAGACCTTGGCGGCGATGTCCGTGCGGTAGTGCGCGCCGCGCAGCCGGATGCGCTCCGCGGCGGCGTACGCGGCCGCGCGGGCGGCGGCCAGGTCCGGACCGGTGCCGACGACGTCGAGCACCCGCCCGCCGCCGGAGACCGGCAGCCCCTTGTGCAGCTTGGTGCCCGCGTGCAGGACGTACGCGCCCTCCACCGCGTCGGCCTCCTCGAGCCCGGCGATGGGGTCGCCGACGGTCGGCTTGCCCGGGTAGTTCTCCGCCGCGATCACGACGGTGACCGCCGCGCCCGGCCGCCACTCCAGCGCCGGGGCGGATCCGAGCCCGCCGACCGCGCACGCCTGCAGCACCGAGCCGAGCGGCGTCGCCAGCCGGTCCAGGACGACCTGCGTCTCCGGGTCGCCGAACCGGGCGTTGAACTCGATCACCCGGACGCCCTTCGACGTCAGCGCCAGCCCGGCGTACAGCACGCCGGTGTAGGGCGTCTCGCGGCGCCGCAGCTCGTCCACGGTCGGCTGGATGATCGTCTGGACGACCTCGTCGACCAGGCCCGGCGGCGCCCAGGGCAGCGGGGTGTACGCCCCCATGCCGCCGGTGTTGGGGCCCTGGTCGTCGTCGTAGGCGCGCTTGAAATCCTGCGCCGGCAGCAGCGGGACGACCGTGGTGCCGTCGGTCAGCGCGAACAGCGAGACCTCGGGTCCGTCGAGGTACTCCTCGATCACCACCCGCTCGCACTCGGCCGCGTGCCGCTCGGCGACCCCCCGGTCCTCGGTGACGACGACGCCCTTGCCGGCGGCCAGCCCGTCGTCCTTCACGACGTACGGCGGCCCGAACTCGTCGAGCGCGGCGTTGATGCCGTCGGTGCTCTCACAGACCCGGGCGGCGGCGGTCGGGACGCCGGCCGCCGACATGATCTCCTTGGCGAACGCCTTCGAGCCCTCGATCCTCGCCGCCGCGGCGTCGGGGCCGAAGCACAGCAGCCCGGCCCGGCGCAGGGCGTCGCCCACGCCCGCGACCAGCGGCGCCTCGGGGCCGATCACGACGAGCTGCGCCATCAGGCGCTGCGCGAGCTCGACGACGGCGACCGGATCGGTGGGGTCCAGGACATGGTTGTCCGCGAGCGCACCGGTGCCGGCGTTGCCGGGGGCGCAGTGCAGGGCGGTGACGTCAGGGTCTTGGGCAAGGGAGCGGACCAGCGCGTGTTCGCGCCCGCCCGACCCGAGAACGAGGACTCGCACGTTCGAAGCCTATCGAGATCCGGGGATCTTCCGGGGTGGGGAGGGAAGCGACGACGGCCCGCCGACGTTGATCCCTACAGCAGTGATTTTTCGGGAGATCCGGGAACCCTGTGAACCGATGGCCGCCGCCGGGCGTCCTTATTACCCGGTGTAACCTCAGAGCCCGTGCTCTGACGCCGACGACCCGAAGGAGGTGGTCGAAATGAGTCCTGGCGATCCTTGCGGTAACGCCGAGCCTCCTCACAGTCCGACCATCTCTACTCGGCGTCCGGCCGCCTCCGGCGCGCGATCCACGCTCTGACCTCGGGTCGACGCGCGCCGTCGCGCGTGCGGCCGGGCCAGGGAAGGATCCCCCATGGCCATGACCAGGGTTCGCCCCGGACGCGCCACCCGCGTCCTGTTCAAGCCGCTCGCCCGCCCCGGCCGCATCTCGGCCGGTGAGTCGATCAACCAGCGCTCCGCCCTCATCGACTGGGCCGCGTACGTCGACGGCAAGCGCGTCGACACCGACAGCCTCGCCGAGGCCGTCGAGCTGGTCCGCGCCCCCGACGACCTCCCCGAGGGCGCCGAGCCGCGCAACCGATTCGTCTGGGTCGGGCTGCACGAGCCCGACGCCGCCGAGCTGGAGCGGCTGTCGGAGGTGTTCGGCCTGCACCCGCTCGCCGTCGAGGACGCCGTCCACGCCCACCAGCGGCCGAAGCTGGAGCGCTACGACGACGTGCAGTTCATCGTCATGAAGACGGTCGGCTACGTCGAGCGCGCCGGCACGGAGACCGTGCGCACCGGCGAGATCATGATCTTCTGCGGGCCCGACTTCCTCGTGACCGTACGGCACGGCGAGCACGGCGCGCTCGCCCCCGTCCGGCGGCGTCTCGAGGACACCCCCGAGCGCCTGGCCCTCGGCCCCGCCGCCGTCCTGCACGCGATCATCGACCGGGTGGTCGACGACTACATCTCCGTGGGCGACGCGGTCCAGCAGGACATCGACGAGGTCGAAGAGAACGTCTTCTCCGCCGACGCCACCAACCAGGCCGAGCGGATCTACCGGTTGAAGCGCGAGGTCATCCAGCTCAAGCGGGCCGTCGGCCCCCTGTCCGGTCCGCTGCGCAACCTCGCGGCCCGCCGGTTCGTCCCGACCGAGATCCGCGAGTACTTCCGCGACGTGGACGACCACCTCGCCCGCGTGCGCGAGCAGGTCGAGTCCTGCGACGAGCTGCTCACCCCGATCCTCCAGGCGCACCTGACCCAGGTGACCGTCACCGACAACCACGACATGCGCAAGATCTCCGCGTGGGCGGCGATCCTCGCGATGCCGACGGCGATCACCGGGGTGTACGGCATGAACTTCAAGTACATGCCGGAGCTGCACTGGAAGTACGGCTACCTGCTGGCCGTCGGCGTCATCGTGACGGCCTGTTTCGTCCTCTACCGCGGCTTCCGCCGCAACGGCTGGCTCTGAGCGCCGCCTGACTGCGAGCCCGGCTCAGCGGCCGAGCACCGTCCGGAGGCGGTCGGGGTAGTCGGTGACGATCGCGTCCACGCCGAACGCGATGTGCCGTCGCATCTCCGCCGGCTCGTTGACCGTCCAGGGGACGACGCGCAGGTCCCGCGCGTGCGCCGCCGCGACCAGTTCCGGGACGACCATGACCCTCTTGGGGGAGATCATGGTCGCCCCGGCGTCGGCCGCGGCGGCGATCAGGCCGCCCGCCGGATCCCGCCCGGCCATCCACGACGCGTCGAGGGTGTCCGGCTCGACCAGTGCGACGCGGTCCCCGCCGGGCAGCAGCTCCCGCGCCACGCCCAGCACCCGCCAGTCGAACGCCAGCAGCCGCGACCGCTCCGCCAGGCCGTACGACTCCAGCACCTTCACGGCCGCGACCGTGATCGTCTCGACGTCCGGCCAGGACGGGTCGGTCTTGATCTCCACGGCCAGCCGCACGTCGTGCGGGGCGACCAGCTCGCACAGCTCCGCCAGCGTCGGCACCTCAGCGCCGGGGATCGGCGTCTGCGTGGCCGCGAACCGCTTGTTCTGGATGCCCGCGTCGAGCGTCTTGATCTGCGCGAGCGTGAGCTTTCGGATCGGCCGGCCGACGTACGGGAACAGCGG
Organism: Actinoallomurus sp. NPDC052308; assembly: GCF_040679195.1. Lineage (NCBI taxonomy): Bacteria > Bacillati > Actinomycetota > Actinomycetes > Streptosporangiales > Thermomonosporaceae > Actinoallomurus > Actinoallomurus sp. NPDC052308. Next base: position 243,235 of record NZ_JBFAUM010000006.1, on the reverse strand, counting down.
GTCGCGCGGCCGGTACGGCCCCCGGTCCCGTACCGTCCCGGCGTTCAGCGCCTGGTCGTGATGGAGCACCGGGACGCCGTCCGCGGTGAGCGCGACGTCCAGCTCCAGCACGTCGACACCCAGCTCGAGCGTTCTCGCGAACCCCGGGATGGTGTTCTCCGGCCACAGTCCCCGCGCCCCGCGGTGTCCTTGGATCTCCACCCACCACAGCGTACGGGCCCGTTTCGCCGCCTTCGCGCCGTGCCGGAGGGCGGCGGAGCCGGCTGGTCATGGGGCCGTGTACTGCTCCCGCGCGTCGAGCAGCTCGTCCCAGTGCTCCGCCGCCCACGCGCACGCGGCCTCCAGCGGCCCGAGCATGCTGCGGCCCAGCGGCGTCAGCGCGTACTCCACCCCCAGTGTCGGGTCGGCGTGCACCGTGCGGGAGACGAGCCCGTCTCGCTCCAGGCGGCGTAGCGACTGGGTGAGCACTTTCGGGGTGACGCGGTGCAGGGGCACGCGGAGCTCGGAGAAGCGGCGGGGGCCGTCTTCCAGGCAGCGAATGACCAGACCCGCCCACTTGTCGCCGAAGCGGAACGGCGACAGCGAGGACGGGCACAGTTCGTCGAACATGTCAGGAGGCAGCGGCTGCCGGTGCGTCATGGTGTCTCCTGCCTGTCGGCCGGGCCGGTGGCCGGTCTCGGTATCCAGGAGGTAACCGGCCTGGCGGATACCTTCCGGGAGCATCGAGTCAACGGGAGGTATTCCGACGATGAGCAGGTTCGTGATTTTCGGGGCCGGTGGCCGGGCCGGCCGGCAGGCCGTCGCCGAAGCGCGCCGGCGTGGACACCAGGTCACCGCGGTGGTCCGTGACCCGTCCCGCTACGGCGGCCTGGCGGACGATGGCGTACGGATCGCCGCCGGGGACGTCACCGACGTGGCGGACGTCGCCACCCTCGCGGCCGGGCACGACGCCGCGATCAACGCGGCCGCGGTGTACGGCGCGGGAACCGACCCCGACGCCTTCTTCACCGGTGCCGCACACGCCCTGGTCAAGGGCTTGCGGCAGGCCGGAGTGGACAGGCTCGTCGCGGTCGGGCTGTCGGTGTTGCTGCCCGGGTCCGATGGGGTCCGGCAGTTGGACGCGCCCGGTTTCCCCGCCGAGTTCCGGCCCTTCTGCCTGGCCCACGCCGCCGGTCTGGAGGTGCTTCGCGGCGACGGCGGCACGCTGGACTGGGTGTACGTCAGCCCGGCCGGCGACTTCGACCATGAGGGGGAGCGCACCGGCCATTACGAGCTCCGCGAACACGGTGACGCCGCGGCGCGCATCTCCTACGCGGACTTCGCCCTCGTCCTGCTCGACGAGGCCGAGACCCCACGGCACCACCGCAGCCACCTTGCCGTGACCTGACGACCTGGCCCCTGGCCGTACGGAAGGCTCGGCGAACGCATGAAACGGGCGGCGAACTGCGGATTTCGTCCTGGTTCGCGCTCGCGTTCACCGAGCATTCCGTTCGGCTCCGTTGGGATCCCCGGCTCACGGCGCCGAACGGGGTGGGGATTTTGTGGCGCTACGCGCGCCTGGTTCCTGAGTCACGGGGTGGCGAGGGCCTCGGTGGGGGAGAGCCGGGCGGCGCGGATGGCGGGGTACAGGCCGGCGATCCCGCCGATGACCAGCGTGGCGCCGATCCCGCCGGCCATCGCCCACGGCGGGACGACCGTCGGCCAGCCCTGCGTCACCGCGAACACCGCCGTGACGAGGATGCCCAGCGTCACGCCGCCCACGCCGCCGAGCGCCGCCAGCAGCTGGGACTCGGTGAGGAACTGCAGCCTGACCTGACCGCGCGTCGCGCCCAGGGAGCGCCGCAGGCCGATCTCGGCGCGGCGTTCCAGCACCGAGATCACCATGGTGTTCGCGACCCCGACCCCACCGACCAGGAGCGCCACCGCGCCCAAGCCGAGGAGGAGCCCGGTGAACGCCTTGTCGCTGGCGTTCTGCGCGGCCAGCGCGTCGGACGGGCGGCTGACCTCGACCGCGGTCGGCGACTCGGGGTTGGCGGTGGCGGCGAGCAGGTCCCGTACGCGCTGCACCGCGTCCTCCTTCGCCCGCGTGTAGACGGTGGTGGGGTGGCCGTCGAAGCCGAGCCGCGCGACCGCCACGTCCCAGCCGACCAGCGCGGCCGAGTCCAGCTCCGGCGCGAGCTCCGCCCGGTTCAGGATGCCGACGACGGTGAACCACTGTGAGCCGAGCCAGACCTGGACGCCCGGTTGGGCGACACCGAGCGCGTCCGCCGCGTCCGAGCCGAGCACGACGGCCGGGTACCGGCCCGTGGCCGCGTTGAGCCAGGTCCCGGCGGCCACGCTCAGACCGGCCGTACGGGGCAGGTCGAGGCGGCTCGCGAGGACGGCGATGCCGCCGGTCTCCCCCGCGCTGATGTGATCGTTGCGGTAGACGTTCGTGTCGGTGACCTTGCCGGTGGCGGACGCGGACAGGACGTCGGTCATCCGGCAGATCATCGCGACCGACTCCTTGGGAAGCTCGGCGTCGGAGCCGAAGAAGTCCTTGCCGGGGGCCACGGTGAGCATGTTCGTGCCCAGCCGCTCCAGCGTGGCCTGGAGCTGCGCCCGGCTGGAGGTCGAGATCCCGACCACGCCGACCATCGCCGCGATGCCGATCGCGATCCCCAGAGCGGACAGGAACACCCGCAGCGGGCGGGCGCGCAGCCCCGCCGCGCCGACCCGGACCGCGTCCCGGGGGCTCAGCCGCGCCGGCTCTTCTCCACTCATCATGGTGCGGCCTCCACCCGTACGTCGTCCGCCACGACCCGGCCGTCGCGCATCCGGATCTGGCGGGGCAGCGTCGCGGCGATGTCGCGATCGTGGGTGATCACGATGACCGTCGTGCCGCCCGCGGCCAGTTCGCGGAGTAGGCCCATCACCCCGGCGCCCGTGCTGGTGTCCAGCGCGCCGGTCGGCTCGTCGGCCAGCAGCATCGCCGGTTCGCCGACCACCGCGCGGGCGATCGCCACCCGCTGCTTCTCCCCGCCCGAGAGCTGGTGCGGCCGGTGGCCGAGCCGGTGGGCGAGGCCGACGCGTTCGAGGGCCAGGCGTGCCCGGCGCCGGCGTTCCGCCAGGGGAACGCCGGCGTACAGCAGGCCGTCGGCGACGTTGTCCAGCGCGCCGACCCCGGCGGCGAGGTGGAACTGCTGGAAGACGAAACCGATCCGCCGGGCCCGCAGCGCGGAGAGCCGTCGATCCGACATCGTCGACACGTCGCGGCCCTCGATACGCACCGTGCCGGCGCTGGGCCGGTCCAGCGTGCCGATGAGGTGCAGCAACGTCGACTTACCGGAGCCGGACGGCCCGACGATCGCGGCCGCCTCACCGGCCTCGATCCGGAGCGTCACCCCGTCCAGGGCCGTGACGTCGCCCGGGTACTCCTTGCGTACCTCGCGCAGTTCCACGACCGGCTCGTGCACCATGAGGCCGTCCACCACGGTCCCGCTCACTTCGGGCTCGGGCCTGCTCACTTCGGCACCCCCACGCTCATGCCCTCGGACAGGCCGGAGCCGGAGATCTCCACCTTGCCCTGGGTGAACGCGCCGGTCTCCACGGGGACCGTACGGACGCGCCCGCCCTCGACGACCTGCACGCCGTAGCCACCGTCGCCCTGGGCGAGCAGCGCCTCGATCGGCACGGCGAGGACGTTCGGGTGCCGTTGGCTGGTGAGGTAGACCGACACCGGCGCCTTGTCGTAGGAGCCCAGCGACTCCTGGTCGTCGACGGTGACGGTGACCGCGACGGTGGTGGGGTTGTTGCCCTGACCCGCCGTGGCGACCTTGCCGACCTTGGTGATCTGGCCCTTGGTCGTTCCGCCGCCGGGGAGTTCCACCGACACCTTGGCGCCCTTCTTGGCGAGCCGCTGATACTGGACGTCGAGGTCGACGTCCACCTGCCGGGTGGTGCCGGTGTAGGTGAGCACCGGGCCGCTCGCCCGGTCCCCGACCTGCGCCTTCCGCTCGGCGACCCGGATCGCGCCGGACGCGAACAGGACGGAGCCGGGCGCGATCTTGCCGGTCTCGTCGAGGCCGAGGTCCTCCTGCCAGCGTTTCACCGCCGCCGCGGTCGCGGCGGTGTAAGTCTTGTCGACCGTGAACCCCGTGTATCCCAGGGCCTGGAGGTTCCGCTCGAACTGCAGGACGTCCCGGCCCTTCGTGCCGTCGGCGAGGGTCCGGTAGAGCGGCAGCGCCCCGTACAGCAGCGGCACCGGGTGGTCGTCGACCCGGTAGGCGGACCGGCCGCGCGAGACCACGCTGCCGGGCGCGGCCAGCCACGTCAGGACGCCGCGGCCGCCCGCGCCGGCCATGGTGTGCGTCGAGCCGTACCCGAGGGTGCCGTCCACCTTCTGGGTCTCCACCAGCGTGGTCCGCTCGATCCGCGCGGTCGCGGGCGGCAGGGAACTGCGCCCGGTGGGCGTTCCACCCCCGCCGCCCAGGCCGGCCGCCGCCAGACCGGCGACGCCGACCAGGACCACGCCGGCCACGCTAAGGGCCGCGACGCGGACCCTGCTCAACTTCCACTCCGGTTGAGGGACCGGCCGCCGCCGCCCGGCCGGTACTGGGCGCAGGCCTTGTCCGCGCTCTTGAACGTCTGGCTCTCCGGGTCGGCGCCGGTGCGGCCCTGAGAACCGGTTGCGCTTTCGCGCTTCATCACGATGCCGCCGTCGGGATTCGGGTCGGGCATGTCGACGCCGTGCTGGCGCATGCACTTGGTGTACGCGCGCATCTTCGCCAGATCCGCCGCACTGAGCCGCTTCGGTTTCCCGCCGTTCGGCTGCAGATGGCCGCACTTGGCCTGGGCGGCCTTCAACGTCTGGTCGTCCGAGCCTTTCGCGGCGTTCGGCTTGCCACTGCCACCCTGGACATCGATCCGTATCCTGCCGTTCCCGTCGGACTGCGGGTCGGCCATGTTGACGCCGTTGGCCCGCATGCATTTGGCGTACGCCCGCATCTTCGCCAGATCACTCGAGGCACTGGCCTGGGCGTTCGTCGTCTTGTGCCCCGACCCGCAGGCCGGCAGGCCGAAGAGGAGCGCGGGCGCCAGGACCAGCGCCGGGATCGTCTTTCTTCGCATGCGTCGTCTCCCCACGACTTCGCCGGGCGCTTCCCGGCGAACTGCGAGGAGTCAAATCGTCGGTCGATAACCCGGGCGTAACCGGTTGTGGTTATGCCGGCGTTATGCGCGATGGCGCACGCTGTTCCACGACGTTCGTCGAACGAGTTCTGGACGGGAAACGTGCGCGTACTCATCGCCGAGGACGAGCGGATGCTCGCCGATTCGATCGCCGAGGGGCTGCGGGCGGAGGCCCTCGCCGTGGACGTGGCCTACGACGGGGACGCCGCGCTCGAACTCCTCGGCGTCAACGACTACGACGTGCTCGTGCTCGACCGCGACCTGCCGGTCGTGCACGGCGACGACGTCTGCCGGGCGGTCGTCGAGTCCGGGGCGCACGTGCGGGTGCTGATGCTCACCGCCGCCGCCGCGGTACGGGCGCGGGTGGAGGGGCTCGGGCTCGGCGCGGACGACTACCTGACCAAGCCGTTCGCCTTCGAGGAGCTGGTGGCCCGGATCCACGCGCTCGGCCGGCGCGCCCGCCCGGCGGACCCGCCCGCGCTGCAGCGCGCCGGGATCCGGCTCGACCCCGCACGGCGGGAGGTCTACCGGGACGGGCGCTACGTGCACCTGGCCCGCAAGGAGTTCGGCCTGCTGGCCGAGCTGCTGCGCGCGGACGGCGCGGTCGTCTCGGCGGAGCGGCTCCTGGAGAAGGTCTGGGACGAGCACACCGACCCGTTCACCAACACCGTACGGGTGACGATGATGAAGCTCCGCCGCAAGCTCGGCGACCCGCCCGTCGTGGAGACCGTCCAGGGAGTGGGGTACCGCATCACATGAGGCCACTCGCACAGCGGCTGCAGCCCACGATCCGCGTCCGGCTCACACTGGTGTACGGCGGGCTGTTCCTGGTCGGCGGCATCGTGCTGCTGACCCTGACCTACCTCCTCGCCAAGAACAACATCCAGCCGGACCGACCGGCCGGCGTGACGGCCGTCCAGATTGAGAGCGGCGCATCCGCCAAGGCGATCTCGGGCCGGCCCACTCCCGACATCGTGTACACCGCCAAGCAGACGAAAGGCATGCTCCTGAAGGCGCGGGAGGACTCGGCGCAGCAGACGCTCGACTCGCTGCTCACCCAGGGCGGCATCGCGCTGGCGGTCGTGGGCGCGGCCGCGCTCGGGCTCGGCTGGTTCTTCGCCGACCGGGCGCTGCGGCCCGTCCACCGGATCACCGAGACCGCCCGTCGCGTGGCGCACAGCCGCAACCTCACCGAGCGGATCGCCTACACCGGGCCGCGCGACGACGTGAAAGAGCTGGCCGACACGTTCGACATGATGCTGGAGCGGCTGGCCCGGGCGTTCGAGGGGCAGCGGAGGTTCGTCGACAACGCCTCCCACGAGCTGCGTACGCCCCTGGCCATCAACCGGACCCTCATCGACGTGGCGGTACGCCGCCCGGGCGCCGGCGAGGACGTCAGGCGACTCGGGGAGTCGCTGCTCATCGTCGGCGATCGGCACGAGCGGCTCATCGAAGGGCTGCTCACCCTCGCCGGCAGCGAGAACTCCGTCGTCGACACGTCACCGCTCGATCTCGCCGACGTGGGCGCGCACGTCCTCGACCAGGCCAAGGCCGAGACGGACGGCCGCGGCCTGACCGTGCGCCGCGCCCTCGACCGCGCCCCGACCGAGGGCGACCCGGTCCTCGTGGAACGGCTCGTGCAGAACCTGGTCGAGAACGCGACCAGGTACAACGTCGACGGCGGTGGAGTGTGGCTGTCCACCCGGCGGAGCGCGCGGTTCGCCGAGGTCGTCGTCGCCAACACCGGCCCGGTCGTCCCGGCCTACGAGGTCGAGACGCTGTTCGAGCCGTTCCGGCGGCTGCGGAGCGACCGGCTGCGCTCCGACCGGGGCACCGGTCTGGGACTGTCGATCGTCCGCGCCATCGCGACCGCCCACGGCGGTACCGTGACCGCCGTCCCCCGGGAGGGCGGCGGTCTCGTCGTGACGGTGCGGCTGCCGTCGGCCGGCTGAGCGCGGCGACGAGTCGCCGCGCGCCCTGCCCGGTCACCGTGCCGCAGACGGCCTCGGCCGCCGAGCGGAACACAGGCTCAGTCGCCGCGCGGAGACAGATTCAGCCGCCGCGCCGGAGGCGGGATCAGTCGCCGCGCCACCAGCGGACCAGGGCATTGCTCCGCCGGGGACCGGCGTTGCGCAGCGCCGTCGCCAGGCCGCCGGCCCGGCCCATCTCCTGACCGCCGGGGGTCGGCGGTGGCGGAATGTGAATGGGCGAGAAGCGCACCGGCAGCGAGACCAGGGCGCGCTGGGCGAAGCCGGGCCGCCACTCCAGCCCACTCGCGGGGACGGCCAGCTCCATGTCCGGCAGGGCGTCGAGCACCTTCTCGATGGCGACCGAGGCGATCATGCGCGCCTCGCCCTGCGACGGGCACTTGTGCGGACCCGCCCCCCAGGCCAGGTGGGCGCGGTTGCCCGCCCGGTTCGTGGACGCGGCCGCCGGGTCGGTGTTGGCGGCCGCGAAGCCGATGACGACCGGCTGGTCCGCCGGCAGCCGTACGCCGCGCAGGTCGACGTCCTTCGTGGGGTAGCTGATCGCCCAGTTCGCCAGCGGCGGGTCGGCCCACAGGACCTCGTCGATCGCGTCCTCGACGGGCAGGCTGCCGCCGGACAGGTCGCCGGCGAACCGGTCGTCGGACAGCAGCAGGAGCAGCGCGTTGGCGATGAGGTTCTGCTCCGGCTCGGTGGCGAGGCCCACGAGCAGGGCGATCTGCTCGATCAGCTCCTCGTCGGTCAGCTGGGCCGGGTGGGCGATCAGCCACGACGTCAGGTCCTGGTCCGGCCGGGCGCGCTTGAGCGCGACCAGTTCGGCCACGGCCTTCATCATGATCTGGTTGCTGTTCGCCGTGTCGACGTTCTCGACGAAACCCCGCATCCCGACGACGATGCGGGTCCCGATGTCGGAGGGGCAGCCCAGGATCTCGTTGAACACCAGGACGGACAGGAGCAGCGCGTACTCGGCGCGCAGGTCCACCGCGCCCTTCTCGGAGAACCCCCGGATGAGCGCCTCGGCGTTGCGCTCGACGGACTCGCGCAGGATGGTCCCGTCGACCCTGGACAGGCTGTCGGCGATCGCCGTGCGCAGCCGGACGTGCGCGGCGCCGTCCGACAGGTTGCAGGCCGGCCGGTACATCATGAACGGCAGGACCGGGCAGTCGGGCGGGACGCCCTGCTGCCACCGGCGGGCGTCCTTCGGGAAGGAGACGGGGTCGCGCAGCACGTCGAGGGCGGCGCTGTACGAGATGACGAGGGACGCCGGGACACCCGGGGCCAGCTCGACGGGAGCGACCGGACCGTATCGGCGTAGCGCCTCGTAGACACGCTGCGGCCGGGCCGCGAAATCCGGACCGTACAGCGGCGTCCGTCCGCCGTGGGCGGGACATCCGGCCGCGAACGCGTCAGAACTCACGAATGCTCCCGTTCTGGAGCGCGATGAGGTACTCGACGAGAGTGATCAGCGCGCGGGTCGAGGACACCCGGTCCCGGGCGTCGCAGGTGATCAGTGGCGTCGAGGGCAGCAGGTCGAGGGCTTCGCGCAGCTCCTCTTCGGCGAAGGTCGGCGCGCCGTCGAACTGGTTGATGGCGACGGCGTACCGCAGCTTCTGCTCCTCCAGGAAGCCCATGATGTCGAAGGACTGCTCGAGCCGCCGGGTGTCCGCCAGCACGAGCGCGCCCAGGGCCCCGCGCGACAGGTCGTGCCACAGCTGCGTGAACCGATGCTGCCCGGGAGTGCCGAACAGGTACAGCACGAGGTCGTCGGTCAGCGTCAGCCGGCCGAAGTCCATGGCGACGGTGGTCGTCTCCTTGTCGGGGACCCCGGCGAGGTCGTCGATCAAGGCGCCGGCCTGCGTCATCCGCTCCTCGGTGCGCAGCGGCCGGATCTCCGACAGCGTGCCGACCAGCGTCGTCTTGCCGACGGCGAAGTGACCGACGATCAACAGCTTGACCGAGGTCCGTACGGTCTCGCGCACATAGGTGCCATCAGAGACGAGCGCGGAGTCCATTCAGCACCTCCTGGAGAAGCCGGGTCGAGGTCTCGCCGTCGTCCGGCCCGCCGACCCGGGTCACGATGTGGCCGCTGTCCACCAGATCCGAGAGCAGGACCTTGACGACGCTGAGGGGAAGAGAGAGGTGACCGGCGACCTCGGCCACCGAGAGGGCGCCGCCCCGGCACAGCTCCAGGACCCGGCGCTTCTCAGGGCTGAGGCCGGTCATGTCCGTGCGCGCGGCCATGACGAGCGTGACGAGGTCGAAGATGTTGCGGGTCGGGCGGGCACGCCCGCCCGTCACCACGTGCGGCCTGACCAGAGCGCGTTCCCGCCGACTAGGAGTCATGCGTCCTCCTTCGTCGGGGGAGGGACCGGAGACGCCGTGTTCTCGCTTCGCTCGCTGCGCTCGCTTCGCTCGCTTCGCTCGCTCATGCCGTGATGCCGCCCGGGGTCTGTCTCGGCGGAGCGGTCAGCTCCTTGCCCAGGCGCTGGACGAGTTCCTGCAGGCGGAAGGAGATCGCCTCCATGTCGACGCGCTCCGTCGTCGAGACCGCGAGGTACGCGCCGGGACCCGCGGCGACGAGGAAGACGTATCCGTCGTCGAACTCGGTCACGGTCTGCCGCCAGGGGGTGCGCGCGTCGCCGCAGAACTCCGCCGAGCTGCGAGCCAGCGACTGCAGCCCGGACATCCCGGCCGCGTGGCGTTCGGCGTCGTCACGGTTGATGCGCTCGGAGTAGGCCATCAGCAGGCCGTCCGCGGACAGCAGGATGGCGTGCCGGGTCTCCGGCATTTTCAGGGCGTCGTCGAGCATCCAGCCGAGCTTGTTGTTCGCGTCCTGCGTCATTCGGCGATATTCCCTTCGGACTCCGGAGAACCAGTGGCGCGGCCGGCTCGGGTACCGCGCTGCCAGGCGCCCATCCCGGCGGCGACATCCCGCGGCGGGCGGATGGAGGGCGACGTCTCGGTCGACGGTACGGGCCGCTCGCCCGTGTCGGTGACGCGCCGACGCTTCGGCAGGCCGTTCGCGGTGACCGGGCGCTGCTCCTCTTGCGTGGACGAGACCGGGCTCGGCGTGGTCGGCCGGCTGGGCGCGGGCGGCGTAGGCGGCACGGACGGTGCGGGCGGCATAGGCGGCGCGGGGGGTCGGCTCGGGAGGCTCGGCATGGTGGGGAGGCTCGGCGCGGGCGGCGTGGACAGGCTCGGCGCGGTCGGGAGACTGGGCGCGGTCGGCAGGCTCGGCGCGGGCTGCTCGACTCGTACGGGCTGCGGCTCGCTTCGTGCGGGGGCCGGTTCGGCGTCGAGCCGGGTGAGCAGCTCGCTGGGGAGGAACAGGACGGCGCGCACCCCGCCGTACGGCGAGCTGCTGTCGACGGTCACCCGGAATCCGTACCGCGCGGCGAGTACGCCGACGACGGCGAAGCCGACCTGCGGCGGGTCGCCGAGCCGGTTGATGTCCACGGAGTCCCGCCCGGACAGCATCCGATCGGCCCGCTGGATCTCCTCCGCGTCCATGCCGACGCCCGCGTCGTCGATCACGACGGCGACGCCGTTGTGGGCCTGCCGGAAGTTGACCTCGACGGTGGTGTTCGGCTGGGAGTGGCGGGCGGCGTTGTCCAGGAGCTCGGCGACCGCCAGGACCACCGGCTCGACCACGCGGCTGACGACGGCGACGTTCGACTGCGGCTGGACCTCGATGCGCAGGTAGTCGCGGATGCGGGAGGTGGCTCCACGTACGACGTCGACCAGTCCGGCAGCGGACCGCTGCTGGCCCGGCCACGACCCGCAGAGCACGGCGGTGGCCTGGGCGCGCCGGCCGAGCTGGGCGTTCATGTGGTCGACCTTCATGAGACCCTCGAGCACGTCGGGGTCGTCGTGACGTTCCTGCATGGTGGAGATGGCGAGCTGCTGTTCATTGGCCAGGCTCTGCACGGCGCGCATCATGGCCTTCACCGTGACCTTGGCCGCCTGGTCGGCCCGCTCCTTCGCGCGTTCCGCGTATTCCGAGAATGTCGCCAGAATCGCCCGAATGCCCTGTTCGGCGCTGGTTCCGGCGAAACTCGGGTTGCGCGGGCCGGGCACCGCGACCGGCTTGCCGTAAAGGGACTCCACCAGCGCCGGGACGCGCACCGTGACCAGGTAGCGCAGTTCCTCGTTACGGATGCGGGCCGTCTCCTCCAGCACGCCGGCCTGCCGGCGTAGCCGGGAGGCGATCTGTCGCTCCCGTACGAGCAGCACCACGGCGACCAGGAGCCCGGCCGTCAGGCAGACGAAGGCGACCGCCGTCATGTATCGCTCCTCAGATCCTCGATGCGGGAAGGGGGAAACGCGAGCGCGCCACATTTCGGGGCAGTACTCATATAAGTCGCAAAGACTACAGCCCGTGATCTTGGTGTACCAGGGCATCACGAAAAAAGACCAGCCCGAAGACGGACTGGTCGCGCACGACTTGACGGCCCTGCGAGTGGCAGGGCCGTCAAGTCGGCAGGTCAGACGAGAGAGCGCAGTTGAAGTGTCTGATCGCGGCCGGGCCCGACGCCGATGGCGCTGATCTGGGCGCCCGACATCTCCTCCAGCGCCCGGACGTAGTCCTGCGCCTTCTTCGGCAGGTCCTCGAACGTCTTGCAGTCGGAGATGTCCTCGTGCCAGCCGTCCAGCTCCTCGTAGATCGGCTTGGCGTGGTGGAACCCGGTCTGCGTCATCGGGAGCTCGTCACAGCGCTCGCCGTCGATGTCGTACGCCACGCAGACCGGGATCTTCTCCAGGCCCGACAGCACGTCGAGCTTGGTGAGGAAGTAGTCGGTCACACCGTTGACGCGTGTGGCGTACCGGGCGATCACCGCGTCGAACCAGCCGCAGCGGCGGTTCCGGCCCGTCGTCACGCCGTACTCGCCGCCGGTCGTGCGCAGCCAGTCGCCCGTCTCGTCGAGCAGCTCGGTGGGGAACGGTCCGGAGCCGACGCGGGTGGTGTACGCCTTCAGGATGCCGATGACCTTGGTGATGCGGGTCGGGCCGACGCCCGAGCCCGCGCACGCCCCGCCCGAGGTCGGGCTGGAGGACGTGACGAAGGGGTACGTGCCGTGGTCGACGTCGAGGAGCGTGCCCTGGGCGCCCTCGAGCAGGACCAGCTTGCCCTCCTCGAGCGCCTTGTTGACGACGAGCGCGGTGTCGGCGATGTGCGGGCGCAGCCGCTCGCCGTACGCGACGTACTCCTCGATGATCGGGTCGAGATCGATGGCGCGCCGGTTGTAGACCTTGGCGAGGATCTGGTTCTTGTCGCGCAGCGCGAGCTCGAGCTTCTGCCGCAGGATGCCGGGGTCGAGCAGGTCCTGCACCCGGATGCCCATGCGGGCGATCTTGTCGCCGTACGCCGGCCCGATGCCGCGGCCGGTGGTGCCGATCCGCGCCTTGCCGAGGTACCGCTCGCTCACCTTGTCGAGGGCCTTGTGGTGCGGCATGATCAAATGCGCGTTGGCCGAGATCAACAGCCGGTCGCAGCTCACCCCGCGCGCCTGTAGGCCGTCGATCTCCTCCAGCAGCACTCCCGGGTCGATGACCACGCCGTTTCCGATCACGGGTACGACGTCCGGGGAGAGTACCCCTGACGGAAGCAGATGCAGGGCGTAGGACTGGTCGCCGATGACGACGGTGTGCCCCGCGTTGTTGCCGCCCTGGTATCGGACGACATAGTCGACGTCGCCGCCGAGAATATCGGTGGCCTTGCCCTTGCCTTCGTCACCCCACTGGGCGCCGACGAGCACGATGGCCGGCATAGGAGCTCTCTCCCCTGGCATCGACGAAGCCCCTGGCGCAAGCAGCAGCGACAGGGGCTCTTGCGATCAGAGGGTACCCGCCGGATGACCGCGAGGAAAACGGTAGGAGCCGGTCAGGTGGCCAGAACCGCGACCGCCGTTGGGCTGGAGTCCCGCAGGAACGTCCGGCAGCGCTCGGCCTCGTCCTCCTCGCCGATCGCCGCGGCGGCCCGGCCGAGGGCGTGCAAGGCGCGCAGGAACCCGCGGTTCGCCGCGTGCTCCCAGGGGATCGGGCCCTGGCCCTTCCACCCCGCGCGGCGGAGCGAGTCGAGTCCGCGGTGGTAACCGGTGCGCGCGTAGGCGTACGACTCGATCACGTCGCCCTTCCCGAAGGCGCGATCGGCGAGCTCGGCCCAGGCGGCCGCGTACGCCGGGAAGCGGGCGGCGACCTCGAAGGGGTCGACGCCGGCCTCCAGGGACTGTCGGGCTTCGTCGATGTCCGGCAGCTCGGTCGGGGCCGGCCCGCCGAGAAGGTTCTGGTGCTCCATGGAGTCATCCTGCCCTTTTCGACGGCGTTCTCCTATTCCAGAGGTGGGGAAACTTCGTCGATAATGCTGCTGGGTACGGTTGCGGCATGACCGAAACCACGTTCGCCATCGGTGGAGACCTGACCGTAAATCGTCTGGCGTACGGCGCCATGCGGATCACCGGGCCCGGCGTCTGGGGTCCTCCGGCCGACCGTGACGAGGCGCTGCGGGTCCTGCGGCGCGCCGTCGAACTCGGTGTGGACTTCATCGACACCGCCGACTCGTACGGCCCGTACGTCTCCGAGGAACTGATCCACGAGGCGCTGCACCCGTACGACGGAGTGAAGATCGCCACGAAGGCCGGCCTGGTTCGGACGGGGCCGAACGAGTGGCATCCGGTCGGCCGGCCGAAGTACCTCCGCCAGGAGGCGTTGATGAGCCTGCGCCGGCTCGGCCTGGAGCGGATCGACCTGTTCCAGTTGCACCGCATCGACCCGGAGGTGCCGCTCGCCGACCAGCTCGGCGAGCTGCGCGACCTGCGCGACGAGGGCAAGATCCGGCACATCGGGCTGTCCGAGGTCAGTGTCGACGAGATCGAGCGGGCCCGCGAGATCGTTCCGATCGTCACCGTGCAGAACCTCTACAACCTGACCAACCGCCAGTCCGAGGACGTTCTGGACTACTGCGAGCGAGAGGGCATCGGGTTCATCCCGTGGTTCCCGCTGGCCGTGGGCGAGCTCGCCAAGCCGGGCGGACACCTTGACCTGATCGCCAAGGAGCTGAACGCCACCCCCTCGCAGGTCGCGCTGGCCTGGCTGCTCCGGCGCTCGCCGGTGATGCTGCCGATCCCCGGCACCGGCTCGGTGGCGCACCTCGAGGAGAACATGGGCGCCGCGAACATCGACCTGACCGACGAGCAGTTCGCCGCCCTGTCCGAACCGTCCTAGAGAGGGATCCGGTAGATCAGGCCGCCCTCGTCGCCGCGGGCGGCGACGGCGTGCGGCCACACGTTGCCGATCGCCGCCCGCGCGGCGTGGTTCTCCACCAGGACGTCGGCGCGCAGCTCGGCGATCCCGCGGGCCCGCGCGAGCCCGGTCAGGTCGGTGACCAGCCGCCGGGCGACGCCCCGACGCTGCCAGGGGTCCGCGACCAGGACCGCGAGGTCCGCGAGGCCGGGCAGTGTCGCGTCGCGCGCGTACTCGGCGATCCCCACGACCTCGGTGTCCGCCACGGCGACGAGCGCGGCGCGGTCCCAGTGGTCCACCCGGCTCAGCGCCTCCGCGTAGAAGGACGGGAGCCGCGGCGTTCCGGCGAAGAACCGGAGGTACAGGCTGCGCGCCGAGAGCCGCATCCCGAGCACGTCCTCCCGGTCGCCGGCCTCGTACGGCCGCACACCGATCGCCGATGCGGCATCACCGGCCTCGTGCGGCCGCACATTGACCGTCGGCGCGGCATCGCCGGTCTCGTACGGCCGTACGCCGGCCGTCGGCGCGGCGTCGACGGCCGGAGGTGTGGAGGCCGGGCGGACATTGAGTTTCGTCACGAAACTCATTGCATCATCGGTAGGTTTCGTGAAGCAACCCTCAGGCCCTGAGAAAGGCCGGAGGCGAGACCGCCGCCTCCGGCCCTGCGCCGTCGGGTCAGGAGTGGAGGTGTCCCAGGTCGAGGTGGTGGTCCGGGCCGACCGCCGCGTGCCACGGGGCGGCGCCGAGGCCGCCGCTGTTCGGCAGGGAGAACGTCAGCGAGTCCGGAACGGTCGGCGTGTCGACGATGGACCAGTGCAGGTCGAGGTGGCCGACCACGCCGGGCTTGAGGACGAGCGACTCCTTGGTGGAGCCGGACGCCCGGGTGACGGTGACCGGAACGCTCTGCGCCCCTCCCTCCGGACCGGACGTCAGGAACGTGAGGCCCGTCAGGTCGTTGCGCAGGACGCAGCTCTTCTTGCCGAGCGTCGCGAAGTCCAGCGTGGCGTACCGCTGCCCCGCGCCGCTGTCGACGCGGCCGAGCGAGACCGTGAGGTCCGTGCCCTTGCAGGTCGGCGTGGTGGTGGCCGCGACGGCGGGCACCGTCGCGGCGATCGAGCCGCCCGTGATGACGCCGGCGACGATCGCGGTCCGCATCCGGCGGCGGGTCTTGTCGTTCATCGATGCTCCCCGAGAGGTCGACGGGCGCCGCGGGCGCCCGTCAGTGTGCGGTCGGAGAGTGAGACGCCCGCCCAATCAAGATCGTTCGGGCCTTGAGGAGAATTTGATCAATGAGTGCCGTCCGCGGCCTGCTGGACGATCCGGTCCGTCGGGCGCGCGCCCGGGCCGGGCCGCGGCTCGACGTCGGTGGGGCCCATGGCGGCTCCGCACTCCGAGCACGTCAGGGCGGGCGTCAGCCGGCCGGTGCAGCCGCGGTGGGCGAGGACGACCGGAGAGCCGTCCTCGGCGTAGTGCTGGTCGCCCCACAGGAGGAGGGACATCATCGCCGGCCACAGCCCCACGCCCTTGCGGGTCAGCCGGTACTCGTAGCGGTCGGGCCGCTCCTGGTAACGATGGCGCCGGAGGATGCCCTCCTCGCACAGGCGGCTCAGGCGGTCCGTCAGGACGTTGCGCGCCACGCCGAGGTCCGCCTGGAAGTCGTCGAAGCGGCGGACGCCCTCGAAGGCGTCACGGATGATCAGCAGGGTCCAGCGCTCGCCGACGATCTCCAGCGCCCGCGCGATCGAGCAGTTCTGGTCGTCATATGTGCGGTGGAGCACGTTCCCAGCGTAGGCCGCCGGGTTTCGTCAAGCAACGCGGGGACGGCCGCGACCGCCGGCCGTCCCCGCCCTACGTTCCGGGGCCCTTACTTGATCTTGGTGCCCTGGGACAGGAGGTGCTCGCACGCCTCGACGATGCGCGCGGCCATGCCCGCCTCGGCGGCCTTGCCGTACGCGCGCGGGTCGTAGGCCTTCTTGTTGCCGACCTCGCCGTCGATCTTCAGCACGCCGTCGTAGTTCTTGAACATGTGGTCGGCGACCGGCCGCGTGAAGGCGTACTGCGTGTCGGTGTCGATGTTCATCTTCACCACGCCGTACGACACCGCCTCCCGGATCTCCTCCAGCGTGGAGCCGGAGCCGCCGTGGAAGACCAGGTCGAACGGCTTCTCCTTGCCGTACTGCTCGCCGACGACCTCCTGGATCTCCTTCAGGACCTCCGGCCGCAGCTTCACGTGACCCGGCTTGTAGACGCCGTGCACGTTGCCGAACGTCGCGGCGAGGAGGTAGCGGCCCTTCTCACCGAGACCCACGGCCTCGACCGTGGCCAGGGCGTCGCCCGGCGTGGTGTAGAGCTTCTCGTTGATCTCGCCGACGACGCCGTCCTCCTCGCCGCCGACGACGCCGATCTCCATCTCCATGATCACGCGAGCCTTCGCGCACTCCTCGATGAGCTCGGCCGCGATCTGGAGGTTCTCCTCGAGCGGAACGGCCGAGCCGTCCCACATGTGCGACTGGAACAGCGGCTCCTCGCCGCGGGCCACCCGCTCCTGGGAGATCTTGATCAGCGGCTTCATGAAGCCGTCGAGCTTGTTCTTCGGGCAGTGGTCGGTGTGCAGCGCGATCTGCACGGGGTACTTCTCGGCGACCACGCGGGCGTACTCCGCGAGCGCCGTGGCGCCCGTGACCATGTCCTTCACGGTGGCGCCGGAGAGGAACTCCGCACCGCCGGTCGAGACCTGGATGATCCCGTCGCTCTCCGCCTCCGCGAATCCGCGCAGGGCGGCGTTCAGCGTCTGGCTCGAGGTGACGTTGATCGCGGGGTAGGCGAAGCCCTGACGCTTTGCCCGATCGAGCATCTCCGCGTATACCTCAGGGGTTGCGATGGGCATGGCTCTTCCTTCCTTGGGCATGGCTCCCGGCCGGCTCGACTCCAGTATCCCGAAATCCGCGTGCGGCCCGGACATGGCACGCCTACCGGTACGCTCAGGCCGTGGCACTCGCCGTGAACATCCTGGATCCCAAGTCCCTCATCGCGACGTTCGGACTTGTCGGCATCCTCGCCGTAATCTTCGCCGAGACCGGCCTGCTCATCGGGTTCTTCCTGCCCGGTGACACGCTGCTGGTCACCGCGGGCGTCTTCACCACGACGGCCGCCGCTCACCACGCCGGCATCGCGCCGCTGCCGCTCCCGGTGCTCCTGATCGGGGCGCCGATCTGCGCGATCGCGGGCGCCCAGGTCGGGCACTTCCTCGGCGCGAAGTACGGCCGGAAACTCTTCGACCGGCCCGACTCACGGCTGTTCCGGCAGGACCACGTCGAGAAGGCCGAGCACTACTTCAACAAGTTCGGCCCGGCCAAGGCCGTCGTGCTGGCCCGCTTCGCCCCGGTCGTGCGCACCTTCCTCAACCCGCTCGCCGGGATGCTGGAGATGTCCGCGGGCCGGTTCCTCGTCTTCAACGTGATCGGCGGAGTCGTCTGGACCGAGACGATCATCCTGCTCGGCCGGTTCCTCGGCGACCGGGTCAAGGGGATCGACAAGTACATCCTCCCCGTCGTCGCCATCGCGGTGATCCTGTCGGTCATCCCGGTGATCCGCGAGATCATCAGAGGGCCGAAGAAGACCGGGCAGAGCGGTGACGGCCGAAAGACGGCGATGCCATCTGGCCGTCACCGTCGCTGACGGTCCCGGTTATCGCTAACCTCCCCCTGTGGGACGTCACCGATCAGACCCCATGGGTCTCGCACGCATAGCCATCGCGGTCCTCGCCGTCAGCTTGGCGCTGGGCCTCGTGATCGTCGGTGGCGTGTCGCTCTGGGGGGCGCTCACCAAGGACGCGTCCAAGACGGCCTCCACCGCGCCCGACCCGTCGTCCAGCGCGGTCGCGCCCAGCGACACGGCGAAGTCGAAGCGGAGCGCGCCGAGCGCCCAATCCGGCAACGAGATCGACGTCCAGTGCCTGGTCGCCCAGTGCCAGATCTACGTCGCCGGGCCCAGCGCCACCGACGTCGTCTACAACGGCTCGCTCGCCCACGGCGAGCGCAAGAGCTACACCGGTACCCGCCTGCTCCTGCAGGTCGACGACGCGAGCACGGTCAGCGTCGTCGTGAACGGGCGGCAGCAGTCCAGGGGCCGGCACGGCCAGCAGCGCACCTACTACGCGCCGGCCAAGCAGCAGTAAGGACGTCGGCCCGGCCCCCTCGTGGCACGGTCCAGCCGGGGCCGACGGTCCTCGGTCGGCCGAGCCCTCAGCCGAGCCCGAGGTCGTCCAGGGTGAACACCGAGCGGTACGGCAGCCCCGTCTCGGCGATGCGCGGACCCGCGCCGCGCTCGACGATGGTGGCCACGCCGACGACCTCGGCGCCGGCCTCGCGCAGCGCCTCCACCGCCGTCAGCACCGAGTTGCCGGTCGTCGAGGTGTCCTCGACGGCGAGCACCCGCCGCCCGGCGACATCGGGCCCTTCGACGCGCCGCTGCAGCCCGTGCGCCTTGCCCGCCTTGCGGACGACGAACGCGTCCAGGTGCCGGCCGCGCGCGGCGGCGGCGTGCAGCATCGCGGTGGCGACCGGATCGGCGCCGAGCGTCAGCCCGCCGACGGCCTCGTAGCCGAGGTCCTCGGTGAGGTCGAGCATCGCGCGCCCGATGAGCGGGGCGGCGTGCCCGTCGAGGGTCACGCGGCGCAGGTCGACGTAGAAGTCGGCCTCCTGACCGGACGACAGGACCACCCTGCCGTGTACGACTGCCTTGCTCTTGATCTCGGCCAGGAGATCGTCACGATCCGTCATACGCGAAACTCTACTCATGGAACCCGGCACCCTCGTTCTGCTGCACAGCCCGCTGACCACCGCGTCCGCCTGGGGCGCCCTGCCGGAGGCCCTCGGCCCGTACGACGTCGTGGTGCCGGAGATCACCGACGACGACCGGCCGCCGTACGCCGGCCGCTACGTCGCCCGCGCGGCGCTGGAGATCACCAGGGCGGGCGTGCGGCCGCCCATCGTCCTGGTCGGGCACGGCGGGGCGGGCCCGCTGCTGCCGCCGGTCGGCGCGGCGCAGCGCGCGGCGCATCGCCTCGTCGGCGCGTATGCCTTCGTCGACGCGGAGCTTCCGCCGCCGGCGGGGTCGAGCCGCCTGGACCAGGCGGGGGCGTTCGGGCCGGAGTTCGCGGAGGCGCTGAAGGACGGCGGGCGGTTCCCCGACGAGGAGCCGCAGGCCGGGGTGACCGCCCGCCGCCGCGACGACGAGTTCTTCGCCGAGCCGCTGCCGATGCCGCAGGACTGGCCCGACGCGCCGTGCGGGTACCTGCGCACGTCCGACGCGTACGAGAGGCAGGCCGCGCAGGCGAGGATGCGCGGCTGGACGGTCGCCGCGAACCTCGGCGGGCACTTCGCCGCCGTCACCGATCCCCGGGCGACGGCCCGCGCCCTCACCGAGTTGATCGCCTCCCTCTGAGGCGGCGCGGCCGGGCCCGGCTCGGGGACGCGACACGCGGAACGAGCGAGCCGGAAGGGCCTGTCCGCGAGGGGGGATCACTGTGTCCGCCGGGGGAGGGACGCGAGATGTTCTCCCTGAATTTAGCGGGTGGTACCGACGCCCATCGGGCATCCGCGCCCGGTGGTCTTCCCAAGTCAGCCGTGTCGCGGCGCTCCCCGTCATACAGTGGCGAGCGACCGAGTCAACGCTGACACGCGGGAGGAGTGCGGCCGACCGGGTTCGGAAAGCCACATATCCCCCATAATCTCGAGGAGCGGCCAATCACCGGATCGGCCCACGCCGACGACGGACTTCACTACGCTGTGGTGCCCGAGGTCGCTCGCCGGCTCGAAAGCCCACCCGTGGGTCACTGATAAGGGTCTCGTGCCGAGAAAGGGGCGGTGTCGCGTGGATCGCTGTGCGCTGTTCGTAGATGCCGGCTATCTGCTGGCGGACGGCGCGATGGCGGTGCACGGAACCCGCCGTCGTGAGTCCGTGTCGTGGGACTTCGCCGGGCTGCTGCAACTCCTCGGCAACCTCGCCCGAGAGCGCACCGGGCTGCCGCTGCTGCGCTGCTACTGGTACGAGGCGACGGTCGAGGGTCGTCGCACGCCGGAGCACGACGCGCTGGCCGACCTGCCGGGCATCAAGCTCCGGCTCTCCCGGATCCGCCCGGGCCGCCGCGAGGGCGTCGACAACGAGATCCATCGCGACCTGATGACGCTCGCCCGCAACGGCGGGGTCGCCGACGCCGTCATCGTCAGCGGCGACGAGGACCTCGCCCAGGTGATCGCCGACGCGCAGGACCTCGGCGTCCGGCTCACGGTCGTGCACGTGGCCGTCGACGGCAACTGGACGATCTCCCGGGTCCTCCGGCAGGAGTGCGACGACCTCATCGAGATCGCCGCCGGTCACCTCCGGCCGTACGTCAACCTGCTGGCCGGGGTGGACACCTCGTCCGCACCGCTTTCCAACGGCAGTTCCAACGGCTCGGGCGGCGCGCTGGCCCCGCTCCGGCCGTCCCCGCAGCACGGCGCCGCGCCGCCGAGCACGCCGATCACCGCGCCGCCGTCCCTCGGCCCGTCGGCGGGCAGCACCGCGTCGAGCCTCGGCCGCCATTCCGGCGACAGCCAGCCGATCACGCCCACGCCCCCGCTCCGCTCGGTGCCCACCCACTCGGCGCCCACGCCTTCCGTGCCTACGGCCGGCTCGTCGCCGACCGCCGGCGGCAACGTCAGCGGTCCGCTGTACCCGCAGCAGCCGGTGGGCCCCTACACCGGGCCGCAGCAGATCACGCCGACGCCGGTCCAGCAGTCCGCCCCGACCCTGGCCGACGCGGTGAAGGCGGCGCACAAGGAGGGGCAGGACTTCGGCGAGTCGGTGGCCCGCGACGCGCCCGCCCTCTGGCTGGAGGCGGTGCTGGCCCGCAAGCCGCGGATGCCCTCGGACCTGGAGGCACGGCTCCTGCAGGGCTCGTCCCTGCCGATCGACTTCCTGCTGCACGACGAGGTGCGCCACGCGCTGCGACGCGGCTTCTGGGACGCGCTGGAACGCTCGCGGCGCAACTGAGCGCGGTAACGTCTGTACCGGCCGGGCCGTCCGGCCCGGTTCTGGTCGGGGGATGATCCCAAATGACCAGATTCGCAGCAGGTAGGCCGGGTAGCGTCTAGAAGGTGACGCATGTGACCGAAGACGATCTCGATGACCTCGAGTTCGAGACTCTCCGCACCGGTGATCACGCCGCTGCGGCGACACGGTTCATCGAACTCGCCGATACGGCCTCAGTCGGCGTCTCCCGCGCCGGCCTGTTGCTGCGTGCCGGTGAACAGTGGCAGCACGCCGGGGACCACGAGAGGGCCGCGGAGGCGTACCGCCGCGCGCTCGAGGACGGCGGGGATACCTACGGCGACCCGCGCATCTATCTCGCCGGCGCGCTCTTCGAACTCGAACGCACCGACGAGGCCCGGGCACTGATCGACCGAGTACGCGCCGACAACCCGAAGGACCCGGAGGTCTTCCGCGCCGTCGCCGAGCTGCTGCACGAGCAGGGCGACCTGGTCGGCGCGCACGACTGGTCCACCGAGGGTGCCGACATCGCCCGGTCGACCGACCCGGACGCCCTCGAGGGACTGCTGCGGATCCGCTACCGCTGCCGGCTCGACCTCGGCCGCCCGGAGGACGAGTACGACGCGCTGCTCGACGACCTGCTGAAGAAGACCGACGAGGCGCCCGACGAGCAGTTCCGCTGACGCTCCGAACGCTCTGGGTTCAGGTCAGCTCGGCGCGGCCGAGTTCGCGGAGCCGGTCCTCGGCGTCGGCGGAGTCCCAGCGCACCGTGGCCGTCCGCCCGTCGACGTGCACGGTCGCCAGCGCGTTGTCGAACCAGGGTCCGTCGGTGAGCCGCCACCGCAGCGGCGCCCGCCGCACTCCGGCGAGCCGCGCCAGCGCCCGTACGGGCAGGTCGCCGAGGCGCCGGCAGGCCGTGCGGTTGGCCATCCGGAACCGGCCGACGAGGGGATTGCGCAGCGGCGAGCACACGACCTGGGAGATCGGCGTGCGGGTGCCGCGCACCCGCGCGAGGTAGGAGAAGTGGACGTCGCCGGAGACGAGCGTGATGCTCGCGGGCGGGCGCGGCCCGTTCGCGACGTCGAGCAGGGTGTTCGCCACCGCGCGGAACGACGCCTGGAACGCCGCCCAGTGCTCCAGGTCGGCGCCCTGCCGGATCCGTTCGCCGAGGTTCGCCGCCCACCGGCCCCACGCGCCGCCCGCGACCGCCTCGTTCCACGACTCGATGTCGTGGATGGCCGTCGGCAGCAGGAAGGGCAGCGACGTCGCGACGATGAGGTGGTCGACGTCCGCGCGCAGCCGCTCGTCCAGCCAGGCGAACTCCGCGTCGTCGAGCATGGCGCGTTCGCCGTCGCCCAGCACGCGCCCGCAGCGGCTGTCCACCACCACGAGCCTGGTCCGTCCGTGGTCGTGGACGTAGCTCCACCGGACCCCCGCCGGTTCCCGGTCGGCGCGCTCGGCGAACTCGTCCACGATCGGGCCCGCGTCGCCGTCCGCCGCCAGCACCGCCTGGTAGACCGGGTCCGCGGCGCGCTCCGCCGGTGACAGGTTGCCGAGGTGCTGGTAGACCCAGTACGCGCCGAGCCCGCCGGTGATCCGCTTCGCCCACCAGTCCTGGGCGCGCATCTGCCGCCGCCACGTCTCCGAGGTGTTCCAGTCGTCGCGGATGTCGTGGTCATCGAAGATCATCGAGCTGGGCACCGTGGCCAGCAGCCACCGGACCAGCGGGTCCGCGCCCCAGGCGAGCCGGTACAGCTCCGCGTACTCCTCGAAGTCGGCGATCTCGCCGTACGGCGGCCGCTCGATGTCGCGGCGGGCGGCGATGAACTCCCGGATCTCCGGCCCCGTCTCGTCGGCGTACACCTGGTCGCCGATCAGCAGCAGTTCGTCGGGCGGCTCCTCGCCCGCCAGCAGCCGGCGCGCGTACACCGACAGCATGTCGAAGCCGTGCGTCTCCACGGAGGCCGGCGCCACCCGGCACGACCCGACCGCGAACCGCCGCGCGCCGTCGGCCGTACGCGTACGGATGCGGCCGGGCGCGGCGCCGTCCTCCGGCCACGCGTGTTCGCCGTCGAGGAGCACCTCGTACGGGGTGTCCGTGCCGGGCTCCAGCCCATCGACGTCCACGAGCGCGTAGTGGTGCCCGTGGACGGTGAAGGTTCGCGCCGCGGCGCCGAGGACACGGACCTCGCACGGCCGGTCGGTCTCCACCCACACCGTCGCGGTACGAGGGCCGACGTGGCGCAGCATGGGCCCGAGGACAAGTCGTGTCATGACTGTACGGACTATCGCGACTCGGCCCGCCGCGTCCACCGGGGCCGCGTCCCACGGAGGTCAGCGGTCGGTCGGACGCCGTTCATCCCGATGTGATCAACTATGCCGCGTAGTAGCACAGATGATCTTCCGTTATCCGAGGGAAATCGCTCCATGATGCAACGCGTCACCCGTCGAGCCGCTCGCCGTATCGCCACGGCCGTGGTCCCGGCCGCGGTCGTCGGAACCCTGGCGGTCCCCGGCGCCGCGTACGCCGCCACGTCGGCCCCCACGGCCCGTACGGCCGCCACCTGCCCGCCCGCGGCCACGGCGGTCGGCTACAGCGACGCACTGAACAAGGCCACGTTCAACGGGATCGGGGTCGGCGGACTGTCGGCCATCGCCTACGACCGGCGCACCCGCGGGTACGTGACCGTCGAGGACCACAGCGGCACCCAGGCCGCCCGGCTCTTCTTCTTCCGCGACACCGCCGCGCCCAAGGTCACCGACACCCTCGTGCTGACCAAGCCGGACGGCACCCCCTACGACGGGAACAACTTCGACGGCGAGGGCGTCGTCGTCCTCCCCAACGGGAACTTCCTGGTCAGCTCGGAGACCGAGCCGTCGATCCGCGTCTTCGACCGTAAGGGCAGGGAGCGCGCCTCGCTCGAGGTACCGGCGCGCTTCCAGGTCGCCCCGGCCGGCGAGGCGACCGTCAACGCCACCCTCGAGGGCCTGAGCATGTCGCCGGACGGACGCTACGTCTACGCCGCGATGGAGGGCACGCTCAGCGGGGACGCGCCGGCCACCGGCGAGGGCGTCTGGCGGCGTCTTCTGGTGTACCGGGCGCACGGCGACGGCTATCGGCTCACCCGCCAGATCGGCTACCGGGTCGAGCCCGGCAACCGGATCGCCGACGTCGCGGCGTACGGCGACGGGCGGCTGCTGGTCCTCGAGGCGGCCTGGGACGCGGTCAAGGGCAACACCATCCAGCTGTACGCCGTGCGCGACGCGGACCGGGCCCCGGACGTGAGCAAGGTCGCCAACCTCTCCGCCGCGCCGTCCCGTGACATCGTGCGCAAGGAGCTCGTCTCCGACCTGGTGAAGTGCCCGACGCTGGGCGCCACCAGCCCCGAGGCGCAGACCAACCCGCTGCTGGACAACTACGAGGGTCTCCAGGTCGACACCTCCGCCGGTCTCCGCAGGGCCCGGATCCACCTCATCAGCGACGACAACTTCTCCGCGACCCAGGTCACCCGGGTGCTGACCCTCACCGCCCGCCTCCCCTGACCCCTGGTCGAAGCGCCATCTTGATCGCCGAGACTTTTGGTCGCCAGAACGACCAAAAGTCTCGGCAGTGCGCGACTGCCGACGAGCGCCTTCCGATTCCGCTGACCGAACGCGCGCCCCAACGCGCGTTGGTTCCCTTGGAGCGACACAGAGCGACCGTTCGAAATTCCTCAGACGAATCTCACGAACTTAATGTTGATCTCCGGAACCCCTTGAGGACTATCCCTCTCATCGGAGGAGAACCCGGCCCCCTTGACCGGCGGCTCCTCCCGGGAGAAAGGGACAGCCCGTGTTCAAGAAGCTCACCATCACGGCCGCCACGGTGGCCGCCGCGGCGGCCACAACCCTCACCATGGCCGCCCCGGCACACGCCAGCTCCACCGTCTACGCGGAGAACAACAACAGCTGCGCCGGGGTCTGGTTCGAGCCGAACGGCGACAACTTCGGCTTCAAGGACTTCTGCGCGGACGGCATGGGAGTCTGGATGGAGATGACCAAGCCGACGGGCGGTACGCCCTCCACGTCCGACTCCAAGATCTTCAAGAGCTACGCCACCAGCTACAACGGTAGTTTGGACTGGTACAGCGGCGACGTGGTCTGGAACCAGGATTACACCGAGGGCTACTGCTTCTTGTACCGGGTCGGACTGCGCAAGGACGGCGCCTACGTCTCGGGAACGTACGGGTCCTGGCACCTCGCCTGCGCCTGAGCGGAGACGACCGCAGACCACCTGGCGCGGACGTCGGCCACGCCAGGTGGCCTGGGCAGGGGACGATTGCTCCAGCGTTCTCCGCTTCTGACCGGATGGCGGCCGACAGCCGGGCTTACCGAGATCGAAGCCCAGGTTGGGGAACTTGTCCCTGGCCTGGGCTTTCGCGTGCGGAGCGGTCCCTGACCCACTGCCGAAGCGCCGGGCGGGGCGTTCGCCGTCGACTTCCACCGACACTAGGCCGCGTATAGGTCGGAACCCGTCCTAGACTCTGGCCGTGACCGCGGCCCGCCTGCTGACGTTGCTGTCCCTGCTGCAGACTTCGCGCGAGTGGCCGGGCAGCGAGCTCGCCGAGCGCATGGGCGTAAGCCCGCGCACGGTCCGCCGTGACGTCGAGCGGCTGCGCGACCTCGGCTATCCGGTCGAGGCCACGATGGGCCCGACGGGCGGCTACCGCCTCGTCGCGGGTACGGCCATGCCGCCGCTGCTCGTCGACGACGAGGAGGCGGTGGCCATCGCGGTCGCCCTCAGCACCGCCGCCGCGCATCCGGTCGGCGGCATGGCGGAGGCGTCACTGCGGGCCCTCACCAAACTGGAACAGGTGCTGCCGTCGCGCCTCCGGCAGCGGGTGGGCGCCCTGGGCGCCGCCACCGTCGCGCTGCTGGGCGAGGCCGGTCCGAGCATCGACCCGGACGACCTCACGACCGTCGCCGTCGCCGCGGCGAGCCGCCGGCGGCTGCGGTTCGCCTACCGGTCCCGCGAAGAATCCGCTGCCGACGGTGCCGACAACGACCGCCTCGTCGAGCCGTACCGGCTGGTCGCCGCCGGACGCCGCTGGTACCTCGTCGCGTACGACCTCGGCCGCGACGACTGGCGGATCTTCCGCATGGACCGGGTTCGGCGACCGCGGCCGACGGGCGTGCCGAACACCCCGCGCCGGCCGCCCCAGGAGGACGCCGCCGCCTACGTCACCGGCAAGCTGTACTCGCTCGTCCCGACCTACCGGGCCCTGGTGACCCTCCACCTGCCGGCCGACGACGCTCCGGCAGGCCGGCTCGGTGAGATCGAACCGATCGACGCGCGGAGCTGCCGCCTGCGCACCCACGCCGACACACTCGACTGGCTGGCGCTGCGGCTCGCCATGCTCGGCTGCGAGTTCACCGTGCACGAACCGCCGGAACTCATCGACCACCTGCGCTCCCTCAGCGCCCGCGTCCACCGCGCCACCGCCACCCCGGCGACATGACGCCGGTCAACGGCCGACTTCGACCGGGCGGTCCGCCGGAGGGGCTTGTGCGGTCAGTCGGCGCGCGGGCCACAGCCAGGCGGCGGCGATGAGCATGCCCGCCGTGACGACCATCAGCAGCAGCCGGTAGTCCACCACCGACACCAGGGTGGCGCCGGCCGCGATGGAGATCGTCTGGGGCCCGCTGACCAGCGTTTCGGCCGCTGCCGAGACCCGGCCGATCAGCGGTCCGGGCGTGCGCCGCTGTATCACCGTGGTGAATCCGACGACCATCGTCGCCAGGCCCCAGCCGGTGCCGACCAGGCCGATGAGGATGATCGGCAGCGACGGGGCGGCCTTCAGGCCATCGCCCAGTCCGACCGCCGCCATGCCGGTCGCGATCGCCGTGAGCTCCCCGACCCGCTGGATGAGCCGGGCCGCCCACAGTCCACCGGCGATGGCGCCGATGCCCTGAGCGGAGGTGAGCACGCCGACGAACTCGGGCGGCCGGTGCAGGCCCTGGTCGATGACGGCGAAGATCGCCGACTCGGTGACGCCGATGAAGAGAAAACCGATGCCCATGGCGAGCGCCATGCGGCGTAGCGCCGCGTCCGTCCTGATGTGGGCCAGGCCCGCCGTCAGCTCGCGCAGCCAGTGCGGGCCCGAGCGTACGGGCGGCTCCTCGCGCAGCCGCATCTGGGCGATGACGGCCGCCGCGATCAGGAATGTGACGGCATCGATCGCGGCGACGGCCGCGCCGCCTAACGTGGCGAACAGCGCCGCACCCGCCAGCGGGCCACCCAGCCGGAGTCCCTCCTTGACCGTCTGCAGCGTGCCGTTGGCGTCGGCCAGCAGGTCCTCGGCGAGCAGGTCCTTCAACAGGCCGCTGAGCGCGGCGGCGATCGTCACCGACGAGATGCCGTACAGCGCGGCGACCATGTAGATGATCCAGACGTCCGCGGCGTCGCGTACGGCGAACAGCGGGAGCAGCATCAGCGCCGAGGCGAGGTTGGCGACGACGAGGAAGGGGCGGCGTCGGAAGCGATCGACCAACCACCCGCCGAGCGGAGCCAGGACGTACGGCACCGCCACGAACAGGGTGACCAGTCCGGCCGCCCCGTTCGAGCCGGTGAGGCTCTTGACCCAGATGGCGTACACCAGCACCATCAGCGCGTCGCCGACCATGCTCGCGGCCAGGCCGGTGAAGAGCAGCCGGAAGGCCGGGATCCGCAGAACGGCACGCATCAGTCTTCGGCGTACGGTTCGGCGGGCACGGCCCAGGCGAAGATCCGAACACGGCGCGCCCCGGGGGGACGGTCGGCCGGATCCCGGCGTTCCCGGTGGCGGGTGACGATGGAGATGAGGGCCTCGTTGAGCTCTTTCAGCTCTTCCGGGGTGAGCCAGTCGATGTTCTGCACCCAGTTGGCGGCGTCCTGCCATTCGGGCGGGTCGGTGCGCCGCCACGCGAGCCAGTCGCGCAGCCCCGCGAACTCCTGCTCGACGTACTGCGCGCTGAGCGCGTCACTCGCGGCGGCCACCTCGCCCGACTCGTCACCGTCCCCCCACGACAACGCGCGCGGCACGGGTCGCCATGGACGATTCCGGCCCTTCCCGCCGCCGGCCTCTTCGACGAAGCCGTACTTGGCGAGCTGACGCAGATGCCAGGAGCAGTTGGCCGGACTTTCTCCGACCATCTCGGCCAGCTCGGTGGCGGTCGCGGTGCCGCGTTGGTACAGGGCCTGGCACAGCCGCATGCGTACGGGGTGGGCGAGCGCCCGCAGCTCGCGCGCGTCACGAAGTTTCCGCTCTGACCCGTCCATGCCAGGGACGATACCTATGAAAAGAACCTTTCGAAAGGCTCTTTCGAGAGAACCTCCCGCGTCGAGTGCCGAAAGCTCGGATAAGGCGCCGCCGCGACGACCAGATGCGGCTTTCGCCGGGTTTCAGGAGTCGAGCCCCGAGCGTTCGCCGAGCATTCGGTCCGGCCCCGCCTCACGGGGCGGGCCGACGGAGCGAACAGTCCGGAGTTGCGTCGGTCATGTCCGCCCGGACCGTTCAGGTTGGTGTGTCAGAGAGGCATACCGGATTCCCCAGAGGAGATCGCCATGGTGCGCATCGCCAAGCCCCACGTCGTTCGGCCCGATTGGCAGAAGGTCGACACGACCAACAGCGGGAAGCAGGAGACGCCCAACTCCGGCTCCGGCTCGGGCTCGGGGAACGGGTCCGGCAAGTGAGTCTCACCGCCGACCGCTGAGAGGCCGGTCGGTGTCGAGCGGCCCCCTGGCGGGGGCCGCTCTTCTGTCGTCAGGCGACGGTGACGGACGGCTTGACGGTGAGGGTGTCGGAGCCGAGGTCGGTGTCGACGATGACCTCGTCGCCGTCGCTGATCTCGCCGGACAGGAGCTCCTTGGCGAGCTGGTCGCCGATCGCGCTCTGCACGAGGCGGCGGAGCGGGCGGGCGCCGTACGCCGGGTCGTAGCCGGTGAGGGCGAGCCACTCGCGGGCGGCGTCGGTGACGGTGAGCGTCAGGCGACGGTCGGCGAGGCGGCGGGCCAGCCGGTCGATCTGCAGGTCGACGATCTTCGTGAGCTCCTCGGTCGACAGGGCGTCGAAGACGATGACGTCGTCGAGCCGGTTGAGGAACTCGGGCTTGAAGCTCGCCCGTACGGTGTTCATGACGGCGTCGCGCTTGGCTCCGTTGTCCAGGGCCGGGTCGACCAGGAACTGCGAGCCGAGGTTCGACGTCATGATCAGGATCGTGTTGCGGAAGTCCACCGTGCGGCCCTGGCCGTCGGTGAGGCGGCCGTCGTCGAGCACCTGGAGCAGGACGTCGAAGACCTCGGGGTGGGCCTTCTCCACCTCGTCCAGCAGCACGACGCAGTACGGCCGGCGGCGGACGGCCTCGGTGAGCTGACCGCCCTCCTCGTACCCGATGTAGCCGGGAGGCGCGCCGACGAGGCGGGCGACCGAGTGCTTCTCGGCGTACTCGCTCATGTCGATGCGGATCATCGCCCGCTCGTCGTCGAACAGGAAGTCGGCGAGCGCCTTGGCCAGCTCGGTCTTGCCGACACCGGTCGGGCCGAGGAACAGGAACGACCCGGTCGGCCGGTCGGGGTCGGAGACGCCCGCCCGCGCCCGGCGTACGGCGTCGGACACGGCGCGTACGGCGTCGGTCTGGCCGATGAGGCGGCGGCCGAGCTCGTCCTCCATGCGGAGCAGCTTGGCGGTCTCGCCTTCGAGGAGCCGGCCGACGGGGACGCCGGTCCAGGACGACACGACCTCGGCCACGTCGTCGGCGCCGACCTCCTCCTTGACCATCGTCTCGCGGGTCTCGGCGGCCTCGGACGCCTCGGCGAGCTGCTTCTCCAGCACGGGGATCTCGCCGTACATGAGGCGGGCGGAGGTCTCCAGGTCGGCGTCGCGCTGGGCACGCTCGGCCTGACCGCGCAGGTCGTCGATGCGCTTCTTCAGCTCACCGACCTTGTTCAGCCCGGCCTTCTCCCGCTCCCAGCGGCCGTTGAGAGCGTTGAGGCTCTCCTGCTTGTCGGCCAGCTCGGCGCGGAGGCGTTCGAGGCGGCGCTTGGACGCCTCGTCGGACTCCTTCTCGAGGGCGAGCTCCTCCATCTTGAGCCGGTCGACGGAGCGCTGCAGCTCGTCGATCTCGACGGGCCGCGAGTCGATCTCCATGCGGAGCCGGGAGGCGGCCTCGTCGACCAGGTCGATGGCCTTGTCCGGCAGGAACCGCGCGGTGATGTACCGGTCGGACAGCGCGGCGGCGGACACGAGGGCGGCGTCGGAGATCTGCACCTGGTGGTGCGCCTCGTACCGGCCCTTGAGGCCGCGCAGGATCGCGATGGTGTCCTCGACCGTCGGCTCGCCGACGAGCACCTGCTGGAACCGCCGCTCGAGGGCCGGGTCCTTCTCGATCCGCTCGCGGTACTCGTCGAGCGTGGTCGCGCCGATCATCCGCAGCTCACCGCGGGCCAGCATGGGCTTGAGCATGTTGCCCGCGTCCATGGCGCCCTCGGCGGCGCCCGCGCCGACGACGGTGTGCAGCTCGTCGATGAACGTGACGATCTGGCCGTCGCTCTGCTTGATCTCGTTCAGGACCGCCTTGAGGCGCTCCTCGAACTCGCCGCGGAACTTCGCGCCCGCGACCATCGCGCCCAGGTCGAGGGAGACCAGGCGCTTGTTCTTCAGCGTCTCCGGCACGTCGCCGGCGATGATCCGCTGGGCCAGGCCCTCGACGACCGCGGTCTTGCCGACGCCGGGCTCGCCGATCAGCACGGGGTTGTTCTTCGTACGGCGGGAGAGCACCTGCACGACGCGGCGGATCTCGGTGTCGCGGCCGATGACCGGGTCGAGCCTCCCGTCGCGGGCCTGCGCCGTCAGGTCGACGCCGTACTTCTCCAGCGCCTGGTAGGTCTCTTCGGGGTTCTCGCTGGTGACGCGCGCGTGGCCGCGGACCTTCTCGAACGCCTCCAGCAGGGCGTCGGGGGTCGCGCCGTTCTCCTTCAGGAGGGTGGCGACGGGGCCGCCGTCGGTGGCCAGGCCGACGAGGAGGTGCTCGGTGGAGACGTACTCGTCCTCGAGCCGCTTGGCGCGGTTGGCGGCGGTGTTGATCACCTTCAGCAGCGGCCGGGAGGTGTCCGGCGCGTTGACGGTCGAGCCGGCGGCCTTCGGCAGCGCGGCGATCTGCTCCTCGGCGCGGCGCCGGACGGCCTGGGGGTCCGCGCCGACGGCCTCGAGCAGGGGCGCGGCGATGCCGTCGGACTGGCCGAGCAGCGCGACCAGCAGGTGCACCGGCTCGACCAGGGGGTGGCCCTCGGTCGAGGCCCGCCGGACCGCGACGGAGACGGCCTCTTGGCTCTTCTGGGTCAGCTTGTAATCCACTTACTCCTCCCCCCGTGATCGCCACAGCACCACGCTGGTCTGCCGGATCGGCACGAGGTCCGCTCCAGTGTCAGAACCGTGGCCACTCTTCAACTTGACGAGCCGGGCCGCGACGGCGCGCGTGGACTCCAGCTCGTTGGACAGCTCCTCGACCATCGCCCGGAGGCGTGCCACCTCGGTGCGGAGTGCGTCGGACTCGCGCTGCAGGTCGAGGATGTGCTTGATGCCGGCGAGGTTGATGCCCTCTTCCTGGGAGAGCCGCTGGATCTCCCGGAGCATCACGATGTCCCGCATCGAGTAGCGGCGCCCGCGCCCGGCCGTACGACCGGGGGACACGAGGCCCAGCCGGTCGTACGTGCGGAGGGTCTGCGGGTGCAGCCCGGACAGCTGAGCCGCCACCGAGATGACGTAGACCGGACTGTCGTCGCCGAACGGATCCATGATCGTCACCCCTCTCTCGCCAGCCGCAGCAGCTCGCTGCGCAGGTCGTCCCCGTTGTTGCTCGCGCGGATCTTCTCCAGCGCCTCCCGGGTGTCCTCGTCGACGTGTTCGGGCACGTGCACCTCGACGGTCACCAGCAGATCGCCCTTGGTGCCGTCGCGGCGCGTCGCGCCCTTGCCGCGGACGCGGAACGTACGGCCGTTCGGGGTGCCCGCCGGGATCCGCAGGGTGACCGGCTGGCCGCCCAGGACCGGCGCCTTGATCTCCGCGCCCAGGGTGGCCTCGGGGAAGGTCACCGGGACGGTGACGGTGAGGTTGTCGCCGGAGCGGCCGAACACCTTGTGCCCCGTGACGTGCACGACGACGTAGAGGTCGCCGCTGGGCCCGCCGTTCTCCCCGGGCGCGCCCTTGGCCTTGAGCCGGATGCGCTGGCCGTCGCCGACCCCGGCGGGGATCCGCGCCTGGATCGTGCGGGTGCTCTGTGCCCGCCCGCTGCCGTGGCAGGTGGTGCAGGGGTCGTCGACCACGAGACCGCGGCCGTGGCACTCGTGGCAGGGCTCGGAGAAGGCGAACCCGCCGGCGTTGCGGCTCTCCTGCCCCGTGCCCTCACAGCGCGGGCATACGCGGGGCACCGTGCCGGCCTTGGCGCCGGTGCCCCGGCAGGTGGGACAGGCGGCTTCGCTGGTCAGCCGCAGCGGCACCGTCTTGCCGTCGAGGGCCTCGCTGAAGGTCAGCGTGACCTCGGTCTCGACGTCGGTGCCGCGGCGGGGCCGCCGGGTGGACTGCCCCCGGCGGCCGCCGCCGAAGAGCCCGCCGAAGAGGTCGCCGATCCGCTCGCCGGTGCCGGTGGTGCCCCCGGTCTGGCTGCCGAAGAGGTCGCCCAGGTCGAAGCCGAAGCCGCCCTGGGCGCCGCCACGCGGCCGAGCGCCGCCGAAGAGGCTGCGCGCGTCGTCGTACTCCTTGCGACGCTTCTCGTCCGACAGCACGTCGTAGGCCTCGGAGATCTCCTTGAACTTCTCCTCGGACTCGGCGTCGCCGCGGTTGGCGTCCGGGTGGTACTGACGCGCCAGCTTCCGGTAGGACTTCTTGATCTCGTCCTGCGTCGCGGTCTTCGGAACACCGAGAACCTTGTAGTAGTCCTTCTCGATGAAGTCCTTGGTGCTCACCGGCGTCCCTTACCTCTTTCGCTGTGGGTCTTCGTCTCAGTCCTCGCCGTCGCCGCCGGGCTCGGCGTCCGGCTTCGCGCCGTCGGCCGCACCCGCCGTCTCCGGCTCCGGCTCCGACGCGGCCTCCGCGTCCGAGCCGAGGTCTGCGGTCGGCTCGGCGACGGCCACCCGCGCGGGCCGGAGGGTCCGCTCGCCGATGCGGTATCCCGACTGCAGGATCTGCACGGCCGTCGGCTCGGTGACCTCGTCGGAGTAGGAGTGCATCAGGGCCTCGTGGACGTTCGGGTCGAACGGCTCACCGGCCTCCCCGAACGACTCGAGCCCGAGCTTGCCGACGATGCCCTCCAGGGACTCGGCGATCTGCTTGAACCCGCCGGTCAGCTCCTCGTGCTCCCGGGCGCGGCCGATGTCGTCGAGCACCGGCAGCAGCTCGCCGAGGACGTACGCGAGGGCCTGCTCGCGTACGGCCGCGCGGTCGCGGTCGACCCTCTTGCGGTAGTTGGAGTACTCCGCCTGCAGCCGCTGAAGGTCGGCCGTGCGCTCGGACAGCTCCTTCTCGAGCTTGGCCGCCTTGTCGGCGTCCGCGCCGGAGGGCGCTTTCGCGGTAGGGGACTCGGGAGCCGGCGTGGCCGCCGGCTCCCGAACCTCACCGGTCTCGGGATCGATGCGCCGCTTGTCGCGGATCACCGGGCCCTGGCGCTCCTCGGCGTCGTCACGACGCTCCGTCACGCTTCCTCCTCGAGTACAAGCTCGTCACGGTGTGCGGGGGACGCCCCGGTCACGCCGCGCCGCCCTTGGTGTCCTTTTCGTCGTCCACGATCTCGGCGTCGACGACCTCGTCGTCCTTCGCCTGCTCGCCCGCGGCCTGGCCGTCGGCCGGCTGGCCTTCGGCGCTCGCCTGGTTCTGGGCGTACATCGCGGCGCCCATCTTCTGGCTGACCTGGGCCAGCTTCTCGGAGCTGCTGCGGATCGCGTCGACGTCCGTACCCTCGAGGGCCTTCTTGACCTCGTCCAGCGCCGACTGAACGTCGGTCTTCACGTCGGCCGGGATCTTCTCGTCGTTCTCGCGGAGGAACTTCTCCGTCGAGTAGGCGAGGGTGTCGGCGTTGTTGCGGGTCTCGGTCTCCTCGCGGCGCTTGCGGTCCTCCTCCGCGTACTGGTCCGCCTCGCGCATCATGCGGTCGATGTCGTCCTTGGGCAGGGCCGACCCGCCCGTGATGGTCATCGACTGCTCCTTGCCGGTGCCGAGGTCCTTGGCGCCGACGTTCACGATGCCGTTGGCGTCGATGTCGAACGTGACCTCGATCTGCGGGACACCGCGCGGCGCCGGCGGCAGGCCGGTCAGCTGGAAGGTGCCGAGCTTCTTGTTGTACGCCGCGATCTCGCGCTCGCCCTGGTAGACCTGGATCTCCACGGACGGCTGGTTGTCGTCGGCGGTGGTGAACACCTCGGACCGCTTGGTCGGAATCGTGGTGTTGCGCTCGATGATCTTGGTGAAGATGCCGCCCTTGGTCTCGATGCCCAGGCTCAGCGGCGTGACGTCGAGCAGCAGGACGTCCTTGACCTCACCCTTGAGCACGCCGGCCTGCAGGGACGCGCCGACCGCGACGACCTCGTCCGGGTTGACGCCCTTGTTGGCCTCCTTGCCGCCGGTCAGCTCCTTGACCAGGTCGGCGACGGCGGGCATACGGGTGGAGCCGCCGACGAGGACGACGTGGTTGATCTCGTTCACGCCGATGCCGGCGTCCTTGATGACCTGCTGGAACGGGTTCTTGCAGCGGTCGAGCAGGTCGGACGTCATCTTCTGGAACTCGGCCCGGGTGAGCTTCTCGTCCAGGTGCAGCGGGCCCTCGGACGAGGCCGTGATGTACGGCAGGTTGATGCTCGTCTCCGAGGAGCTGGACAGCTCGATCTTGGCCTTCTCGGCGGCCTCACGGAGCCGCTGCAGCGCCATCTTGTCCTTGGACAGGTCGACGCCGTGGGCGTTCTTGAACTTCGTGACCAGCCAGTCGACGACCTTGCTGTCCCAGTCGTCGCCACCGAGGTGGTTGTCGCCGTTGGTCGCCTTGACCTCGACCACGCCGTCACCCACCTCGAGGAGGGAGACGTCGAAGGTGCCGCCACCGAGGTCGAAGACGAGGATCGTGGCCTCGCCCTCCTTCTCCAGGTGGTAGGCCAGCGCCGCCGAGGTCGGCTCGTTGATGATGCGCAGGACGTTGAGGCCCGCGATCTGGCCGGCCTCCTTGGTGGCCTGCCGCTGGTGGTCCGAGAAGTACGCCGGAACGGTGATCACCGCGTCGGTGATCTTCTCGCCGAGGTAGGCCTCCGCGTCGCGCTTGAGCTTTTGCAGCACGAACGCGCTGATCTGCTGCGGCGTGAAGTCCTTGCCGTCGATCGTGGTCTTCCAGTCGGTGCCCATTTCGCGCTTGACCGACCGGATGGTGCGATCGACGTTGGTCACCGCCTGGCGCTTGGCGACCTCGCCGACCAGGACCTCGCCGTTCTTGGCGAAGGCGACGACGGACGGCGTGGTCCTCGACCCCTCCGCGTTGGCGATGACGGTGGGCTCGCCACCCTCCAGGATCGCGACGACCGAGTTGGTCGTTCCAAGGTCGATACCGACCGCACGTGCCATGAGTTGGTTCCTCCGACTGTGAGCTTGCTAAGCCGATGAAGCTGAGTCCAGCAGACGCAAGGTTGCCAAACCGCTCCCATAGTGTCAAATGACTTGAGTCCAGCGGACTCAACTTTGCTGACTGGTACAACGAGCGACGCCCCCGCGCTTGTTCCCGCCCACGGCGAAATCTCGGGATCCTCCGTAAGAACTCGGTGAGAACCGGTGCGATCCGCGCGGCGCCCTGGACACTCCTCTGACACCGGGACCGGGCGCGCCGCGCGCCCGGGGAAGGGAGGCCTGACGCGTGACCGACCTGACGCGGGTCGTCGGTGAGACCGGCGACCCTTCGCCGGCACGGGAGGAGACCCCGGCCACGCCCGAGCACCGGCGCGGCCGGTCGCGCATGGGCGTGGGGGTCCCTCTGGCGCTGGCCGCCATCGGCGTGGCCGTCGCGGTCGCGCTGTCGGTCGGGTCGTCGGCGCCCCGGCCACGGCGGCACGCGCCGACCGGACGCGACCTCCTCCTGGCGACGGCCACCGCCGTGGACCGCCGGACGGACACGACGACCGGCCGCTACTGGCACGTGGTCAAGATCGGCCGGTACACGCTTCCTGCCGGGAGCAGCGTCGGCACGGACCCGATCGAGGTCCGCGTGCGGGATGAGATCTGGATCGCCGGGCCCGGCGGAGGGCGGAGCGTCGCGTACCGGCAGTGTCTCGGCGCCCGCCCCCTCACACCGGCCGAACGGGCCGCGCACCTGGACCGGTCCTCGCAGGCGTGGCCGGCGGACTCCGCGGCGGCGCCGATCTGCACGGCGGGGTCCGGGCCCGCCGTGCGGAACGCCGACCTCACGGCGGCCACCGACTACCGCCTCGCGGACGTCGCCGTGTCACCGACCTGGCTGGACCACCTCTCCACCGAACCCGCCGTCCTGCGCCGCCAGATCGAGGCCAAGCTCGCGACGGCGCACCAGGGTGGCCTGGGCGTGTTCGGTCACGTCGTGCTGCCGCAGTTGACGGTCGACCTGCCGCTCCGTCCGGAGGTCCGCGCGGCGGTACTGCGGATGATGGCCGGACTGCCGGGCGTACGGGCGGAGGGCAAGGTGCAGGACGCGCTCGGCCGCACCGGAGAGGGCGTCACGATCGGCGGGCTCGGCCTCACCACGACCGAACTGCGCTGGATCGTCGACCCGCACGGCGGCGGGATCCTGGGCGTTCAGGAGATCGCCACCGGTCGCGGCCGCCACCCGGCCGGGGCGGTGGTCGCCGAGAAGGCGTACGCGTCGGCGGCCTGGACGAACGACGCCCCGGGCGGCTGATCAGGTGTAGATGTAGTAGAGGCCGGAGGGCTGGAGGGCCTTGAGGAGCGCCGCCGCCCCGAGCGTGTGCGTGCCCCCGGTCGGCCGCCACGGGTCGAAGACGGTGATGGTGCTCTTCTTCTGGTCGTAGCCGTACGCGACGATCAGGTGCCCGACCTTGCGGCGCGAGCCGAGGCCCTTGTTCCAGGGCAGGCGTTCCCACCAGACCGCGACGAGGGGCGCGCGCCGCAGGACGCCGACGTCGTACGACACCTCCTTCATGATGAAGCCCGTGCCGCTGCCCGACCAGCCGTCGAACGTGAGCGAGTAGGGCGTTCCGCGCAGGTAGCGCGTGAGGGCGGTCATGGCGTTGTCGCCGGTGGTGCCCTTCGGGTACCTCGTCTTCATCGTGCGGGCCAGGACCGACTGCCGGACCTTGATGTGGAACGT
This sequence comes from Actinoallomurus sp. NPDC052308, assembly GCF_040679195.1. Taxonomy (NCBI): domain Bacteria; kingdom Bacillati; phylum Actinomycetota; class Actinomycetes; order Streptosporangiales; family Thermomonosporaceae; genus Actinoallomurus; species Actinoallomurus sp. NPDC052308. The sequence continues at coordinate 205,469 of NZ_JBFAUM010000006.1, read as the reverse complement.
CGACAGGCTCATCACCCCGGCGGCGGGCGCGCAGTTGTACGACGTCGCCTGGTACTCCTTCGTCATGCGGAGCCGGTGGGACGCCGGCGGGACCGCGACGGCCGGAGACGCCGACGCGCTCGGCGTGGGCGCCGGCGCCGACGCCGCGGTGACGGGGCGGGTGCGGTCGGTCGAGCGCCGGGTCTCCCCGGCGCCGGTGGTGCACCCCGCGAGGATCAGTGCGGTGGCCGCCGCGAGCCCGGCGACCCACCGACCACGCAGCACCCTGTGCACGTTTGCTCCCATATGACGGATCGGTGGCCAAATGATGGCACGATCCGCCATTCGCGGCATTGACTTTCTTCAACGGTGAAACCCGGAAAACCGGCCCGCGGGGAGTCGCGCGGATCGGCGGCGAGAACCGCGCGTCGACGGCCGGGCGACAGGCCGTCGTACGCCAGGTGAACAATGCGATCGCCCTGCTGAAAGGCGCAGTGCCCGTCTTGCCGGGGTCGGCCCGTTGTGCGGCCGGTACGTCCACCGGAGGGTCGCCGAGGGTTCGCTCCTAGGGTGAGAAGAACGACGGGAGGAATCCGATGGTCTGTGATGATCTGCGCGGCTTCCTGGACACCCTGGAAAGAGAAGGTCAGCTGCTGCGCGTTCCCGATGAGGTGCTCCCGGAGCCGGACCTGGCCGCCGCGGCGAACGCCGCCGGGCGGATCGGCGAGGGCGCGCCCGCCCTGTGGTTCGACAACGTCAAGGGCTTCACCGACGCCCGGATCGTGCTGAACGTGCACGGCTCCTGGCCCAATCACGCCCTCGCCCTGGGACTGCCCAAGGACACCCGGACGCGAGATCAGGTGGAGGAGTTCGCCCGGCGCTGGGACGACTTCCCGGTGGCGCCGGAGCGCCGCGAGGACGCCCCGTGGCGGGAGAACACCGTCTCGGGCCCGGACGTCGACCTCTTCCAGGTACTGCCGTTGTTCCGGCTCAACGACGGCGACGGCGGCTTCTACCTCGACAAGGCGGCCGTCGTCTCGCGCGATCCGGACGACCCGGAGAACTTCGGCAAGCAGAACGTCGGCGTCTACCGCATCGAGGTCATGGGCCGGAACCGGCTGGCGATCCAGCCCGTTCCGGTCCACGACGTGGCGATTCACCTGCGCAAGGCGGAGGAGCGCGGCGAGGACCTGCCGATCGCGATCACGCTCGGGAACGAGCCCGTGATCTCCATCGTCGCGGGCATGCCGATGGCCTACGACCAGTCCGAGTACGCGATGGCGGGCGCGCTGCGCGGCGCTCCCGCGCCGATCGCCACCGCGCCGCTGACCGGCTTCGACGTGCCGTGGGGCTCCGAGGTGGTCGTCGAGGGAGTGATCGAGGGACGCGAGCGGCGGCTCGAGGGGCCGTTCGGCGAGTTCACCGGCCACTACTCCGGCGGTCGCCGGATGCCGGCGATCCGCGTCGACCGCGTCTCGTACCGGACGAACCCGATCTTCGAGTCGCTCTACCTCGGCATGCCGTGGACGGAGATCGACTACCTCGTCGGCCCGAACACCTGCGTGCCGTTGCTGAAGCAGTTGCGCGCGGAGTTCCCCGAGGTGCAGGCGGTGAACGCGATGTACACCCACGGCCTGCTGGGCATCATCGCGACGAAGAAGCGGTACGGCGGCTTCGCCAAGGCGGTCGGCATGCGGGCCATGACCACCCCGCACGGACTCGGTTACCTGAAGACCGTGATCGTCGTCGACGAGGACGTCGACCCGTTCGACCTGCGCCAGGTGATGTGGGCCGTCTCCGCCAAGCTCGACCCGGCGGTCGACGTCATCGACATCCCCAAGCTCTCGGTCGTGCCGCTGGACCCGGCGTCCTCGCCGCCCGGCATCAGCGACAAGCTGCTGATCGACGCCACGACGCCGGTCTTCCCGGACGACCGGGGCAACTTCGGCACCCCCGTACGGGACCTGCCCGAGACCGAGGACTGGGTGCGCCGGCTGCAGGCGCTCCGCTGAGGGGGCTCCCATGAGCACCGTGATCTGTCCGCGCTGCGCGTACGAGACCGTCGACCACGTCGCCGCGTCCCCCGTCCCGGGCGTCTGGGACGTACTGCAGTGCGGGCGCTGCCTCTACATGTGGCGCACGACCGAGCCGGAGCGCCGTACGCGCCGGGACGCCTATCCGGAGTCGTTCCGGTTGACACCGGAGGACATCGCCGCCGCGCAGGAGGTTCCCGCGATCCCACCGCTCCGCACCGCGCGGTGACCGGAGAACCGCCGTCGCGTGAGGAGGGATGGGGATCCGCCGCTGCGGGGGAGAAGAGGTGACCGTCATCCACGCCAACAGATGAGGCATCTGATGAAGGAGCCCCCCACGGCCGCTCCCCCCGACGTCGGACCGGACCTCCCGACCGACGCGTCGGTGGTCGAGCGGTCCTGGCAGGACCCGGAGCGATTCGGCGCGATCTTCGACGCGTACTTCGCGGAGATCCATCGGTACGTCGCACGCCGGCTCGACGTCGAAGTGGCCGACGACATCGCGGCGGAGACCTTCCACGTCGCGTTCCGGCGGCGGAGGAGCTTCGACCTGACCAGGGACAGCGCCCGGCCCTGGCTGTACGGCATCGCGACCAATCTCATCGCCAAGCATCGGCGTACGGAGGCGCGGAGGTTCCGCGCCCTGGCGCGCCTCGGCGACGACGGTCCGGCTGGCGGCCACGAGGAACGGGTCGCGGCCCAGGTGAGCGCGGAGCACGAGAGGGGTCGCCTGGCGCGGGCCGTCGGCGCCCTGTCCGCCGACCAGCGCGAGGTGCTCCTGCTCGTCGTCCTGGCCGATCTCACCTACGACGAGGTCGCGCAGGCGCTGGACGTGCCGTACGGCACGGTCGCCTCGCGGTTCAGCAGGGCCCGGAAGAAACTGCGGAAGGCGCTGGGCGGGGTCGATCCCATGCTCGATCAGGAAGGACCCACCGATGGATGAGCTCCAGGCCGTACGAGAGCTGTTCCCTGAGACCCCGCCGCCGGACGCCCGAGTGACCGCTCAGGCCCGGCGGCGGGCGACCGGGGCCGCGCGGCTCCGCCCGCCACGACTGCGCTGGGCGCTGCCCGGCCTCGGCCTGGTCGCCGCGGCGACCGCGGTCGCGCTGGCCGTGGGCTCGACCGGCGGCGGGCCCACGCGGCCCGCGCCGACCTCCTCGCTGCCGCTCGACGGCAAGGCGGTGTTCCTGGCCGCGGCGGAGCAGGCCGAGAAGCAGCCGATGGGCGGCTACTGGCACTCCGACCAGATCTCCGGGCAGTCGTACCTCCTCAAAGGCGGGTACGCCCTCATCGGCGCGCACAGCGAGACCTTCGAGTGGACCAGTGCCGCGGAGGGGGGCGGCGGTCGCTTCTACGGGCGGGACCTGCCCATGCGGCCGGCGACCCCGGAGGACGAGGCCGCCTGGCGCCGGGCGGGCGCGCCGACGAGCGTCCGCGTCATGTCCAACGGCCACCCCATGACGTACACCCGGAAGGCGGGTCGCTGGCAGGAGGACAAGGGCGGGCGGAAGTCCGGCGGCCGTTTCCTCGTCGGCCGCGGCGAGGGGCTGACCCTGCAGGAGGTGCTCAGGCTCCCCACCGACCCGGAGACGCTGACCAAGCGGTTCCTCACCTTCGCGTCGAGACGGCGTTCGGGGGGACCGCCGGGCCCGGGGAACCCGGGACCGGCTCCGATCAGCAACGCGTACCAGCTCGTCCTGGCGGCGAATCTCCTCGGGAACGCGCCACTGCCGCCGAAGGTACGCGCCGGGGTGATGCGGGCGCTCGTCGCCCGGCCCGGCGTGCACACCATCGAGACGGCGACCGACGCGCTGGGCCGTCAGGGCGTCGCGCTCGCCGTCGACCAGCCGTCGTGGGGTTGGCGACCGGGTCCCGACGGGAAGCTCGTCAAGAAGGACGACGGTTACCGGACCCAGGAACAACTGATCTTCGACAAGAGGACCGGGGCCCTCCTGGCCGAACAGTCGGTCCTCCTGACACCCGGCGGTGAGTACCGGAGCCGCAAGCCCGGCTTCGTGATCGACTATCTGCTGCTGCGGAGCGCCGGCTGGACGGACCGCAAGCCGTCCCCGCCGCCGTCCCTGCCGTTCCGGTAGCCGATCGCGGCTGTCACGTACGCGGCCCGTGCCTCGACGAGGCACGGGCCGCTCGTATCGTCGGCATAGGGCCGCGAGAGGTCGGGCGGTGGTGACCAAGGAAGCTACTGCTCGGTAGAATCCGGAGTCCCATGTCGATGGCTGTCAGTTGCCGGCCGTACGCTGATTGCCAACGCCGTACCCCAGGAGGACGGAACATTGGTTCTCAGGTTGATCATCGGGCTTGCCGCAACGGTGGTCGCGCTGGTGTTCGCGGTTCGGCGGGTCCTGTTCCTCTACAGGCTCGCGACGAACGGCCAGCCCGCCCCCGACCGCATCGCGCTCGCCAAGGCGAGCGTCGGTGAGGACGTCAAGCTGCAGGCCGTGGAGGTCTTCGGGCAGCGGAAGCTGCTCAAGTGGACCGTGCCCGGTCTCGCCCACTTCTTCGTCATGTGGGCGTTCTTCATCCTCGCCACGGTCTATCTCGAGGCGTACGGCGCGCTGTTCTTCGGGCTCGACTTCCACATCCCGCTGATCGGCAAGTGGGGCGTGCTCGGGTTCCTGCAGGACTTCATCGCGGTGGCGGCGCTCGTCGGCCTGATCGTCTTCTCGATCATCCGGGTGAAGAACTCCCCGAAGAAGCTGGACCGCAAGTCCCGCTTCAAGGGCTCGCACCTCGGCGGCGCCTGGCTCGTCCTGTTCATGATCTTCAACGTGATCTGGACGATGTTCCTGTTCCGCGGCGCGGGCGTCGCGACGGGCAACTTCCCGTACGGGAACGCGGCGTTCATGTCGCACCTGGTCGGCAACGGCCTGAAGGGCCTGGGCCACGACGCCGGCGAGGCGCTGGAGTCGGTCGGCCTGCTGCTGCACATCGGCGTGATGCTGGCCTTCCTGATCATCGTGCTGAACTCCAAGCACCTGCACATCTTCGTCGCCCCGCTCAACGTCCTGTTCAAGCGCCGTCCGGACGGCCTGGGCGCGGTGCAGCCGATGATGAGCGACGGCAAGCCGATCGACTTCGAAGAGGCCGACCCGGACGAGGACACCTTCGGCCGCGGCAAGATCGAGGACTTCACCTGGAAGGGCTACCTCGACTTCGCCTCCTGCACCGAGTGCGGCCGCTGCCAGTCGCAGTGCCCCGCCTGGAACACCGGCAAGCCGCTGTCCCCCAAGTCCCTCATCATGGACCTGCGCGACCACGCGCTGGCCAAGGCGCCGTACATCTTCGCCTCCGAGGAGGAGCAGGCGAACCTCCCCGAGGACGTTCTCAAGGAGGCGGGCCGGCCGCTGGTCGGCGGCGCGGACGTGAACGGCGTCATCGACCCCGACGTGCTGTGGTCCTGCACCAACTGCGGCGCCTGCGTCGAGCAGTGCCCGGTGGACATCGAGCACATCGACCACATCGTCGACATGCGCCGCTACCAGGTCATGATCGAGTCGAGCTTCCCGTCCGAGGCCGGCGTGATGCTCAAGAACCTCGAGAACAAGGGCAACCCCTGGGGCATGTCCGAGATGAAGCGCCTCGACTGGATCGAGGAGCTCGACTTCGAGGTCCCGGTCGTCGAGGAGAAGATGCCCGAGGACACCGAGTACCTCTTCTGGGTCGGCTGCGCCGGTGCCCTCGAGGACCGCGCCAAGAAGACCACCAAGGCCATCGCCGAGCTGCTGCACATCGCGGGCGTGAAGTTCGCGGTGCTCGGCCCGATGGAGGCCTGCTCCGGTGACCCGGCGCGCCGCCTGGGCATGGAGTTCGTCTTCCAGATGCTCGCCCAGCAGAACGTCGAGACCCTCAACGAGGCTGGCGTCAAGAAGATCGTCGCGTCCTGCCCGCACTGCTTCAACACGCTGGCCAACGAGTACCCGCAGCTCGGCGGCACGTACGAGGTCGTGCACCACACCCAGTTGCTGTCGCACCTCGTCGAGACCGGAAGGCTCACGCCGGTCACGCCGATCGAGGAGAAGATCACCTACCACGACCCGTGCTTCCTCGGCCGGCACAACAAGGTGTACGCCCAGCCGCGCGACATCATGGCCCAGGTGCCGGGCGTGCAGACGCAGGAGATGCACCGCTGCAAGGAGCGGGGCTTCTGCTGCGGCGCCGGCGGCGCGCGGATGTGGATGGAGGAGCGCATCGGCAAGCGCATCAACACCGAGCGCGTCGAGGAGGCGCTGGAGACCGACCCGGACACCGTCTCCACGGCCTGCCCGTTCTGCCTCGTCATGCTCGGCGACGCCATCAACGAGAAGAAGAACAGCGGTGGCGCCAAGGAGTCCCTCGAGGTCGTCGACGTCGCCCAGCTGCTGATCAAGTCGGTCAAGGGTGAGGCGGAGCCCGCTCCGGCGGCCGCCGAGTAGGCGTCCCGCCCGCGTCAAGGGCCCGTCACCGGGGTGAGCCGGTGCCGGGCCCTTGGTATGTCGCGGCATGAATAAAGGCGGTGCCATCTCGGGGGAGCGGGGATTTGAGATGGCACCGCCCTAACGTTCCCTATCAGGTGTGACGAAGGCCACAGGGGCGGACGTCAACCGAACTGATCGGTAACGCGTCGTCCGAAACTATCGGCTTTGCTGATAGTTGGCCACCGTTTGTGGAAAGAATCACGGGCCGTCCCGGCGCAATCACCGGGACGGCCCGTACCGTACGTCAGAGCGCAGGAGGCCGGATCAGCTGGTCAGCCGCTTGACGACGTCCGGATGCTGCTTCTCCCACTCCGCGACCCCCTGCGCGGGCGTGTCCTTGTACTTGTTGATCACCAGGTCCTCGAGCGGGAACAGGTCGGCGTCGGACATCTTGAAGTTCTTCAGCCAGCCGGTCAGCTGCGGGAAGTCCTTGGCGAAGCCCGCACGGCCGAGCACGTGAACCTGCTCCGCCGAGCCGAAGGCGTTCTGCGGGTCGGCCAGCGGCTTGATCGGGAACTTGTTGTAGGCCCAGTGCGGCTTCCACAGCGTCACCACGATCGGCTGGTTGCTCTTCGCGGACCGGTCCAGCTCCGCGAGCATCGCCGCCGTGCTGCTCTGCAGCAGCTTGAAGTCGCCGAGCCCGTACCCGGGCAGCACCTTGTTCTTGACGATCTTCATCTCGCCGGCGCCCGGCTCGATGCCGACGACGCGGCCCTTGTAGCGCGCGCTCTGCCCCTTCAGGTCGGCCACGGAGTTCGCCGGGTCGTTCTTCAGGACGGCCAGCTGCATGCTCGCGTTCTTGTACCAGACACCGATGTCCTGGAGCCTGTCCTTGTACTTGTTGTAGTAGTCGGCGTGCGTCGCGGGCAGCCACGCGTCGAGGAACAGGTCGATATCGCCCTGGCCGAGCCCGGCGAACAGCGGGCCGGCGTCGACCTGCTTGAGCGTGACCTGGTAGCCCTTCTTCTCCAGCTCCGACTTCCAGAGCTGGGTGACGGCGATGTCCTCGTCCCACGGGATGTAGCCGATCGTGATCGGCTTGCCCTTGTTGCCACCGCCGGAGCCCATGACGCCGAGCGTGGTCGCCAGCAGCGCGAACACCACGACGCCGGACAGGGCCAGCGCGGGACGCGGACGGTACCGCAGGACGGAGGACACGCCCCCGTGCGCGGCCCGCTCGGCGTGCCGCCGGGCGGCCGGCGCCAGGCGCTGCCCGAGGGCCCCGGTCATGCGGTCCAGGATGATCGCCAGCAGCACGACCGCCAGGCCGGCCTCGGCGCCCGCCCCCAGGTTGTACTGCGTGATCGCCCCGAAGACGTTGGCGCCGAGCCCGGCGGCGCCGACCATGCCCGCGGTCACCACCATGGACAGCGAGAGCATGATGACCTGGTTGACCCCGGTCATGATGGTGGGCAGCGCCAGCGGCAACTGCACCCGGGTGAGGATCCGCGACGACGGCGTGCCGAACGCCTCGGCCGCCTCGACCATCTCCCGGTCGACCTGCCTGATGCCGAGCTCCGTCAGCCGTACGCCCGGGGGAATGGCGAAGACCAGGCAAGCGGCGATGCCCGGCACCTCCCCGAGCCCGAAGAACGAGATCGCCGGGATCAGGTAGACGAAGGCCGGCATGGTCTGCATGAAGTCCAGCACCGGCCGGGCCACCGCGCCGACCGCGGACACCCGCACGCAGAGGATGCCCAGCGGGATCCCGATGACGAGGGCGGCGACGCTGGAGACCAGCACCAGCGTGAGCGTCTGCATGGCCGCGTCCCACTGCCCCAGCCCGTCGATCACCATGAGGCCGGCGAAGGTCAGGACGCCCGCGAGCAGACCGCGCAGCCACCAGCACAGCATCGCGATGACGGCCGCCAGCGCCAGCGACGGCGGCGCGGTCAGCAGGTGGTCCATCCCGTGGACGACACCGCCGACGACGTCACTGATCGCGTTGAAGACCGGCCGGCCGTGCTTCGTGAGGAAGTCGACCGCGTCGGTGACCCAAACGCCGAGGGGGATCCTAGGCATCGGCGGCCACCTCCCGAGGAGCGGTCTCCTCCGGTGGAGCGGTGTCCTCCCGTACGACGGGCATCTCCCCCGTGTTGCCCATGTGGCCCAGCGCGGCGAGCAGCGTCACCCGCGGGATCACGCCGATGAGCTTGCCGTTCCGGTCGGTGACGGGCACGGGCAGCGGGCTCTCCGCGCACGGCAGGAACAGGTCGGCCACGGGAGTGTCCGGGTCGACCGGAGACGTGCCGCCCTCGACGAGGCCGTCGAGGGTGTTCAGGCCCGCCCGTACGGCCTTGGCCGCCGGCTCGGCGAACACCACGCCGGCCAGCCGCCGGTCACGGGTCAGGACGAACGCGAAGGACGTCTGCTGCTCGCGCATGACGCGTACGGCCGCGCGGGGGCCGCCGTTCGCGTCGACCACCGCGATCGGCTTGTCCATCACCGAGCGGGCGGTGAGCACCCGCGTACGGTCGACGTCGGCGACGAACTGCGCGACGTAGTCGTTGGCGGGGTCGGTGAGGATCTCCTCGGCGGTACCGATCTGCATGACGCGTCCGTGCCGGAGCATCGCGACCCGGTCGCCGAGCCGCATCGCCTCGTTCAGGTCGTGCGTGATGAAGACGATCGTCTTGCCGAGCTCGCCCTGCAGGTCGAGCAGCAGGTCCTGCATCTCCCGCCGGATCATCGGGTCCAGCGCGCTGAACGCCTCGTCCATGAGCAGGATGTCCGTCTCGGCGGAGAGCGCCCGGGCGATGCCCACGCGCTGCTGCATCCCGCCCGACAGCTGGTCGGGGTAGCGGTCCTCCCAGCCCGCGAGACCCACGTGGTTCAGGAACTCCTTGGCCTTCGCCAGCCGTTCCTGCTTTGGAACGTTCCGAGTCTCGAGCCCGTACGCCGCGTTCTCCAGGACGGTGCGGTGGGGGAAGAGCGCGAAGTGCTGGAAGACCATGCTGACCTTCTCCTGGCGGAGTCGGCGCAGCTCCTTCCCGCCCATGGTGGTGATGTCGACACCGTCGATCTCGATGCTGCCCGCCGTCGGCTCCAGGAGGCCGTTGAGCATGCGAATCAGCGTCGACTTGCCGGAGCCCGACAGCCCCATCACGACGAAGATCTCGCCCTCGTTCACTTCGAACGAGACGTCCGCGACGGCCGCGGTCACGCCCATCCGGCGAAGCTCGTCGGCGTCGGCGCCTTGGCGGATCTTACGGAGGGCCTCAGCCGATCTGCGACCGAAGACCTTTGACACGTGTTGTGCGCGGATTCTGGGCACATCGTCCTTCCGGTCCGGCCGCGCCGCCGTCCCGGGAGCCGTCGTCCCCGTCGAACCGCGCGGCAATCTGCGCGAACCGCCGTGCCCGCCCCACCGCGGCTCGCCCTGTACGACCCAGTGGAACCGAGATGTGACACACGTCACTCCCGCGGTCGCCAACCGACCGAATGGGTCATGCGTCAAGGCACCTTATCGTCCGGTTAAAGGCAGTGCACGTTCGTGTGCGAACCCTCACATTCCGCAATGATCGGTTTGACCTGCGAAGATTCGGGCACTCCGGGCCCCTTGGCCGCCCCGAACGCTCCTCCGACGCGGTCGCACAGACGAAGAACCGGACCGCGGCGAGCCATCGCCACGGTCCGGTGAGTTGGGTGGTCCGACCGCCGGCGCCGGGACGGCGGGCGTCCTGTCAGACGCGCGTCTGGTGGAAGTTCAAGTAGGACCGCGACGGCGTCGGGCCACGCTGATCCTGGTACCGAGACCCGTGGCGCTCGGAGCCGTACGGCGCCTCCACCGGAGAACTCGTGCGGAACAGGCACATCTGCCCGATCTTCATGCCCGGCCACAGCTTGATCGGCAGCGTCGCGACGTTCGACAGCTCCAGCGTCACGTGGCCGGAGAAGCCCGGGTCGATCCAGCCCGCAGTCGAGTGCGTGAGCAGCCCCAGGCGCCCCAGACTCGACTTGCCCTCCAGCCGCGCGGCCAGATCGTCCGGTAGGCCGAACACCTCGTACGTCGAGGCCAGCACGAACTCCCCCGGGTGCAGGATGAACGCCTGGTCCGGCTCGACATCGACGAGCCGCGTGAGGTCGGGCTGCTCCACCGCCGGATCGATGTGCGGATACTTGTGGTTCTCGAACACCCGGAAGTAGCGGTCCAGGCGCACGTCGATGCTCGACGGCTGAACCATCCCGGGGTCGAACGGATCGATCTTCATCCGCCCGGACTCGATCTCGGTCTTGAGATCACGATCGGAGAGCAGCACGACAAGAAACTACCGGGTAAAGCGGCCCGACATGTAAACGCCGGTCCTGGACCACGCTCCGGCATACGGAGGTGATCGCGCCGGGGGCGAACCTCTGGGCGCGAAGGGCGCGGGTTCCGGTAGCATGTGCGGGCGGTCACCTGAGAAGGCGACCGATGCGGGTGTAGTTCAATGGCAGAACTCCAGCTTCCCAAGCTGGTAGCGCGGGTTCGATTCCCGTCACCCGCTCCACAGCACGAAGCCCCAGGCCAGGGATAAGATCCCGGACGCTGGGGCTTCTCTCGTCAAGAGGCTTTTCGTCGCTTCCGTGCCCGTTGCGTGCCCGATCGCTCGTCAGGCTTCCCGCCGCCCGCGTCACCGGGCTTCTGCGGCTTCTGGGAGCGCTTGAGTTCGCGCCGGACCATCTTGCCCAGCGTCGCGGCTATCTCCTTGTCCCGCTCCTGCCGAGCGTGCAGGTAGATCCGCGCCGCCCTGGTCAAGGCGGCGGCGCGAGCGCCGCCGCAGGCCGCCCGCTCCGGCACGCCCTACGGGCGTGCGGCGTGGGCGCCGGTCCCTCCGGCCGCGCCGATCGGGCGGCCCACCGGACGAAGAACCAACCGCGGATTTCCCCCAGCATCATCTGGCCGGCTCGTGCTCACGGAACGGGTACAGGGCCGTCGGCAGACGCCACAGCCCGCAGTCGTCGTCCCCATAGAGAGGTGCGATCAGGGCATCAAGAGCCGCCTACCCGGTCGAACATCCGCCGTGACGGCGAAACCCCGGTCCGTGGAACGGACCGGGGCGAGATACCTGAGCAATGTGCGCCAGTCCCGGTCAGAACGGTGCTGGCAGCGGGAGGACCGCCGCGACACCACCGAACATCACCGCACCGAGGACGAGGCTCCAGTTGCGTTTGCCTCCCGGCTTGAACAGGACCAGGAGGGACATCACGACGGAGATGAGGCCCGACACGAGTCCCACCGGCAGCAGAACCCACAGCGGGAACCCCTGAAGCCACCCCCTGAACGACCCGATGAGGCCGAACCCGGTGTGCGCCCTGGCGGCCAGTTCGCCGTTGCCCATGGCGAGGAGCATCGGAAGCTTCATGGCTTCTCCTTTGGTCAGATGACTCACCCCTATGGCGAGACCATCGCTCACAACAGTCCGCGCCCGGCAACGTCCCGCAATGAGTCCAGCGGTCAAACCAGCCCAACCCCGAACGACGGCTCCCCGGCGCCAAAGGATCCGTTCAAACGCCTCCGGCGGGGGCGCTCAGGCTCGGGGATGGAGTTGGCCCGCACGAGGCGCACGGTGGTCGGTGGCTGGGGTGGAAGCCGGGTCATCCCCTCTGCCTCCGTCCCAGGACAAGCCCAGCAGACCATGCCCCACGGGTCGAGGTCGTTCGTCCGTGGGGCGCTCCACCTCGACCCGTGGGGCATGGCCCGCTTCCCCTCCGGGGTGGGACGAAGGCAGAGGGGATGACCCGGCAGGCGGTGCTGTGGCGAGCGTCGCCATGGCGTGCCCGTTGCGTGCCCGTCAGAGCGGACGATCACGGTCGCGTACGGTCACTCACGGGGAGAACGCCGAGTAAACACAGGTCAGTGGTACCGCAGGTGATCGACGATCAACGGAATCGACTTCCCAAGCTGGTAGCGCGGGTTCGATTCCCGTCACCCGCTCCAACAGCCAAGGCCCAGGTCAGGACATGAATCCCGACCCGGGCCTTGATCGTTTTAAGGGCCTTGACGATCTCCCGCGCAATCAGCGTGCAATCAGGCCACAGGCGCCAGCACGCCGCACGCTCCGGCACGCCCTACGGGCGTGCGGCGTGGGCGCCGGTCCCTCCGGCCGTGCCGATCGGGCGGCCCACCGGACGAAGAGCCCACCGCGGATTCTCTCCAGCGTCATCGACTCCGGACGGTTCGCGTGGGACGGGCGCAGGGCCGCCGGCCAACTCACTTCGTTCGCCCTACGGGTCGCCTTTGGCGATTGGACGGCAGCCCCGGTCTCCGAGTTATGGGGACCCTGGTGAAGATGCCTCCGGCGCGGGCCTCAGGCTCGGGGATGGACCGGGGCCGCACGCGGCGCACGGTAGTCAGTGGTTGAGGTGGAAGCCGGGTCAGACGGGATGACCCGGCAAGGGAGCCGAGCGCTCAGCGTTGCCTCAGTGCCACCGCTTCCAACTCGACGAGTTGATCGGGGTAGCCGAGCACGGCGACGCCGAGGAGGGTGCTCGGCGCATCGTGTTCGCCGAACGCTGCACTGATCTCTTCCCACGCAGCCACAAGATCGGTGCGTGCAGAGGATGCCACATAGATCGTCGTTTTGAGCACGTCGGTGATGCTGGACCCGCTTGCGGTCAGGGCTTCGCGGAGGTTGAGGACGCATTGCTGCGCCTGCAGCCTGATGTCCCCGACCCCTACGGTCGCCCCGTCCTTATCCAGCGGGCATGCACCAGCGGCGTACACCAGCGAGGCAGGTGAAGCAACGGACGCGTACGCATACGGCGCATCGCAAAGACCGGGCACGCGGATAAGTTCAACACTCATGATCCGAGGATGGGGGGACCTCAGGCATACCGTCGAGTGGTTTTGAGCCCACGGATCGGCGTCGCCGTGCTCGGCTACCCCGATCAACTTCAATCGGCCGTGCCCGCTCCGTGCCCGTCAGAGCGGACGATCACGGTCGCCTACGGTCACTCACGGGGAGAACACCGAACCCGGGCTTTTGATCTTGACAGGACAGATTTCGGCTCGCCGTGCCATTAGGCCACGGACACCGGCTTCTCCGGCGACCTGCCGTCGTCCTGGTCGTCGTCTTCCGCCCGACCATCGGTCAACGACCCACGGCAGATGTCCTGGGCGAGCTAGTGGCGGGAGTCCTGCACGCCGAGCGCCGGCCGACCGTGATCGTTCTCACCGGTGACCGCCTTACCGGTGCTCCCCAGGCCGGGATCCTCATCGTGTACGCCGCAGCCGTGCACGATGACCTGGACCATGTCCTGGACGACGGCCCTGCTGACGCTGGCTGGCGGCGAGGTGACCAGGGTGAACAGCGCGCTCGTGTAGAACGTGATCAGAGTGGGGATCGTCGCGCGAGCGGTGGTGAGGCCGAGTTTGTCGTGGTGCCCGGCGGTGATCTGCACCGCGGTGTCCTGCAGGCCCGTGAGCGCCGAGGCGAGCACCGGCCGGCGGGTGGCCTCCAGTTGCAGTTCGAAGATCGCCAGATAGCGGTTGCGGCCGCGGTGGGACTGCATCACACAGGCCACGAGGTGACCCTCTTCGAACAGGCCGCCGAGCTGCGGGAGGCGGGCACCGGGATCGTGGTCATGCCCAACGGGCTTCGCGCGCTGGACGCGCTGGGACTGGCCGAGGACGTCCGCAGGTACGACATGCAGGCCGGCCACTGGGGACTGCGGGACCGGCTCGGACGGCCGCTGCTGGTCACCGGCCTGGCCGAAGCGCAGCAGGTGGTCGGGATGCCCGCCATGATCGAACGGGCGGAACTGCACCGCGCACTACGCGCACCGCTGCCCCCCGGCGTGGTGCGAACCGCGACTTCGGTCGAGCGCCTGGAACCCGACCTCACCGGCGTGACCGTGATCAGTGACGGCGAGCCCGTCGCGAGAGCGGACGCCGTGATCGCGGCCGACGGCATCGGCAGCAAGCTGCGCGCGCGGCTCTTTCCCGGTCACCCCGGACTGCGGCGGACCGGCCGGATGGACCTGCGCGGCATGCTCCCCCGCCCTCCCGGTATGGCACCGGACCTGCTCGTCAGCCAGTTGGTCGACCGCCGCAACGGCGCGATGTTCGGCCTGTTCCCCGTCGGCGAGGACCGCCTGTACTGGTTCACGGACTCCCGCCTGGATGGCACGCCGCCCGACGCGGACGAGGCGCGCCGGCAGATGTTGTCCCTGATGGCGGACTGGCACCCCCTCATCACCGAGCTGATCGAGGCCACCTCACCCGCCGACATCTACGTCGACCCGATCGCACGCCTGGCCGAGCCCCTGCCGTCGTTCGCGGTCGGCAGGATCGCGCTCCTCGGCGACGCCGCGCACGCCATGCCACCCGACCTCGGCCAGGGTGCCAGCCAGGCCTTCGAAGACGCCGCCGCGCTGACCCGCCACCTGAAAGGCGGGGAACCGGCCGACGTCACCCAGCGGCTTCTCCGCTACGACGCCGAGCGCAGGCCCAGCGCCAACCGCATCATGCGGGCGGCGTCCCGGCAATCGCGGCTGACCTCCCAGACCGGCGTCAAGGCGTGGCTACGCGACACGCTGCTCCGCGCCGTACCGTCCCGGCTGGCCGCCCGACAACTCGCCGCCCTCTGGCACGCCTGATGCGCCATAAGACGATGAGGCAGACGGTCCTGTCCGCCCCCGGGTCCCGTCCTTTACCGTGCGGACGACCCCTTCGTCCCGGAGATCATGAGACGACAACGCCTCAGGCGGAGGGCAAGGGGCACGCGCGTGATCGCCGGCCGGGCAGGACGGTCCGCCCGCCGCGTGGGGCGTCGTTTCTGGTGTTGCTCGGGGGGAGAGGAATGTGTCTCCTTGGGCAGACGCCGGCGGAAGAGGTCGGGCGACCCAGGTATGTGATCTTGGAGATTGCCCGTTATCTCCCTGGGGGTGGTCGTGTGGGGTCGTGCCGGATGCTCGGGAAAAGGCGCCACCCGTGGTGCCGATATAGGGGATTTTGTCCTCGTCCTGGGTTGCGGTCGCCGGGCATTCGGTACGCCGTGGGTGGCGGGCCGGAGGCGTCCCGGGGCCGGTTCGGTCGGTCGGGGTGTCGAACCCGCTGCTATCGGGCAGTGACCAGCCTGGTCTCCGTGCTGCCATTGAGCGCCACAAGATCCATCGGACAGGTCCCAGCGCCGAAACCGGATGCGGCGTTCCCGTGAGAGCGGACGATCACGGTCGCGTACGGTCGCTCACGAGGAGAGCGCCGAGAAGCCGCAGGTCACGAATGCGCTCATGGCGTGACCGCTGCGGGAACCGCTGATCAGCCGCACCGGGCGCCGCAACCTCCGGCCGTGCCGATCGGGCGGCCATGCACCAGCAAAGCTGACCTCGCCCACCCACATGATCGTCGCTGAGTCCGCCGCGAGGAGAAGCGGCACCGTGGGTCACGCTGGCCGCTCGCCTTCAAAGCGCACGCCATCACCGCTGAATCGCCAACAACCGAAGCGGTCACGCGATCGCCAGGTCTCAGCCGCTAGCTGAGCCCGCAGGATCCAATCTCGAAGCTCGGGAAGCCCTCGCGAGCACAAGGTTTGCCGCACGGCCACCCGATCAGCGGAGCGGACCGGAAAGACGGAGACATGGATACCGGCCATGTCCGGATGGCACCCACCCATGCCGTGGTTGAAGGACCGGGCGGGAGCCCACCGCACCGTCAGCACCACATCCGAAGCCCTCCCCGATTCAAAGCGAGGAGGCTGCACCAATGTGTATGTGTCACTGAGCCCATCCATCACATCGGTGAGAGTGGCGGGCCACGACTGATCCCGGCCGAGACGACGATTACGCGACGGCATGGTGCCATGATCGACCTACCCGCGGCCGCCGGCATCACGAATATCGCTGCAAGCGCCACCGGAAGCCTCAGACTCGGAGGATGGCTCCAGCTCGCCGGACAGCTCGAGTGTCCCGGTCTCCCGGTTCAAGACAGGACACCGGCCAAAGCCGCCCCTCCGTCGCCGCGCAGAAAACCGCTGACCTTGATTCATATACTGCCTTATTTATTGATTTTAACCAGCATTTCTTCTGGTGCATAACGCTGGCGGAGCCATCGGCGCGTTCCGTACTGCGCAGCAGTACCGACGGCAAGAGCTGGAGCTACGATCAATCCGAATGCCCTGTCATCAGAGATTGAAATTCCCAGCGCCTTGTACAAAACGAACAGTCCTGCGCAGCATGCGCCTATGACCACAACAGCTACGCCCATCTCCAGCAACTTCCGAACACCTTTGGACATCAGCACACTCCCAGATACGAATCAGTGCCGACCAAGGATAGCGATCAGAGCTTGGCGAGATATCAAATTCGGGGCAGGCCGTGGGCAGGGAGCGAGCGACAAGCCGTTTACCTGGGGTGCGTGCGTGGCAATCCGTTCCTTGGGCCGTGTGCGCGGCCCGGCGTCCGCACGGACCGGCCGTGCCGCGCGGGATGGCTGGCGAAGGGACCTGATCCGCCGCGTCGTGCCCGTTGCGTGCCCGTAAGGCCGGGTGATCACGGGGATTCACAGGGGCGGGACGAACGCCGGGCGGGTGACCATGCCGGGCGGCGTGCGCGACGCCACCGCACACTTGGGACATGGGGCGCGATCCCGCCGGCTAGGACGGCCAGAACGCCCGATGGCACCGGAGGAGGATCAGTGCGGCACTTCGAGATCACCACGGTCCTGATGGCGCCTCCGGAACGGGTATTCGAAGCATGTCTCGACGTGGAAGAACACACCCGATCGATGGGGGCTTCGTCGGAGCGGGTTGTGAGCGGCAGGACCCGAGGCGTTCTCGCGCTCGGCGAGTCGGTGACCTTCCAGGCGCGTCACTTTGGCGTGACCTGGCGATTGACCGCTCGCATCACCTCATGGGAGCCGCCTTGGCACTTCGTGGACGAGCAGGAGGCCGGCCCGTTCAAGCAATGGCGCCACGAGCATCGATTCGAGCCGGACGGAAGCGGCGGCACCATCATGACGGACCTCATCGACTTCGCCTCACCTCTCGGAGTTCTCGGGAAGCTCGCCGACACCGCTGTCCTGGGTTGGTACATGCCCAAGTTGATCAGATCCCGCGACGCCCACCTCGCCAGGATCCTCTGATCGACGCGACTCTCCACGAGGACCGGCCACCAGGCTGGACCCGCCGCTGTGCGTCCGGGACTGCGGCGTCCATGAGGTGGCAGCCGATCAGGGGGCGGCGCTACCACCCGCCTTCGGCGGTACATCCGCTGTGGGATCCGACGAACCCGCAGGCACGGAGCTTCCAGAGGATCCCCGGTCCGGACTCGTCTTTGGTGTTCACCGAGGTCGCGCCGGACGGAATGGTCGCACCCCAGAACTGGTAGGTCTTGAAGCCGTCATCGCTCCACTCGAGCTTGACGACGTCGCCCGGCGATCCGCCGACGATCTGCGCGTGCCACTGCACGGCGTCCCCGTACGTCCACAGTTTCACCGTCCGGCCCTGCACGGTGGTCTGGTGGTCAACGGCCCAGCTGGACGCCTGAGCGGTGCCGGCCGATGCCACGGACCCGCCGAGGGCCAGGACCGCGCCCGCGCCCAGAGCGACGACCATCTGACCGATTCGCGAACGGAGAGCGTTTGCTGACATCGGGTCTCTTGGATACATAAGGTGAAAGTACGTTGACTGCGTGGGGCCCTGTAGTCAATGCACGTACGGTCTCTCGCCATTTTGTGCACGGGGTACGGGAGCGATATCAACGGTCGGCGGTGCTCATCTGACGGCGTTTCAAGCTTAAGCCGTACTCGACCAGCGAATTCTCACCACTTTGCGCAAAACGGTCGGGCGGCATCAAGCCGCCCGACCGCCGGTGTGCTACTTATCGTCGGACATCGGTCCTCGCTGGGCAGCGACCTGAGACGCCGTCAAGGTGCCTTCGAGCCATGTCTCTGGCCACATTCGCCGGAGGCGGTGTCCGATGGTTGTTGCCACTGCGACCTGACCTGGAGTGGCCAGGTCGCGACGGCCTAGTTCGTAAGGCCGAACACCGCGGCGACCTGTCGTACAGAGTCATCCTCGGTGATCGTGGGATCCACCGTGAGCCGGTTCAGGCCCAGGCGGTGGGTCTGTTCGGTGAGCCGGTCGGTGAACATCGCGTCGCGCTGGAGCAGCTTCTGCAGCGCGCGCTGCGGGTCACCGGTCTTGGCGATGAATCCCCATCGCAGGCCGCCACGGCCGTCGAGCACCACCTGCCGGAACTCGGACGTCGGCAACAGCCACACCGCCTGGTCCATCTCGGCGAGCAGCGGTCGCACGAGGTCGGGCAGCAGCCGGAACCCCTCCGCGATCACCGGCCGATCGGCCGGCAGAGCGAGGAGGTCCTCGATGATCTGGCTGAACCCTTCGCCCTGGTACCAGTGGAAGGTGTCGAGCATCTCGCGCGGGCTCCGGGTCACCCACCGTTCGTCCATGCCCATGGCGGCGAACCTGCGCAGGTAGGGGGCTTCCTCCGCGGGCATGCGGCGGGCGTGGTCGGGCATGACCTCATCGGTGTCGTACAGGCGCAGCCCGTACTGGTCGGCGAGGCGCCGGGCGACGGTCGACTTCCCCGCTCCGCTGCCGCCACCGAGCCAGTAGACGTGGCGCAACCGCTCCCGCAGAACGTCGGCGGGAGAGTCGGCGCCCATTGACTTCCTGCCCGCCGAATCGGCGGACTTGTCGTGCGGCTCGTTGCCACTATTGTTGTGCGGATTGCCCATGAAGCTTCCGTTATGCTGCATCGGGCGATCCTCCTCATTCTTGATTGGGGATGTCCTGCTGATCGCCAGCGGGACCCTTGCGCCGTTGACCACTTGGGTTACGGCAGGTGGTCAATGGTGTCACATGCGCACCACTGGGCCATGCCTCGCAGTGGGCTGGGATTCGGGTGTTCGCATGGCCGGGGCGTGCGTGCGTGGCTCCCGGTAAATGTCCGAACGTCAAGCTGTGATGCTCTGAGTGGACCGATGCGAGCTGGGATGCGGACTCGGCCAGTGGAATCGGAAGGTGCGTGGCGTCGTCGCCGCCGCGTACGGCGAAACCCCGATCCGTACGCCGGACCGGGGCATGGCAGGGCGAACCAGCTCGCCGTGCATGTTGCAGTCTCGGTCAGGAGAGGACCGAGACCAGGAACACCCCCGCGACGGCCGCGGCCAGCAGCGCCCCGACGATGGTCTTCGTGGCCCTGTCTTCGCGACGCGTGCCGATCATGCCGATGCACAAGACCGCGAAGGTCATGACCGCCACCGCCCCCACGGGGGTCGAGACCCACATGGGAAGCGACTTGACCCACCCGATGGGGTTCCATCCGGCGTGCGCCTCGTCCGCCAGCCTGTCGATGCCCGTGGCGAGCACAAGGAATTCCATGGCCTCTCCTTTGGTCAGATGCTCACCCCTGCAGCGAGACATCGCCTATGACCGTCCACGCTCAGGCATGGCCTGCAACGGCTCTGGTATCGGGACTGAGAGCGACGTACCTCGCTGTCATGCTGGATCGCGTGGACGACATCGCGTTGCTCCGGCGAGAGTTCGACGCGGAAGAGGGCTCGTTCCTGCTTCAGGTCCGGTGTGACCTGCATTGGGATCGCGAGGCGTTCAGCCGGCTCGAGCAGGCGATGCGCAGGGTGTGCGCCCAACAGGAAGACCGCGGGCAACTGGACCGATGGCTGGTCGAGGGTTACTGGTACCTCGCGGATTTCGTCCCGAGTTTCACCGGCCATCCGAACTTTCCGCGCCCCGAGCCGCCCGACTACTACGAGGCCGCACTCGAGCGGCTGCACGACCTGCAGAACTGGTTCGTCTCCGGGTGTTCGCCCTACCTTCCCGAGCACGTCTGGCCGGACTTGTGATCCCGCCGCCACCGCGCCGGCGCCTTCCGCCTCCGGTGGGACTCGGCCGGCGGTGAGGTGACGCGGAGCTCAGGCGGTTGCGCGGCGTACTCGGTAGCCCCAGCGCCGTAGGACCCGGACCACCGTCTCCGCGCCGCTCGGATTGGCGCTGTGGACGAAGATCATGCCGATCTTGAAGGGGCGGTGGTCGAAAGCCGCCTCTTCCAGTAGGGCCACGACCGGCATGATGCTGTCGTCGCGCCCAGATCGTGGTCGAGCCAGAGTTCATCGATCTCGCGGTCGCGATGCTCTTCGAGTAGCAGGATGCCGTCGCGACTGGTGCGGGCGATCCGGGTGGCTCTCGGCAAGGCTCGCAGGCCGTCGATGCCGAGGACGATCGGCGTTCGTGGCCCTGAACCGTCGTCCATCCGGTCGTCCTCGCAGCGTTGAGCGTGTCGGAACGTGCAGTGAAATCGCGCTTCAGAGATGGCCGGGGGCTGCCGGGTTCGTGGCCACGGTGAGGACGACCGAGCGGGATCCGACGGTGAGGATGCGCGCGTCGGCGTCGATGAAGCCGACGGCCGTCGCGATCGTGCGCGCGTCTTCGGCCGTCTCCGGAAGCGGCACGTCGGTGGCAACGAGGTCGGCGAACAGGCCGGAGGGACGGAACTGCGATGCGATCGGCAAGGTGAAGCCCACTCGCCCGCCGGGTCGAAGCGCACGTCGCCAGTCGAGCAGAGCTCGGGTGCCCAGGAAGTGGAGAGACGACGCGCAGAGGATCAGGTCGAGGGCGGCGTCGGCCGCCGGCAGCGGCACAGCAGTTCCCACACGCCAATCGATCGCATCGTCGCAGCCGAGCCGTTCGGCACGGAGCTTGCCGGCGGCGACCATCCTGGCCGATAGATCAACGGCCAGGATCGGTGTGACCCGTCGCGAGCGCGCCTGGGCGATCGCCAGGGCCACCGCGCCACACCCGCAGGCCACGTCGGCGATTTTCGCTGCCTCGCCCGGCGCGCCGGCCAGTGCGACCAGAGAGCGGGCGATCTCGTCATGGTGGTCGTCGTCATAGCCGTCGGCCAGCTCGTCGAACGCCCGCGCCATCTGCATTGGACCGGTCACGATCACACCTTAATTCGGTGACCGGCCCTTATCCGTACTCCGCCAGGGCGCCCCTAACTGGTGAACATCTGAGTGACGTTGGTGAAGGTGCCGGTCATGCCGGACGAGCGGTCGGAGGCGAGGAACACCGCCACGTCCGCGACCTCGGTGAGCGAGGGCGAGCGCTTGGACATCCGCATGGCGGCCAGGTTGTTCTTGAGTCCCTCGAGGGCCGCCTCGTCGAGCTGCATGCCGCTGTTCACGGTGGCCAGCCTCTCCGGGGTGAGCGTCTCGGGGATACCGGCGGCCCAGATCCCGAGGACCCGGACGCCGTTCGGGCCGACCTCCAGGGCCAGGTTGCGGATGAAGGTGTCGATCGCCGCGTCGGCCGGGCCGGTGCTGCCCATCATCGGGGAGCTGTGCGCGGAGCCGCTGTTGAACGCCAGGATCACGCCGGACTTCTGCTCGCTCATGTGGCGGGCCGCGACCTTCGCGGTGACGAAGGTGGCCGTGACGCCCGTCGTGATCGCGCGGGTGAAGTCGTCGGCCGCCATGTGCATGAGCGGGACGCCCTGGACGTCGCCGCGGCTGATGAGGTTGAGCGAGATGTGGATGCCGCCCTGGGCGGCCACGGACCTGGCGTGTTCCGCCACGGCGTCCTCGTCCAGGGCGTCGACGACCGCCGTCTCGGCCCTGCCGCCGGTCTCGGTGATCTCCTTGGCGAGCCGGTCGAGCTTGTCCTGGCCGCGCCCGGTGAGGAAGACCCGGGCTCCCTCGCGGGCGAACGCCTTGGCGATGCCGCTGCCGACCGGGCCGCCCGCCCCGTAAATGATCGCGTTCTTGCCCTCGAGCATCATGATCCGCTCCAACTCGCAGTGGTCCGTTGCCTGTCGACTGATGAAACGAGGAGACGGCCGGAGACTCATCGGTGTGACGGTGACCATTTTCGAGAGCCGGACGTCACCTTGGTCGATCGAGAATTCAGGTGGCCGCTGCGGGTTCGAGGTACGGCGGTCGAGCGTGCCGGCGGCGTTGTGCCCAGCGGACGGCGAGTGGCGCCGCCAGCCCGGTCAGGGTGAACAGTGCTCCGACGACGTACCACCCGGGGCGGCCCCAAGCGATGCAGAGGGAGATGAGCAGGCTCGGGCCGAGCGCTTCGGCGAGGCCGGCTCCCAGGCCGAAGACGCCCAGGTACTGCCCGGTGGCGTGGTCCGGCGCGAGGGCGAAGGAGACCTCGAACCCGCCCGCGGAGTGCCAGAGCTCGCCCACCGTATGGATCACCACCGCGACGATGAGCAACGTCGTGGCCGTCCACGCCGGAACCCCTGCGGCGAGCGAGATCAGCGCGCAGGAGAGGAAGAAGGCCACGCCGGCTCGACGATAGGCGCCCCCTCCGGTCGCGGGGGAGTCGACGCTGCGGCTGGCTCGTACCTGGAACGCGATGACGATGACGGTGTTGGTCAGCATCGTGCCGGAGATGAGCCAGCGCGGCGCGGTCGTGGCCTCGACCAGCCAGAGCGGGATGGCCACGGTGAGCACCTTGAACTGGATGGCCATGATGCCGTCGAGAGCGGTGATCAGCAGGTACGGCCGGTCTCGCAGGGCGATCCAGCGCGGGCCGCCCGTGGTGGAGCCGGGGGTGACCGGCGGAAGGAGGATCAGGATCGCCGCGGAGGCCGCGAAGGAGATCGCGTTACCCGCGACGAGGAGCTGGTACGCGGTGTGGGTGCCCACTTGGACGGCCCAGCCCGCCAGCAGGGCCCCGAGGGAAACGCCGATGTTGGTCACGGCGCGCAGATAGGCGCGGAACTCCTGCGGCCGCTCCCCGCCGTGACACCTGATGATCGGGCTACGCGCGGCCTGCCCGGCCGCATGTGCCCCGGTCGCCGCGCATACCGCGAGGACGAACGGCCAGAAGCCGTCCGCCAGGACGAAGCAGGCCGTCGCCGCGCCCCGTACGACGAGCGTGGCCGCGTAGACGCCACGTGCTCCGTGCGTGTCGGCGAGATGGCCGACCGCGACGCCCGCGATGAGCGAGACGACGCCGGCGATGCCGAGTCCGAGACCCACCTCGGTCGCCGGGAGGTGGGCCGCCTGGGTGAAGTACAGGACTCCGGCGGTCAGGTAGAGGCCGCTGCCGATGGTGTTGACGAAGTTCGAGGCGGCGATGACGCGCTGCGGTCCGGTTTCTGGCACCAGGTGGGGCATGGCGTGGCTCCACGTCTCGAGCATCCGGTACGGACCCGCTCATCTTGTTGCAAGTAATTTGCAATAGCAATGCTTGCGCGAATATATCCGGGCGAGCGCGGTGGCCCCGACCGGAGAACCCGGCCGCCGGGGCCGTTACCGTACGAATGTGATCAACCGTGACGGAGCCGAGGACGGGGAGACGGGAGCGGCGCTCGCCGCTTTCCTGGCCGACCGGCCGGACGACGCCGGCAGAGTGACCCTCCGCCCGCTCGCCGACCGTGAACAGGACGAGTTCCTCGAACTGGTGGCCGCGAGCGGCGATCTGCACCGCCCATGGATGACCCTGCCCTCCACTCCCCAGGAGTTCCAGGCCTACCTCGCGCGGTACGCGCAGCCCGGCGAGGAGTCGCTGCTGGTCTGCCTGCGGAGCACCGGCGCCATCGCCGGCCTGGTCAACATCAACAGCATCATCCGGGGACGCTTCCAGAACGGCTCGCTGGCCTACGCCGCCTTCGCCCCCACCGCCGGCCAGGGGTACATGACCGAAGGTCTCGAGCTCGTCGTGCGCTATGCCTTCGCGCAGCTGCGGCTCCACCGGCTGGAAGCCCAGATCCAGCCCGACAACCAAGCCTCCATCGGCCTGGTCCGACGGGTCGGCTTCCGCTACGAGGGCTGCTCGCCCGAACTCCTGTTCATCGACGGCGCCTGGCGTGACCACGAACGCTGGGCCATCACCAACGCCATGATCGACGCCGTCCCCGCCGACCCCCACCCCACCCAGCCGCGACGCTGAGCGCCGACGGTCGTACGGTCCCGCCGTCGGGCCTTCGTCGTACGCGCCGCGGAGCGGCTCGCCCTACGTCACTGAGAGCTGAGACGGAACCCGCCGGGCCCGCCGGCGATGGCGTTGGAAGATCTTTTGTCGCAGGATGGCGGCCATGACGTGGTACGCGACGGTTCTGCCGCTCGGTGGGGTGGTTCTCGGATCGGCCGGCACCCTGTTCGGGCAGTACCTGACCACGCGCGTGGACGCGCGCCGGGAACGACGTGCGCAGGTGACGGCCGAGCGGGCCGAGCGCAAGGAGGCGATCCTGGGCTTCTTGTCGGCCGCGCAGAGCGTGGAGCTGTTCCTCGACCGCCGCGATACGGCCGGTCCCCAGGAGGACGACGGCGAGGCCGGGGATCGCCTGCACGCACTCTGGCTCGCCAAGAAGACCTGTGAGCTCGTGTGCTCGGACGGAGCCGCCCAGGCCGCCCACGACTACACGCTCGTCTTGCACGATCTCGTGCGTGCCAGGCCGGAAGGGCCCGCGAGCAAGCGCGAACTCCGGCACGCGTTCATGGAGGAGGCCAGGAACGAGCTCGGCATCGACGGCCGTCCTCTGCGGCGGGAGCTACCGCCGCCGATGTGAGATCCGCGCCTTCGACCGGGCACCACCGTCGGCTTCCGATGTGCCGCCGTCGGCCGAGCCGATTAATGGGCTCGGCCGGTTCGGGCATCGGCCCGGGATCAGGAACCGGACTCCACGGTCGGGCACCAGACGGCCAGCTCGCAACCTCCCGGCTCGCGGAAGTGGAACCGCCGGCCGCCCGGGAAGTCGAACGGGTCGACGGTCACCACTCCGCCCGCCCCCTCGACGGCCGTCCGCGCGGCGTCGAGATCGTCGGTGCGGACGGTCACCAAGGGAGCGTTCGGCCTCTCGGCGGGGTCTGCCTGGAAACCGAGAGCGACGTCCCCGCTTCGCACGTCGACGTAGTCGAGGCCGTACGAGGTGGCGGCCCAGCCGAACGCGTCCTCGAAGAACCGGCCGGATTCGGCGGCGGAGCCGGAGGGGAACTCGACGAAGTCGACGGTGTACATGGGCGGCACCGTACGCCTCGGCAATGACAAGTCGGACCATCGCGCAGGTCAGGGGACTGATGGACCGGTTAATTAAGGCGACAAGAATCGATTTCGGGCACTACCGTACGGCGCATGAAGCCGATCGGGGAGAACGAGATACGCGGCAGCTTCGTCAACTGTTCCAAGGGCGAAGCGCGCAAGCTGCACCTGCCTCGGGGGCTGGCCGATCTGCCCTGGGACGACCTGGACTTCCTGGGCTGGCGAGATCCGGGAGCGCCGGACCGCGGCTATCTGGTCGCGGAACGAGACGACGGGCTGATCGGGCTCTCGCTGCGGGTCTCGGCCGAGGTTCGCCGGAGCATGGTGAAGACGACCGTCTGCTCAGTGTGCCTGACGGCCCACGCCGGGTCGGGGGTGTCGCTCTTCGTCGGGCGCCGGGCCGGTGCCGCCGGGCGTGACGGCAACACGGTGGGCACGTACATCTGCGGCGACCTGGCCTGCCCGCTGTACGTACGCGGCAAGAAGAAGAACCCGCTGGCCACGCGGTTCACCGAGTCGCTCACCCTCGAGGAGCAGGTGGGCCGGATGCGCGACAACCTGAACACCTTCCTGGACCAGATCCTGGCGGAGAGGCCGTCCTCCTAGGGCGGAAGCGTCGGTGCCGCGGAGGTCCGCGCGCATCACTCAGGGCGGTCGCCGTCTCATGTCCGGCCTCGGCGAAAATTTCGTCGCGAAGCGTGCAACCCCGCGTACACCTCGTGCGTATTGGCGGGCGGAAGGCATCTGTGCCGAAAGAGACGGAGTGCTCATGCACGAAGGCGCCGGACGTCCGCGGGTCCTCCGCCCCGTGACGTCGATGCCGGGGTCGCCGCAAGATCGGCCGGCCCATCGGGTCCGGCCGGTGTGCGCATTCGCCGGCCGGCCGTGCCGCGCGAACTCCGCGCCACGCGCCGCCTCGGCCTCTTTCGGCGGTGTCTTCCTTCTGCTCGGCCGCCCGCCGGCAACCGCGCCCGGCGCGGGGCGGCCGCGCGTCCGATTCGACTCCGCGCTCGTACGCGGAGCGCTTCCCCGAAGGAGTGGACACCTGTGCGCTTGACGCGTCTTTCCGCCGCCGCGGCCATCGCGGGTGCGCTGGCCGCACCCCTGGCCATGGCCGGCACGGCCTCGGCCACCACCGGCACCGGCTCGGCCTACGGTCTGGCCGCCACCGGTCTGGTCGCCATCCCCGCGACCCCCGCCGTCGCCGCCACCGCCGACAAGAGCCTGCTGCACCTGCCGGCCAACCCCCTCATCGACGTCAAGGTCCTGCACGTCACCGCCAAGCCGGCCTACGCCCGCGCCAGCGTCACCGACCTGAGCGTCGCCAAGGCCGCCCTCACCGCCCACCTGGTCACCGCCACCTGCGACAACGGGACGGCCAGGTCCCACCTGGCCAAGGCCAGCCTGGCCGGGCACCGCCTGGCCGCCGACGCCGCGCCCAACAGCGCCCTCACCATCCCCGTCCAAGGGCTCGGCACCGCCAGCGTCACCCTCAACAAACAGGTGCGCAACGCCGACGGCACCCTCACCGTCACCGCCATCGAGGCCGTCCTGCCCCTCGGCCCCGGCCACACCCAGACCCTCAGCGTCTCCTCCGCCACCTGCGCCGGCCCCGCTGAGAACCCGCCGCCCACCCAGCCTCCGGGCGGTCCTAAGCCGACGCCCACCCCGACCGCGACCGGCAGCCCCGTTCCCACGCCGCCGCCGGGGCAGGCGCCCAAGCCCACCCCCGTCACCGGAGACCTGCCCGTCACCGGCTGACCCCGTCGTAGGCGCCCTCATGCGGAGATCAGTGCACGGGTCTCCGCACGAGGGCCCCGCACCCGGTCGCCACCGCCCGCCGGGCGCGGAGCGGTCAGCCGGTGGGGACCGCGTAGCCGGGGATGGACGGCCAGCGAACGGTCATGACGACCGATTCCTCCTCGGCGTACCAGGAGTGGTCGACGCCGTGGCCCCAGAGAACGTAGTCGCCCTGCTCGGCCAGCACGACGTCGCCGTCGGGGAATCGCAGGTGGAATCGGCCGCTGATCAGGACGAGCAGGGCGGTGCGCTTCTCCTCGGTCGCCCACTGCGCCCGCTGGTCGCCGCGCGGGTGCACGCCCCACTTGATCTCGACGTCCTCGCTGTGCCGGAGGTCGCCGACCGGCTTGAAATGCCCGAGCAGCCAGCCCCGGTCACCGGCCGCGTCGGCGGCGGCCTTCCCGACGTACACGTTCTCCACGACCGGCGACGCTAGCAGTGCCCTCCTCAGGCGGTCGCATCACCGGTGCGGTCCCTCCTGAGCCTCACTGAGGCGTGTCACCGGTGGTCGACCGCGCGGCGATCAGGTCGGCGCGCAGCTTCTCCGCGGCCTCGGCCGGGTCCTTCTGGTCGAGATCGGCGAACGCGGCGGCCGCGCGGTCGGCGGCGGCGACGGCGTCGTCGAACCGCTCCAGGGCGCCGAGGATCCGCGCCTCGTCGAAGTCGATGAGGGCCGTCTCCCAGGCCAGGGCGGCGGGTTCGTCGCCGGGCAGGTCCGTGAGCGCGGCCCGCGCGCCGGCCATCGCCGTCAGGCCGCCCTCGGCGCTGCCGCTCCACATCACGCACAGGGCCTGGCGCCGGAGCGCCTGGACGGTCCCGTACGGGTCGCCGGCGGCGGTGGACGCCTCGGCGGCCGCGGCGAAGCGTTCCGCGGCGGTCGCGTCCTTGTCGAGCCGGCTGAGCAGGTCGCCGGCCTGGACGAGGAGGCGGGCGGCGACGGCCGGCTGCTCGGCGCGTTCGTCCGCGGCGAGCCGGGTGAAGGTGTCGGCGGCGGCGTCGACCTCGCCGAGGTCGCGCTGGGCGTTGCCGAGCAGGTAGCGGGTCCGGCGTGCGGCGTCGGCGTCGCCGTGCGCCTCGAACATCGGAAGCGCCTCCTCGGCGGTCTCGGCCGCCTCGAGGTACCGGCCGGTCTCCAGGTAGGCGACGCACAGGTCTTGGCGCGCGTACGCGGCCTGGTGGTGCGAGCCCTCCGCGGTGAAACCGGCGACGGCCTCGATCAGGTCCTCGGCGGCCTGACCGGCGTCCCCGCGGGCCAGCAGGCGACCGCCCCGGACGGCGTACGCGGCGGCGCGCAGCGCGGGCAGGTCGGCCGGGGCGTTGGTGATGGCCTCGGTGAGCAGCGCGTCCGCCTCGGCGGCGTCCTCCTCCGCGTCGCTCGCGGCCAGCCGCCGGCCGAGCAGGAAGGCGGCCTCGGCCAGGACCGCGCGTCGTCCGCCCCGCCGGTATCCGTCGACCGCCCGCCGGAGCGCGGGCGTGAGCTCCGCGTCGCGGCCGGCGGCGCCCAGGACGCGGGCGCGGGCCATCTCCAGCTCACCGAGATCGCCGGGCTCGGCGGGCGTCGGCGCGCCGTCGAGCAGGCCGAGCGCCTCCTCGGTGCGACCCGCCTCGCCGTACGCGGCGGCCACCCGCGTCCGGGCCGCCAGCACCCGTTGCGGATCCGTCCCATGGGCGTCGAGCCAGGCGAAGGCGGACTCCAGCAGGGGCAGTCCCGCCTCGGCCTGCCCGGTCTGGCACAGGACCGCGGCGTACCGGCTGGTCGCCGACCGAGCGCTCTCCTCGTCGCCGCCTCGCGTGTACGCCTCCGCGGCCCGCCGCCAGCGGTCGATCGCGCCCGGCGGATCTCCGGAGAGGAGGCGTTCGAGGCCCTCGCCGTCGAGCCGTCGTCCCCGCTGGACGGGGGAGAGCTCGCCCGCGACGGCGTCGACGCGACGCCAGGCGACCAGCGCGGCGGGGAACTCGCCCAGCCGCCAGTGCTCCTCCGCGAGGTCGAACAGCCGGTCGACGTCGTCGACGCTTTCGAGGTCGTCCTGCGGGACCGGGGCCGGCGGCGTCGTGGCACGGCGCGCGTACGGGGTCAGCGGCAGGTGGTCGGCGAGCGGCTCGGCGTCGAGCAGTTCCCGGACGAGCCGGCCCTGCTCCGGCGTGCCGTTGCGCGCGTCGAACCGGGCGGCGAGGTCGAGGGCCTCTCGGGTGAGCTCCGCGCGCAGGTCGGCGGCCGGTACCTCGGCGGCCGGCCGGTCGCCGTGCGCGGGCCGGCGTACGGTCACGTTCCCGTGGCCGATCTCGGCGAGCCGCCGCAGCAGGAGCGCGCCGGCGGCCGCGAACCGCATGCGGTCGTACGGCGTCGGGGCGCGGTCGAGCCAGCCGAGATGGCGTTCCAGCAGCTCCAGGCCGCGGGCCTCGTTACCGCTGCGGGCACAGAACTCCAGGTGCACGGCGATGCCCCACAGCTCGGCCAGCCGGTCGCGCTGCGCGCGGTAGGCACGCCGATGCGCGTCGGCGGCCGCCTCGAGGCGACCCGTGCGGAGGTAGCTGAAGAGCAGCTCGGTGAGGATCGTGTGGGGCTGCTCGTCGCAGCCGAGCTCGCCGCGCAGCAGCGGCTCGGCGAGCGCGATCGCGTCCTCGTCCCGGCCGCGCGCGGCCAGGTAGGCGACCTTGGTGCTGGGGTCGCAGCCCTCGCAGTCCGACAGCCGGGTACGCGGCGCCGCGTGCCACCGGGTGTACCACTCCTCGGCGGCCTCCGGCCCGTGGACGTGCTGGGTGACGACCGACCGGCACATGTACACCGGCTGCAGCCCCTCACCGGCGAGCCGGTAGCGGCGCTCCATGTCGTCCAGGACCGCCAGCGTGCGGTCGAGCGGGATCTCGGGGAACCTCGTCAGCCCGGTGACGGTCCCCTTGAACCCCCAGAACAGCTGGTGCTCCTCGCCGAGGTCGGGGTTCCGGTCGTAGTCGCTGAGGCAGCGTACGAACACCGCGAACGCCTTGGCCCGCTCGCCGCTCTGGGCGTACTCGGTGCGCAGGTAGGTGCGGATCCGGTAGGCGACGCGCTCGTCGGCGGCGGCCTCGGCCAGCCGCAGCGCCTCCTCGACCATGATCGTCCGCGCCTGGCCGTACGGCAGCTCGCCCGCGCGGCTCAGCACCTCATACGCCTGTTCGACCGTCATCGATCCTCCTCCGTCGGGCCGGTGACCAAGGTGCCGGGCTTCGTCACTGCTCCTCCGGGGCGGGGTCGTGGACGGCCCAGTCGAGCAGGCCGAGGAAGGACCGGTTGAGCACGGCGGTGTCGGCGGCCCGGAGGGGGTGGTGGCCGAGCAGGAGCGCCTGGCCGTAGAGGGCCTGGACCGCGAGCTCGATGAGACCGGTCTCGGTCAGTGCGGTGATGCGCCGGGCGAGCGGGTTGCGATGGTTGATGACGAGCTGCGGGCGGTCGCTCACGGCCGCCATGCCCTCCAGCGCGCCGAGCACGTCGGACCACAGCGCGTCGGCGGACTCCCGTGCCTCGCGAAGCTCCGCCTGGTGCCGGGCGGCCCGGCTGGTCACGTACAGCGCGGGCAGCGACGCCGGGTCGAAGTCGCGGATGACGACCTCGCAGCCGAGCGAGTCGACGGCCCGCTGCGCGACGGCCAGGAAGGGCCGCAGCCCCAGCTCGGTCTCCGGGTCGAGCACGCCGAAGTGGGAGGTCAGCTCCGAGGGGTCCAGCGGCGGCAGGACCGCGTCGGGGTCGATCGCCGGGAGCCGTTCGATGATGTCGGCGTCGTAAACGTAACCGCCGTTGACCAGCGCGACTCCCTGAGCGCCGGACACGGCCGCCAGGCGCCGGAACTCGTCCACGTCCGCGGTGTAGCGGCCGTCCCGGTGCCGGGTGCGGAACTCCGCCAGGGTCATCGGTCCGGCGGACGTCTCGAACTCCAGCCACCGGTCGACGATCCGCAGCATGTCGTCGTCGCGCAGCGCCATCGCCTTGACGCCCAGGTGGTGCAGGCGCAGGAACGCGCGCAGCCGGGCCGGGTCGGTCTCCGACAACCGTACGAGCCACTGCCGGACCTGCCGGCCCAAGGCGTCGCGGGTGGCGTCGAGCAGCTCGTCCTCGTACAGCGCCTCGCGGCCGGCCGTCGGGCGCAGTTCCCCGGCGTCCACCACGCACCGTACGAAGAACGCCCAGTCGGGCAGCAGCCCCTCGACGTCCTCGGCCAGCAGCATGCGCTTCAGATAGACGCGGTGCGCGCCGCGCGCGGTCGGGGTGACCGGCTGCGGGAGGACGAACGCGACCCCGGTCAGCCCCGCCTCGGGGACCTCCAGGTCGATGGCGTCGAACGGCGCGAACCCGAACACCCGCCGGCAGTACTCGTCGAGCGCCGCGCGGCGGCGGCCCGGGTCGGGGTACGCCGCCCGCCACGGCGGCCCGTCCGCGGTGATCCGCCGGCCGTCCACCGTGAGGTCGACGGGCAGCAGCTCGCCGTACGTCGCGGCGAGCTCGGTGACGGTCGCGGGGGTGAGCCAGTCGCTCGCGCCGAGCCGGGGCCGCAGGCTGACGGTGGTGCCCGGCTCGTCACGCGTGCCGGGTTCGACGCGGTAACGGCCGTCGGCGAAGCCGGTCCACCGTACGGCGTCTCCCCCGCGGGCGGAGCGGGTGACCACGGTGATCTCGTCCGCGACGAGGAACGCCGACAGCAGGCCGATGCCGAACTGGCCGAGGAAGTCGTGCCGGGCCAGGCCGAGCTCGTCGCGCTTGGACGATCGGCCGATCGTCGCCAGCAGCTCGTGGACCTCGGTCTCGGTCAGGCCGATACCGTCGTCGTGCACGCGAAGCTCGGCGCCGGTCTCGATCCGGATCCGCCCCGGCCCGTCGCCGCGCGCGGTGATCGCGTCGACCCCGTTCTGCAACAGCTCCCGCAGGTAGACGCGGGGGCTGGAGTACAGGTGCCTGCTCAGCAGGTCGACGACGCCGCGCAGATCGACTTGGAACGCCTGGTCCACCCCGGTGGCCTCTCATCGGTCGGCATTGCTGCCGATCACCCTAACGGCGACCTATCGGACACGCGTTTCAATATCGCGAGATGGCAGGTGATCGTACGGTGTCGAGCGTCCCGTACCGGGTAGGGGAGGCCTGACCAGGGGCTTTCGGGGGAGGAGGCCGACGATGAAAGAGCAGCAGGAAGGCCGGCACGGGGAGCGAGGAGTCCCCGAGAAGCCCAGCACGCCCGCCGAGACGGAGACCACCGGCCGCCCGGCAGCGAAGACCCCCGCCGAGGAGGAGTACCACCCGCCTGGCGGAACCTCCCGACCCGAGGATCTGAGCCCGGACGATTTCGAGTGAACGGGGTGGTGAGCGGCGGGTGGGTCCAGCCGCTCTCTGCTGTGAAACCCGGTCGGCCAGTCGGTCGGTGATCTCCGCTGACCCGTGAGGCCCGCTCTCACCTGCGGCTCGGCTCGCCACCCTCTACCTGCGGTCTTTCCCGCTACGCGGGATGGGATTCGTCTTCCGGCCGGCCGGCCTCCAGTGCCGCGATCCGGTGTCGGGCCGCCTCGATCTGCCGGCGGAGCAGGCGGACCTCCTGCTCGAGTTCGAGGACCCGGCGGATCGCCGCCAGGGTCATCCCCTCGTCGGCGAGGCGGACGACGTACTGGACCCGGTCGATCTCACGTCGGGAGTAACGACGCTGGCCGCCCGGGGACCGCTGGGGACGGACCACATCGTGCTCGTCCAGCCGCCGCAGGAACGCCTGCTGTAGGTCGAGCATGCCCGCTACCTGACCGACCGAGTAGAGAGGCGCGTGCTCGTCGTCGATGGGCAGTGATCCCATTGGCGGTCCTCCCTTGACGACGGCGGGGTGGGCGCCGTGACGCGCCCACCCCGCCGGCGACCGATCCGATCAGCGGACGATCGCCTTCTGCTCCGACTTGTGCACCTCGATCTTGCGCGGCTTGGCCTGCTCGAGCACGGGGATGCGGACCGCGAGCACGCCGTTGTCGTACGCGGCGTCGATGCGCTCGGCGTCCAGGTGCTCGGAAAGGTAGACGCGCCGGGTGAAGGTGCCCATCGGGCGCTCCCGGACGAAGACCCGGTCGTCCTCGGCGAACTCCTCTTCGCGCCTGGCGCTGACCGTGAGCACCCCGCGGTCGACCGTGACTTCGATCGAGTCGGGGTCGATGCCCGGAACGTCGAAACGAAGCACCACGTCGTCCTTACGACGGATGCCGTCCATCGGCATCACGGCGCCGCCGGACTGGCCGAGGGACTGCCGGGTGAGCCGGTCGAACTGCCGCTCGAACTCCTGAACGAATGGGTCGATCGACGTCAGCAGCATCGTGAACCACCTCCGAAGATCCGTATGTATCTTGTGCCGCCGACTGGAGGAAACCTCCAACTCGACTTCCATGTTCCCTCTCGTCGCGACGAGAACAACTAACGTGTGGGGTAGATCTATCTAACCGCGATCGCGCAGGTCGGACAGGGCCACGCGCGTCAAGTCTCATTCCCCGGCTGAGGTCCTCGGCGACTCGTATGTATTCCCGATTCAACAGGTACCGCAGCGACGTGATGGCCGGTCCGGGGCGCCGTTCTCCGCCGAGCGGTCGGCCGGCGCGGATCGGTCGCAGCGCAGGTACTGACGAGCCGGCGGGCGCCTGTCCGGCCTCCGTCCTCAGCGACGCCGAAGCAGACTCAAGAGCTTGTCAAGCACCTTCTGAGCGTCGGCTCGTCGCTTGGGATCAGGATGAGCCGAGTCGATGACCGACGGCCCCGGTCTAGGGTGCGTCCGGTGGATGACGTGCTGGTCGAGCTGTGACTGTGCAGCGCGGTGACGGGTGTAGGTGGTACCGGCCGGGCGGAACGGTTCGCCCGCCGGGTGGGCATCGTTTCTGGTGGTGTCTACTCAGGGGAGACGAATCTTCTGCCAGTAGACGCCGGTGAAACAGGACGGGCGACCCGGGTGTGCGATCTGCGGAGATCGTCCGCTTTTTCCGTGGGATGGTCGTGCGGGGCCGTACCGGAAGCTCGGCAAAAGCCCCACCCGTGGTGCCGATAGGCGGTTTTGCCCACGTCCGCGACTGCGGTCACCGAGCATTCGGTACACCTAGTCCGTGCAGCCTCCGAGGCGGCGGCGCAGCGGCCCCGCAGGGCGCTACTAGGAATCGTCGGCGCCCGCGTCGCTCACAGCGCCATCGCCAGTTCGGCCGCGCGGCACGCGTAGACCACTTGCTGCGGGGTCGTAGCGAACAGGATCGGCGAGGCCGTGTCGAACCGGGCGATGGCCATGTACTCGCGCCGGTACCAGCACCACATCACTAACCACTGGCGGCACAGGCCCTGCAGCTCGGCGAGTTGGGCGGGGCTCGGATCGGGGCGAACAGCCGGGATGTCGGTGAGCGTTTCACCGACCGTCGTACGGCACGGGGTGCGCCGGGTCGGCACGGCGAGGAGACGACGGATCACCGGGGTTCCCGGATCTCGGCCAGCTCCGCGGCGGTCAGGATGACGCCGGACGCCGGAACGATGACGTGCACGGTCTTGCCGTGCTCGGTGTAGGTCGGCCACCAGGCGAGGGCGTGCTGATCGATGATGACTAAGCCGCGACCGTTCTCGGCGAGCAGGCCGCCCATCTGCCGGGCGGACAGTGGCTCGGGGTCGGGATCGCTGACGGCCAGGTGTACGTACCGGTCGGTGACGGTCACCTCGACACCGATCGGCCAGATGTCGTCCGGCCATGGGTGCAGGGCCGTCGCGGCGCGTACGGCGTTGGTGGCCAGTTCGGACGCCAGCAGAGCGACGTCGTACGGGTCGTACGGATGGCCGGACACAGCCTCGGCGGCGAAGCGGCGAGCCTGCCGTACGACTTCGGGCCGAGCCTGGAGCGGGAGGAACCCGGGTTCCGCCGCTGTGCGGGACGGGGGACGGTCGGCGACCGCAGGGTCAGGTGTCACGGGAGATCTCAACTCCCCGAGGTAGGGGGCGGCGGGCGTAGTTACCCAGCGATGTGATGCAGATACGCTCCGTATGAGGCTCGCTAAGCGACGAATTCTCAAACTTAGAGTTCGAGTACTAGCAATAGATCCCTAAATGTCGGTTCCCCTGTTCAGCCCTTCCTGCTGCCCTACGATTCCCCTGGCAACACTGAGGGAGGTCGTGTGGTTACTGAGCGAATCAGCCCGACACTGCGACGCCGTCGTCTTGCGTCGCGGCTGCGGCAGTTGCGCGAGCAAGCCGACATGACCGTTGCCGAGGCCGCGAAAGCGATCGAATGGACGCCATCGAAGATCACTTGGATCGAGACGAATCGTGGCAAGCGCCCGAATCCACGCGACGTCCGCGACCTGTGCGACGCCTACGAGGTGACCAACGAGCGCGAACGCGCGTACCTTGAGCAGCTTGCCCGCGATGGGCGACTGAAGGGCTGGTGGGATCCGTACGGCGACGTCCTCCCGCACCCGTACGAGAACTACGTCGGCTTGGAGGCGGAAGCGGCGACCGTGCTGAACTTCGAACTCGGCATGATTCCCGGTCTGCTCCAGACCGAGGACTACGCCCGCGCGATGATCCAGGCGGGGCCGGCTGAACTCGCCGCCGACAAGGTCGACAAACGCGTCGAGGTTCGGATCAAGCGACAGGCCGCGCTGCGGCAGGACCCGGGACTCCGCCTGGTCGCAGTGATTGACGAAGCCGCGCTACACCGGCAGGTCGGCAGCACGACGGTGATGCGTGCTCAGCTGCAGCACCTGGTCGACATCGCCGAAGAACTCTCACGCGTCACGATTCAGGTAGTCCCCTTCATCCGTGGCGCGCACTCGAGTATGACGAACGGCTTTGTGATCCTCCAGTTCCCTGAGTCGGAGGACCCTGATGTCGTCTATGTCGAGAACGCGGCCGGTGGACTCTGGTTGGAGGACGTGCAGGAGATCACGGGCCATCACGTCGCGTTCCAACATCTGCTCGGCAATGCGGATAGTGCGCCAGATACGATCGCAATGATCGCCAAAATGGCAAGGTCCTGACCGTACCGACCTGAAAGACCGTGTACCAATGTCCAACACCCACGAGTTGATCGATCCCGCGTGGCGTAAATCGAGCCACAGCGGCCAGTCGGGCCAGTGTGTCGAGGTCGCCGTAGGCGGAGAGGACCGTATCCGATAGGTGAATCCAGGGGGCCCATTCGCCGGAGACGGCGCGCGGGCGACCTGGTCACGGTCGCCGCGCGCCTCACCGTCGCGCAGGGACCCTCACCCGTTCACCGTCTCCTTCGCGTCGGGTTCTGTCTCGGGCCCCTCGCCGGGCCTCCGGACCTTCGTGAGGTCAGACGCGGCGTGTCTCGTTGCCCAGGCCGAGGGCCTCGGAGACCTCGGCGACTCGCGTGTACTCCTGGTCCGGGAGGTTCCGCAGGTCTCTGACGACGTCGTCCGGGGCGCCGTTGCGCGCCGCGCGGTCGGCCAGCGCGGCCGGGCGCATCGGCTCGTGGAAGCCCGCGAGGTAGCGCGCGATGTCGCTGCGCCGTTCGACGTCGTCCGGGCTCATGCCGGGCGGAGTGCCTTCGCGGTCCGCGAGGTTCGCGGACGTCGGGTCGCGGTCCCGGTCGTCCTCCACCGGCTCGGGTTCCTTCCACTCCTCCACGCGCGTCGGACGGGCGGCGCGCTCCAGCCCTTCGGTCTCGTGCCGCAGCTGGTCGTCGATGTGCGGCCCGTGCTTGGCGCTCTGGTCACCCATGGTCGTCTCCTCTCGGCTCATAGGTCTTGCAGGGCCCCTACCCGCCGCACGCGGAAAATGCGGCCCACGTGCAGTGAGTTGCCCGCCGCGGCGGAGAGCCGGTCGGGACCGGGAAGGCGACCGTGGGGTAACTTCGCCTTTCGGGATGGGCGTGACGCGGTCCTGTCCCGCACAGGCCTCGTCACCTGGGAGCGGCGCATGAACCGGCCCGTACGAATCGCGAACTGCTCCGGCTTCTACGGCGACCGGCTGTCCGCGCTCGCCGAGATGGTGCGGGGCGGGCCGGTCGACGTGATCACGGGCGACTACCTGGCCGAGGTCACGATGCTCGTGCTGGCCAAGAACCGGCTGAAGAAGCCCGCCGGCGGGTATGCCACGACCTTCCTGCGCCAGCTCCGGCCGGTGGCGGCCGAGATCGCCGAGCGCGGGATCAAGGTCGTCGTCAACGCCGGGGGCCTGGACCCGGCGGGCCTGGCGCGGGACACCCGCGCCCTGCTGGCCGAGGCCGGTGTGGACCTGACGGTCGCGCACGTCGAGGGCGACGACCTGTCGGCGCGGCTGACCGAGCTGGCGGCCGCGGGCCATGACCTGGCCCATCTGGACACCGGCAAGCCGTTCACGAGCTGGGGGCACGAGCCGCTCACCGCGAACGCGTACCTCGGCGGGTTCGGCATCGCCGCCGCCCTCGCCGGTGGGGCCGACCTCGTGATCACGGGCCGGGTCGCCGACGCGTCGCTGGTGACGGGGGCCGCCGCCTGGTGGTGGGGCTGGTCGCCGGGCGACCATGACGCGCTCGCCGGGGCCGTCGTCGCGGGGCACGTGATCGAGTGCGGGGCCCAGGCGACCGGGGGCAACTTCTCCGGCTTCGCCGGCATCGCCGACCTGCGTCACCCCGGCTTCCCGATCGCGGAGGTCGACCGGGACGGGTCCAGCGTGATCACGAAGCACGAGGGCGCCGGCGGGGCGGTCACGGTCGACACCGTCACCGCGCAGCTGCTGTACGAGGTCGGAGCGCCGGACTACCTGAACCCGGACGTGATCGCCCGGCTCGACACCGTCCGGGTC
This sequence comes from Actinoallomurus sp. NPDC052308, assembly GCF_040679195.1. Taxonomy (NCBI): domain Bacteria; kingdom Bacillati; phylum Actinomycetota; class Actinomycetes; order Streptosporangiales; family Thermomonosporaceae; genus Actinoallomurus; species Actinoallomurus sp. NPDC052308. The sequence continues at coordinate 167,461 of NZ_JBFAUM010000006.1, read as the reverse complement.
GAGCAGGAGGGGCCCGACCGCGTCCGGATCAGCGGCGCGGCCGGGCAGGCGCCGCCGCCGACCACCAAGGTGGCCGTGACCGGGCTCGGCGGCTGGCGGAACGGCTGCACGTTCGTGCTGACCGGGCTGGACGTCGACGCGAAGGCCGCACTGGTCGAGCGGGCGGTGCGCGCGCGACTCGACGAGGATCCGGGCATCGCCGACCTGCGCTTCACCCGCATCGGCTCGCCCGCGGCCGACCCGGCGGACCAGATGGCCGGGTCCAGCCTCCTGCACGTCGCCGTCGACGGCGACCAGCAGAGCGCGGGTCGCGCCTTCTCCGCGCTCTGCGTCGAGCTGGCCCTGTCCAGCTATCCGGGGATCTACGGCATGGGGGTGCCGTCGTCCGGCTCCGCGTACGGCGCGTACTGGCCGACGCTCGTCCCCCAGGGCGTCCTGCGGCACACGGTCGTGCACGCCGACGGACGCCAGGAGCTCGTCCCGCCCCCCGCGACCACGGATGAGCCCGTCGAGAGGTCTGCCGACGCCCAGGCGCCGTACGACGCGGGGCCGACCGTCGAGGGGCCGCTCGGGCGGCTCGTGCACGCGCGCTCCGGGGACAAGGGCGGCAACGCGAACGTCGGGCTCTGGGTCGCCGATCCCGAGGCGTGGCCGTGGCTCTCCGCGACGATGACCACCGACCGGCTGCGGGAACTGCTGCCCGAGACGCGCGGGCTGGCCGTCGACCGGTACGTCCTGCCGAACCTGCGGGCGGTCAACTTCGTGATCCGGGGCCTGCTGGACGGCGGGGCCACCGAGGCACGCCGCTTCGACACCCAGGCGAAGGCGCTCGGCGAGTGGCTTCGCGCCCGTCACGTACGACTTCCGGAGCGGCTGCTGTCGTGAAGAAGCCCACCGAGTCCGCACGGCGCCGCACGGTGGCGTCGCTGGAGCTCGGTGTGCTGCTGGCGCTGGTCGGGGGGTTCCTCGACGCGTACTCCTTCATCCACCTGGGCGGCGTCTTCGCCAACGCGCAGACCGCCAACGTCGTGCTGTTCGGCGTGGAGGCGGCCCGTGGGCAGTGGGGGAACGCCGTACGGCACCTGCCGCCGATCGTGGCCTTCATGGTCGGCGTGGCCGTGGCGGAGACGCTGCGGCGGCCCCGGGTGACGGCCGTCGTACCCGGACCGGCCAGGGCCTCCCTCGTGCTGGAGATCGTCGTCCTCGTGGCCGCCGGCTTCCTGTCGTCCGTCATCCCGGCCGACGCGCTCGTGGTCGTGATCGCGTTCGTGGCGTCGGTGCAGGTGACGTCGTTCCGGACGCTGATCGACTGGCCGTACAACACGACCATGACCACGGGGAACCTGCGTTCGGCCGCGCAGGCGCTGTACGGGGCGGTCCTCGACCGGGACGCGGCGGCGGCGCGGAAGGCCGCCAGCTTCGCCGCGATCATCATCAGCTTCCTGGCGGGCGGGTTCCTCGGCGCGTGGCTGACCCTGCGCCTCGGCGCGCACGCGATCTGGGTCTGCGCCGCGGTCCTTCTGGTGGCACTGGGCCTGTTCGTCATCGACGTGCGCCGGAACGTCCTCGCGCTGCGCCGGCGGATGCCCCGCCGCAGACCGTGACGGTCACTCGTATGGGTCCCGGGGGGCGGTGACCTCGGCGAGGCTGGTGGCGCGCAGCTCGGGCACGCCGTCGGCGGCGCGCTGGAACGTCCCGGTGACGGTGACCCACTGGTCCCGCGCGGGCGCGTTTCCGGTCGTACCGGTGACGCGTACGACCGCCGCGACGGCGTCGGCGGCGCAGCAGGCGATCTGGTAGCGCGCGATCCGGAACCCCGTCCGGTCCTTCGCCGGGGTGACGAAGCCGGTGAGCCGTACGGGGGTCGCACCGAAGCTCGCGCCGTGGTGGTCGGCGGTGCGTTCGTCGAACTCCAGCAGCGTCATCGGCACCGTACGCCCGGTGGGGAGCGGGTCGAAGGTCCGTCCGCCGGAGCTGACGTCGACGGCGGCGCTGCGGCCGACGCCGAAGCTGCCGAGCGCGGGCGGCGTGACCAGCAGCAACGCGAGGACGGGCCCGAGCAGCAGCCACCCGGCCCGATCGCCGTGCGCGTGGCCGTGGTCGTGGCCGTGGGCGTCGCCCCGGCCCCGTACGAACCCGAGGGCGCGGGCGACCCCGACCAGGCCGAGGCCGACGAGCAGGATCCCGGCGATCAGCAGCACGCTGCCCATGCCGGTCTTGACGTACTTCGCGTACGCGCCGGTGAGCGCCAGGCGCACCATCATCGCGCCGACGAGCAGGACGGTCGTCGCGCGGGCGTCCTCGGTCACAGTAGCCACCACCCGACGAGACCGGCGCAGGTGACCGCCACCGCGAACGTCGCGAGCGAGAACCGCCACGCGAACCGGGTGCCGAACGTCCCCGCCTGCAGCGCGAACAGCTTGACGTCCACCATGGGCCCGACCACGAGGAACGCCAGCCGCGCGGTGAGGGAGAACTGCTTGAGCCCCGCGGCGACGAAGGCGTCCGCCTCGGAGCAGAGGGCCACCACGACGGCGAGGGCGCCGAGGACGAGCAGCGAGAGCGGCCCGGTCCCGGCGACGGAGTCCACGATGTTCCGGGGTACGAGGGTCTGCAGCGTGGCCGCGGTGCCGGCCCCGATGACGAGGAAGCCACCGGCCTGCAGGAAGTCGTGCTGCGCGGTGGAGAGGAAGACGGCGAGCCGGGGTCCTTCCTCGTCGTGGTGCGAGCGCCGCGGCCGGATCAGGTCGTCGCGGCCCAGGGCGTTCCACAGCAGGCCCATGATGACGGAGGCGGCCAGACTCGCCAGGAACCGCGCGAGGACCATCGCGGGCCGCCCGGGGAACGCTACCGCCGTCGAGACGAGGACGACCGGGTTGATGGCCGGCGCCGACAGCAGGAAGGCGAACGCCGCCGCCGGGGTCACGCCGATCGAGACGAGCCGGGCGGCGACCGGGACGGATCCGCACTCGCAGCCGGGCAGCGCGGCGCCGGCGGCCGCCGCGGCGGGCACCGCGAGCACCGGGCGCTTCGGCAGCAGCCGCGCGATCAGACCGGGCGGGACGAACGCCGCGATCGACGCGCTGACGGCGACGCCGAGCACGAGGAACGGCAGGGCCTGGATGGTGATGGCGACGAAGACGGTCGCCCAGTTCGCGACGGCGGGGTGGCCGAGCAGCCCGGTCAGCACCGGCCGCAGCAGCACGGCGGCGACGATCAGCACGGTGACCAGCGGCAGTCCCGCTCCGCGCGGGCGTCGGCCGGGCGGTGCCGCGGCGGCGGCGGTGGAGGGGGCCTCCGGGGAGGAGGCGGGGGTCGGCACAGGCGGCAATCTACTCATCGCCGCAAAACGGTCACAAGGCGAGATCACGCCATGAACACGAATTAACCCGACGTCTTCCCGCGCGTCGCCGTCGCATGGGAAGGTACGGCCGGTATCGACGTCCCCACCGGAGACCGCGTGGTCCCCGGCTCCCGGAGGAAGCCTTGCCCCCTAGGTTCCTGCGTTCCCGCGCGACCCGTGCGGGACTCATCGCCGTCGCGCTGGGCGCGGTGGCCGCCGCGCCGCTGGCCGTCACCGGCTCACAGCCGGCCGACGCGGTCACCATCGCCGGCGCCAACACGCTCTCCGACAAGGTCTCGGTCGACTGGTCCAAGCACCGGCCCGCTCGTACGACCGACGTCCACCTGATCGCCTGGAACGACTTCCACGGCAACCTCGAACCGGCCGGCCTGAACATCTACGGCAAGTTCGCGGGCGGCGCCGCCTTCCTGGCCAAGGCGGTGAAGGACAAGCAGCAGCAGTACGGCGCCCGCGAGGCCAGCGTGATGGCCGGTGACGACATCGGCGCCAGCCCCCTCGTCAACGGGCTGTTCAACGAGGAACCGGCCACCATCATGGCCAACCTCATGAACGCCGACTTCGCCTCGGTCGGCAACCACGAGTTCGACAAGGGCAAGACCGAGCTCCTGCGCATCCAGAACGGCGGCTGCGCGAGCACCGGCTGCAAGGGCGCGCCATACCCGGTCGAGCGGCACGGCAAGTGGACGACGACCAACACCTACCCGGGCGCCGCCTTCCAGTACCTGTCCGCCAACGTGACGGACAAGGCGACCGGCAAGACGCTGCTGCCCGCGTACGGCGTCAAGCGGTTCCCCTCGACGAGCGGGCGGCCGATCTCCGTCGGCTTCATCGGTGAGGTGCTGCAGGCCACGCCCACGATCGTCACCCCGACCGGCGTCGCCGGCCTGGACTTCGGCGACGAGGCGGCCGCCGCGAACCGCGCCGCCAGGCAGCTCGCCAAGCAGGGTGTGAAGATCCCGGTCCTCGTCATCCACCAGGGTGGCTTCCAAACCGGCACGATCAGCACGCCGAACGGCTGCGCGGGGAACCTCGCCGGAAGCGACATCGAGGCGATCGCCAAGAAGCTGGACCCCTCGATCAAGGTCATCGTGTCCGGCCACACGCACGCCGAGTACCGCTGCACGATCACCGTGAACGGCGTCACGCGCCTGGTCACCAGCGCGGCGTCGTTCGGCCGCATCCTCAGCGACATCACGCTCAAGGTCGACAACCGGACCGGCACGCTGGTCTCCGCCGACGCGACCAACTCGATCGTCGAGAACGCGCTGAACACCCCGGGCACCGGCGTCACCCGTCAGGAGGACCCGTCCAAGGCCGACCCGGCCGTGGCGAAGGTCGTCAAGCAGTACGTCGACGCGTCCGCGCCGCTGGCCAACAAGGTGGTCGGCAAGATCCAGGGCGACCTGACCCGGGACGCGTCCTCCGTCGGCGAGACGACGCTCGGCGACGTGATCGCCGACGCGCAGCTCGCCGCGACCTCCGACGCGAGCAAGGGCGGCGCCCAGCTCGCGCTGATGAACCCGGGCGGCGTCCGCGCGGACCTCAAGACCGGCGACATCTCCGCCGGTGGTGAGGCGGTCGGCGAGGTCACCTACGGAGAGGCGTTCACGGTCCAGCCGTTCGGCAACAGCCTCGTCACCAAGACGATGACCGGCGACATGCTCCGGCGCGTCCTGGAGCAGCAGTTCACCGGCTGCGGCGGGCAGACGTCCCAGAAGGTCCTGCAGCTCTCCAAGACGCTCAGCTACCAGTCGAACCCGTCCGCCGCGACCTGCGCCGGCAAGATCGGTGAGATCAAGGTGAACGGCGCGACGGTCACCCCGACCACGAGCCTGCGCGTCACGATGAACAACTTCCTCGCCACCGGCGGGGACGGGTTCACCGTCTTCAACGAGGGCACCGACCCGCTCGGCGGCGCCCAGGACATCGACGCCTTCGTCGCCTACCTCACGGCCGCCGGCTCCACCGGCCTCGCCGTCCCGGCGAGGGACCGCATCACCCCGCTGTCCTGACCTCCGGCTCGACCGCCTCGGCCCGTACGGCTCCCGCCGTACGGGCCGAGGCGTTTCAGCCGCTCCCCGGTTTCACGCCCGCGACGATGTCGTCCATCAGGGAGACCTTCGGGGCCTTCGGGTCGTCGTCGAACCCGAAGCGGATGATCGCGAAGCCCCGCTCCGGTGACGGGAAGACGACGGACTGGACGTAGCCGCTCTGGCCGGCATCCGATTTGATCTTCCAGCGGATGAGGTGGCCCTTCCTGCCGGCGACGGTCACCGGGCCGGATTTGAGCACGGTGTGCCGCGCGATCCTCCCGTAGGAGGCCTCGGCCGCTTCGGGGATGTCCGCCTCCGCGGTGTGCTTCGCGCCATCCGACGTCGACGACACGTGCGACGTGTCGACCCCGGCGAGGGTGCAACCGGAGTCCGGGTTCTGGTCGCACTTGTAATGGCCCACGCTCATGTGGGCACGGCCCCCGAAGCCGGTCTCGCCCGTCCATCCATGGGGCAGCGGCAGGATGATCTTGTTCTCGTTGTCGACGACCGCGTTGGCGGGCGGGGGCGTCTCCTTCTTCCGCCCGGCCAGGTCGTGGAGCATCATCGCAAACCCTGCGAACCACACCACGATCCCAAGGCCGGCGAGGCACGCGCATCCGATGCCGAGGGGCTTCAGGCAGCTCCCGCGATCCGCCCGCGGCAGGCCGAGCGCGGCCCGCGTACCGTCCTCGACGGCGTCTCTGATCTCCCAGGGCTCCAACCGGTCCATGACCGCCTCTCCGACCGTTCGTGATCATGCCGTCACCGAGCCTGATGGACGCGGCGGAGAACTTTCAACCAGAACGGGCCGTTTCGCAGGGTCATCGTGGTGATGACCCCGTCGATGCCCTCACGTGGAACATTGGAAAGCACAGACAGGTCTAGTAGGGAGGTCGCATGAGCGTCCTGTACACGGCGATCGCCACCGCCTCCGGCCGGGACGGCCGCGCGGTCAGTTCCGACAAGAAGCTCGACGTCACTCTGGCCGGCCCGACCGAGATGGGCGGAGACGGCGAGGGCACCAACCCCGAGCAGCTGTTCGCCGCCGGGTACGCGGCCTGCTTCGGGAGCGCGCTGAGCATGATCGGAGAGAAGAAGAAGGTCGACGTCTCCGACGCCGCCGTCACCGCCGAGGTCGGCATCGGGCCGAACGACTCGGGCGGCTACGGCCTCGAGGTGGTCCTGCGCGTCGAGCTGCCCGACGGTGTCCCCGCCGAGACCGGCCGCGAGCTCGTCGACGCCGCGCACCAGGTATGCCCCTACTCCAACGCCACCCGCGGCAACATCCCGGTCAAGCTCGTCGTCGAGTAGGCGCCCGCGTGCGCCGTCCGGTCGCCGACGCTCAGGACCGCTCCGCCGCCTCCTCGCGGTGCAGGAAGCCCTGAATCCTCTCGGCCGCTCCGGTCACGTCGCCGACCGGATGGCGCATCTCGGCGTTCCGCCAGTCGAAGTGGTTCCCCGACTCGCTGACGAAGATGTACAGCGGAACGCCGGGCACGTCGGTCGCGACGGCCAGGCCGGGCAGCGACCGGCGCAGGTCGGACACCACCCCGAGCCGGACCAGTTCCGCGCTCAGCCTCTCGAGCAGCCGGACCTCCTCGTCATGAGCGATCGCGCGTCGCACCGCCGAACTCCTTCCGCCGTGCCCTGTCACCTCGTGCGGTCCCGGATCCGGACCGTCACCACGTTGTACGCGGGAAATAGGACGGAAGGTTCAACCGGGTCCGGGATGACCTTAAATCGGGTTGTCCGCTAGAAACGGCCGCTCTCGGTGAGCGGCCGGCCGGCGCCGTCGGCGGCCGTCACGCTGTAGGTGTCCTGGTGTGCGTCGTGGCCGTCGGGCGCGCGTGCGTACTGGGCGGCGAAGACGTACCGGCCGGGCGGCGCCGACCGGCCGGGCCGCAGCGCCCACGTGTAGACGACCGCGCTCCCCTCGTCGCCGACGGTGACCTGGAAGGTGTCGCCCGGCAGGTTCGACCAGGAACCCGTCGACCGTACGCCCGCCGTGCGCGCCACGCGCACGGTGACCCGCAGCGCGGTGAGCGGCCGGGTCCTGAACAGGGTCACGTCCTCCTCCGCCCAGTAGGCGTTGCTTGTCGAGGCGAGCCCGGCCACGACCGCCGGGGACGTCGTACGGGGCCGCCGCGGGACCGACGAGGAGGTGGCGGGGCCACCGGTCGGAGAGGGCCGGTCGGAGCGCGCCGTCGGCGCGGCGCTGCCCCACGTGGAGGCGGCGGACGACGGGGCCGGCCGTTCGGTCTGGGCCGTGCCGTGCCCGGCCGGGACGGCCGGGGCGGCCGGTCCCGCGGCTCGCCACGTCACCACTCCCACCGAGACGGCGGCCACGCCGACCGCAGCCAGCGCCGCCGCGGCCAGCGGGCGGCCGCGGGCCGGTCGGGCCCGGCGCCCGCGGGTGCCGGCGTCCACGCGGGACCACATGCGGTCGCCGTCGGGCCGGTGCGCGTCGGCCTCCTCGCGCAGGCTGGAGCGCAGCCAGGCGGGTGGATCGCTCATCGCGCCTCCCCCGTGCGCCCGGCCGGGTGCGCCGGCGGCGACCGCCACGCGCCCAGGGCCTTCTCCAACTCCGCCACCCCCCGTGACGTCTGGCTCTTCACCGTCCCGACCGAGATCCCCAGGACGCGCGCCGTCTCCTGCTCCGACAGGTCGAAGGCGTACCGCAGGACGACGCACGCGCGCTTGCGCATCGGCAGCCGCCGCAGCGCCGCGCGCACGTCGAGCACGGCGGGAACGTCCGGATCGTCCGACCGGTCGCGGAACATGGCCCCGAGCCGCCCGGCGCGCGCACGTTCCCGGACGAGAGTACGGACCCGGCTGGCGGCGAGGTTCACCACGATGCGGCGGACGTAGGCGAGCGGCTGGTCCGCCGCCCGGACCCGGCCCCACTGGTGCCAGGCCGCGACGAAGGCGTCGGCGGCGAGGTCGTCGGCTGCGTCCGCGTCCCCGGTGAGCAGATAGGCGAGACGTGCCAGCTCCCGATGGTGCGCCTCGAAGAAGGCGTGGAACTCTGCTGCGTCGTCCTCGGACTGCACAGGGCGCTCCCGGGTGCGTCGGCTGCGTCCGCTCGTCGGCCTCAGCCGCGCAGAGAGTAGCAGTCTCAATCGGGTTTCTACCGGCTCAGCACGGCGTCACCTCGACGGGCACCGTCAGGACGCGATCCGGGCCGAGCACGCGCTCCGGGCCGGTCAGGGTGAACGACCCCCGCAACGGCAGGTCGGCGCTGGACCCGCCGACCGCGACGTCCACTCGGCCGGGTTCGACGACGCGCCGGAGGTCGAGGTCGGTGAACGAGGTCCGGTCGGCGTGCACGGTGAACTCCACCCGCGCGGCCGCGCCGGGCTCGAGCCGGACCCGCGCCCAGCCGGCCAGCCACCGCACCGGCCGTACGACGGAGGCGACCGGGTCGCCGAGGTACAGCTGGACGACCTCGGTGCCGGGCCGGTCCCCCGTGTTGCGGACCGTCGCCGTGACGCGCACGGTGCCGTCCGTGGCGGCCGACGGGTCCACCTCGAGGGCGTCGTACGCGAACCGGGTCCAGGTCAGCCCGTGGCCGAAGGGGAACAGCGGGGTCGGGTCGATCGAGCTCCAGCGCGACGGCCCGCCGGTCCGCGAGTGCAGGTACGTCGCCGGCTGGCCGCCCGGGCCGCGCGGCACGCTGACCGGCAGGCGTCCCGACGGCTCGACGCGGCCCGACAGCACCCCGGCGACGGCGGGGCCGCCCTCCTCGCCGGGGAAGAAGGCCTGCACGATCGCCGCCGCCCGGTCCACCAGGCCGCCGAGCGCGTACGGGCGGCCGGCGAGCAGCACGATGACCGTGGGCGTGCCGGTGGCCAGCACCGCGTCGGCGAGTTCGGCCTGCCGGCCGGGCAGGGCGAGGCTCTCGGCGTCGCAGCCCTCGCCCGAGGTGCCCCGGCCGAACAGGTCCGACCGGTCGCCGAGGGTGAGCACGCACACCTCCGCGCGGCGGGCGGCCGCCACGGCGGCGGCGATGTCCGCGTCGTCGGTGACCCGGACGTCCCGGCCGGCCGCCACCTCGACCTCCGCGTCCGGCAGTGCGGCGCGGAGGGCGTCCGCGAGGGACGGGATGTCAACGCCGAACGGCAGGTCGGGGAACCGCGCGGTCATGTGGTTGGGAAAGGCGTAGCAGCCGAGCATGGCCCGCGGCTCGGCGGCGAGCGGGCCGGTCACCGCGACGCGGTCGGCGCGCAGCGGGAGGACCCCGTCGTTGGCGAGCAGGACCACCGACTGCTCGGCGACCCTGCGCGCCAGGCGCCGGTGGGCGGGCGGATCCAGGTCGATCGGGTCGCCGGGCCGTACCCCGTCGACCGAGCCGCCCGGCCGTACCCCGTCCACCTCGACGGCTCCACCCACCTCGGCGGCTCCGGCCGCGTCGGCGGCTCCGTCCTCCGAGCCGTCGGCGTCCTTCGCTCCGTCCGAAGCCTCGTCGAGCAGGCCGAGGTCGCACTTGAGCGCGAGGACGCGGGCCACCGAACGGTCCAGGTCCTCCTCCGGGACGGCGCCGCGCCGCACCATCTCGACCAGCGGCGCGCCGTAGCAGCGGATCGTCGGCAGCTCGACGTCGACGCCCGCGCGCAGGGCGAGGGCGGCGGACTCGCCGGGGGAGCCGGCGACGCCGTGCATGCTCTCCAGGAACGAGATGCCGAAGTAGTCGGCCACCACCACGCCGGTGAAGCCGAGCTCGTCGCGGAGCAGCCGGGTCATCAGCCGTTCGTCGGCGGTGGCCGGGACGCCGTCGACGTCCACGTACGCGGCCATGACCGAGCGGGCGCCACCCTCGCGGAGGGCGAGGAAGAACGGTTCGAGGACGATGTCGGCGTACTCGCGGGGGCCGAGGCCGGCGGACGCCATGTTCCGGCCGGCCCGCGACGAGGCGTACGCCGCGAAGTGCTTGAGCGTGGCCACGACGCCGCGGCCCTCCAGCCCGCGCACGTAGGCCGTGCCGATCCGGCCGACGAGGTACGGGTCCTCCCCGATGGTCTCCTCGGTGCGGCCCCACCGGGGGTCGCGGGTCACGTCGAGGACGGGCGCGAGGCCCTGGTGGACGCCGACCTGCCGCATGCTGTCGGCGATCGCGCCGGCCATCTCCTCGACCAGCTCGGGGTCGAACGTCGCGCCCCACGCCAGCGGGCAGGGGAAGACGGTCGCGGTGTGGGTCATGAAGCCCGTGAGGCACTCCTCGTGGGCGATCGCGGGGATGCCGAACCGATTGCCGGCGGCGACCCGTGCCTGCAGTTCGCGCAGCCGGGACGCGCCCTCGGCCGGCGGGATCGGCGCGGTGCCGAAGACGCGGGTGAGCTGGCCGAGTCCGGCCTTGATGACGTCGTCCAGCGGCGGCGGCTCACCGAAGTCGTCGGGGAGCGGCGCCACCTCCTCGCCGGGGCGGGCGGACACGGCCCAGTACCCGACCAGCTGGGCCGCCTTCTCCTCCACGGTCATCCGGCTCAGCAGGTCGGCCACCCGTTCGGCGGTCGGCAACCGGCGGTCTCGCCATGACCCGGCCGGTCGGGTGGGGTGAGGAAGCGTTTCGGCCATCTGTGGTGGGCTCCCGTCTGGCGATCGAACGTGGTGTGGGCCAGGCGTGTCCCGTGGGCCTCGCGCTCCCACCGCATCGAGGTCCACGGGGCACGCGTCCTGGGTGCGGCCGGCGGTGGCGCCGTGGATGGCCGGACGCGCGGCTCGGTGGCGAGGGGCTTGCTCGCCGAGCGGCCGAGGTGAACGTTATCGCAATGTTTCGGAGCCGCCAAGGTCTCCGTGGCGCGCAGGATTGCCGATTTCACAAAGAATGTCGCGAAGGGTTGACCGCTGCCGAGCGCTTTTTTAAGGTACGGCAGCAACTGCTTTCCCGACACTTTTTCGAAACAGCGCCGACACGTCGTCGCAACGCCCGTCTCTGCCGCAATCCCCCAAGGAGGACCGATGGGCGACTCACCGCTCTCGCGCCGCACCTTCCTCTCGGCCGCCGGAGCCGCCGGTATCGCCGGCCTCACCGCCCCTCTGCTCAGCGCCTGCGGAACCTCCGGGCCCTCCGGTGGCGGGAAGGGAGGCGGCAAGACCCTCCAGGCCTGGGTTCTGCAGGACGACGGGCAGAACCCCATCCAGCAGGCGTCCCTCGACGACTTCAACAAGTCGTCGGCCACGAAGATCAAGCTCGTGGAGATCCCCAACTCCGGCAGCTCGGGGTACACCGACAAGCTCCGCATCGGGATGGGCTCGCCGAACCCGCCGGACCTGCTGTTCAACTGGGGCACCGGCAGCATCCAGGACTACGCCCAGAGCGGTCGCCTGGTCGACCTCACCCCGCACCTCACGAGCGACCCGACGTGGCAGAACTCCTTCCTGCCCTCGGTGCTCGACGCGGGGAAGGCGGCCGACGGGAAGTTCTACGGCATCCCGATGCGCGGGATGCAGCCCGTGCTGCTCTTCTACAACAAGACGCTGTTCGCCCAGCACGGCCAGCAGCCCCCGGCCACGTACGACGACCTGCTGAAACTGGTCACGTACTTCGACTCGAAGAAGATCCAGCCGTTCGCGCTGGGCCACGTCGACGCCTGGCCCAACCTGATGTGGCTGGAGTACCTCGTCGAGCGTCTCGGCGGGCCGTCGGTCTTTGCGGACATCCTCGCCGGCAAGCCGAACGCCTGGGGGCACCCGCTCGTGCTCGACGCGCTGCACCGGATCCAGGACCTGGTCGACCGGCGGGCGTTCGGCACCAACTTCGCGTCGGTCAACTACGTCAACGACGGCGCCGGGCTGCTGTTCGCCAAGGGCAAGGCCGCGATGCACCTGATGGGGACCTGGGAGTACTCCAACCAGGTCGACAAGCACCCGCAGTTCGCCAAGAACGACCTCGCGTTCGCGCCCTTCCCGACCGTCACCGGCGGCAAGGGCGACCCGAACAGCGTCGTCGGCAACCCGACCAACTACTACTCGATCAGCAGCAAGTCCAAGGACGTCAACGCCGCGCTCGCCTTCCTCAAGAAGGAGATGGCCGGCCAGATGTACGTCGACAAGCTGATCAAGGCGGGTGACGTGCCGGCCGTCAGCGGCCTGGAGGCGAGGCTGTCCGCCTCCCCCGGTCCGGAGTTCTCCAAGTACGTCTACCAGATGGTGCAGAAGGCACCGAGCTTCACGCTGTCCTGGGACCAGGCGCTGCCGCACGTGTTCACCGACCCGCTGCACAACAACCTGCAGAAGGTCTTCCTCAAGAAGCTGACCCCGGAGAAGTTCGTCCAGATCATGGGCCAGGTGAAGTGATGGCGGCGCGGACCGAGGCGGCCGGCCGATGACCGCGGTGGCGGGCAGGCGCCGAGGCGGGCGGCCGCCGGCCGCCGGCGCGGACCGGGCGGCGCGGCCGGGCGCCGTGTGGATCCTTCCCGCCGCGCTGTTCTTCGGCGTGTTCGCGGGGGTGCCCCTGCTCCTGACGGCCGTGCTGTCCTTCACCGACTGGAACGGCCTCGGCACGCCGAACTTCAACGGCCTGGCCAACTGGAGCCGCGCGCTCTCGGACAGCGCGATCTGGGAGTCGATGCGGATCAGCCTGGTCTTCATGGTGCTGTGCTGGGTGGTGCAGACCCCGCTCGCCCTGCTGATCGGGGTCTGGGCGGCGGGCCGGGAGCTGAACCGCGCGGTGCTGTCCTCGATCTTCTTCCTGCCGCTGCTGATGTCGACCGCCGCGATCGCCATCACCTGGCGGGTGCTGCTCGACCCGAACTTCGGGCTCGCCGCGAAGGTCGGTCCCTGGATCGGATTCCCGGACGGGAACATCGCCGGCGACCAGCACGGCGCCCTGGGCGCCGTGGTGGTCGTCATCGCCTGGCAGTTCGTGCCGTTCCACTCGCTGATGTACCAGGCCGCGGCGCGGCAGATCCCGAAGATGCTGTACGACGCCGCGCTCATCGACGGCGCGGGGCGGTTCCAGCAGTTCTGGCACATCACGCTGCCGCAGCTCCGGAACACCATCATCACCTCATCGGTGCTGATGCTGGTCGGGTCGCTGACCTACTTCGAGACCATCCTGATCGTCACCAACGGCGGGCCGGGCACCGCCACGATGGTCCTGCCGCAGCGCATGTACAACAGCGCCTTCCAGAGCTTCCAGATGGGGTACGCGAGCGTGATCGCGCTGGTCCTGGCCGCGTTCGGCACCGCGCTGTCGCTGCTCATCGTCCGGTTCTCCGGTTACGGGAAGATGCGCAGCACCCTGGAGGGGATCTGACGCCATGACGGCACTCCGGGAAGAGACGTCGGTGCCGGTCGCGCGCCACCGGCGCGGCGACCGGCCACGGCGGAGGCGGCAGCGGCCGAACTGGGGCGCCGGGCTGGCGGCACTCGCCTGGCTCGTGTTCGTGGGCGTCCCGATCTACCTGATGATCAAGGACAGCGTGCAGCCGAAGGACGCCTACCTCGACGGCGGCCCGCTGTCCCTGCCGCACAAGCTGACCTTGGGCAACTTCACCGAGGTCTTCCGCAGCGGGTACGCCCGCTACCTGGTCAACACGGCCATCGTCACCGCGGGGAGCGTCGCGCTGACCGTGCTGCTCGCCTTCCCCGCGGCGTACGCGATCGTGCGGTCGCGCAGCCGGGTCGTGTCCGGGACGTTCCGGATCTTCCTGGCCGGACTCGCGGTGCCCGCGCAGGCCACGATCATCCCCGTCTACCTGATGATCACCCGGATGCACCTGTACGACTCGCTGACGGCGATCATCCTGCCGACCGTGGCGTTCGGCCTGCCGCTCAGCGTGCTGGTGCTGTCGTCGGCGCTGCGGGACGTCCCCCGCGAGCTGTACGAGGCGATGACCATCGACGGCGGAGGGGCGTTCCGGCTGATGTGGAGTCTGGCGCTGCCGCTCAGCCGCGCGTCGCTGACCACGATCGCCGTCTACAGCGCGCTGAACGCCTGGAACGGCTTCCTGTTCCCGCTGATCCTCACCCAGTCCCCGGAGCAGCGGGTCCAGACCCTCGGCCTGTGGAACTTCCAGAACCAGTTCGGCTCGAACGTGCCCGGTCTGATGGCGGCCGTACTGCTGTCGGCCCTCCCCGTGTTCGTCGTCTACCTGTTCGCGCGCCGCTGGCTCATCGCGGGCCTGGCCGGCGCGGGCGGAAAGTAGCGGATCCCCCATGCGTCCCCTCACGCGCAGCTCACTCGCCCTCGCCCTCACCGTGGCGACCGCGTGCTCCCTGGGCGTGCCCGCGCACGCCCAGGAACCAGCCCGCGACCGCGTCGACTTCCGCGCGAACCTGCAGCCCATCGACGGGTTCGGGTTCTCCGAGGCCTTCCAGCGGGCCGCCGTGATCCACGGGCTGAACGGGCTGTCGGCGCCGAAGCAGAAGGAGGTCGTCGACCTGCTGTTCGGCCGGCGCGCCGGCGCGGGCGCGTCCATCCTGCGGCTCGGCATCGGCTCGTCCGCCGACAAGGTGTACGACCACATGCCGTCCATCGAGCCCGCCGACCCGGGCGGGCCGACCGCACCGCCGAAGTACGTCTGGGACGGCGACGACGGCGGCCAGGTCTGGCTGGCGAAACAGGCGCGGTCGTACGGCGTGCGGCGGTTCTACGCCGACGCGTGGAGCGCGCCCGGCTTCATGAAGACCAACGGCACCGACGCGAACGGCGGCACCCTCTGCGGCCTCCAAGGGACGGACTGCGTGAGCGGTGACTGGCGGCAGGCGTACGCGAACTACCTGGTCCAGTACGCGAGGTTCTACCGCCGCGAGGGCATCCGGATCACCGACCTGGGCTTCACCAACGAGCCGGACATCACCGTCTCGTACGCCTCGATGAACTTCACCCCGGCCCAGGCCGTGGAGTTCGTCAAGGTGCTAGGCCCGGTCGCGAAGAAGGCCGGGTTGAAGCTGTCCTGCTGCGACCACACGGGCTGGGACGGGCAGCAGGACTACACCCGGGCCATCGAGGCGGACCCGCAGGCGGCCAGGTGGGTCACGACCATCACCGGCCACGCCTACTCCAGCCCGGTCACCTCGCCGCAGCCCACCCGCAAGCGCACCTGGATGTCGGAGTGGGGCCCGGGCGGCAGCACCTGGAACGAGAACTGGGACGACGGCACCGAGTACTCCGGCTTCGCGGTCGCGGAGAACATCCACCGGACCATGACCGACGGGAACGCGAGCGCGTACGTCTACTGGCTCGCCGCCTCCGTCGGGGCGACCCGCGCGCTGATTCAGCTCGACGGCGACGCCTATCACGTGTCCAAGCGGTTCTGGGCGTTCGCGGCGTACAGCCGGTTCATCCGCCCGGGCGCCATGCGGGTGGCGGTGAGCGCCGCCGACCCGGCGCTGGACATCTCGGCGTACCGGAACGCCGACGGCACCAAGGTCGTCGAGATCCTCAACACCGGTACCACCGCGTCGACGGCGGACCTGGTCCTCGGCTCCCCGGCCGGGCGCGCCCAGGCGTACCTGACCGACGCCGGCCACTCGGTGGCCCCCGTCGCCGCCGCGCGCACCCACGGCCGTGACCTGTCGGCCGACCTCGCGCCCCGCTCGCTGACCACGGTCGTGCTGCGGTGATCCGCGCCGCGATCGTCGGCACGGGCGGGATCGCGGGCATCTGCCACCTGCCCGCGCTGCGGGCGGAGGCGCACCGCGCCCGGGTCGTGGCCGCCGTCGACGTCGACGCCGCGCGCGTGAAGGACTTCTGCGCCGCGCATGACATCCCCGCGGCCTACACCGACCTGGGAGAGATGCTCGCCGAGGCCCGCCCCGACCTGGTGCACGTCTGCACGCCGCCGCACGTGCACGCCGCCCAGGTGAGGGCGTGCCTGGACGCGGGCGCGTGGGTGCTGTGCGAGAAGCCGCCGGCCCGCTCGCTCGCCGAGTACGACGCCATGGCCGCCGCCGAGCGCGACGGCGGCCCGTACGCGGCGGTCGTCTACCAGCACCGGTTCGGCTCCGGCGCCCGTCACCTGCGGCGGCTCATCGCCGACGGCGAGCTGGGCCGGCCGCTGGTCGCGGTCTGCCTGACCACCTGGTACCGCGACCAGGCGTACTTCGACGTGCCCTGGCGCGGCCGGTGGGACACCGAGGGTGGCGGGCCGACCATGGGCCACGGCATCCACCAGATGGACCTGCTGCTGGCGACGCTCGGCGACTGGGCCGAGGTCCGCGCCATGGCCGGCCGCCTCGCCCGGGACGTCGCCACCGAGGACGCGTCCGTGGCGTCGGTCCGCTTCGAGAACGGCGCGCTGGCGTCGGTGGTCAACAGCGTGCTGTCGCCGCGTGAGGAGAGTCGGCTGCGATTCGACTTCACCGAGGCGACGGTGGAGCTGTCGCACCTGTACGGCTACGCGAACGCGGACTGGACCTACACCGCCGCGCCGCACGTCACCGACGAGGCGCGCGTCGCCGCCTGGCGGACCCCGGACCAGGACCTGCCGAGCTCGCACACCGCGCTACTGGCCGACCTGCTCGACGCGTACGAACGCGGGGAGCGGCCGCAGACCAGCGGCGCCGGTGGCCGCCGGACCCTCGAGCTCATCGCCGCGCTGTACAAGTCGGCGCTCACCGGCCGTCCCGTACGCCGGGGCGAGATCGACGACGCGGACCCCTTCTACCGCGAGATGAACGGCGGGAGAGACCTGTGAGGATCGAGCACCTCGGCGACCACACGCTCGCCGTGCACGAGCGGGACGTGGAGCTGTTCCGGTACGTCTACCGGCCGACCATGCCGGCGTTCGAGGGTCCGAAGCCGTACCTGCATCCGGTCCGTACGCTCGCCGGGGACGTCGTCACCGCGTACCGGCCGCACGACCACCGCTGGCACAAGGGCGTGCAGCTGACCGCGTCGCACCTGTCGGGGGAGAACTTCTGGGGCGGCGGCAGCTACGTCCGTGACCAGGGCTACGTCGACCTGCCGAACGTCGGCGTCATGCGGCACGAGGAGTTCACCGAGACCGGCGGGGGACGGATCGCCGAGCGCCTCACCTGGCACACCCGGGCGGGCGAGCACTGGGTCGACGAGCGGCGCGAGCTGACCGTGCGCGACGTCACCGGCGACTCCTGGGCGCTGGAGTTCGCGACCGCGCTGACCAACGTACGGGGGGAGGCGCTCGTCTTCGGCAGCCCGACCACGAACGGCCGGCCGGCGGCCGGGTACAGCGGGCTGTTCTGGCGCGGGCCGCGCGCGTTCACCGACGGGGACGTCATCGCGGCGGACGGCCAGGGCGGCCCGGAGCTGATGGGCCGGCCCGCGGCCTGGCTCGCGTACGTCGGCCGGCACGACGAGGTGGACCGCGCCTCCACCCTGATGTTCTTCGACGACCCGGACTTCGGCAGCGACTGGTTCGTCCGGAACACGCCGTTCCCGGCGGTCAACCCCTCGCTCGCCTTCGCCGAGGAGTTCGCGCTGCCGCCCGGCGAGACGCTGCGCCTGCGGTACCGGATCGTCGTCGCCGACGGCGCGTGGGATCGCGCCCGCCTGGACGCCTACGCCGAGGACCACCCGTGGTGAGCCCGCTGCCCGGCGCGGTCGGGATCTCCGGGCTGCGCGTGTACGACTGGCCGACGGCCGACGGCCTGTGCGGCGGCTCGCCGCACGTCCACCTGACCTGCGCGGAGGCGTACGTCGTCGTCGCGGGCCAGGGCAGCGTGCAGACGCTGACCTGCGACGGTTTCGCCGAGACGCCGCTGGCCCCGGGCACCGTCGCCTGGTTCACGCCCGGGACCGTGCACCGGCTCGTCAACGGCGACGGCGGACTGCACATCGTCGTCGTCATGCAGAACGGCGGGCTGCCCGAGGCGGGCGACGCCGTCTTCACCTTCCCGCCGGAGACCCTGAACGACCCGGAGGCGTACGGGCGGGCGGCGGTCCTGGACCCCGGCGCGCGGGAGCGCACCGCCCGCAGCCGCCGCGACCTGGCCCTGGCGGGCTTCGCCGCGCTGCGGTCGCGGCTCGACGCCGGCGACCCGACGGCGCTGCACGACTTCTACCGGTCGGCCGTACGGCTCAAGGCGCCCCTGTTCGGCGAGTGGGAGAAGCGCTGGCAGTCGGGCGCGTTCGCCGAGGCCCTGCGGACCGGCGCGCACCTGAGCCGCCTGGGCGCGGGCGACATCGGCCACCTGACCGAGGCCGCCGTCCACCGCCTCGACCCGCCGCCGGAGCGCGCGTTCGGCATGTGCGGCCGCCTCGACACGTACGTGCCCTGAGCCGCCCGGCCGACGCCTCACCAGGCCGCGCCGTCGATGCTTCCCTCCGAGGAGAAGCCGTTCCGGATCCTTCCTCCGCTCATGACGATGAGCGACGCGGACCCGCTTCCACACTGCAGACTGTTCCTGCTGAGGAGGAGGCCGTTCGGACCGGACGTCAGCATGTGCACCAGCCCGCAGCCCGGCAGTGTCGCGAGGATCCTCGTGAAACGACCGTCGACGTATTCGGCCAGCACCGCCCTTGCCCGCCCCGACGACCTGGCGCCGTCCACCGCGGCGACGACGGTATGCCGGTCGCCCGGCGACACGGCGAACGCGATGCTGCCGCCGATCCTCCCGGCACCGGCGACCAGGACCCGGGCAGAGCGCAGGTCGGATCCGGGCGCGGTCGTGTCGAGGGCGCGCACCTGAGCCGCACGACCCGTCACGTGCGCGGTGAACAGGAGCGTGGCGTCGTCCCCGGACCAGGACAGGCCCCAGTTCCACTCCTCGGCCTTGGTGGAGGCGCTCGCGTCCTGGGCCTTGGGCAGGGTCCACTCACGACGCGCTCCGGTGTGCAGGTCGAGCACACCGATGACGATCGGGTGGATGTCGACGGGCTTCCCTGGAGCGAGGGTGAACTCTCTGGTGCTGTAGGCCAGGCGCCGCCCGTCGGGGGAGAGCGCGAGTTCCCGCACGATCCCGGGAATCGACCAGCGCGGCGCGGTCTCCGTCTCCACTCGACCGTCCGCGGTCAGCCGTACCGTTCTGATCCTGCTCGGGCCGTTCGAGCCGCCGCCCCCAGGCTGGGACACCAGATACGTGCCGGGGCGCGGGCCGCGCGTCACCGCCTGACCGTAGCCGGTCTTCTCCTCGCCGTGCGGCCGGCCGGTACGGGAGTCGACCACGTACAGGGTGCCGTCGGTCACGGCCAGCAGGTACGGGGACACGGTCGCCGGGGCGGACGGCGCCGACCTCGGGTGCCGGGGGAGGAAGACGAGGACGAGGGATACGACGAGGACCACCGCGACCGCCGCCGTGAGCGGCGCGATCACATTGAGCCGGAACCGAGGGCGAACCGGCAGCCGGAGCGGCCTGGGCTCCTCCGGCCCCCAGGTGTCCGCGACTGCGCAGGCATCGCGGATCCGGTCTTCCAGCCCCTTCATGAGTGCTCTCCCAGGGTCTTACCGAGGGCGGCGAGCGCCCGTGACGTCGTGGACGAGACGGTCCCCCGGCTGACGCCCAGCGTGCGGGCGATCTCAGCCTCCGGAAGATCCGCGTAGAAGCGCAGGTACAACACCTCGCGCTGCCGCCGTGGCAGCCGCGCGATCGCCTCGAGCAGCGTCCGGCGCTCCTCATCGACCATGACGGCCGACTCGGCCGACCAGGCCGGAGGAGGATGGCCTACGCCGAACCGACGGGCCACCGCCCTCCGCCGCAGGACCGACCGACAGCGGTTCAGCACCGCCGAACGCGTGTACGTCACCGGGTCGTGTATCGATGACCAGCGGCGATGGAGCTCAAGGAAGGCGTCGTGCACGACGTCTTCGGCCGTGGCCTGGTCACCGACCATGAGCATGCCGAGACGGATCAGACCGAGCGCATGCTCGCGGTAGACCGCGGTGACCGCGTCGGCGGACTCCGGCGACCCGCGTTCGAGGATGAGGACTTGACGATTCACGGGACAGAGACGCCTGCGACCCGGAAATGCTGAGCCGTCCCCCGAGATTCTTCGAACATCCGGGGACCGTAACGAACCCGCGGCCGCTTCCGGCTTCTTTCGCCGCCGACCTTTTCAGCTGCTTTCACGGGCGGCCTGTCCCGGAGGGTGCGAACCCGCAGGTCGGCCGGGTTCGGCCCGGGCGCTCCCGCGGCCGTCGTTGACCCTGCCGAGACGCCGGTCCGATCCTGAGAACGCGCTCCCACCGCGCCCGAACTCCCTGCGGGTCGCATGCCCGGCCCGCGGGCAGATCGAAGGGAAACGGTGTCGTGAGAAAGCGACGGAGAAGCGCGCTCGCCGCGGCCCTCGGAATGGTGTCGATCCTGGTGATGAGCGTGTTCACGGGGACCCCGGCGTGGGCCCACGGGGCGTTCATGCAGCCGGGCAGCCGTACGTTCCTGTGCTGGAAGGACGGCCTCACCTCCACTGGAGAGATCAAGCCGCAGAACCCGGCGTGCGCGGCCGCGGTCGCCCAGAGCGGGACCAACTCGCTCTACAACTGGTTCTCCGTGCTCCGGTCCGACGGCGCCGGCCGTACGCGTGGCTTCATCCCCGACGGGCAGCTGTGCAGCGGCGGGAACCCGAACTACACCGGCTTCGACCTGCCGAACGCGAACTGGCCGGTCACGCACCTGACCAGCGGCGCGAACTTCCAGTTCCGCTACAACAAGTGGGCGGCGCACCCCGGCTCGTTCTACCTGTACGTCACCAAGGACGGCTGGGACCCGACCAAGCCGCTCACCTGGGACGAGATGGAGACCAATCCGTTCCTCGTCGCCGACCACCCGGCCGACACCGGCCCGGTCGGCAGCGTCGACGGCTACTACTACTGGTCCGGCAACCTGCCGGCCAACAAGACCGGCCGCCACATCATCTACTCCGTCTGGAGTCGCTCCGACAGCAACGAGACGTTCTACGGCTGCTCCGACGTGGTCTTCGACGGCGGCAACGGGCAGGTCACCGGCGTCGGCGACAGCAGCGGCGGCGGTGGCGGTGGAACCCCGAGCACGCCGTGCACCGCGACGTTCAAGACGACCGGTAGCTGGTCGGGCGGCTTCCAGGGCGAGGTCACGGTCAGCAACCCCGGGACCACGGCACTCAACGGCTGGACCGTGAGCTGGATGCCGTCCAGCGGCCAGACCATCAACAGCGTGTGGAACGGCACGCTCACCCTCAGCGGGGACATGGCGACCGTACGGAACGCCGACTGGAACCGCACCGTGAACGGCGGCGCGTCGACCAGCTTCGGATTCGTCGCCAACGGCTCGCCGGGCGCGTCGATGATCACCTGTTCGAGCCCCTGACCCGCCCGTACGGCGCGGCGGACCGCGCCGACTCCTGACCCACCGACCCGGCGCGGGGGAGCCCCGCTCTCCCCCGCGCCCCGTCATGCCCACGGCACATCTCACGAACACCCCTGGAGGAACTCAGCATGTCCTCGCCACTCCGGCCGAGACTCGCGGCCGTCCTGGCGCTGGCACTCGGCGTGCTCCTGGCGCTCACCGCCGTGGTGATGCGCCCGGCGTCCGCCGCGTCAACGCTCGACCAGCTCGCCAAGGCCAAGGGCAAGTACTTCGGTTCGGCGACCGACAACCCCGAGCTGTCCAACAGCGCCTACACGGCGATCCTGGGCGGCGGCGAATTCGGGGCGACCACCCCGGGCAACTCGATGAAGTGGGACACCACCGAGCCTTCGAGGGGATCGTTCAACTTCAGCGGAGGCGACACGATCGTCTCCTTCGCCAAGAGCCACAACATGATCGTCCGCGGTCACAACCTGGTCTGGCACAGCCAGTTGCCGAGCTGGGTGTCGAGCCTGCCGAGCAACCAGGTGCAGGCCGCCATGGAGAACCACATCACCACCGAGGTGACCCATTACAAGGGCCAGCTCTACGCCTGGGACGTGGTCAACGAGCCGTTCAACGAGGACGGCACCCTCCGCACCGACGCGTTCTACAACGCGATGGGCAGCGGCTACATCGCCGACGCGCTCCGCACGGCGCACGCCGCCGACCCGAACGCCAAGCTCTACCTGAACGACTACAACATCGAGGGCACCGGCGCGAAGAGCGACGGCATGTACAACCTCGTCAAGTCGCTCAAGCAGCAGGGCGTGCCGATCGACGGCGTCGGCTTCGAGAGCCACCTGGCGATCCAGTACGGCTTCCCCACGAACATGCAGCAGAACCTGCAGCGCTTCGCCGACCTCGGCGTCGACGTCGCCGTCACCGAGCTCGACGTGCGGATGCAGCTGCCCGCCGACACCACCAAGGTCAACACCCAGGCGCAGTACTACACGAACGTCGTCAACGCGTGCCTCGCCGTGACCCGCTGCGTCGGCATCACGATCTGGGACTACACCGACAAGTACTCCTGGATCCCCGGCACCTTCAGCGGTGAGGGCTCGGCCCTGCCCTGGGACGAGAACCTCAACAAGAAGCCGCAGATCTACGGCGCGATCAGCACGGCGCTCGGCGGCACGGGCGACGGCGGCACCCCGACGCCGACTCCGACCCCCACACCGACGCCCGGTAGCTGCAAGGTCGCGTACTCGGCCAACGACTGGGGGACCGGCTTCACCGCGAACATCACGATCACCAACGGGAGCTCGGCGATCAACGGCTGGACGCTGAAGTTCTCCTACGCCGGCAACCAGCAGCTCTCCCAGGGCTGGAGCGGCACCTGGTCGCAGTCCGGCAACACCGTCACCGTCACCAACGCGAGCTGGAACGGCGGCCTCGCCGCGGGCGCGTCCACCTCGGTCGGCGCGAACTTCACCTACAGCGGCGCCAACACCGCGCCCGGCTCGTTCACCCTGAACGGCACGGCCTGCGGCTGAGGGCCGGCCAACCGCCACCCGGGGGCCTCGCGTGCGGAGGACCGAGGCCCCCGGGCACCGCCCTTATCGCCGACCGCTTAATGAGTAATTTGTCCTCTTTTGTCGCCTTTCGGTCGGGCACCCGCCGAGCTTTTCGCGCGCGTGTCAGTGGAGGATCGGCACCGTCTCCCCGGTCGTCCGAGATGCCCCCTTTTGTTGCTGATCCGTTATGTCTATATCTGGCACGTCCGATATGTGAAGCTGCGATCATGATCGCGCCGTCCCGGATTCACAGGGGCGTGCCTGGGCGTTTCCCGCCCATGCGTGCAGAAGGCCTCAAGGAGGCAAGCATGAGAACGGCACTACGCCGTACCGCGCTGTCGCTTTCAGCGCTCACTCTCACCACCGCCGGAACCCTGTCCATCGTGAGTCCGGCCCACGCCGCCGCGAACTTCACGATCCCCGGCGTCTGCGGCAGCAGTTACCACGAGGTGCACAGCGAGACGAGGAGCGGCTACAACAAGACCTCGGACGGCTGGGGCACCGTCATCTACATCAAGTTCGGCTACAGCCCCAGCACCGGCAAGAACTGCGCCTTCGTCCAGAAGTCAACGACGAACTACTCCTACGGCGAGGCGTCGGGTCTCTCCATCGCCCTGCGGAGGAAGAGCGACAGCGCGTACGCGTACAACGGCGGCAGCTTCAAGTACTACGCCGGACCGGTCTACCTGTCGGCCCCGCACACCTGCATCAGCGCCGACGGCTGGGACGACTGGGCGGGCTCCTGGTCGACCGGCTGGTACGCCTGCGGCTGAGCACGTATAGGACGTGGCGTGCGGTCGATTCGTGCGACGGAAAGTACCGCACGCCACGGTCAAGCAGAGAACGTCGAACACGTACGTCCCGCGTCGCCTCGACCTCATCGGCCGCGACGCGCTCGTCACCACCGACATGGCATGACACCGCCCGGACGAACGTACGGGTGAGGCCGTCCACGCCTTCGTGACGATCCGGCCGCCCGGGATCACCCCGGACGCCCTCCGCTCCTGGGCGGGAGATCGCCTGACCGCCGACGCCGTACCGGCCACGATCACCGTTCTCGACGAGCTACCGGTCACCCCGCTCGGCAAGCCCGACAAGCGGACCCTCCGCACCCGGGCCACCGCGACGCCCCAACCGTCGATGACCGACCCGAGCTGACGGCCGCCGAGGGAAGGCGATCCGCCGAGGCTCTCCGCTGCGATGACCCCGAGAATCCTCGGCCGTACGGCCCCGCACCACTGCGACCGCTCCCACGGCCGACCCGCCGGCCCTCTGGCGCCTCGCACGCGGAGGACGACCTCCTTTGGATGTCACGGCCGTACCAAAGTCTCGGCGATCGCCGTCTCAACGAGCCGATTTCCCCTGGTTCGTCGGTTGTCTACTAGATCTTCACCGAGCTTTTCGTGTGCGAGCCACGAATCATCGAAGTAGTCGTCATTTTTGACGTCCTCGTCCTTTCGCGGGGCGGAAAAGACCATTTTTCCGACGAAGCCGCCGTGATCTATACGGCAGTAGCCGCATATAGCAGATAGTCGGGATATCGTCTTCAGTCCTCTTCCGTTCTCTCCTAGGGTGTCGATGACGTGGAAATCGGGGAACGTGGTTGATTCGTCTACCACCTCGATCCAGGGGCGGTAGTCCCACTCGCTGTAGTACAGGGTCGCCGGTCGCTGCGTGTGTCGGTAGGCGTTGGTCGCCAGTTCCGACACGATCAGTGCGGCGTTCTCGAGCCATGCATCTCTACTCCAACCTTTCCAACATCATGGCGGGCAGGAGAAAGATCAAAGAGGAAGACGCCAAGAAGCTCGACGCTCACTGGGAGCTGGGAGAGCACTTCACCCGGCTGGTGCGCTACGCCAAGCGAGACGGATCGAAGGAGTGGTTCCGCGAGTACCTGGACTACGAGGCCGCCGCGTCTGTGATCAAGGCGTACGAGGCTCTGGCCGTTCCGGGCCTCTTGCAACTCCCCGAGTACGCAGCCGCACTCATCGGAGAGCTGGGGACTCTGGAGGCGGAGGACCAGGTGAAGAGGAGAATCGCCAGGCAGGCGATCCTTGGCAAGAGACCTGCGCCCAACCTCTATGTCCTGCTGTCGCAGAACGCGCTGGAATGGCCGGTCGGAGGGACGGAGGTCATGCGCAAGCAGCTTGCACATCTGCTGGAGATGGCCGAAAAGCCGAATGTGGGCATCCGGGTCGTTCCCCGCTCCTGTGGAGCCCACGCCGGCTTCGATGGGAGCTTCACGCTGATTTACGGCGATGCAGGAGACGTTGCCTACATCGAGGCTCCTGGTCGAGGGCGTCTAGTAGAGTCGCCCTCCGAGGTCAGGGAATATTGGGACAGGTACGACCGTATCGGACAGGTTGCTCTTCCTGTCGCCCCCTCGCTGCGACTGATCCGAGAGGCTCTGGAGGCGCTGTGATGGACGATGGCATCGCTGCCGATGAGTGGCGGAAGTCCACCCGTAGCGGCAACTCTGGCAACTGCGTCGAGGTCGCAGAGCTCCATAGGACTTGATCGGTCAGTGACGGTGACTCGCAGCTGTCCGAAACGCTCGGCAACCGGCGCCTCGGCGGGCTGATTCGTCCCGGTGTGACAGCCGTCGGCCGGGTGTTCACCGAGCTTTCGGTGCGGCCCGTGTCACCGCCGTCGCTCCAGCGGTCGACCCGCCGACCACCGCCTCGATCTACCCTGGGACGCGAGCGGATTGCTGCGTCTCCTGGAGGAGTGGTCGAATCCGATGCTGACCCGGCGGACGTTCATGGTGGTCTCCGGTACGACGCTGACACGCCATGCGTGGCAGTGGTCCCAAGCACCGGTCCCGGTCCTCGCCTCGGCCGCGCGGGAGGGGGATCGCGTCACCGAGCCGATGCTCGAACTCGTCGAGGACATCGTCGCGCGATGCCGCCGACTGGATGAGCGGCACGGGGCCGCGGGTGCCGCCTTCGTCGCCGACCAGTTCGCCTGTGTGTCGCGGTTACTACGGCGGTCCCGATACGACGCGCGAACGGGTCGTCGCCTCACCTCGGCCCTTGCCCAACTGGCGCAGACCTCCGGTTTCATGGCGTTCGACTCCGCCCGGGACGGCGAGGCACAGCGCTGGTACCTGACCGGTCTTCGCGCGGCGCACGCCGCCGGTGACCGCGCGCTGGCCGCGAGCATTCTGGGCCTGATGAGCAATCAGGCGACGGAGATCGGCGAAACGGGGGACGCGCTGCAACTCGCCACGGCCGCGCAGGAGGCGGCCTCGCAGGGGTCGTCGACGGTGCGGGCGCTCATCGCCGCCCGCAGCGGTCTCGCCAGTGCGGCGGCCGGGGATCTGGCGACCTTCCAACGATTGCGGGCACAGACGCTGGAACTGCACGAACGTGGGGAGGCCGCTCCGCACTGGGCGAGTTACGTCACCCGGACCGAACTCGATGCCATCGCCGGGCGAGGCATGGTGGTCCTGGCTCGGCGGATGCCCACGCACCGGGGCCGTCTGCTGGCGGAGGCCGAAGAACTGCTGCGTGACCGGGCGCGGACCGATCCAACCGGCGAGCCGCAGCGTTCGGCGTTCCGGCACGGCGCATGGCTCGGGCTGGCTCATGCCCAAGCCGGCGACCTGGACCAGGCCCTGGCGGCGGCACATCGGTCCATGAACCGACTGCCCGGCGTGACCTCGGCGCGCAGCGTCGGTCTCCTCCAACGGCTCGGTGGTGAACTGGCCCCGCATGCACGCCGATCGCCTGAGGTGAAGAGCCTCCTCCGCGACCTCGAACGAAGGCTGCCACACGCGGAACCGCCGGGCGCATGACCGCACCGCGCCGTACGAAAGGCTCGGCGACCGGCGCCCTGCCAGGGCGCTTCGTCCTGATCGGTCCGTCGTCGGCGGGGCTTTTGCCGAGCTTTTCGTACGGTGCGTCAGCGCTGAGGAGTGGTGGCGCGCCTTGGGTCGGGCGTGAGAACGCGCCTTCTTCCGGCCCCGAGAGGGCGAAGAAGGCGCGTGGTCGCGTTGTCGGGGGGCGTGTCTACCAGTGCGGGACCTCTTTCTGGGTCCAGCGCAGGGTCTTCCTGTCGACGATGTCGATCTTCTTGCCGACGATCGACGGGGCTTCGTCGAAGGAGCATCGGCCGCCCGACGACGTGTCCTTGCACTCGACCTTGTTGCCGTAGGCGACCAGGAAGGAGTCACCGGAGTGGGTGACGGCCTTCACGGTCACCTTCACCTTCGACGCGCCCTTGGCCCGGTCGGTGTCGATGGAGACGACGGTGGGAGGCAGGAACCGCTCCCAGTCGAAGGTCGCGTCGGCCTTCGAGTACTTCCACTGCGGGTCCAGGAACTCCTTCTTCAGGTGCGCGACCGCCGCCGGGTCCTCGATGAAGTAGCCGTCGTCCTGCAGGAAGGCCGGGTAGGCGTTCTTCGAGCCGAGGTAGAAGACGCGGTCGTCGACCACGATCAGCTTGGTGTGCTGGGCGTAGGTGCAGGCCTCCTTCGGGTCGTCGCAGTTGATGACCTTGCCCTCGTCGTTCTTCTCCTTGCCCTCCCAGCGGGGCTTGTCGCTGCTGCGCAGCGAGGCGTACTGGAGGGTGTCCTGCATGACCTGAGCGGCTTTCTTGTCACCGCCCGCCTGCAGCGCGATCCGCTTGCGCAGCAGGTCCGAGAACTGCGCCATGTTCTTCATGGTGGAGTAGGCGTCCTCGTTGCCGGGCGTGGAGATGACGATGCGGACCTTGACCCCGTGGATCATCTTGGCGGCGACGTTGTCGAGCAGCCGCAGGTCGGCCAGCGGCTGGACGGCCTTGATGGGGCCGCCGATGCTCGCGCACCAGCCGTAGAGGTCCTGCTGGGAGAACACGATCGACTTGGTGGCGGTGGCCACCATCTCCCGCAGCGCGGTCTCCTCCGGGTTGACGGTCTGGTAGTCCCGGTCGCGGTTGACCACGTCCTTGTCGGCGAAGCTCAGCTTGCACTTGGCGTCGTCGGGCTGCTTGAGGTCGGGCAGCTTGTAGGTGGAGGAGTCGTCCTTGTGCTGGATGCCGACGCCGAGCCCGCCGACCATCAGCGTGTCGAGGTCACCGGCCCTGGCCGCGGCGGGCGGGTGCAGGGTCGAGATGCAGCCTCCGCCCGACGGGTACACCCACGATCCGGTGGTCGCCGCCCAGTTCAGCTTGTTGCGGTTGGCGCAGGTCCAGGCCCAGAGCCGGTTGACGTAGCCGGTCGCCGACGCGGCCGCGGGGCCTCGGATGGCCATCATCATGTCGGTGACGGGCTTCGGCGTTTGGACGTAGTTGTTGGTGTAGGTGTTGACGCCGCCGGTGATGACGGTCCTCCCGTCGACCACGAACAGCTTGGAGTGGTTCCAGGAGGGCGTGTAGCCGCCGATCGGGACGCCCGGCGTTCCCGAGTACGAGGTCGTCATCGTCGCCACGTTGAAGGTGATGTTGCGGGCCGCGGCGCCAATGGTCTTCTTCGCGGCGTCGATCCAGTCGTCGCCGTTCACCGTGGCGGGCAGCACCGGCGCGCCCAGCAGCATCCTGAAGGTGATCTTGTGCTTCTCGGCCGCCTTCTTCAGCCCGGCGACGATGGCGTCGCGGAAGTAGCCGTCCGGGAAGGTACGGCACGGTGAGGGCAGCGGCAGGACCAGCTTCTCCGGGCAGCCGAGCGAGGTGATGTCGACGGTGCTGGTCGCCTCGCCGATATTGCTGGTGATCTTGTTCAAAAGCCGCTTGGTGCCCGGCCGGTCGGCGGGCGGGCAGGGGTCGTGACCCCAGCACTGCGGTGTCTGCAGCAGCCAGTCCCCCGCCGAGTCGTCCAGCCGGTTGCCGCTGCTGCGTTCCCAGACCTGGTGTTCCAGGCCCGGCGACACGTGCCGGACCGCCCGCTCGATCTGATCGAGGTAGGGCGTCGGCGACGCCGCGGCCGAGGCCACGTCGTGGGTGGCCGCCCCCGACGGGGAGACGGCGGCGGTGAACGCCGTCACCGTCGCCGCGATGATGATCGTCTTCATGTCCGCCACTCAACCCAGCGGGACCGCCCGCCCGGTCGTCAGCCACACCCCGCGCCGGTAAAGCGATGATCCAGAAAGCACAGGGCGCTCACGGGAACCGGACCTCGACGTCCAGGCCGCCTTCCGGGCGGGCGTGCGCCGTGACGGTGGCGTCGTGCGCGGCGGCGATGGCGCGCACGATCGACAGGCCCAGGCCGTGGCCGCCGTCGTCGCGGGCGATACGGCCGGCGAGGCGCTGGAACGGCTCGAACAGGTCCGCCACCCGATCCGGCGGGATCACCGGCCCGGTGTTGCGCACGGACAGGACCGCGCGTCCGGCCTCGGTCGTCGTACCGACCTCCACGCGGCCGCCGGGAACGTTGTAGCGGACCGCGTTGTCGAGAAGGTTCGCGACGAGGCGTTCGGCCAGGGCCGGATCGCCGGCGGCCGGGGCGGGAGGCGTCCGCGTCTCGATCCGGAGCCCGAGCCGGTCGACCTGCGGCCGGGGTGCGAGCAGCGCCTGACCGGTGAGCTCGGCCAGGTCGAAGCGCTCGCGGCGCTCCAGCCCGCGTTCGCCCGTCGCCAGGGTGAGGAGCGCTTCCAGCAGGCGTTCCTGCTGCTCGCTGATGGCGAGCACGCGCTCCGACGTCGCCCGGAAGGACGCGAGCGTGGCGGTGCGGTCGGTGAGCGTCTCCTCCAGCAGCGCGTGCTCCAGCGTGAGCGGGGTGCGCAGCTCGTGCGCGGCGTTGGCGACGAAGCGCTTGTGCGCGCCCAGTGCCGTCTCCAGTCGGCCGAGGAGGCCGTCGACGGTGTCGGCCAGGTCCTTGAGTTCGTCCCGGGGGCCTTCGACGGCCAGCCGTTCGTGCACGTTGCGCGCGGAGATCCGCTGGATCGTGGAGGTCATCGTCCGCAGCGGGCGCAGCACCCGCCCGGCGACCAGCCAGCCCAGGACGACCGACACCACCATCATGATCGCCAGTGCGATGCCGGACTGGACCAGCAGGGCGTGCATCTGGGCCGCGTGCTGCCGGGTCACCTCGGCGTCCAGCCGTGTGCTGAGGCGCTGCAGGTCGGGCGGAAGGGGCTGCTGCGTGAAGGCCCCGCCGCCCGAGACGACGGGTCCGATCCCACCGGTCCGGTAGAGGACTCGCCGCGGCCCCGTGGCGTGCCGGACGAGCAGGTAGGTGACCCCGAGCAGGATGGCGCCGGAGACGGCGAACAGCACGCCGTACAGGGCGGTGAGCCGCAGGCGTACGGTGCGCGGCCGCAGACCGGCCGGGACGCGGGGACGAAGCAGCGTGAGCATGGGGCCTTCAGATCCGGTAGCCGCCCCGGGGGACGGTCTCGATCACGGGTGGGGAGCCGAGCTTCGACCGCAGGCGGTTGATCGTCGCCTTGACCGTTGTGGTGAACGGGTCGGTCGCCTCGTCCCAGACCCGTTCGAGCAGTTCCTCGGCGGGCACGACCCGGCCCTGCGCGCCGAGCAGGTACTCCAGCACCGCGAACTCCTTGGGGCTGAGGGCCAGGCGTGCGCCCGCGCGGAAGGCGGTCCGCTGTGCGGGGTCGAGCCGTACGTCGCCGCGCGCGAGGACCGGCGGCAGGGCCGGCTGCGCGCGCCGGGCGAGCGCGCGGACGCGGGCGACCAGCTCCGCGTAGGCGAACGGCTTGGGCAGGTAGTCGTCGGCGCCGAGGCTGAACCCCTCCACGCGATCCGCGATCGTGGCCGACGCGGTCAGCATCAGGATCCGGGTGCGCGGTCCCTTCGCGGTCAGGGCGGCGCAGACCTCGTCACCGTGGACCTCGGGCAGGTCCCGGTCGAGCACGACGACGTCGTAGTCGGTCAGCGAGGTGCGGTCGAGGGCGTCCTGCCCGTCGTAGGACACGTCGACCGCCATCCCCTCACGGCGCAGCACCCGCGCCACCGAGTCCGCGAGTTCGACCTGGTCCTCCACCACCAGCACTCTCATCCGCGTACGCCTCGCGGTCCGGTCAGGGCGGTCTGGTCCATGCCGTCAGCATGCCCGACGACCGGTCACAGGCCGGTCACAACGGCTCGCACCGTGCTGTGACCGGCGGATCCGTACAACTGGCCTCGCAACGAACGGCCGCCGGGCCACGACGGTCCGACGGCGTCGATATCGCAGAGAGGCCGAGACATGGACGACACAGCCGGCATGCGCACCACCCCGACCACGTCGCGACGGACGCGACGCGGCCGCCCGCTCGCCGCGGTACTCCTGATCGCCGGGCTGGCCCTCA
Organism: Actinoallomurus sp. NPDC052308; assembly: GCF_040679195.1. Taxonomy (NCBI): domain Bacteria; kingdom Bacillati; phylum Actinomycetota; class Actinomycetes; order Streptosporangiales; family Thermomonosporaceae; genus Actinoallomurus; species Actinoallomurus sp. NPDC052308. The sequence goes on along the minus strand of NZ_JBFAUM010000006.1, from coordinate 136,077 downwards.
CGGCCTGCGGGGGCGGTTCCGGCGGTTCCGCCGGCGCCTCGAGCTCCGCGGCGGCCGGCTCCGGCGGGAGCGCCGGGCAGGGGGCGGACTCGGGGAAGGCGGTCAAGTACGCCGAGTGCATGCGCAAGAACGGCGTGCCCGACTTCCCCGACCCGCAGGACGGCAAGATCCAGATCAAGGCGGGACCGGGCAGTGACATGAATCCCGACTCGCCGCAGTTCAAGGCCGCCGACCAGAAGTGCAAGGCGTACGCGCCGAGCGGCACCGGGATGGGCGCCCAGGACAACACCGCGATGCTGAAGTTCGCCGCGTGCATGCGCAAGAACGGCGTGCCGAACTTCCCCGACCCACAGGGCGGGAAGATGATCATCGCCAAGGGCACGGGGGTCGACCCCGACTCGCCGCAGTTCCAGGCGGCCCAGAAGGCCTGCCAGAAACTGATGCCCGGCGGCCTCCAGTGAGCGTGGAACGGCCGGGGAGCACGCGCGTCCCCGAACCGGACGCGGCGTCCCCCGGCGACGCGCCCCCGCCCGGCGACGAACCCGGACGGGACCTGACGCGCTCCGACGCCGCCGTACCCGTTCGCGCGGCCGAGCGGGAGACGGGAACCTCCACCGGGACGGCGGAGATCGCCGACGCCGGAACACCCGGTCGGAAGAGGCCGCGCGGGCGGCGACGCCGGTTCGCGCGCATCGGCGGGGCCATCGTCGTCCTGGCGGTCGCGGCGGGCGTCGTGATCGTCACCGCCGATCCGTTCGGTGACCGGAAGAAGACGCCCCCGCCGACGACCGGCGGTGAGTCCCTCGCGTCCGTCCGGCAGGGCCCGCTGTCGTCACAGGTCGACCAGAGCGGAACCCTCTCGTACGTCGCCCGGGCCGACGGGACGCCGTACTCGGTCGTCAACCACGCGGACGGCGTCTACACCTGGGTGCCGCGCGCGGGCGACGAGATCAAGTGCGGGAAGGTCCTCTACTGGGTCGGCGGCACGCCGGTGCCGCTGCTGTGCGGCACGTGGCCCGCCTATCGCGACCTGTCCGAGGGCGACAGCGGCAAGGACGTGCGGGAGCTCAACCGCAACCTGGTGAAGCTCGGCTACGCCGACGACGCGGACCTGGACCCGGACTCGAAGTACTTCGGCTCGGCCACCGCCACGGCGCTCGAGAAGCTGCAGGACAAGATCGGTGCTGAGGAGACCGGGTCGCTGAAGCTGGGTTCCGCCGTGTTCCTGCCCGGCCCGCTCCGGATCACCAAGGCGGCGGCGCAGCTCGGCACGAACGCGCGGCCGGGGGAGCCGGTCGCGCAGGCGACCTCGACCGACCGCCAGGTGACCGTGAATCTGGACGCGTCGCAGCAGTCCCAGGTCAAGGTCGGGGACAAGGTGGAGATCACCCTGCCGGACAACCGCTCGACCTCCGGGAAGGTCCGCCGCATCGGCGCGGTCGCGACCTCGTCCTCCGACCAGAAGGACTCGGCCGGCGCGACGATCCCGGTGTACGTCACGCTCACGCGTCCGAAGGACGCGGGCGGCCTCGACCAGGCGCCCGTCCGCGTGCAGATCACGACCGGCGGCGTCAAGGACGCACTGATCGTGCCGGTCACGGCGCTGATCGGCCGGTCCGGCGGCGGGTACTCGGTGGAGAAGGTCGACGCGCGGGGCGCGCACGGCGTCGTACCGGTCACGCTGGGGCTGTTCGACAACGCCGACGGACTGGTGCAGGTGTCGGGGAACCTCGCCCCGGGCGACCGAGTGGTGGTGCCCGCGACATGAGCGTGACGCGAGTGGCCCTGGAGCTGGAGGCGGTGACCAAGGTCTACGGAGAGCGGTCGCCCGTCCTGGCGCTCCGGGGCGTGACCTTCAGCGTCCGGAAGGGCGAACTGGTGGCGATCGTCGGGCCGTCCGGATCGGGCAAGACGACGTTGCTGCACGTCATGGGAACGCTGGAGCGGCCCACCGGGGGCACGGTCCGGATCGACGGGGTCGACGTCGACCGTCTCGACGACGGCGGCCTGTCGGCGCTGCGGGCCCGCAGCATCGGGTTCGTCTTCCAGCAGTTCTTCCTGGCCGAGCACTCGACCGTGCTGGACAACGTCGCCGACGGGCTGCTGTACGCCGGCGTCGAGGTCCGCGAGCGGCGGAGGAGGGCCCTGGCGGCGCTCGAACGCGTCGGCCTGGCCGACCGGGCGTCCGCCCGGCCGACCCAGATGTCGGGCGGACAGCGCCAGCGCGTGGCGATCGCCCGGGCGCTCGTCGGCCGGCCGGCGATCGTGCTCGCCGACGAGCCGACCGGCAACCTCGACAGCGTCACCGGCGCCTCGATCATCGAGCTGCTGCACGAGCTCAACGCCGAAGGCGCGACGATCGTCGTGATCACGCATGACGCCGAGCTGGCCGCCGGGCTGCCCCGGCAGGTGCACGTACGCGACGGGCGGATCGTCTCGGACAGCGCCCAGGACCTGGACCCCGGCGACCGGGCGACGAGCGTGACCGCCGGCGCGTACGCGCCCGTCGGGGTGGAGCAGGAGGGCCGCTCATGACGACGCTCGTCCCCGCCCGGCTGCGGCCGGGTGATCGAGCGCGGGTGGCGAGCGTCGGGCTGCGGGCCCGGCGGCTGCGGTCGGCACTGTCGGCGCTCGGGATCGCGATCGGCACGGCCGCGATCGTCGCGGTGCTGGGACTCTCGTCATCGTCCCAGGCCGGTCTGCTCAACGAGATCGACCGTCTCGGCACGAATCTGCTCACCGCCGACAGCGGGCAGAGCTTCAGCGGGGACGCGGCCCAACTGCCGCTCGAGGCGCCCGCCAGGATCTCGCGGCTGAAGGCCGTCGAACAGGTGGCCGACACCGCCACCGTCACGACCGCGAACGTGTACCGCAGTCCGCTGATCCCCCCGGTCAGCACCAACGCGCTGAAGGTCAGGGCGGCCGGTCTCAAACTGCTGTCGGTGGTCGCCACCGGCGTCGCCCAGGGCCGCTGGCTGAACTCCGCGACCGCCACGAAGCCCGTCGTGGTGCTCGGCGCGGTCGCCGCGCAGCGGCTCGGGATCGACAGGGTCCGCCCGGGGCAGCGCGTCTGGCTCGGCGGCCAGTGGTTCTACGTCGGCGGAATCCTCCGGCCGGCGGTGCTGGCACCGGAGATCGACACCAGCGCCCTGGTCGGGTATCCGGCCGCGCAGCGCTATCTGAACTACACGAGCGTCGTTCACGGCACGGTCACGCCGGGACCGCCGAGCACCATCTACGTCCGTTGCCGGACGGATCAGGTCAACGCGGTGCATGAGGTGCTGGCCCAGACGGCCGACCCCGAGTCGCCGAACGAGGTCGACGTGAGCCGGCCGTCCGACGCGCTCACCGCCCGCGCCGCCGCGAGCGGTGCGTTCAACAGCCTGTTCCTGGGACTCGGCGTCGTCGCCTTGATCGTCGGCGCGGTCGGGGTGGCCAACATCATGATCATCTCGGTGCTCGAACGCCGCTCCGAGATCGGTCTGCGCCGCGCGCTCGGCGCGACGAAGGGGCAGATCCGCACGCAGTTCCTGTCCGAGGCGATCGTCCTGGCGTTCCTCGGGGGCGCGGTCGGGGTGGCGGCCGGTGTCCTGGCCACGGCCGTCTACGCCGAGACCAAGCACTGGGCGATCGTCGTTCCGCTGGAAGCGTGGACGGGCGGCATCGGCTCCGCGATCCTGATCGGCGCCCTCGCCGGCCTGCTCCCGGCCCTCCGCGCCTCGCGGATGGCCCCGACGGAGGCCCTGCGAACCGTCTGACCCGTACGGTCCTGATCGCCGAGAGCTCTCCGCGAACGCGAGGGCTCTCGGCGATCGCGCGCTCTCGCGAGGACACCACGGCGACCTGCGTTCATGATCCACCGGTGCGGGTGACATCCGACGTACGTGCCCGACCGCCGGCTCGGGCGACGTCATCGAACCTCACGCGGCCTTCTCAGACCGTGATCGCGAGCTTGCCCTGCACGCCGCCGGCGGCCAGCACCTCGTGCGCCTCGGCCAACCTCTCCAACGGGAACACCTGCTGCAGGTGCACTCGAAGCCTCCCGGCCTCGACCAGCTCGGTCAGTGCCTCCAGGCCGGCCGGGTCCGGCTCCACGCCGACCGCCGCGAAGCGTACGCCGGACCGCTCCGCCAGCTCCGGCAGGGTGGTACTGAGTCGTTCCACCGCCGTCACCAGCACGCCGCCCTGCCGCAGCACGCCGAAGGAACGCTCGGCGTTCCCGCCGCCCAGGGTCTCCAGTACCACGTCCACCGGTGCGTCCCGGAGCACCTCGGTGTAGTCCTGCGTCCGGTAGTCGATCAGCTGGTCCGCACCCAACCCGCGCAGGAAGTCGTGCTTGGCCGCGCTCGCCGTGCCGATCACCTCCGCGCCGAGGTGCTTGGCCAGCTGCACCGCGACGTGCCCGAGCCCACCGCCCGCACCGTGGATCAGTACCCGTTGCCCCGGCCGCAGCTGCGCGATCTCCACCAGCGCGTGCCAGGCGGTCAGGCCGACGAGCGGTAGCGCTGCGGCCTCCTCGTGGCTGATCCCCGCGGGCTTGCGAGCCAGCTGGCGTGCGGGGGCGACCAGGTATTCGGCGTTCGCCCCGGCCGCGGCCGGGAAATACGGCATCCCGTAGACCTCGTCGCCGACCTTGAACCGGTGCACACCCGGATCGACCTGCTCGACCACCCCGGAGACGTCCCAGCCAAGGGCGAAAGGCGGCTCGCCCAGCAACGGGAAGGCGCCGGAGCGGACGAACAGTTCGACGGGGTTGACGCTGGTCGCCCTGACCCGGACCAGCACCTGCGTCGGTCCAGGTGCCGGTTTGGGCGCGTCGTCGACGAGCTCCAGCACCTCGGGGCCGCCGAAGGTCTTCTGGGTGATCGCACGCATCGTCATGCACTCCTGTTCGAAGAGTCGTTCGGGATGTCCCTATCCTCGGTAAGGCGGTATCCGTTGAACAGAAGGCACTTAAAAGGTATATAGGTACCTTATGGGTACTACTGACAACCTGCGCTTTTATGGCGGCGCGGATGCCTATCTGGCCGCCTGCCCCTCCCGTCAGATCCTGGACGTACTCGCCAACAAGTGGACCATGCTGGTCATGGGTGCGTTGTCCGGCGGCCCGATGCGCTTTGGCGAGCTGCGACGCCGCCTGGACGGCATCACTCAGAAAATGCTCACCCAGACCGTACGTACCCTGGAGCGGGACGGCCTGGTCATCCGTACGGTCTACCCGACGATTCCGCCAAAGGTGGAATACGCGGCCACCGAGCTGGGCGAGAGCGTCACCGCGCTGATGCACGCGATCCGCGCCTGGTCCGAGGAGAACATCAATGCCGTCCTGGACGCCCGCGACGCCTACGACGTGCGGGCCGCCCAGGAGGTACAGCCGGTCACGGCCTGATCGCCTCGGCGAGCGACCCGCTACCCGCCGGTGCGGTCGCCGTACATGACGCCGCGGCCGTTGGTGCCGACGTAGACGCGGCCGTAGACGCGCGGGTCGCCGGTGATGGCGGCGCCGATGTTGCCCCACTGATGGGCGTCGTCGTTGATCCGCACCCAGGTGGCCCCGGAGTCGTCGGACCGGAAGACGCCGCGGACGCCGCCCACCTTGGCGATGACGTACAACGCCGGGTACGTCTTGCCGGTCGCGGCCTTGCCGAAGCCAATGTTGTCGGCCTCCTGGACGTTCGACAGCTTCGTGAACGTCGCCCCGGAGTCGGTCGAGTGCCACAGGCCGTACGCCGAGCCGGAGGTGCCGCCGGCCAGCCAGATGTCGCCCTCGTGGCCCGCGACCGCCTTGACGTGGCCGGAGGACGGCAGGCCGGTCGCGGCGGTGGCCGTGAAGGTCGCGCCGCCGTCCGTGCTCACGTAGAGGCGCCCGCCGGACAGGCCGTAGAACTTCTTCGGGTTCACCCGGTCGGCGGCGACCCGCGCGCCGGACGGGATGCCGGACGAGGCGGTCCAGGAGTTGCCGAATCCGACGGAGTAGTACACGCCCGTGCCGTCGGGGCTCCACACGAACCGGGACCCGTCCGCTGCCGCCGCGACCGTACCGCCGCCGGTCACGCCCGGCGGCTCACTGCCCTGCCACCAGTTCGCGCCGCCGTCGGTGGAGAAGCCGACCCGGTTGACGTTCGGGCTGGCCGACTTGTCGACGTTCCCGACGCGGACCATCCAGCCGGGGTTCGTCTCGGCGTAGTCGAGGCTCGTCGTCGTGGTCAGATTCGGCTGGGTGAACATCATCGACGGGATCGTGTCGAGGTCGGTGTGGCGGAAGCCGCCGATGTCACCGAGGGCCGACAGCAGGTGCGCGTCGCCGGACGGCGGGCTGATCAGGTCGTTGACCGCGGTCTCCTCCAGGCCCTTGACCATCGGCTTCAGCGTTATCTGCCCCCCGGCGTCCCAGTTCGTCAGGTTCGTCGTGCCGTAGATCGTGGCGCCCGTGCCGTACATCATCCGCGCGGAGTCGAACGGGTCGATCTCCAGCGCCTCGGTCATCCAGCCGAGCTTGGGCGTCACCTCGGGCGGCTGCGGGTTCGCGCCGAACGTCAGCCACGGCACCGAGGACACGTCCAGGGCGTAGCGGAACGTACGGTTCGGGTAGCTGCTCCAGTCCCAGATGCGGGTCCAGGTGGCGCCGCTGTCGGTGCTGCGCCAGATCATCGTGTCCGGCCACCAGGAGCTGTACCCGGTCACCATGAGGGTGCCGGGGTGCTGCCGGTCGACGCTCAGCCCGCTGTAGCCGTAGTAGTCGTCGCCGCTGGACGCCGGGATCGGGCTGATGTCGGTCCACGCGCCGGTCGCGGTGTCGTAGCGCCACACCTGGCCCTTCGATCCGTCGTACGGGCCGCCCTTGTCGCTGGTCGCGAGGTAGAGGTAGCCCTTGGTCGTGTCGAGGACGCCCTTGTGCGCGAGGTATCCGGTTGGCTGGCCGGCGAGGCGCTGCCAGGTGGAACCGCCGTCGGTGGAGCGGTACACGGTGTTCTGCGGATCCGCGACGCCCACGTAGATGGTCTTCGTGGCGTTCCCCGAACTGCCCGTGCGCTTGTCGAACGTCACCCACACGACGCCCTGGTCGTCGCTGAGGTAGCCGGAGGAGTCGCTCGGGTCCTGCTTGTACGTCCCGGGGTTCGGGAAGCTCGTCACCTTCGCCCAGGTGGCGCCGTAGTCGGTGCTGCGCCACAGGCCGTTGCCGCTCGGCGCGCCCAGGTAGAGGACGCCGTCCTTGTTCGGGTCGATCGCCAGGCGTTCGCCCATGCCCTGGCCGGGCATGTTCCCGCCCAGCTTGAACGGCAGCGGCGTGGCGGTCCAGCTGTCGCCCTTGTTCGTGGACCGCAGGATGGCGCCGTTGTTCGGGTCCCAGCTGTTGGTGTACATACCGGCGGCCACGTACACGCGGTTCGGGTCGACGGGGTCGGTGGCCAGGCTCGCGGCACCCATCCAGCCCCAGTTCGTGAAGCCGATCGAGTCCAGCAGCGGCGTCCAGGAACCCGTCGACTGGTTCCAGCGGTACACGCCGCCGATGTCGGTGCGGGCGTAGATGAGGTTGGCCTGCGACTGGTTGAACACGATGCTCGGCACGAACCCGCCGCCGCCGATCTGAACGTTGCGCCAGGTGTACGACTCCGCGGCGGAGGCCGCGCCGCCGACGGCGACCTGACCGGCGACGCCCGCCAGGACCGTGATCACGGCGACCAGCGCGACCGTGAGCGCGCCGACCGGATTTCTGCGCATTGACGGACTCCTCTCTCGGCAGCGCCACCGGTGGGAGGGACAGAGGCTGCCGATCGAGGATGACGCTCACCCCGGCGCGTCGAGACCGTCAACGATTCGACGTGCCGTTCGATCGTCTTTCACGGGTCGCCGCCGCGACCAGCGGAGACGACGGTGAGAGCGGCCGCGCGGAGCACGCCGTTCGACCACGCTCAGGCTGCTGCGGAGGAGGCCGTCCGACCGCGTTCAGGCCGGCTGGTCGGCGGCCCGCCGTGGCGTCTGGAACACGCGCACGATGTCGCTCATGCGCTCGGTCATGACCTCCTCGGCCCGCTCGACGTACCGGTTGCGCTCGGCGCGGTGCTGCGCCCACGCCGGGGCGGGAGGGGCGTTGCGGATGACCGCGTGCCAGCGGCCGGTGAGCTCGTCGAGCACCTGCCGCGCCTGCATGAAGGCGTGGCCGGGCAGGTCGACCTCGCGGGACTGCCGCGCGGCCGTCTCCACCGACCGGTAGGCCTTGGCCGCCTCGGCCGCCTGGTTCTCCTTGCGGCCGGGCGCGACCATGCTGACGACCGTGGCGAGCAGCGCGGCGCCCAGCGCCAGCCCGCCCGCGATCAGGGGGAAGCGGTCGCCGGCCAGGACGAGGCTGCCGGCCACCCCGGCGGCCAGGACGGCGGTGGACCCGAGCCACAGGTTGAGGACCCGCCAGATCTTCACCGTCTCGGCCTGGGCGCGCGCCGAGTGCGAGCAGTGCTCCTCGATCCGGTACAGCTCGGCGGCGACCGTCACGCGCCACGCCGGTTCGGTTCCGCCGAAGAGTTCATTGTCGATCATGGCGTTTCCCCTCGAATACTCGCCGATGATGACGCAGATGATTCAGCGGGTCGTGGCGTGAACGGAGGGCGCACGACGAAGAACGGGAACACCGTTGACCGAGGCATGAACCGCGGTCACCTCTTGTACGACCATATGGAGCGGTTGCCGTCAGAGGTGCTGCCGTCGCCGAGGTAACCCGCGGACTTGGGCCAGTGCCCGTTGTCGAAGGCCCCGACGAGCGGGTCACGCGCCGTCGTGAATTTTTCCGCTGAAAAGTGCGAACAAGGATCCCGGGTTCGGGCAATCAGTGCCGACCACTTCGTCTGAGAGGCACCGAATGCATGACTGTGACCCATGTTCCCCCCGCGCGGATGTCTGAGCCGACCGACGCGTCCATCATCGACAGGGCGCGGGCCGAGCCCGAGTTGTTCTCGATCATCTTCGATCGGTACTTCACCGTGATCCGCCGGTACGCGGCCTCCAGGCTCGGGCCCGCGGCCGCGGACGACATCGCCGCCGACACGTTCCTGGCCGCCTTCGACCAGCGCGACCGCTACGACTTGGCCTGCCCCGACGCGCGGGCCTGGTTGTACGGGATCGCCACCAATCTGATCGGCCGACACCGCCGCAACGAGATCCGGCTCTACCGCGCCCTCGGCCGTTCGGCGGCCCGGGACGACGCCGGGAACCACGCCGACCGGGTCGCCGACCAGGTGACCGCGGAACGCCTGAGCCCCGACCTGGCGCGGGGCCTGGCACGGCTTTCTCAGGGCGACCGCGACGCGCTGTTGCTCGTCGTCTGCGCCCAGTTCAGCTACACGGAGGTGGCGCGCGCCCTCGCCATCCCGATCGGCACCGTCAGCTCCCGCGTCAATCGGGCGCGGCGCAAGCTCCGAAAGACGTTGGGACCCGCGACACAGGAGGCAATGAACCATGGATGACCTGCACCAGATCCGAGACCGGCACGACGCGCTGTCGGACCCAGCTCCCGAGACAATCGCCCAGGTCCGTGCGCGGCTGACCGCCCACATGCGAGAGACGCCGGCCAGGAAGCCGCTTCGGAAGCCGGCTTGGCGCCGTGCTGGGGGGCTCGGCCTCGGCCTGGCCGCAGCGGCCACCTCCGCGGTGCTTCTCACGGCACTGGCGGGCGGCGGCGGATCCGGTGAGGACCGCAAGCTCGGGCAACCGTCCGTCCGGCTGCGCCCGGTCGCCAACGCTCAGGACCTGGCCAGCAACGCGGCGGTCTTGGCCGCGGCCGAAAAGGAGGCCATGCCCAAGCCACACCAGTGGGCGTACACGAAGACCCTGGCCGTCGAGTACAAGGACGGTGGTGGTTACCTGAGGGGCGCCGCCCCGAAGGTGGGGAAACCCGTGGAATCGTGGCACCGGGTAGACGACTGGGGCTACGCCGACTACCGCAACGGGATGCTCACGGTACACAAGGGCTTCGAGGGCCAGGTCCCCTACCAGGAGATCCTCGCGCTGCCGCAGAATCCCGACGAACTGCTCGCCCACGTCTACAAGACGGTCACGAAGGGCGGGACCGCGGAGCCCGGACTGCAAAGGCCGAAGGGCGCGAAACCCGTCCCCATGGGCGACGAGGAACGCAACCAGTACGCGTTCATGTACATCACCGGGGCCATGTGGGACAGCGTGGTACCGGCTAAGCTCCGCGCCGCCCTCTACGGTGCCCTGGCCAAGATTCCCGATGTCGGCTACGAGGCCCGTGCCACCGACCTCGCCAAGCGCCCGGGCGTCACCCTCTACCACGAGCAGGGGGGCTACCTGCGCAGCGAGATCTTCATCGACCCGAAGACCTACGAGTATCTCGGCGAACGCGAGATCGCGGTCAAGGACCACAAGCAGATGGGCGAGAACCTGAAGAAGGGGGACATCGTGAGCTGGAGCAGCAAGCTCAAGGCCACGATCGTCGACCAGCCAGGCCGGCGCTCCTGACAATCCGCACGCGGCGACCGGCCCCCGCCCGACGGAGGCCGGTCGCCGCCCTGTTGTGGAGGCCGGTGAGCCCGCGGTGAGCGTACGGTGAGCGCGCGCCGCCATCGTCCTCCTCATCGCCGGAATCCACCGAGGACCGGCCACTGAGCGAGGAGCAGGGCGATGGGCATGCTGACCGGCAAGACGGCGCTGGTGACCGGAGCGTCGCGGGGGATCGGCCGGGCGGTCGCGCTGCGGCTGGCCGCCGAGGGCGCGCTGGTCGCCGTGCACTACGGCGGCAACGACGAGGCGGCCAAGGAGACCGCGGCGCGGATCGAGGAGGCGGGCGGTGCGGCGTTCACCGTCCAGGCGCGGTTCGGCGACGAGGGCGCCGTGGACCGGCTCTTCGCGGGTCTGACCGCGGGGCTGGCCGGTCGCGGGCTGGACATCCTGGTCAACAACGCGGGCATCGGCTCGGGCAGTCCGATCTCCCAGGTCACCCAGGAGGAGTTCGACCGGCTGCTCACCATCAACGTCACCACGCCGTTCTTCGTGATCCAGCGCGCGCTGCCGCTGCTGAACGACGGCGGCCGCATCGTCAACATGGGGTAGACGGCCAGCCGCCTCGCGGTCACCACGCAGATCGGGTACACGATCAGCAAGGCCGCGCTGGAGTCGATGGCCCCGTCGCTGGCCAACGAGCTCGGCAGGCGCGGCATCACCGTGAACACCGTCGCGCCCGGCGCCGTACGGACCGACCTGACCGCCGGCTACACCTCGATCCCCGAGGTCGTCGCCGGGCTGGAGGCGATCACCGCACTCGGCCGGCTCGGCGAGCCCGAGGACGTCGCCGACGTCGTCGGTTTCCTCGCGGGCCCGCAGGGGCGATGGGTGACGGGGCAGACCGTCGACGTCTCGGGCGGCACCTGGCTCGGCCCGATCGCCCCGTGATCGACACCGGTGGATAATCACCGGCATGCGGTTCGGGATTCTCGGTGACACCCGGGCGTGGTGTGCCGACGGGACCGAGGTCCCCCTGGGCGGGCCGGCCCGCCGCGCGCTGCTGGCGCTGCTGCTGAGCCGGCCCGGCGAGATCGTGGCGGCCGACCGGCTGGCCGACGAGATCGACCCGGACGGGGCGCCGTCGGCGCACGCGCTGCAGTCCCAGGTGTCCCGGCTGCGCGCGGTCCTCGGTCCCGAGGTGCCGATCGAACGGGCCGGGACCGGCTACCGGATCGTCGTCGCGCCCGACGACGTGGACGCCTCCCGGTTCGAGCGGCTCGCCCGGGAGGGACGGGCCGCGCTGCGCGACGACGACGCCGGACGGGCGGTCGCGCTGCTGCGCGAGGCCCTGGGCCTGTGGCGCGGGGCCGCCCTGGCCGACCTCGGCGAGGGCGAGACGGTCCGGGCCGCCGCCGTACGGCTGGAGGAGCTCCGGCTCGGGGCGACCGAGGACCGGATCGAGGGTGAACTCCGGCTCGGCGAGCACCGCGCGGCAGTGCCCGAGCTGCGCGAGCTGGTCGGCCGTCATCCGCTGCGCGAACGGGCGGCCGGCCTGCTGATGCGGGCGTTGTTCGCCGCGGGCGGGCCGGCGGAGGCGCTCGTGGTGTTCGAGGAGACCCGGCGGCACCTGGCGGACGAGCTGGGCGCCGACCCCTCGGCGGAGCTCACCGCGCTGCACCGGGAGCTGCTCAGCGCCGATCCGTCGCCGTCGCCCGTCGCGCCGCCCGCCCAGCTCACGGCCTTCGTCGGCCGCGAGGAGGACGTGGCCGAGGTCGCCGGTCTGCTGCGCGTGGCCCGGCTGGTCACCCTCGTCGGCCCCGGCGGAGTCGGCAAGACCCGGCTGTCCGTCGAGGTCGCCGGCGCCATGGCCGACGAGGTCTGCTTCGTCGAGCTGGCGCCGTCGCGCGACGGCGCGGGGCTGCCGCAGACGCTGCTGGCCGCGCTCGGCCTGCGCGAGAACGGGCTGCACTTGGGAGGCGGCGGGCAGACGCCCCTGGACCGGCTGATCACGGCGCTGTCGGACCGGGTGCTCGTGCTGGTCCTGGACAACTGCGAGCACGTCGTCGAGGAGGCCGCGGCGCTGACCGCGCGACTGCTGGCGACCTGCCCCCGGCTGCGCGTCCTGGCGACGAGCCGCGAGCCGCTCGGCGTCATCGGCGAGCACCTGCGGCAGGTGGCGCCGCTCGACGCCGAGGCGGCCGTACGCCTCTTCACCGACCGCGCCCGCGCCGTCCGGCGCGGCTTCACCGCCGACCCCGAGGTCGTACGGCGGATCTGCGCGGCCCTCGACGACCTGCCGCTGGCGATCGAGCTCGCGGCGGCGCGGCTGCGGACGCTGCACCTCGACGACCTCGCGGCGCGGCTGGACGACCGGCTCGGCGTCGCGGCCCGGGGCAGCCGCGGCACCGACGAGCGGCATCGGACGCTCCGGTCGGTGGTCGCCTGGAGCTGGGACCTGCTGCCGGCGGCCGAGCAGGAGGCCGCGCGGAGGTTCGCGGTGTTCGCCGGGGGCGCGACGGCCGAGTCCGCGGCGCTCGTGTGCGGCACCGACGCCGACACGCTGGAGTCGCTGCTCGACAAGTCGCTCCTGGAGCTCGCGGGCGGCCGCTACCGGATGCTCGAGACGATCCGCGCGTACGCCGCCGAACGGCTCGACGAGTCGGGCGAAGGCGAGTCCGTGCGACGCGCCCACGCCCGCCGCCTCCTGGACCTGACCCGGTCCGCCGACCCGCACCTGCGGCGGCCCGAACAGCTCGAGTGGCTGATCGTCCTCGCGGCCGAGCACGGCGATCTCCTGGCGGCCGTGCGCTGGGCGGTCGAGGTCCGGGAGGCGGAGACCGCGCTCGACCTGATCGCCGCGGCGACGCACTACCTGTGGATCCGGGGCGCGTCCGCCTCGATCGTCCCGCAGGCGGCCACGCTGCTCGAGGTGATCGGCGAGGAGCCTCCGGCCGGCCGCGGCGAGGAGTACGCGCTGGCCGTGCTGGCGGCGGCGTCCGGCGCGGCCGGGCGGTGGGTCTGGCGCAGGCACCGCGCACCGGCCGAGAAGGCGCTGACGGCCGCGTGGTCCGGTGACGAGCCGGGCCGTCACCCGGTCGTCCTGCTCATGTGGATGATGCGGAACGCCGGTGAGGGCGATCCGCAGGGCGCGTTCACGCTGGTGGCGTCGCAGTGCGACCGCGCCGATCCGTGGGTGCGGGCGGCCGCGCGGTACGTCTCGGGCTTCGGGCCGCTCGGCGCGGGCGACACCGCGGAGGCCGAGCGCGTCTTCGCCGAGGCCGTCGCGGGCTTCCGCTCGCTCGGTGAGCGCTGGGGCACCGCGCTGGCCCTCGACGCGCTCGCCGGGATGGCCGGCGCGCGCGGCGACCGGGCGGCGGCGATCGCGCTCACCGACGAGGCGCTGGCCCTCACCGAGTCGCTCGGCGCCCTGGAGGACGGCGCCGACCTCCTGGTCAACCGGGGCGATCACCTCGTCGCGGACGACGCTGTGGCGGCACGCGCCGACTACGAGAAGGCCGCCGAGGCGGCGGGCGTGATGGGCGCCGCCACCCCGGAGGCCCTGCGCGCGATGGGACTCCCTGAACCCGTCGCCCGAGGTGAGCGCGTGGTGAAGCGACCTCGGAGAGACTAACCGGCATCGAGCCGGCGGTGAGCACCCTCCGAGAGGCTCACCGTCATGAAGAACCTTAACGCCGGAGTGCCGGCGCTTCGGTGGGTTCAGGCGGCAATGAGCTATAGGGCGCGCTAGGGTGCGGTGCCATGCAGTTACGGTATGCCTACCGCCTGGACCCGACCCCTGGACAGCGCGTCGCGCTGGCCAAAGCGTTCGGGTGTGCGCGGGTGGTGTTCAACGACGGGCTACGCGCGCGACAGGACGCTCATACGGCTGGGCTCACGTACATCGACGATGGGGAGTTGTCCAAGCGGGTGATCACCGAGGCTAAGAAGACGCTGGAGCGGGCGTGGCTGGGTGAGGTGTCGGCTGTTGTGTTGCAACAGGCGCTGGCCGACCTGAACACCGCCTACCGGAACTTCTTTTCTTCGATAACAGGCAAACGGAAAGGGCCGAAGCTGGCCCCGCCCCGGTTCCGATCTCGTAAGGACAACCGGCAGGCGATCCGCTTCACCCGCAACGCCCGCTTCACCATCACCCCAGGCGGGAAGCTGCGCCTGCCGAAGGTCGGGGATGTGGCGGTCCGCTGGTCCCGGCAGTTGCCGTCCGAGCCGTCCAGCGTGACGGTCATCAAAGATGCGGCCGGGCGATACTTCGCCTCGTTCGTGGTTCAGGTCGGCGAACGATCTCTTCTACCGGTTGAGGCCGAAGTCGGGATCGACCTCGGACTGGGGCACTTCGCCGTCCTGTCCGACGGGCGGAAGATCAGCTCACCGCGGTTCCTGCGCCGTGCGGAAAAGAAACTCAAGCGCCTACAGCGGGCGCTGGCTCGCAAACAGCCCGAATCCAACAACCGTGAGAAAGCCCGCCTGACTGTTGCCCGCCAGCACGCCAAGGTCACCAACGCACGCCGAGAGTTCCATCATCAGCTCTCCACGCGACTGATTCGCGATAACCAAGCGATCTACGTGGAAGACCTGGCCGTAAATGGACTGGCGCGCACAAGGTTGGCCAAAAGCGTGCATGACGCCGGCTGGTCGTCCTTCCTGGCCATGCTGGAGTACAAGGGCCGCCTCTACGGCCGGGCCGTCCTCCGGATCGACCGATGGTTCCCCTCCTCTAAGCAGTGCTCGGCTTGTGGGGCACGGGCCGAATCGATGCCGTTGAACGTCCGGTCGTGGGCCTGCCGGTGCGGGGCAGTCCATGACCGGGACGTGAATGCGGCCAAGAACATCCTCGCCGCCGGACGGGCGGAGAGGCTAAACGCCTCCCACGCCCGTGGGCGGGACGGCGCAAGCCGTCCCGGTGGAGGGCAGGTAAGACCACCCCATCCGGGTGGCATGCCCGTTGAAGCAGGAAGCCACAGAGGTGCCGCATGACGCGGCACAGAATGAATCCCCAGCTTTCAGGCTGGGGAGCGCGTCAATACAAGGTGATGCCCTGCCGGGAGCGAGCATGGCCTCGAAGATGGCCCGCAAGGCCGCCGAGGGCATCGCGCTGCGCGACTACGCGGTCCGCTCGTGACGCAGGGTGGCGAACACCTCGTCCCAACGGTCGGCGACCTCGGAGATCCGGTAGCGCTCCGCGGTCCGCCGGCCGTTCTCGGCGAGCCGCCGCGTCCTCTCCGGATCGTCCATGAGGGACAGCAGGGCGTCGGCGAACGCGTCGATGTCGCCGTCGGGCACCAGCACGCCGTCCTCACCGGACGTGATGATCTCCCGGGGACCCTGCGGGCAGTCGAAGGACACCACCGGCACTCCCGCGGCGAACGCCTCCACGATCGTCATGCCGAACCCCTCGAACCGCGAGGTGATGACGTGGATCGACGCCTTGGCGAGTTCGCCCTCGATGTCGCTGGTCGGTCCCATGAAGGCGACGTTGTTGTGCAGGCCCAGGCGGCGGGCCTGCCCGCTCAGCTTGTCGGCTTGCGTGCCGTTGCCGTAGATGCGCAGCTTCCACTCGGGGCGCTTCTCGGCGACCTTGGCGAACGCGTCGAGCAGCCGGTCGTACCCCTTGACCTTGACGAGCCGGCCGGCGGCGAGGACGACGGGGTTCTCCAGCCGGGACTGCGGGCGCGGCCCCTCGGGCAGCCCGTTGCCGATCGTGCGGACGCGGGTCGGGTGGCCGTCGAGCATCCGCGCGTACTCGGTGTGGTCCGCGTCGGTCAGCGTGATGACCGCGTCCAGCTTGGGGTACCAGGTGCGGATCTCTTCGAGGATGCCGGGCTTGTGCGCGCCGAAGTGCAGGTGTTCCTGGCCGATGAGGGTGACCCCGTCACGGGCCAGCCGCGCGGCGGCGATGTTGAGCCCGGCCCGGGTGGTGATCAGGACGTCGGTCCGCAGGTCGGAGAGGTACCGCTGCAGGGCCCGGTCGCTCTCGGCGTTGAAGTTGTCGTACGCGCGCTCATCGGGGTGCATCAGCGTGCTGGGCTTCTTGATCCGGGAGGAGAACCCGACCCGCCACCACTTCTTGGAATCCGGCCGGAGGTCGACCAGGTTGGACAGCGTCACCCGGTCGGAGTGCGGCAGGAACGGCTTGTCCCGGTGCCGGAAGACGCTGACGACCTCGACCTCGTGGCGCCTGGCCAGTTCGTCCGCCAGGTTCAACGTCGCGCGGACCGTGCCGCCCATGCCATAGGCGTTCATGATGAGGATGGAGATCTTCATGACGCCTCCGCGTTCGCGACGACCGTGGTGGCGATCGCGAGGTGGTCCTTGTCGGTGTAGTAGGCACGGACTCGTACGCGGTCGATGTCCCGTACGACGTGCCGTGCCGGGAACCGGACCTTGTTCTTCTTGTCCGGGATGTCGTCGAGCAGGGTGGCGATGTTGAGAGCACCGATCCGCAGGTCCCAGAAGCCGCGCTCGGTCTCCACCGCGAAGGGGGCGTTCGGCAGCTCGGCGTGCCAGCGGTCCCCGGTGACGGTCACCGGGCCGGTGACCTCCTCCGCGGTCTTGCGCCGGGCGGCGACGATCTCGTCGGCGGTGGGCGTGGCGCCGTACGCGAGGAACCCCTCGAGCGTCAGCTTGTCCTCACCCGGGTGGACGGCGGTGACCTCGGCGTACGGCTCGACCGACCGCACGTCGACGCGCAGGCCGCCCGAGGGCGCGCGGAAGGTCCGCAGCGCCCGGGTGCGGCTCCGTCGCGCGTACTCCGCCAGGCCGTCGAGCGAGAAGCCCGGGTCGGTCGTGATCACCTCGGCCTCGGCCGCGTGCACCGACCAGGTTCCGGCGGCGAGGTCCAGCCGCGACAGGTCGGCGGCCGCGCCGTCGAGGCGGACCGTGTGCGCGGTGTCCTCCCGGCGGAGCGTGAGTGTCGTCTCGTCGGCCGGGGGCTCGGCCCAGCGGATCCGAAGGACGTCGTCTGCGTCGAGCCGGGCCGACGCGGCGAGTGCGACCATCGCTGGGGGGGATCCCTTCGATCTACCTGAGTGTCCGGACATGTAACCAACACCCGGGTAAACGCCGGGCTAAGCCCTTGCTGCGCATGCGCGGATGATCCGCTGTCAGGACGCCCATAAGTCGATCAAGGTTTACCGAACGGCGTCAGAGCGGCAGCTTCATGCCCTCGTGGGTCGCTTCGAAACCGAGGGACTCATAGAAGCGGATGGCGTCCGTGCGGCGCTTGTCCGAGGTCAACTGGACGAGGCCGCAGCCCCGCCGCCGCGCCTCGCCGATCGCCCAGTCGATCAACCGGTGACCGAGGCCGCGGCCCCGGTGGGCGCTGCCGACGCGGACCGCCTCGATCTGGGCGCGTTCGGTGCCCATCCGGCTGAGCCCGGGGATGAAGGTGAGCTGCAGCGTGCCAGCGACCTCGCCGTCGACCTCCGCCACGATCAGGCGGTTGCGCGGGTCGGCGTCGATGTCGGCGAAGGCGGCCCAGTAGGCGTCGATGTCGCCCTCCCGGCCCGCGCCGATCGCGTCGTCGGCGAGCAGCGCGACGATCGCCGGCACGTCGTCTCTGGTGGCGTCGCGGAAGGTCACATCGGTGGGCACGGTCCAAAACTTTAGCGAGAATTGACACGACTAGGCGTAGTACTACAGTTGGTAGTACTACGATTCGTCAATAGCGCTTCAGGAGGCGGCGTGACCGCACCGTCGACGATGGATGCTCCCGCCCGGCTCCTGGACCGCCACTGTCAGGAGCTGGTCGAGGACGAGCTCACCCGGTTGGCCCGCCGCGTCCCCTCGCTCGCGGAGGACCACCTCGGCGTCGTCGAGATCGCGCTCCGGCAGATCATCGATCGGCTGCTGCCGGTCCGGAGACGCGCCGAGGCGCGCCCCGAGACCCTCGCGGCCTTGTTCGACCTGGAGGCATCGTAATGATCGAACACTGGACGGATCTCGCGGCCTGCCAAAGCGCCGACCCCGAGCTGTTCTTCCCGGTCAGCACCAGCGGCCCGGCCCTGGACCAGGTGGCCGAGGCCAAGCAGGTATGCGCGAGCTGTCCCGTGGCGTCGGACTGCCTGGCCTGGGCGCTGCGCGCGGGCGAGTCGGCCGGCATCTGGGGCGGAACCACCCCCGACGAGCGCCGCTACCTGCGCCTGAAGCCGCTGCCCGCCGCGCCCGCCTGGCACTGAGGCCCGCGCCCGCGGTTTCTTATTTCACCCCGACGGTCCGCGACGTACGGTTGCGCTATGGCCGACCCCTCGATCACCGCGCGGTCCCCCCGCGACGGACTCGCCCACCACGCCTCGCGCGCGGTCGGCGCGCTGATCATCACCGTCCTGCTGCTCGGCGCCTGCTGGGCGGTGGAGGTCGCGAACTACGGTGGTGACCTCACCCGGGAGTACGGCATCCAGCCGCACAACGTGCACTCCCTGTGGCACATCTTCACGGCGCCGTTCCTGCACGCCAACCTCGACCACATCATGGCCAACTCGGTACCGCTGGCGATCTTCGGCTTCCTGACGGCGCTGCGCGGCCTGGGCCGCTTCATCGCCGTCAGCGTGATCGTCATGGTCGTCAGCGGTCTCGGCGTGTGGTTCCTGGCCGCCTCGAACGTCGTGACCGTCGGCGCGAGCGGTCTGATCTTCGGCTACTTCGGTTACCTGCTGGCGCGCGGCTTCTTCGAACGCCGCGTCCTGGACATCCTCCTCGGCGTCGTCATCGCCCTGGTGTACGGCACGATGATCTTCGGTGTGCTGCCCGGGCAGCCGGGCATCTCCTGGCAGGCACACCTGTTCGGGCTGATCGGCGGCATACTCGCCGCCCGCCTGACCCGCCGCCGCACCGCCCCGGCGGCGCTGCCGCCCGCCTGACGCCGCCCTCCCGGGACCGGGTCAGCCGCGCACGCTGACGTCGGTGACGGTCGCGTCGCGCGGGGTGGCCAGCGTGTTCACGATCACCGTGGCGACGGTCCGGGCCGACATGTAGTCCGCCGGGTCGTACGCCTCGCCCTCCTGGTCGCGGACCTTGCGCTGCATCTCGCTCGCCGTACGGCCCGGGTAGACCGACGTGACCGGATCTCCGGCTCCTCGTCGCGGAGCGCGTCGGCGAGGGCCCGCAGCGCGTGCTTGCTCGCGGCGTACGCGGCCCACCCGCCCCGGGCGCGCAGCCCCGAGCCCGAGTTGACGAAGACGACGTGGCCGCGCGCCGCGCGCAGCAGCGGCAGCAGCAGGCGGGTCAGCTCGGCGGGGGCGGCCGCGTTCACCAGGAGCTGCTCGACCCAGGTGCCCGGCGGCGCCTCCGCGACGGTGCCCAGCTCGACCACGCCCGCACTGTGGACGACCCCGTCCAGCGCCGGCAGGTCGGCGCCGGCGAGCGACGCCTCGATCCGCCGGGGGTCGGACAGGTCCAGCGCCAGGGTCCATACGCGCTCCTCGCCCGTCGGGTGGGCCGTCGGCTCGACGGCCAGCGGGGTCGGGGAGACGAGCCGCATGGCGGTCTCCTCCAGCCGCGCGGCGGACCGCCCGACGAGGATGAGCGAGTGCCCGGCGTCGTACAGCAGCTCGGCGACGGCCGAGCCGATGCCGCCCGTGGCCCCGGTGATCAGGTAGGTTCCCACGGACCTCATTCTTCCCCGCGATCCTCAGGATGGACGCAGCACCCGGGCGACGCCGGAGATCAGCGCGGTGGCCAGGATCCAGCCGGTGCCGGTCAGGGACCAGGCGAGCCAGCGGGACCAGTCGACCGGGTCCCAGGCGGTGCGCTGCCCGAACGTCTCGATCGGCAGCATCAGGTCGAGCGTGTAGATCAGCGCGTGGAAGTGCGGTCGCTCGTCCGGCTGCTTGATCGTATGCGGGTGGTCGACGCTGAACACGATGGTGCCGACGGCGACGAGCACCGCCAGCCACACGGCGGCGATCCAGGGCCGGTAACCGTACCCGACCGTCCAGTCGAGCAGGACGCCCCACGCGCGGCCGATCGGCCCGAGGTGCCGCCGCCGGGCCCGCTGCTTGGCGAGCTGGCACTTACGGGCCAGGTCCTCCCGGCCGATCCGGCGCAGCCAGACGGCGAGCTGCTCGTACGGCTGCGGGCGGAATCCATGGGGGTCCCGGGAGACCCAGTCGAGCCGCTGGCCCTCCTCCGGCTCCCCGCGCAGCGTCTCGTACACCAGGCCGTTGAGCCGCAGCTGCTCGGGCCAGACGTCGGGCCGGTCCAGGATGACGTCGATGCGCGAGTACCCCAGCGTCACCTCGCCCTGGACCGGCTCGCGGGGGACGAGGATCAGTTCCTTGACGTCGGCGTGGCTCAGATGGAGGGCGCGCCGGCCGGGGGCGCGGATCGCGCCCTGGTCGAACGAGAGGGTGCCGTCGATCCGCGCGCCGCGCAGGCGCACCGGGCCCTCGGCGGTGAAGCCGGCGCTGCACTCCATGCGGTCCTGGACGATCATGTTGTCGCCGTCCAGGGCGCAGGCGCCGTCGCGCACCGTCGTCCCGAACAGGAAGAGGCCGCCCGTCATGCGGGAGCCGGTGAGGCGCACCTCGCCGGTGATGTCGGAGTTGCGGATGTACGCGCCGGCGTCGACCGTGAGCAGGCCCGCGTACAGGGCGTATCCCCCGGGGTTGCGCAGGCGCACGTTGTTCATCCGGAACCCGCCGGACAGCGCCGCCCGCGTCAGTCGTACCTCGCCCTCGATCAGCGACTCGGACAGGCTCAGGTAGCCGTCCGCCTGGAGGCCGCCGCCGTCGAACCCGGGGAACGCGCAGCCGTTCAGGCGCATCTGCCGGGCGCGGGCGTTGGAGAAGTCCGGTCGTTCCTCGAGGACGCAGTGCTCGAGCCGGAGCTCGCAGCCGACGGCGCCGCCGGAGACGTTCAGCACGCCGGTGACGCGGGCGCCGCGGAGGCGTACGGCGGGCACGTGCCCGGGCGCGGGCTCGCACGCGCCGAGCAGCAGCGCGGAGATCACCTCGGCCCGGATCGTACGGTCCGGGGAGCCGGTGGCGGGCGGCCGTTCGTCGCCGAGCGACACGAGCGCGCCCGTCGGGTACGCGTCCCAGAGCCGCCGTTCGGAGCGGGTCAGCCGCAGTCGTCGCTCACCGTCCCGCCAGGTGCGGACGGCATTCCACCGATCGGCCACAGACGGTCATCGTAGGCTCGATTGATCACCAAGGCTGCGCCGAATGTCATACATCGCCCGGTAGGGAAGGGGGTGGCTCGGGCAAGCCGTGATCGCCCATTCGCCGCCGAACACCCATATTTCGGGGCACAGTTGTCTGTTCAGTTACCCACGGGTAGCATCAGGTGTTACTGACTGGTACGTAACCCGGGTGCGATCCGCCCGCCCGAGAGCAACGGGGTGTTCATGGGGCACTACAAGAGCAACCTGCGTGACATCGAGTTCAACCTCTTCGAGGTCCTCGGCCGTCAGGAGATCCTGGGCACCGGGCCGTTCGGTGAGGTCGACGAGGACACCGCGCGCAGCGTCCTGGACGAGGTGAACCGCCTCGCCACCGGCGTGCTCGCCGAGTCCTTCGAGGACGCGGACCGGCACCCGCCCGTGTTCGACCCCGAGACGCACTCGGTCACGATGCCCGAGAGCTTCAAGAAGTCCTTCCGGGCCTACTTCAACGACGCCGAGTGGTGGCGCCTCGAGCTGCCGACCGAACTCGGCGGCATGAACGCCCCCCGCAGCCTGCACTGGGCCGTCGCCGAGCTCATCCTCGGCGCGAACCCGGCCGTCTGGATGTTCTCCAGCGGCCCGAGCTTCGCCCAGCTCCTGTGGCGCATCGGCACGCCGGAGCAGAAGAGGCTCGCCGAGATGGCGGTCGAGAAGCACTGGGGCTCGACCATGGTGCTGACCGAGCCCGACGCGGGCTCCGACGTCGGCGCCGGCCGTACGAAGGCGATCCAGCAGCCCGACGGCACGTGGCACATCGAGGGCGTCAAGCGCTTCATCACCAGCGCCGAGCACGACATGGCCGACAACATCCTGCACTACGTGCTGGCCCGCCCCGAGGGCGCCAAGCCGGGCACCAAGGGCCTGTCGATGTTCATCGTGCCGAAGTACCTCGTCGACACGGAGACCGGTGAGCTCGGCGAGCGCAACGGCGCCTACGTCACCAACGTCGAGAAGAAGATGGGCCTCAAGGTCTCCACGACCTGCGAGCTCACCTTCGGCGAGAAGCACCCGGCCATCGGCTACCTCGTGGGCGACGTCCACGAGGGCATCAAGCAGATGTTCCTGATCATCGAGCAGGCCCGCATGATGGTCGGCACGAAGGCGATCTCGACGCTGTCCACCGGCTACCTCAACGCGCTGGCCTACGCCAAGGAGCGCGTGCAGGGCGCCGACCTGACCAAGATGGCCGACAAGGCCGCGCCGCGCGTCACCATCACCCACCACCCCGACGTACGCCGCCTGCTCATGCTGCAGAAGGCCTACGCCGAGGGCATGCGGGCGCTCGTCCTCTACACGGCGACGTACCAGGACAAGGCGCAGCTCGCCGAGGCCGCCGGTGAGCCGGACAAGCTCGCCGAGAAGGTCAACGACCTGCTGCTGCCCATCGTCAAGGGCGTCGGCTCCGAGCGGGCGTACGAGGTGCTGACCCAGTCGCTGCAGACCCTCGGCGGCTCCGGCTTCCTGCAGGACTACCCGATCGAGCAGTACATCCGGGACGCCAAGATCGACTCTCTGTACGAGGGCACCACGGCGATCCAGGGCATGGACTTCTTCTTCCGCAAGATCCTCCGGGACAACGGCGAGGCGCTGCAGCACCTCGCCGGGCAGATCAAGGAGTTCGTGGACAGCGAGGCGGGCAACGGCCGGCTCAAGAAGGAGCGGGCCCTGCTCGGCACGGCCCTCGAGGACGCCCAGGGCATCCTCAACCCGATGATCGGCTGGGCGCTCGGCTCGATGGAGCGGTCGGAGGAGATCTACAAGGTCGGCCTCAACACGACCCGCCTCCTCATGGCGCTCGGCGACGTCGTCATCGCCTGGCTGCTCTGCCGCCAGGCGGAGGTCGCGCTCACCAAGCTGGGCGGCGAGGTCTCCGAGGCCGACAAGGCGTTCTACACCGGCAAGATCGCGGCCGCCCAGTTCTTCTGCGCGACCCAGCTGCCGAAGCTCGCCGCCGAGCGCGCGATCACCGAGGCCACCACGGCCGACCTGATGGACCTCCCCGAAGAGGCCTTCTGACCCAGACCACCTGACGTGCGCTCAAGAGGTCCCGCCGCCGGCCGAGCCGACGGCGGGACCTCCACGTTGTACGGCGTGACCGGCCAGGGACCGGCGGCGCGGTACGCAGCCGCCCGAGCATGTGATCCCTGGTGATCGGTGACCATAGGGCGCAGCACATGCCAGCGATCAAGGCCTCCGTGCCCACAGTGCGGCGCGTAACGCGATCGCTGTGGGCGCGATCTCGATCTGGTGCCGGCCCCGGACCGCTATCCAGGTGGATCTCCACGGGTCGAACAGGATGCCCCAGCGGGGAAACTCGGCCCGCAGCCGCGCGAGCCACATCCCCGCATCGGGACCGTACGGGCATGGGCGCGGTTGATCGATGTGTGTATCGGCTTCTTGCCCGACACGGGAGCGGGGCCAGGCATCGGTCATGACCGACACTCGTCGTGCCCGTCGACGCGCAGTACCTTGGTGATCAGGGTGGCGGCGCGGTCGATCTCCTCGGCCGGGCACATGTATTCGGTCTCCAGCGACGCGTCGCGGGTGGGGCCGGTCCAGCACCAGTACCAGTGCGGTGACCCGCCATCCGGTGCGATGGCCACGTACTGCGACAGGCCCGGGTTCATGGCCTGTCCGCGTGGGTCATCGGTCACCGACGCGGCGGGGTTCCAGGCCACCAGCGCACTGGTCCCCACCCGAACCGCCAGGCTCTGGTTCCGTAGAGCCTCGGCGAGCTCATCGAGCCGTGCGCGGATCGTCTGTTCGATCCGCGCCACTCCCGGCTGTGGATCCGTCGTCGAATCGGTCACCGCGGCGACCTCCCTGCCTTCGCTCGTGTATCCCTTCGGTGACCTTCAGTGAAGTCGGTGCGCCTTGGGGAGCGACAGGGGACAATGCGGGAACAAGGCAGAACACGCCCTCGGTGTTCTGGGACGTCAGCAGAGGTGCTGGAAAATGTCCGTCGACACTCGCCGGTTGCACGCCGAGCGCGTCCGCACCGAACGCAAGGCTCGCGGCTGGGACAAACCGGAAATGGCACGCCAGCTCGCGCGGTCCGCCGGAGACGCCCGCGGTTCACTCCCCGACTATGAGTGCCTGCTCACCTATGTGAAGCGCTGGGAGCGCGGCACCGTCGGCATCTCCGAGCGCTACCGTCTGCTCTACTGCCGCGCGTTCGACATGGCGGAAGAGGATCTCTTCCCAGATCCGGAGAACACCACGGCGAAACAGTCATCCTTGGTCGATACGGGTAAATCGGTCGTGTCTGAAACGATCGAGTTCGCGGCCTGGCTCGAGCAATCGAATGTCGGTGACTCGGCTATTGAAATGCTGCGTGAGAACTCCCGGCGACTCTCTTATGAGTATCCTCGGCGGCCGCCTCTCGACGTGATGGCCGATACTGAAGTTCTGCAGAACGGTGTCGCGACCATTCTGCGGTCCGGTCGGCAGAGAATCAATCAGACAAAGGCGCTTCTCGAAGTCTCTGCGGAACTGCTCGCCCTGCTAACATTGCTCGCCGGCGATGTCGGACGTTACCGTGTTGCTGGAGCTTGTGGCCGCACCGCCTGGACATGTGCGGAGGAGGCGGACTCGGATTTCGCTCGAGCTCTCGTCTTAATCGCCCAATCCAAGACGGCCCGTTGGGAGAAAGACTTCGCTGAGGCCGCGAACCTCGCGGGCAAGGGACTGGAGCTCAGCCCGGCTGGGCCTGAGAAAGTGCTGTTGGCTGTTTCGAAGGCCACAGCCTTGAAGTCGCTCGGGGATCTTGAGAGAGCCAGATGCGCCCTCGTGGCCGCAGACGGCGCTCGAGACGAGATCGCATCTCTCGACGAAGACGCCACTGCTTGGTCGTGCCCGCGTGCGCGCCAAGCGACTTATGCGTTGCAGGTTCACCTCGGTGCCCGTGATCCTGGGGCGATGCTGCGCGCGGCCGAGACTGCCGATGGCGCGTGGGCGGACGGAGATCCCTGGGTCTACGGAACGTGGGCACAAGTCAGAATCGGCGCAGCACTCGCTCATCTACTGAACGGCGACCCAGAAGGTGCTCAAGCGGAGCTCACTTCCGTCTTCGAGATCGGTCCTGCGTTTCGAGTCACCACGATCAGTGGTCGAATGAAAGCGATAGGACGGGGACTCGAAGACCGTCGCTATCGAGCGAGCGATACGGCCACCACTCTACGAGAGCAGATTCGTAGGTTTCGCTTGGAGTCGTTGGATGCCAGAGAAGGGCGTACTCGGGAGGTTCGATGAGTCCTCTGCCGAAAAGAATGACGAATCATTGGTGGTGGCGTCCCGGCGTACGCCCAGGACGTCGACTTTACGTGTGGCACGTCTTGTTCGACGATCGGCCAGGTGCCGAGAAGCTCGTTGAAGAGTGCCGAGACCGTCTCGCTGGCCTTCCTGGGTTGGATTCCGTGCCGACACCATGGCTCCACATGACGACACAGATCGTCGGCTTCACGGATGAGATCAGCGATTCGGAGCTTCAGAATATGATCACTGCTGTTTCCGAGCGTATGCGATCAGTAGCGCCGACGAGCGTCAGTCTCGGGCGTCCGTTGTTCCACAGCGAGGCGCTGGTTCTGGGCGTCGATCCAAGAGACGGCTTGGATGCGGTGCGAGCAGGAGTCAGGCAGGCAGTCGCCATGACCGTACGCGCCAACCGGCTCACTGACGACCCGGACTGGGTGCCCCATCTTTCCGTCGCCTACAGCAACTCGGAGGCTCCGGCGGAACCAGTGATCAGCGCTATGCAGTCTCCACCGGCACCGGTCGACGTACGGATCGACGCGATCGATCTCGTCAGCCAGGAACGCGTGGGCCACTCTTACATCTGGGATCGCATCGCGACCGTTCAGCTCGGACCCGTCCGATGAAGCTCAGCGGCGCCGTCGCTGAAAAGGCGTTGTGGGGGCGGCGGTGGGCCGGGAGACTGGGCGGGTGAACGCGCGGCGGTTCGTTTTCCTTGACCCCGATGGCATGGACGACGGGTGGCTGTACGTCGTCGTCGAGGCCCCCACCGGGGTCTGCTACCAGCAGCAGTACGGCGGAACGGCGTGCCGCCAGGGGAAGGCCGAGGGCTACCTGGTGCCCGTGTTCGGGCCGGACGCCCTGGACGCGTTCGGGGAGCTGTTCGTGACGCACTTCCGTGGTTCGGGGACCTGGAATCACCGCTGGTCGGACGGTGAGGTGACCACGTTGCGGCGCATCGTCGAGGGTGTCACCTTCTGGACGTCCGACGGCGTCGACGACGAGCCGCACCAACTGCGACTCGACGACGCGCGGATCGCCGAGGCGGACGAGGCGTGGATCCCGGTCCGGACACCGGACGGACCAGGCGTCCTGATGTGGAGCAACTCCGACTGATCGATCAGCGGTTCGGGGTGTAGACCACCGACCACGGGCGCGGCGTGTCCGGGGCGGGCGGCGTGGCCGGGGTGCCCTCGCCGGTGAGGACGGCCGCCGCCAGGGCACCGAATCTCGGTGCGGCCGGATGGGCCGTGTCGGCGGGCCAGGCGGCGGACATGCCGCGGCGCAGCGGATCGCCGGCCAGCGGGCGCCACGCGACGCGCGGCTCGCGGCGGGCCAGTGCCTCCTGCTCGAACGCGACGCCATGCCCGCTCAGGACCAGGCCGAGCAGGAACTCCGGGTTACGGGCATGGCGGATGCGCGCGGGCGTGAAGCCGTCGGCCCGGCACACGTCGAGCACATGGTCGTGCCAACCCGGTGCGGTCGCCCGGGGGGCGAGGATGAGGTCATGGCCGGCCAGGTCGCACAGCCCGAGCTCGCGCAGCCGCGCCAGCGGCGACGTACGGGGCAGCACGACGCCCAGCGCCACGTCCACGGTCGGGCCGAAGCGCAGGTCGGCGGCGTCCACGGGATGGTGTACGAGTCCGACGTCGAGTTGCGCCGAGGCGAGCAGACGCAGTTGCTCGGCCGTGGTCAGCTCCTGCAGGTCCACGTCGAGTTCCGGGACCTCGTCGGTGATGCGCCGCGACAGCGCCTGCAACGCCACGGCCGGCGTTTCCGGAGGGACGCCCGCACGCAGGACGCCCAGCGCTCCGTCACCCGCCTTCCGCATGAGCGTGCGCAGGCGTTCCTCCCTGGCCAGGAGCTCGCGCGCTTCGTCGAGGAGCAGGTGCCCGGCCGTCGTGAGCCGCACCTGTCGCCGGGAACGGTCGAACAGCTCGACCCCGAGCTCGCGCTCCAGCCGCTGGATCGACTGGCTCAGTGGCGGCTGCGCGATCCCGATGACCTCCGCGGCACGGCCGAAGTGCAGTTCCTCCGCGGCGACGACGAAGTACCGCAGGTGCCGGGAAAGGTCCACGCCGACACGATAGGCGGTCGGCTATCACTCGAACGCGGATCGGGCCGACCACTCCGATAGCGTGGCCGCGTGCGGACGGAGGAGCTGATCACCCAGACGTTCGCCAGGGCCTCGGCGACCGCCCGCCTTCACGTGGTCGACATCCGCGACGGCCGGCAGATCGGCGTGCGCCCCGACGAGCAGGTGGTCATCGCCTCGGTCTTCAAGATCCTGCTGGTGCTCGAGTTCGCCCGGCAGGTGGTCGCCGGGCAACTCGACCCCGCCGAGCGCGTCGTCGTACGGGCCCGGGACCGGCTCGGCGGCTGGGGACTGGCCGGTTGCGCGGACGACGCCGAGGTGTCGCTCCGCGATCTGGCTTACTTCACGATGTCGGTCAGCGACAACACGGCGGCCGACCTGCTGCTGCGCCGCGTCGGGCCGGACACCCTGTCCCTGCTGACGGCGGAGCTGGGCCTGACACGCACGCGGCTGATCGGCGGCCCGCGCGAACTCCTGGAGTCGATGTTCGCCGACGTCGGCGCCCGGACGGACGTGGAGTTCGCCCGCATCTTCTCGACCCTCTCGGAGGAGCGGGTCCGAGGGCTGAGCGTGCTGGATCCGGAGCGCACCACCTCCAGCACGGCACGGGAGATCACCCGGCTGTTGAGCCTGATCTGGCGGGACGAGGCGGGTCCGGCGCCGGCGTGCGCGATGGTGCGGGAGCTGATGGGACGTCAGATCTTCTGGACGCGGCTCCCCGCCGGATTCCCGTCCGAGGTGCGCGTGCCCGCCAAGACGGGGACGCTGCCGGGCCTGCACATCGAGGCCGGCGTCGCCGAGTACCCCGATGGGGGACGGTACGCCATCGCGATCTTCGCGCGGACCGAACGGCTCGGCACCCGCAGCCTGGACGTGGACCTGGCGATGGGCGAGGCCGCGCGCATCGCGGTGGAGGCGCTTCGGTCGCGCGACGCGCGTAGTCACACCGCCGCCGACCTGCCCTGATATCCATCCGCGTATCCACGGTTAGCTGGGACGATCTTGGACGTGGGCGGACGCCTGATGGTTGAGTCTGCGCTGATCAGTCGCTCAGCCGACCCGAAAGGGGAGATCAGCATGTCCGGACAACGAGTCGGCCGCCGGGTTTTTCTGCGCGGCGCCGGAGGCGCCACCGTCGCTTCGGTGGCGGCGGCATCCGTGTTCGCACCACCCACGACCGGCCAGGCCCCGGCGGCGCCACGGGCCAGGAAGAAGAGCACCGCCGCGACGTTCCGCTGGTTCGGTACGGCGGGATGGCGGATCGACATCGGGTCGCGGACGTTGCTCATCGACCCGTACCT
The DNA here is from genome assembly GCF_040679195.1 of Actinoallomurus sp. NPDC052308. Classification (NCBI taxonomy): domain Bacteria; kingdom Bacillati; phylum Actinomycetota; class Actinomycetes; order Streptosporangiales; family Thermomonosporaceae; genus Actinoallomurus; species Actinoallomurus sp. NPDC052308. The sequence continues at coordinate 106,799 of NZ_JBFAUM010000006.1, read as the reverse complement.
CAGCCGGTACTCCACCGGCATGTTCGACGGGAAGTTCAACCCCGCCACAGAGCTGACGGTGGACACCAAGACGATCGATGAGAACGTCGGCAGGCCGGAGACGATCCTGGTGACCCACTCGCACTGGGACCACTTCAACGACGTCCCGTACATCGCGCAGAAGACGGGTGCGCGGGTCCTCGGCACCATGACGACCTACAACCTCGCGCTGGCGTGCGACGTGCCGTCCTCGCAGCTGAGCCCGGTCAAGGGCGGTGAGGTGCTCGACTTCGGCGCGTACACCGTCGAGGTGGTCGCTTCGCTGCACAGCCGCAACGCCGCGTACTCGGTCGCGTTCCCCGGTGTGCGCCTCAGCCGGCCCGAGAAGCCGAAGACGGTGGGCGACCTGCCGGAGGGCGACACGCTGAACTTCCAGGTGACCCTGAAGGACGGCCCCGCGGTCTTCTTCATGGGCGCGAGCGACTTCGTGGAGCGCAACGTGACCGGCCTCTCGCCCGACATCGCCATGATCGCCATGCAGGCGAGCGGTTCGACCTACGACTACGCGGACCGTGTCATCACGGCGCTGAACCGGCCCTCCGTCATCGTGCCGGTCCACTGGGACGACTTCGAGGTGGAGTTGGAGAACCCGCCGAAGCCCGACCCGAGCACGAAGCCGCATATGGACGACTTCATCGCGACCGTACAGAAGATCAGCCCGCGCACCAAGGTGGTCGTGCCCGAGTACCTCACCCCGTACCGATTCGGCTGAGCGGCCCGAATTCGGTCATCTCACTGGAATTTGGGAATCACCGGCTGTAGCCTTTCGGCTCCTTGGCGCTGCCCGCGTTTCTTTCGTCGGTCGTTATGGGCGTCCGGACTCCGGTCCGGCCGACCGTGGACGCCTTGATTCGCGGCAGAGGCTCCCCGACCCCCTCGAAAAGGAGCCCGCGTGACTCCCGACCAGTTCGGCACCGGACCTTCCTCAGGATGCCCCGCCCACTCCGGCCGCCTGCCGTTGTACGGGCCGGAATTCGCCGCCGATCCCCATGGCACCTACGCCGCCCTGCGCCGGTACGGAGGCGCCGCGCCGGTCGAGTTGTCACCCGGCGTGCCCGGCACGCTCGTCGTCGGCTACCAGGCCGCGCTCGACGTCCTGCGCGACCCGATCAGGTTCCCCAAGGACCCCCGCCGCTGGCAGGCGAACGTCGCGCCCGACTGCCCGCTGCTGCCGATGATGGGCTACCGGCCGAACGCCCTGTTCACCGACGGCGCCGTCCACACCCGGCTGCGGTCCGCGGTGACGGCGAGTCTGGCGCAGGTGGACTCCAACGTTCTGCGCGGCTGGGTGGAGACCACCGCCGATTCCCTCATCGCGCAGAACGCGCACGTCGGCCAGATGGACCTGATCACCGACTACGCCCGCGTCCTGCCCCTCCTCGTGTTCAACTCCATGTTCGGCTGCCCGTCGGTGATCGGGGATCGGCTGGTCCAGGGCATGAGCGGCATCTTCGAAGGCATCGAGGCCGAGAAGTTCAACATGATCCTGGGCGAGGCCATCATGGAGCTGGTGGCCTACAAACGCGCCAACCCGGGCCCCGACGTGACCTCCTGGCTGATGGCCCACCCGGCGGAGCTGACGGACGAGGAGATGCTGAGCCAGCTCGTCACGCTCATCGGAGCCGGGACCGAGCCCGTGCAGAACCTCATCGCGAACACCATGTTGCTGCTGCTGTCCGACGATCGTTTCGCGGACGGCCTGTCGGGGGGCAGCCTGCCCATCGAGGACGCGCTGGACGAGGTGCTGTGGATGGACCCGCCCATCGCGAACTACGCGGCCACCTACCCGCCGAAGGAGACGGACCTCGACGGCGTCTGGCTGCCCGCCGACCAGCCGGTCGTCGTCAGTTTCGCCGCCGCGAACACCGATCCGTCGCTGGCGTCCGACGTACGGGCGGGCAACCGGGCGCACCTGGCGTGGGGCGCGGGGCCGCACACCTGCCCGGCGCAGAGCCACGGACGTCTCATCGCCACGGCCGCGATCGAGAAGCTCCTCGACAAGCTCCCCGGCATGGAACTCGCGCCTCCCCCCGAAGGGCTGCAGTGGCGACCGGGGATGTTCCACCGTGCGCTGACCGCGCTCCCGGTCCGCTTCCCGCCCGTGGCGGTGCCCGCTCCCGTGCCCGTGGCGACGGAGAACCCCCCGGCCCCGCCGGCGCCGCTCGCCATGCCGGAGCGGCCGGACTTCTCGGACACGGAGCGGCCCCGCTGGTGGCGCACCCTGGTCGGCTGGTGGCGCGGTCAGTAGCAGGCGGCCGTACGGGATCGGGCGATCAAGCCTGTTGTGTCCGGAGGTGTGCGGCGGCCGCTCTCAGCATCTCCTCGTAGGAGACGTGGTCGCCGCTGCGGGCGACGGTATATCCGAGCTCATCGGCGTCGGACGGCGTCTCGCATTCGTAATAATATCTGTCCTCAGATTCGAGAACGTCACCTTCGTCGTTGATCGCTATCGCGACGTAGACGAGTACGTCATGGTCGCTCGGGCGGGCGAGTCCGATCGCCATCAGGTCTTCCCAGTGGTCCACCAGGTCGAACGATTCGGCGCCCAGGTCGGCGGCGAATCGATCGACCAGTTCGCGGACCGCCGGGTCCTTGCGGGCGAGTGGCGAACGATCCATCGACAACCTTTCCGTCGCCGGACGAGGAGCCTTTATCCTACGGCAGGCGCCTACTTCCGGAACTTGTCCCGCAGATCTGTCAATATCTTCCGCACTTTGCTGTTCCCCGTCTTGAGTGCCTCCTCTACCGTCATCTGACGGTATTCGCTGCCCAGCTCGCGCCACACTCCGCCGCGCAGGAACCGCCCGGCGTAATCCTCCACGGTGAGGTTCCGATATCGGAAGGCGATGCTGTCTGCCGGGAGCCGGAGCTTCCGCGCCTGGTTTTCCAGTTGCCGCTTCAGTTGCGCTTCGGCCTCCTTGCGAAGCGCCTCCTGAACCTCTTTCTCGGTTTTCCCGGCGAGGTCATCGGTCATTCGGGCGAGAGCCTTCTCCGTCGCCGCCCGGACCTCGGCCTCGGTGACCTTCGCGGCGTCGGCCTCCGTGTCCCTCCACATCGCCTTGGCCAGGTCCTTGACGACCCAGGAGATGATCTTGGCGCCGGCCTCGCCTTCAGCGGCACCGCCGGCCATGAGCGCGCCTTTCTCCCGGCCGTACGGTCGTCATGGACGTGATCACGCGGACAGCAGCGCGTTGACGGCCTCGTTGATCCCCGCGTTGATGAGCATCCCCTGGATCTCCTTGAAGACCGGAATCTCCAGCAGGGATCCACCGAACGTCTCGGGCGAGGTGGCGATCGCCTCGATGATCTCGATCGCGAGGATCGCCAGTTGCACGAACGTGTAGACCTTTAAGCCGATCACGATGGCCGCGGAGCCGTACATTCCGATGCCGGTCCCGATGCTGGCCTTCTGGGCGATGCCCAGGTTGTCGTGCGGCTGCTGCCTTTCCTGCCACTTCTGCCGGAAGGCGTCGACCGAGTCCCCGGCGTTGGCGTCGACGAGCTCCTGGGCGGATCCGTGAGCCTGGCCGCGGACCTGCGCGAGCGTCGTGCCGTGCTGCGTGTAGAGCCCGCCGAGTTCGACGAGGTTGCCTTCGCTGATCTCCGGCCACTGGTAGCCGAGGTCGTTCAGTAGCCGTTCGGCCCAGTCCGGAAGTCTGATCCCCGTTCCCATGGTCGTCACCGTGGCGGTAGCGAGTTGCGTGCTTGTTGGATGTTCACTTTCTCGACGGCGTCATGGAGCTGCTGCCGGGTGGTCCATTTGTCGGCGTGGCTGCGTATGCCGTGCACGTTGGAGGAGACGCACTTCTGGAGGATTCCGCGGACCGCGTCATGCGCGGCCCAGATCAACGGGCTGATCAGGTCGTTGCCCGGTTCCTCCACCAGGCTCTGCACCTTGTCGTCGAAATCCTGCTGTAACGCGTCGAGCGATCCGGCCGTCTGGTGAAGGTTCGCCGTATGCGTCAGCGTGGTCTTCCTGTCGACCAGCATTCTGTCGTTCACATGGCCTCCTGAGCCTGCCGGACCGCCGCGCTGATCGCTTCGGAGATGGCCGCCAGTTGGCGTACGCTCTGTTCCTGGATTTCGGCGAGCTGCGCCGCGATGACCTCCGGCCTCGGTAAGGCGGGTTGTTCCGCCGGGGGAGGCTGCGCCGCGAGACCGTCGAGGGCCGCGTTCACCGCTGCCGTGATGTGCTCGGCCAACTCCTGTGATGGCATCCGCATCACACGCGGGTCGAGCTCCAGTGACTCGATGTGTCCCGCCACCGCGACGGCTTTCACCCGGCCGTCGGGCGACTCGCCGACCCCGCGGACCTCGCGGGCGCCGCCGGAGCCCGCCGTCCCGAGGGATTCGAGCACGTTCCTCGTACGAGAGATTAAGTCGTCGACCTCGGCGCTTCTCAGGTCCATCGGACATCCCGTCGCCGTAACTGACCCCGTCGGGACGATTATTTTAAGCAGATCCCCGACCTATTGTGACGAATGTCCGATTTCGGCCATCGGGTCATGCATTCAGCAGTCCTCGATGAGGTCGCCGTCGTCGGCCCGGTAGAGGAGGGTGCGGCCGGGCCGCGGGGCGACCCGCATCGTCGCGCCGACCGCCGGTTCGCGGTCCTCGGGGACGGTGAGCTGGACGTTCGGGCCCGAGGTCGCCAGCGTCACCAGGGACGTCGTGCCGAGGTTCTCGACGATCTCCACCCGGCCCTCGATGCCGTCCGCGGCCTCCTGGACGTACTCGGGCCGGAACCCGGCGATGACCTTGTCGCCGGGCCCGACGAGGCCGGTGGCCTCCTCGGGGACCGGCAGCCGCAGGCCCGCCACGTCGATCTCGTCGGTCCACGAGCTCGTCGGATCGCCGTCTCCGGGCACGCACTCGCCCTCGAGGAGGTTCATCGGGGTCGAGCCGATGAAGCCGGCGACGAAGATGTTCGCGGGTCGCTGGAAGACCTCGCGAGCCGTGCCGATCTGGCGGACGCGCCCGTCCTCCATGACGGCGATGCGGTCGGCGAGCGCGAGGGCCTCCGCCTGATCGTGGGTGACGAAGACGGTGGTGACGCCGAGGTCGTGCTGCAGCTTCTTCAGGAACGTCCGGGCCTCCAGGCGGAGGCGTGCGTCGAGGTTGGACAGCGGCTCGTCCAGCAGGAAGACGGTGGGCCGGGCGGCCATCGCCCGCGCGAGCGCGACGCGCTGCTGCTGCCCGCCGGACAACTGCGCCGGGCGGCGATCGAGGTACGGGCCGAGGGACAGCCCGGCGGCGGTGCCGGCCGCCTTCGCCCGGCGTTCGGCGCGCGGCACCTTCTTCAGCCGGAGCGGGTAGGCGATGTTGTCGGCCACGGTCATGTGCGGGAACAGCGCGTAGTCCTGGAACACCATCGCCACGTCCCGGTCGCCGGGCGGCAGGCGGGTGACGTCGCGCTCGCCGATCCGTACGGTGCCGGACGTGGCCGTCTCGAGCCCGGCGATCGTACGGAGCAGGGTCGTCTTGCCGCAGCCGGACGGGCCGAGCAGCGCGAAGAACTCCCCGTCCGCGATCTCCAGTGAGAGGTCGTCCAGCGCTCGTACGTCGCCGTCGTAGACCTTCGTCACCGCCTCCAGTGCGACTCTCACCCTTTGATCCCTCCGTGGAAACGGAAGCCGTAGCGGCGGCTGACGAACAGGAACATGACGACCACTGGAACGGAGTAGAGCAGCGCGAACGTCGAGATCAGCGCGAGGTCCGGCTGGCCGCCCTCGGTGTAGAAGGTGTTGAGGGTGACGGCGGCGGGCTGCTTCTCCGGGCTGCGGTACAGCAGGAACGGCATGAGGAAGTTGCCCCAGACGTTCACCACCGCCCAGACGGCGATGGTGGCGAGGCCGGGCCGTACGTTCGGCAGCACGACGTGGCCGAAGACCTGCAGCGAGTTCGCGCCGAAGACCCGCGCGGACTCCTCATGCGATCGGGGCATGGTGTCCATGAAGTCCTTGAGGATGAAGATGGCGGCCGGCAGCAGCCCGCCGGTCAGCACGAGGATCACACCGAGGTCCTGATCGAGCAGGCGCAGCCGGAACATCAGCTGGAAGATCGGCACCATCGCGGCGGTCCCGGTGATCACCGAGGACAGCAGCAGGAGCAGGTAGAGGATCGCGTCCCGGCCGGGCACGCGCGCCTTGCTCAGGGCGTACGCGGCGAGCGCGGCGGCGCCGACGGTGAGCAGCATCGTCCACAGCGACAGCACGGCCGAGTTGTACAGCGAGGGCAGCGCGTTCGGGTCGTCGCCGAGCGCCCGGAAGTTGGCGAGCGTGAAGTCCGGCCACCGCACCGCGAACGTCGGATGCCGCGTGAACGGCGCGGTGACCAGCCACAGCATCGGCAGCGCGAAGAACGCCGTGACCAGAGAGACGAGCACGTAGAACCCGATCCGCCGCAGCACCGTCCGTACGGCCGTCATGGACCCTCCTTCGTCGGAGGAGTGACCGGAGGGGCTGTGCTGTCGATTCCCTCGCTTCGCTCGGTCATGGGCGCCTCCGGAGGATCCGCACGTACGCCAGCGCGAGCACGAGGTTGATCAGCAGCATGATCAGTGAGATCGCACTGGCGAAGCCGAGCCGCTCACCCGGCAGCGCGGTGAGGTAGATGTACACCGGCAGCACCGCGGACGCGCCGTGCGGCTCGCCCTTGGTGATGAGGTACGGCGTGAAGTCGTTGAACGTCCACAGGCTGATCAGGAGCGTGTTGGTCAGGATGTGGCCGCGGATGTTCGGCAGGACGACGTCGCGCAACTGCTGCCATCCCCGGGCGCCCGCCAGCCGGGCGGACTCCAGTTGGCTCGGCGGGACGTTCGACAGCGCGGCCGAGAACAGCATCATCGAGAACGCCGTGCCCCGCCACGTGTTGAACACGATGAGCGCGCCCATCGGATGCTCGAACCACCAGTCGTGGCCCGGCGTGCGCAGGATCGCGTTGAGCGTGCCGCCCTGGTCCTTCAGGAACGCGATCCACAGCCAGGCCACCACCACGCCCGGCAGGACCCAGGCGAGCAGCACGACCGTCTCGACCGTCGCCCTGACCCACGCCCGCGCCGAGCGCGGGGGGCGGTGGGGCGAAGCCACGGGGGTGGAACGCAACGACCAGGCGAGGAGGAATCCGAGGACGTTCTGCCCGATGACGGCCGAGCCGAAGACGAACAGCAGCGTACGGCCGAGGGCGTCGCGGAAGTCCTTGTCGCCGAGCGCCCGCGTGTAGTTGTCCGTGCCGACGATCCGGGGGTGGGCGGCCGCCGTCCCGGTGAGCCGGTAGTCGGTCAGCCCCAGGTAGAGCGTCCACAGCGCCGGCAGGATGAGGAACACCGTGATGAGCAGCAGGGCCGGGAGGACGAACGCGAGCCCGGCCCGCCGCTCAGCCGGTGCTGACGCCGCCACTGCCACCGACGGCCTGCTCGAGGTTCTGTTCGTACGCCTTCGCCGCCGCGTCGACGCTCCCGCCCGCCACCACGTCGCCGGTCGCCTTCTGCAGGGCCGTGGAGACCTGCGGGTACGCGGCGAGGCCGGGGCGTACGACGGTGATCGGCAGCACCTTGGTCGAGATGAAGTTCAGCAGCGGATCGCTCGCGAGCGTCTCGGCGTTCACGTCGGTGCGCGGGCTGATGCCGACGGCCGTGCGGCGCACCTCCTCCTTGACCGCGTCGTGGGACTGCATGAACGTCAGCAGGTCCCAGACCAGCGCGGCGTTCTTCGTGTGCGGATTGATCACCCAGCCGCTGCCGCCGGACAGGCTGACGAAGTCCTGGCCGCGCACGCCGCCGCCGGGCCGCACGGCGGGGATCAGCGCGTACCCGACCGTCTGGTCCCGGTCCTTCATCGGCGCCACCTCGGCGTCCGGGCCGACGACCTCACGCCAGAAGTAGTCGCTCTCCAGCAGCATGCCGACCTTGCCCTGGGCGAACCGCTGGAACGACTCGTCCCGGCCCTGCGGGTTCTGCTGCAGGCGCGGGTCGCCGAGTCCGCCGGAGTACACCTTCTTGTAGACGTCGAGGACGTCGCGGATCTGCGGGGTGTTCCCCAGCCACCTGCCGTTCTCGTAGATCTGGTGGCCGGTGCCGGCGAGCAGCGGCAGCACGCCCTGCATGGACGTGGCCTCCGACATCGCGGTCCCCGCGTTGAGCTGGATCGGCGTGACGCCCTTGACGCCCTTGACGCCCTTGAGCCGCCGGCCCGCGGCGAGGACGTCGTCCCAGCTCTTCGGCTGCCAGTCAGCGGGGAGCCCGGCCTGCTGGAACAGCTTCCGGTTGTAGAAGATCACTCGGCCGTCGGTGCCGCTCGGCAGGCCGTACCGCCTGCCGTCGAAGGCCATGATGTTCTGCACCGGCCCGGGGATCTGCGCGAAGCCGTCCCACTGGTTCGCGGCGGCGCCGACGGTCTGGTCGAGCGGCTTGATGTATCCCGCCTGGGCGAACTCACCGACCCAGATGCCGTCGATCTGCAGCAGGTCCGCGCCGCCGCCCGACTTCAGGTCGAGCGCCGTCTTCTCCTTGTACGGGGCGTCGTCCACGCCCGTCCCCAGGTAGCGGACCGTGACCTTCTTCCCCTTGCTCTTCTCGTACGCGGTGAACTTCGGGATGACGTAGTCGGTGACCCACTCGGCGCCGGCGGCGTTCTTGCCGCCCTTGACGCCGTTGGCGCTGATCCGGATCGTGGTCCCGCCGCCCCCGCTCGCCCCGCCCGAGCACCCCGCCACGATGAGGCCCGTCGCCATGACGGCCGCCGCCGCTCGCGTGATCTTCATGCCGCGCCTCCCAGGCAGGCTTTTCACGCTCTTTACTGAGATGTCGAAGGATTTCCACGATCACGGCGGCTCCACACCTGTAACCCAGGTCACAATTGGGGCTCAACCGGGCTAAGTGCCGCCTGGATCCAAGATCATCACTTTCCCGAAATCCTGCCGTGTCGGCGCGTCCGGCTAGTTTGCTCACCTATGGCACTGAAATACGCGATCCTCGCGCTGTCCCTCGCTGCCGTCGCGGGTTGCGGCGGTTCGGGCGGCGCCCGCGACGTGGCCGCCCACGAGACGGCGTCGGCGAAGGCGCAGGCGGCCTCGGCCTCCTGGTGGAAGCCGAAGACCGGTGTGAGCTGGCAGTGGCAGCTCAGCGGCAAGATCGACACGTCGGTCAACGCGAGCGTCTACGACGTCGACATGTTCGACACGCCCAAGTCGACGGTGACCGCGCTGCACGCCAAGGGCCGTAAGGTCATCTGCTACATCGACATCGGCGCGGCGGAGCAGGGCCGGCCCGACTACGCCAAGTTCCCCAAGTCCATCCTCGGCAACAAGGTCGACGGCTGGCCGCAGGAGCGCTGGGTCGACATCCGGAAGATCGACGTGATTCGGCCGATCTGGGCGGCGCGCCTGGACCAGTGCAAGGCCAAGGGCTTCGACGGCGTCGAACCGGACCTGGCCGACGCGTACCAGAACAAGTCCGGCTTCCCGGTGACCGCGAAGCAGCAACTGGCGTTCAACCGCATGCTGGCGAGCGTCGCCCACCAGAAGGGCCTCGCCGTCGGCCTGAAGAACGACCTCGGCCAGATCCCGACCCTGGTCAAGGACTTCGACTTCGCGGTGAACGAGCAGTGCGCCGAGTACGACGAGTGTTCCGCCCTCAAGCCGTTCATCACGGCGGGCAAGCCCGTCTTCCACGCCGAGTACGACCTGCCGCTGAGCAAGTTCTGCGCCGAGTCCAAGCGCCTGAAGCTCAGCTCCATCCGCAAGACCCTCGACCTCACCGCCAAACGCCAGACCTGCCCCTGACCGAACGCCCTGTCGGCGATACGTCCGTATCGCCGACAGTGTGGCTCAGAAGGTTGCGGATTCACCAGCCGCCGAGACAACACCGCCAATGCTGCGTTGGAGGCCCGGCAACCTTGATCCCTGGCGTCTGCTGCGCCCTATCGGCTGCTATCACCGGGGATCAGCGGGGTGGATCCGACGCCGCCGATCTTCTAGATGCCGTCCAGCCAGTACTGCTGCAGCCGGATGATGGCTTCCTCCCGAGTCATCTCGGCGACCTCCTTCTCCGAAAGGCCGACCCGTGCGATCAGGAGATGCACCATTTCGGCGGGGAGCGGGCTCTTGTCCGGTGGGGAAGCTCCTCGCGCAGGTTTCCGACCATCGCGAACACAGGCCCAGAATTCCTGCTCTGAGACGTCGAGCTGGTCGCGGAGGATGTGCGCCCAAAGACTCGTGCCATAGCCGCTGCGATCAACCGGATGGGAGATCCTCGTCCGTAGGATCGACCCGTCGGGCAGGTCCAGCTCGTAGGTCGCATGATGTGTTCCGACGCGTCCGCGCGCGTCGCGCACCCGACGCCACCCTTCGGTCACGCAGAAGCACTCGTGATCCTTCCGGGTGGGCTGTGGCCAGGTCATGTGCCGTCCCCGGTGAGCCAGGCGCGTAGCTGGCCGTCGTCGCTGAGATTGATCAGCTGCACCAGGCCCCAATGCTGACGATGGTTAGGGGCCTCGCGTAGTCGCTCTTGCCAGTCGGCGGCGTACTCACGAAGGGCATCCACCATCTCGTCGATGGCCTCGTCGAACGTGGCGCCGTCGGCGGAGATGGGCAACCCGGGGAGAAAGACCGACCAGCCGCCGTCCTCGGCCACGACCTGCGCCCGGACCGGACTCACGACGGCAAGGAAGTGCCGCAGCCGAGCGGCGTCGACGACCGCTGCCATCGAGGACTCCCGGCGTACGGTCGCCGTGCATCCCAGCTCTGCCGCGTCGAGGAGATCCTTCAGATGCGCGCGAGCCTCCGTGTAGCTGTTGAAGTGCACAGACGACATGATGCCACTCCCTGTCACCGGTCATGCCGTTTTTGTGACTACGGCAAGTACGTCGAGTACTTAACGTACCTCGCTGCCAGTGAGCGGGCTCCGCCTGTGGTCACGCAGAGAAAAGGGCTCCGGGCCGCGTCGGCGGCCCGGAGCCCTTCTCCTCTCCGTCAGGACCAGGCGAGCATGCGCATGGGGTCCTCGAGCATGGCGCCGACCTCGCGGAGGACGGCGGAGCCGAGCTCGCCGTCGACGATGCGGTGGTCGAACGACAGCGCCAGCGTCGTCACCTTGCGGACCTTGATCTCGCCCTCGTGCACCCAGGGCATGTCCCGGATCTGGCCGACGGCGAGGATGGCCGACTCGCCGGGGGTCAGGATCGGGGTGCCCGCGTCGACGCCGAAGACGCCGACGTTCGTGATCGTGATCGTGCCGTCGGACAGGTCGGCCGGGGTGGACTTGCCGGCGCGCGCCGTGGCGGCGAGGTCGGTGAGTGCCCGGGCCAGGTCCGGCAGCGACAGGTCGTGGGCGTCCCGGACCTTCGGCACGATCAACCCGCGCTCGGTCGCGGCGGCGATGCCCAGGTTCACGTAGTGCTTGACCACGATCTCCTGCGCGTCCTCGTCCCACGCCGAGTTGACCAGCGGGTTGCGCCGGACCGCCAGCAGCAGCGCCTTGGCGACCAGCAGCAGCGGCGAGACCTTGACGCCCTCGAAGTCGGGCAGCTCGCGCAGCCGCTTCACGGCGTTCATCGTCTCGGTCACGTCGACCTGCAGCCACTCGGTGACGTGCGGCGCGGTGAACGCCGACTGCACCATGGCCGCCGCCGTGTGCTTGCGCACGCCGCGGATCGGGATGCGCTCCTCCCGCCGCTCGCCCGTCGTACGGACCGGGGTTGCGGGGGCCTCGGCGGCCTGGCGGACGTCGTCCCGGGTGATCGACCCCTGCGGGCCGCTGCCGGTGACGCCGCTCAGGTCGACGCCCAGGTCCTTGGCCAGCTTGCGGACCGGGGGCTTGGCCAGCACCGCGACCCGCGACCCGGCGGGCCGGGAGGCGGGGACGGGGACGGGCTGCGCCGGTGCGGCGGGCTCGGCCCGTACGGCGGACGCGGCCGGGGCGCTGGAGGCTGCGGCCTTGCGGGGGCGGCGTTTGGTCGAGCCGGCCTTCACGCCGTAGCCGACCAGCACCGGGACGCGCTTCTGCTCCGGGGCGGCCGGGTCGACCGCCGGGGCGGGGCTGCCCTCCATGCCCGGCTCCCGCGCGCCCTCGGCGGCGGGGGCGGGCGCGGTCTCCTCCGCCGTCGTCCCGGTGGCCGGGACGTCGCCGCCGACCGCGACCGAGATGATCGGGACGCCGACGTCGACGGTCGTGCCCTCCTCGACGAGGAGCTCGGCGACCGTGCCCTCGTACGGGCAGGGCAGCTCGACGACGGCCTTGGCCGTCTCGATCTCGACGATCGTCTGGTTGACCTCGACGGCGTCGCCGGGCCGTACGTGCCACTTGACGATATCGGCCTCGGTCAGGCCCTCACCGACGTCCGGCAGCTTGAACTGTTTCAGCTCGCCCATGCTCACCACGCGAAGGTCCGGTCGACGGCGTCGAGGACGCGGTCTAGGTCGGGCAGGTAGTGGTCCTCGAGACGGGACGGCGGGTACGGCGTGGAGAAGCCGCCGACCCGCAGCACCGGTGCCTCCAGGTGGTAGAAGCACTTCTCGGTGATCCGGGCGGCGAGCTCGCCGCCGTACCCGTTGAAGACCGGCGCCTCGTGCACGACGACGCACCGGCCGGTCCGGCGTACGGACTCCAGGATCGTCGCCTCGTCGAGCGGGTTGAGCGAGCGGACGTCGATGACCTCGATCGAGTGCTGCTCGTCGGCCTGCGCGGCCTCGAGGGAGGTCTTGACCATCGGCCCGTACGCGAGCACGGTCACGTCCTCGCCGGGGCGCGCGACGACGGCCTTGTCGAAGGGCGCGGCCTTGGACAGGTCGCGGTCGACGGGGGCCTTGTCCCAGTAGCGGCGCTTCGGCTCGAAGAAGATCACCGGGTCGGGGCACTCGATGGCCTGCTGGATCATCGTGTACGCGTCGGCCGGGTTCGAGCACGCGACGACGCGCAGGCCGCCGGTGTGGGTGAAGTACGCCTCCGGCGACTCACTGTGGTGCTCGACCGCGCCGATGCCGCCGCCGCAGGGGATGCGGATGACGACCGGCAGTTCGAGCGTGCCGAGCGACCGCATCCGCATCTTGGCGAGCTGCGTGGTGATCTGGTTGAACGCCGGGAACACGAACCCGTCGAACTGGATCTCGCACACCGGCCGGTAGCCGCGCAGCGCGAGGCCGATGGCCGTGCCGACGATGCCGGACTCGGCCAGCGGCGTGTCGATGACGCGCGCCTCGCCGAAGTCCTTCTGCAGACCGTCGGTCACCCGGAAGACACCGCCGAGCTTGCCGACGTCCTCACCCATGATGAGGACCTTCGGGTCGTTCTCCATGGCCTTGCGAAGGCCCTCGTTCATAGCTCTGGAAAGAGTCAGCGTCTCAGCGCTCACCGTCGCACTCCCCTCCGCGCGTACCCCCGGCCCGAGTCGGCCGCCCCCTCATCGGGACACATCCTCGAACGTCGCCAGGTACGAGGCGAACTGGCCGCGTTCTTCCGCGAGCAGCGAGTGCTCGGTCGCATAGACGTTCTCCCAGATCGCCGTCGGCTCCGGGTCGGGCAATTCTAGACACCGTTTCCGCAGGTCCGAGCCGAGCTCTTTGGCCTCGGCGTCGATCGCGTCGAAAAACGCGCGGTCGGCCAGCTGGTTCTTCACGAGGTAGGCCTTGAGGCGCTCGATCGGGTCCTTGAGCTTCCAGGACTCGAGTTCGGCCTGGAGCCGGTAGCGCGTCGGGTCGTCCGTGGTGGTGTGCGCGCCCATCCGGTAGGTGAACGCCTCGATGAGGGTCGGGCCCTGGCCGCTGCGGGCGTTCTCGAGGGCCTTCCTGGTGACGGCGTGCACGGCGAAGACGTCGTTTCCGTCGACGCGGACGCCGGGGAAGCCGAAGCCCTCGGCGCGGCGGTACAGCGGAATGCGGGACTGCTTCTCCAGCGGCTCGGAGATGGCCCACTGGTTGTTCTGGCAGAAGAAGACGATCGGGGCGTTCTGCGCGGCCGACCAGACGAACGCCTCATTGACGTCGCCCTGGCTGGTCGCGCCGTCGCCGAAGTAGACGATGGCGGCGTTCTCGGCGCTGTCGCGCTGGATGCCCATGGCGTAGCCGGTGGCGTGCAGGGTGTGGCTGCCGATGACGATCGTGTACAGGTGGAAGTTGTGCTCCTTCGGGTCCCACCCGGCATGGTTCACGCCGCGGAAGAGGCCCAGGAGGTCGAGCGGGTCGACGCCCCGGCACCAGGCCACACCGTGCTCCCGGTAGCTGGGGAACGCCATGTCGTCCGGCCGCAGGGCGTGCGCCGAGCCGATCTGCGCGGCCTCCTGGCCGAGCAGCGAGGCCCAGATGCCCAGCTCGCCCTGGCGGGTCAACGCGACGGCCTCGGTGTCGATCCGGCGGACGATCACCAGATCCCGATACAGACCCTTGATCTCCTCGGGGGTCAGGTTCACGTCGTAGTCGGGGTGCTCGACGCGCTCGCCCTCAGGGGTGAGCAGCTGGACGAGTTCCGATGGGGGAGACTGTGCGTCGGTGCCCAGGGGCGCACCGCGCGCGGCGTCGACGATCACGTGCCACTCCTCGTGCGTTCAGGGCCGTTCGCGGGATCGCCGCGGTCGGCCTGGTTGCGCGTCGCCCTTCCCGCGGATCCCGGCGAGTACGGGAGACGTAGTCGTCATCGTGACAGAGGCCACGTACCCGGGCGCAAGCCTTTGCTCCTACGGAAACGTACCCGGAAGGTTGTGCCCTGCCACCAACGCGAATCACGCGCTGATTCGGTAGGAGTGGATCACTCTCGGGACAGTACGCGGGTCGCTCCGGCGGCGACGGTCAGGCCGAGGATGAAGCCCGCGGCGACGAGCGCGTCGGATATCCACAGGTAGATGCCGTGCGGGGCGAACTCCCCCTCCTGACCCAGCGAGCCGACCGGTAGCAGCAGGTCCAGGGTGTACAGGAACGGGTTGAACTGGGTGTTGTGCCCCGGCTCCTGGATCAGCGGACGGTGCTGGAAGACCACGGTGCCGAACGCCAGCAGCGCCACCAGCCACGCGGCCGCCAGGAAGGGCCGGTAGCCGTAGCCGACCGTCCAGTCCTGGGCGTACCCCCAGATCCGGCGCGGCACCGGCTGGGTGTTCCGGCGTGCCCGGTGCTTGGCCAGCAGGACGGAGCGCCGCTCGCCGTCGTGCCCGAGGACCCGGTAGGTCTCCGCGAGCTTCTCGTACGGCTGGGGGATGTAGCCGTCCGTGTCGCGGGCCACCCACTTGAGCCGCTCCTTGGCGGTCAGCGGCGGGTCGATCATCTCGTACGTCAGGCCGTCGAGCTGGTACCTCGGCGCCCACGACAGCGGGTCGTCGCGCAGCAGCTTGATCCGCGCGTAGCTCAGGTCGACGACGCCCTTGACCGGCTCGGCGGCCCGCAGCATCACCTCCTCGGCCTGGGCCCGCTGGAGGTTCAGGGCGACCCCGGCCGGGTTGGAGAGCCGGCCGCCGCGCAGGTTGAACAGGCCGCCGATCCGCGCACCCGCCAGGCTGACCACGCCCTCGGAACGGAAGCCGTCCGAGCAGTAGATGTCCGTCTCGATGCCCATGTCGTCGCAGTTCAGCGCGGTACGGCCCGGATTGGACACGGTCGCGCCGACCATCGAGAGGTACCCGCCGATGCGCGCGCCGCGCAGCCGGATCTCCCCCTCGGCGCTGAACCCGCCGTCGCAGAACATGTTGGCCGCGACCGCGAGCCGGCTGGCGTACAGCGCCTGGCCCTTCGGGTTGCGCAGCCGCGCGCCGCGCAGGTTGAGCAGGCCGCCGATGTGCGCGCCGGGCAGCCGCACCTCGCCCTCGGCGGTGAAGCCCTGGTCGCAGTACACGTTGTTGTCGACGATGAGGCGGTCGGCGAGCAGCGGCGAGTCGCCGCCCGGGTGGGACAGGTAGGCGCCGGTCAGGTTCAGGATGCCGGTGATGTGGGCGCTGTCGAGCCACACGCCGCCGTAGATGTGGCTGCCCTCCAGCCACAGGTGCCCGTCGATGCGCACGCCCGAGGCGACCAGGCCGGGCAGCCGGCAGCGCATGAGGTGGACGCTGCGCAGTTGCGCCCAGTACAGGTGCGGGGCGTCGGTGAGCTGGCAGCCGGTGAGCGCGAGCGGGACGGTGACGTGGGCATGCCCGAGGTTGAGCGTGCCGGTGATCCGCGCGCCGGTCAGGCGTACGGCGGCGACCTGGCCGGGCTCGTTCTCCCGCGCGCCCAGCAGCAGCGCGGAGATCACCTCGGCGCGGATGGTGCGCTCGGGGCCCCAGGCGTTCGTGGCGTCGAAGTCCTGGTCGCCGCCGGACAGGTCCACCGTCTCACCGCGCGGGAACGCGTCCCAGAGCACCCGCTCGGGCTTGGTCAGGTCATCGATCAACATCCACGGCTCCGGGGTGACGACAGAACCTTCATGTATAGCGCGTCGGCGATCCGACCGGTGTGATCGCTTACACGGACACGAGACGCATCCGATCACCGCAGAGCTTCGTCATGTCGTCGATGTCCGAGGTGAGAAGGACGACTGGACGCCGCTGCCGTACGGCCATCTCGGCCACGACGGCGTCGATCGCGTACTTATGGCCGTGCAACCCGGCGTTGATCAGCATCGTCGAGGCGGCCTTGGCCTCCTCTTCGCCGACGTGAACGATCCGCACACCTGAGAGGAGCCAGGCCAGTCGCGCCTTGTCGGTCCGGCGATGCGCGGCTTCGATGATGGTCAGCGCGCTGATCACCACCTCCATGCCTCTTTTGCGGGATTCCGTGACCAACGCGACGACACGCTCGTGATCATCGACGAGCTTCGACAGTCCCTCACAGTCGAGCACGAGGGTGCCCTCGTGGCTCAGCTTGCGGCGGGCCAATTGCCCTCCTCGGCGAACACCTCGTCGAAGACCTGGCGCGCCGTCTCCTGTTCTCGTGCTGAGACCGGTCCCTTGCGGCGTTCGTAGTCGGCCAGGTACTCATCCAGGATCTGGCCGCGCAGCTCGCGCTCGACCGCTTCCGTGATGAAGGCCGAGAACTCGCGCTTGCCGACCCGTTGGCGGATCGCTTCGGCCGTTCCCTCGGGTAGGGAGAGACTCACCCTGGTCGCTGGGCCTTCGCCGACGCTGTACGCCTGCTCGCTCATGGAGTCAGATTATCAAAGAAGTAGGAATTCAGTCCGGCTACTGACGGGAGAGGACCCGGGTGACGCCTGTGGCGATCGTGGTGGCGAGGATCCAGCCCGACGCGACGAGTGCGGCGGCGAGCCACTGCTGCCAGCCGCGCGGCGCGTACGCCGACTCCTGGCCGAAGCCGATGATCGGCAGGAGCAGGTCGAGCGTGTAGAGGACCGGGTTGAACGGAGGGGCCTCGCCGGCCTTGAGCGGTGGCGGGTGGTGGGCGCCGAACGCCGCGGCGCCGATGAGCAGCAGCCCGGCCAGCCAGAGCACCGCACGCTGCGGCCGGTAGCCGTAGCCGACCGTCCAGTCCTGCACCACGCCCCAGAGGGCGAGCCAGCGCGGCAGGGTCCGCCGACGGCGGCGTTGCCGGGCGAGCTGGACCGTACGGGCGTCGGCGTCCTGCCCGAGCCGCCGGTAGACGGCCGCGAGCTGCTCGTACGGCTGCGGCTGGTACCCGGCCGCGCCGTCGAGCCAGGCTACCCGGTCGGTCGCGGACAGCGGCGTGTCGAACGAGTCGTAGGAGAGCCCCGTGAGCAGCGTCTCGGCGGGCCAGGCCGCCGGGTGGTCACGGACCACACCGATCGTCGCGTGCTGGAGGTCGAGGGGGCCCGTGATGCGCGTGCCCTCGGTGAGCCGCAGGGTGTCGGCCCGAGCGCCGTGCAGTGTGACGGAGGCGTCGATCTTCGCGTCCGTGAAGCACACCTGGCCGCCGATCCGGGCGCTGGAGAAGGAAACCCGGCCGTCGGCGGTGAACCCGTCGCAGCAGTCGACCACGCGGCCGACGTCGATCCCCGAGGCGGTCAGCGCGCGCCCGCCCGGATTGGACAGCGTCGCCCCGTTGAACTCGACGCTCGCGCCGACGCGGGCGTCCAGGAGCCAGATCCCGCCTTCGGCCGTCAGTCCGCCTTTGCCCGAGATCGTCCCGCCCACCTCGATCCGGTTCGCGGACAGCGCCGGACCGCCCGGATTGGACAGCCGGGCACCGTCCAGGGCGAGTGAGTCCTGCACCGTGGCGGCCTCGAGCGACACCTCGCCGACGGCGGTGAAGCCGTCGCAGCAGTTCATGGCACCGCCGACGGAGATTCCACCGGCCTTGAGCGCCACGGTCCCCGGCGCGGTGATCCGGGCGCCGGACAGGTCGACGCCCGCCCCGACACGCGTGTCGACCAGGTGGACTGCGCCGTCGGCGGCGAAGCCGTACCTGCCGAAGATGCCGCCGGTGACCTCCACCCGGGAGGCGCGCAGCGCCGTTCCACCCGGATTCGACAGGTTGGCCCCGTCGAGAACGATCGACCCGGTGATGTGCGCGGCGTTGAGGTAAACCTGTCCGCTCGCCCGGATCGAGGCCCGCAGGCTGCTGCCGACGGTGAGGAGATGACCGCGCAGCGCGATGCCCGAGGGATTGACCAGCTCCGCGCCGCTCATCTCCAGGGTGCCGCCGATCACCGCCGACCGCAGGCTGACCATCCCCTCGGCGCGCAGACCGTTGCCGAGGGCGACCGCACCCTCGACCCGGGCCCGGTCCAGGTCCAGCGCCACACCGCCCGGGCAGGACAGCCGGGCGCGGTCGAGGATGATCGCGCCCTGCACCCGTACTCCCCGCAGGCGAGCCGATCCGGAGACGGTCAGGCCGGCGGCGATCAGGTCGCGGGCGACGGTCAGGCCGTCGGCCTGCAGAGCGCGTTCACCGTCGACCCGCGCCGAGCTTAGGGACAGCGCGCCGTCGACCTGCGTCCCGACGAGAAGGACGGGGCCATCGAACCGGCAGCCCTTCAGCCAGAGCAGGCCGTCGATCCGGGCGTCGGAGGCATGCAGGCCCGGCAGCCGGGAGCCGGACAGGTTCATCTGCCGGAGCCGGGCGCCGTACAGGCTCGGCGTCTCCGCGAAATCGCAGTCGCGCAGCAGTGCGGCGTACGGCACGTCGGCGAACGACAGGTCGAGCAGCCCGGTGATCTTCGCACCGGTGAGACGGACCGCGGGCACCCGCCCCGGCTCGGGCGGCCGTGCGCCCGAGAGCAGCGCCGCGATGACCTCGGCGCGCACCTCGCCCCGGCCGCCGAGGTCAACGGTCCGCGCGGCGGGGAACGCCTCCCACAGTGCCGACTCCGACTCGGTCAGTTCCTCGGCGCGCATGAAGAATCCTCCGGAGAGCGTGATCGGCTCCTACGATCCCATCGGAGGAGGCTTCGCGTCATCGGGTGGCCGGACGTGCCGTACGCTTCGATGCCGTACCTGCAGATCAGAGGGGGTCACCATGGCGCGTTTCATCGTCGAGGTCATGCTCAAGCCGGAAATTCTCGATTCCCAGGGCCAGGCGGTCGCCCGCGCACTGCCGCGTCTCGGTTTCGAAGGCGTCACCGAGGTCCGGCAAGGGAAGCGGTTCGAGATCGAACTGGAAGGACCGGCCGACGAAGCGGCCACGGAACGTGTTCGGAAGATGGCCGAGACGTTGCTGGCCAACCCGGTCATCGAGACGTTCGAACTCCGCGCCGAATAGTCGCCTAAAGTTAGCTCGGTAACGCGATTACGCCAGTTTCCACCGGGGAAGCCTTAGCTTCGTTGAAAGAATCACGGAGACGGGGTCGACCCCCAGGTCAGGGGTCAAAGGATGACACGAGGTGACCGGTGGATATGAAGTTCTCACTCGACTTGCCGCGTGAGACTCTCAGCATCCCGGTGATCCGCCGGGTCCTGGGCGATACGCTGCGCGGGTTGGGGGTTTCGGAAGCCTGTATTGCCGACCTTCTCGTGGCCGCATCCGAAGCCTGCACGAATGTCGTGCAGCACGTTGATTCGGCGAGTCACTATGAGGTGATCGCCAGTATCGCCGGGGATCACTGCGTCCTTAAGGTCGCCGACACGGGGCACGGCTTCCAGAGCGACGCGGAGAAGAACGCGGGTCTCGATTCGGAGTCCGGACGCGGGATCAAGATCATGCGGGCGCTCGTCGACGACGTCACGTTCGACAGCCGCCCGGACACGGGCACCGTCGTCTACCTCCAGAAGCGGCTGAGCTGGCAGGAGGAGTCGCCCATGCGGCTCCTCGAGCCCCAACTTCTGAAAACCGCAGGTTAGAACCCCGGATAAGCTAGGGCACGCCCGAGTCCGTTCCTTCATCGGAGTGTGCCCATGTCAGCCCGTGTGGGCGTGATCACCTTCCCTGGGTCGCTGGACGACCGGGACGCCGCACGAGCGGTCCGCCTCGCGGACGCCGAGCCGGTGTCCCTGTGGCATGCCGAGGGCGATCTGCTCGGCGTGGACGCCGTCATCCTGCCCGGCGGATTCTCCTACGGCGACTACCTTCGCGCCGGGGCCATCGCGCGGTTCGCGCCCCTCATGGAGAAGCTGGTCGCCGCCGCGCGCGACGGCCTTCCCGTGCTGGGCATCTGCAACGGCTTCCAGGTGCTGTGCGAGTCGCACCTGCTGCCGGGCGCGCTGACCCAGAACGTCGGCCTCCACTTCGTGTGCCGCGCCCAGCGGCTGCGCATCGAGAACACCGACACCGCCTGGACCACCGACTACGAGGAGGGCCAGGAGGTCGTCATCCCGGTCAAGAACATGGACGGCTGCTACGTCGCCGACCAGGCGACCATCGACGAGCTGGAGTCCAGCGGCCGGGTCGTGGCCCGCTACCTCGACGTCAACCCCAACGGTTCGCTGAACGACATCGCCGGCATCTGCAACGAGGCGGGCAACGTCGTCGGCCTCATGCCGCACCCGGAGCACGCGGTCGAGGCTTTGACCGGTACGTCCACCGAGGGCCTGGGCTTCTTCACCTCGGTCGTCAAGAAACTGGTTCATTCATGAGCGAGCGAAGCGAGCGAAGCATTGAGCACAGCGCTTCTGGTCACTCCTCCGACGAAGGGGGCCTCATGAGCGAGCAGGTGCCGGAGAGTCCGGTGAACGAGCAGGGTGACGAGCGGTCCGAGGAGCAGGTGGCGCCGGCCGTGGCGGGCTCCGCCGAGGCGGCCACCGAGCCGACGGCCGTGCGGCCGGTCGAGGTGGACACCGTCGACCGCGCCGCGGGGACGCCCGAGCTCCCGCTGCCGTACGCCGAGCTCGGCATGAAGGACGACGAGTACGCCCGCGTGCGGGAGATCCTGGGCCGGCGGCCGACCTCCGCCGAGCTGGCGATCTACTCCGTCATGTGGAGCGAGCACTGCTCGTACAAGAGCTCCCGCGTCCACCTGCGGCAGTTCGCCGACAAGGCCCCGAAGACCGACGCTCTGCTCGTCGGCATGGGGGAGAACGCCGGGGTCGTCGACGTCGGCAACGGCTGGGCCGTCACCTTCAAGATCGAGTCGCACAACCACCCGTCGTACGTCGAGCCGTACCAGGGCGCGGCCACCGGCGTCGGCGGCATCGTCCGCGACATCCTGTCCATGGGCGCCCGCCCGGTCGCCGTGATGGACTCCCTGCGGTTCGGGCCGCCGGACGCGCCGGACACGCGCCGGGTGCTCGACGGCGTCGTACGCGGCGTCGGCGGCTACGGCAACTGCCTCGGTCTGCCCAACATCGGCGGCGAGGTCGTCTTCGACGCCTGCTATTCCGCGAACCCGCTGGTCAACGCCTTGTGCGTCGGCGTGCTCAAGCCCGAGGACATCAAGCGGGCGATCGCGCCGGGGCCGGGCAACAAGGTCATCCTGTTCGGCGCGCGCACCGGGCCGGACGGCATCGGCGGCGCGTCCGTGCTGGCCAGCGCCACCTTCGACGAGGAGTCGCAGCAGAAGCGCCCGTCGGTGCAGGTCGGCGACCCCTTCATGGAGAAGCTCCTCACCGAGTGCTGCATGGAGATCTTCGCCGAGGACCTCGTCGTCGGCATCCAGGACCTCGGCGCGGCCGGCGTCTCCTGCGCCACGACCGAGCTGTCCGCGGCCGGCACCGGCGGCATGGACGTCGACCTGAACAAGGTCCCGCTGCGCGACCCGACGCTGCGCCCCGAAGAGATCCTGATGAGCGAGTCTCAGGAGCGCATGATGGCCGTGGTCGAGCCGGCCAAGGTCGAGCGCTTCCTCGAGGTCTGCGCCAAGTGGGACGTCCCGGCCACGGTGATCGGTGAGGTCACCGACACCGGACGGCTGCGCATGACCTGGCACGGCGCGACGATCGTCGACATCCCGCCGGGCACCGCCGCCGACGAGGGCCCGGTGTACGAGCGGCCGTACGAGCCGCCGGCGGACCTGGGGCAGTTGCAGGCCGACGGCCCCGGCCGCCTGCCGCGCCCCGCGACCGCGGACGACCTGCGCAACACCGTCCTGTGGCTGGTGGGCTCGCCCAACCTGGCCGACAAGACGTTCGTGACCTCGCAGTACGACCGGTTCGTGCTCGGCAACACGGTGCTGGCCACGCCGGAGGACGCCGGCGTGATCCGCATCGGCGACGGGCCGCAGGGCATCGCGCTGGCCACCGACGGCAACGGCCGGTACGCCCGGCTCGACCCGTACGCCGGCGCGCAGCTCGCGCTGTCCGAGGCGTACCGCAACGTCGCCACGACGGGCGCGCGGCCGCTCGCGGTGACGAACTGCCTCAACTTCGGCTCCCCGGAGGACCCGGAGGTCATGTGGCAGTTCGCGCGCGCCGTCGAGGGGCTCGCGGACGCCTGCCAGGCACTGGGCGTCCCGGTGACCGGCGGCAACGTGAGCTTCTACAACCAGACGGGCAGCACGCCGATCAACCCGACTCCGGTGATCGGCGTCCTCGGGGTCCACGACGACGTCAACCGGCGGGTGCCGATGTCGTTCAACGTCGAGGGCACCACGCTGCTGCTGCTCGGCGAGACCCGGCCGGAGTTCGGCGGCTCGGAGTGGGCGCACGTCGTGTTCCAGCACCTCGGCGGCCTGCCGCCGCGCGTCGACCTGGCCGCCGAGGCGGCGCTGGCGTCGGTGCTCGTGGCCGGGGCGCACGAAGGCGTGCTGAACGCCGCGCACGACCTGTCCGACGGCGGCCTGTCGCAGTCGCTGGTCGAGTCGTGCCTGCGCGGCGGGCTCGGCTGCGTGATCAACCTGCCGGACGACCCGTTCACCGAGCTGTTCAGCGAGTCGGTGGCCCGTGCCGTCGTGGCCGTCTACCCGGAGCACGAGGAGCGGGTGACGGCGCTGGCCGAGGCGGCCGGGGTCCCGATCCGCCGCCTGGGCACGGTCGGCGGCGACGCGTTCGAGGTCGAGGGCGTGTTCTCCATTCCGCTGAGCGAGCTGCGCGAGGTGCACCAGGGCGCCCTGCCCGCCCTGTTCGGCTGAGCGATCCGCCGCGCCGGGTGGTCCCCACCCGGCGCGGCGAGGACCTCGTGGCGGCGCCCTACGATCGCCGCGCTCGGGGCCGTATCCGGGCCGGTCGTCAGCCGTTCGGGGCCAGGGCCCGCACGCCGGCGACGAACAGCTCGACGCCGAGGGCGACCTCGGCGTCGGACTGGTCGATGGCGGCGAGCGCCGGGGCGGCCTCGATGACGTGCCGGTACCGGTCGGAGGACAGCGTCTCGAACATGACGCGTTTGCGCCGGCGGGCCTCCGCCACCTCCTCGGCGGTCATCTGCGGCTGCATCTTCGGATCACGGACGGCCAGCATCGTCGCCGTGCGCAGGCCGTACTTGCTGATGGCGGCCGCCTGGCCGGGGGTGAACCCGCCCTCGGCGAGGAGCACGAGGGCGGTCTCCATCGAGTCGTAGCAGTACGGGGCCGCCTCGAGGTCCGCGGTCATCATGAGCTGGGCCGCGCTCGGGTGCGCGCGGAGCACGGCCACGACCGACGTCATCAGCACGTGCAACCGGGCGTGCCACGGCGTGGCCGGATCGACGTCCGTGTCGACCAGTGACCACAACCGGTTGACCAGCGCGCCCTGCAGCTCCTCTTTGTTCTTGAAGTGCCAGTACAGCGCCATCGGCGTGACGCCGAGCCGCTGGGCGAGCCGCCGGATCGTCAGCCGGTCCAGGCCCTCCTCGTCGACGAGCGCGAGCGCGCCGTCCACCACCGTCTCCCGGCTGAGCCGGGCCCGCTCCTCTGTCGTGGCCACTTGACAACTATACGCCGTACAAGTTTCCCTATACGACGTACATGTACGGTGTACAAGAACGTCGTTTAGGAGCGGGGACCGATGGAATCTCGTCGACGCTGGTGGACCCTGACCGGGGTGGCGCTGGCGACCTTCATGACCTATCTGGACAACAACGTCGTCAACGTGGCGCTGCCGTCGATCCAGCGCGACCTGCATCTGACGCTGTCCGGACTGGAGTGGATCGTCAGCAGCTACATCCTGGTCTTCTCCGGCCTGATGCTTGTCGGCGGCAGGCTCGGCGACGTGTACGGCCGTCGCCGGCTGTTCCTGGCCGGGCTGACGGTCTTCACCGGCGCGTCGCTGCTGGCCGGGATCGCGAACGACGAGACGATGCTGATCACGGCCCGTGTCCTGCAGGGCATCGGGGCGGCGCTGTCGGCGCCGTCGACCATCGCGATCATCTCCTCGACGTTCCCCGACCCACGGGAGCGGAGCAGGGCGGTCGGCGTGTGGAGCGCCGTGGGCGCGCTCGCCTTGGCGCTCGGCCCGCTCACCGGCGGCTTCATCAGCGACCGCTGGCACTGGGGCTGGATCTTCCTCATCAACGTGCCGGTGGGCGTGGTGACGATCGCCATCATCGCGGTGTCGATGCGCGAGACCGCCGAGGCCGCACGCCGCCGCCTGGACCTCCCGGGCCTGCTGACCTCCGCGGTGGCCCTGTTCTCCGTCACGTACGCGCTGATCGAGGGATCGGAGCGGGGCTGGACGTCCGCGCTGATCCTGGGGGCCTTCACCCTCGCCGCGGTCGCCATGGCGGCGTTCGTCGTGATCGAGACCCGCGCCGACGACCCGATGGTGGA
This sequence comes from Actinoallomurus sp. NPDC052308, assembly GCF_040679195.1. NCBI lineage: Bacteria > Bacillati > Actinomycetota > Actinomycetes > Streptosporangiales > Thermomonosporaceae > Actinoallomurus > Actinoallomurus sp. NPDC052308. The sequence continues at coordinate 81,787 of NZ_JBFAUM010000006.1, read as the reverse complement.
CCTGTCGATGTTCCGGAACCGGGTGTTCAGCGGCGGTGTCGGCGCGATGGTCCTGTGGGGCTTCGGCGTCATGGGCGTCTACCTGTTCACGGCCATGTTCCTGCAGAACATCCTGGGCTTCTCCCCGACCGAGGCGGGCGCGTCCATCGTCCCCATGGCGCTGACGATGATCGTCATCACGCCGTTCGCCGGGCCCGTCGCGCGCCGCCTGGGCACGCACCGCACCGTGGCCGGAGGCCTCTTCCTCAACGTCGCGGGGCTGGTCCTGGTGTCGTTCGTGGGCGAGGGCGCCCACTTCATGGACCTCATGCCCGCCTTCGTGCTCTTCGGGGTCGGCTCCGGCTTCACGATGATGCCGCTCACCGACGCGGTGATCGGCGTACTGCCGCCCGCCCGGGCCGGCGCCGCCTCCGGCGTCCTCAACGCCACCCGCGAGGTGTCCGGCCTGCTCGGCGTCACGATCATCGGTGCGATCCTGACCTCCCGCCAGTCCGCGGTCCTGCGCGGCGGCTCCACCCCGACCCACGCGTTCCTGGCGGGCTACCAGCTCGCCCTCCTGGTCGGCGCCGCGATCGTCTTCATCGGCGTCCCGCTCAGCCTGTACGCCCTGCGCGCCCGACGGGTGACCCCCGCGGAGACGGAACCGGCCCTGGAACCGGTCGCCTGACGAGGCCCTGATGACGAGGGGCCAAAGGCCCCGATGATCCCTGGCGTTCACTGCCTCAAGAGGGCAGTGAACGCCAGGGATCTTCGGTCGTTCGGCCTGTCGGTGAGCTCGGGTAACGTCGCGCGCACGGGCAGCCGAGGAAGGGAGCACGATGGCCGACCGCAAGCACGGGCGACCCGCGCCGCCCACCGAGAGCACCATCAGCTCCGAGGACTGGGACGGCCGGGACCTGTCCGGACAGGAGCACACCCGGGTCGAGTTCGTCGACGTGGACCTGACCGAGACGTCGGGGCGGGGGACGGTGTTCACCGAGTGCCTGTTCCGGGGCGTCCGGTTCAACGCCTCCTCGTACACGGACTCGGCCTTCGTGAACTGCACGTTCGTCCGGTGCTCGTTCTTCGACACCACCTTCACCGGATGCAAGCTGGTCGGCGGCCTGTTCGACGGCTGCACCTATGGCCTGGTGAAGGTGGAGGGCGGGGACTGGTCCTTCACCGGTCTGCCGGGCGCCGACCTGCGCGGGTCCTCGTTCCGCCGGGTACGGATGCGGGAGGCCGACCTCACGGGCGCGCGGATGCAGAAGGCGTCGTTCCGCGAGGTCGACTTCTCCGGCGCGTCGCTGCACAAGGCGGACCTGTCGGAATGCGATCTACGCGGCAGCGACCTGTCGTCACTGGACCCGCACACCGCCGTCCTGGCCCGCGCGGTGATCGACCCCTACCAGGCGATCGTGCTCGCCCAGGCGCTCGGCCTCGAGGTGAAGGAGGGCTGACCCCGCCCCAGGGGGATCCTCAGCCGTCCAGACCTCAGCCGACCTCGCCCCGTCGGCCTCCCGCTCCCCAGAAGAACGGTCCCGAGGCCGGATGGACCTCGACGCGCCAGCCGAGATCTTCCAGTCGCCGTTCGAGGTCGGCGGGCCGGTGCGGGACCTTGACGATCCGGTACGCGGTTCCGTCGTCGAGCCGGCGTCGGATGGTCGTGGACCGCTCGCCTTCGATGAGTTCTTCGGCGGTTCGGTAAGCGTCGTCGACGAAGAACACCCGCCCACCCGGTTTCAGGCAGTCGGCCACCAGCGACCAGAACGACGCGAAGCGCTCGTGCGGGACATGGGACAGCCAGAACCCGAAGAAGACGACGTCGTAACGACGGTCCGGCCGCCAGCGGAACAGATCGGCTGATAGGAACCGCACCCGCCCGGCGCCCACCCGCGCCGAGGCGAGGGCGAGCATCTCCGGCGACGCGTCGACCGCGGTGACGTCCGCGGCGTGACGGAGCAGTTGAGCGGTCCAGATGCCGGGGCCGCAGGCGAGTTCGAGCACGCTGCCGGCCGGGCGGAACGCGTCCAGCGCCTCGGAGAGCTCAGGGCCGAGGAACGGCAGAACACCGCTCTCGTACTCCGGGGCGCGGGCCCGGTAGTAGGCGACCTGTTCGTCGAGCACGTTCTGCGAGTCGTGATCACGGGTCGGCGTCATTCCTCGACCATCACTGAACGACCATCGAGTCGCAAGCGTGAACCCGGGCCGGACCATCGGCCAAGGAGAGGGTGACCATACCCCACGCCCGCAGATCGGGCCTGACGAATGGACACCCCTCCATGGCAGCACCGCCACAATCGGCTGCCGCGTCATCGACACAGGACGATGACGCGAGCCTTATCGAACGGTCGAGAAGCGATCCCGAGCTCTTCTCGACGATCTTCGACCGGCACGCAGGCCGGCTGCGTGGATACGTGGCGCGTCGTCTCGGCCCGGACGCCGCCGACGACGTCGTCGCCGACACGTTCCTCATCGCCTTCCGCCGCCGGAGCGGCTATGACCTGTCCCGGACGGACGCGGCCCCGTGGCTGTACGGCATCGCGACCAACCTGATCGGCGAGCGCCGGCGCGCCGAGGTGCGGATGTACCGCGCGTACGCCCGTTCCGGGACCGACCCGGTCGCCGCCGAGGGGCACGCCCAGCGGGTGGCCGAGGTCGTCTCCGCTCAGGCGGAGGGCTCGCGCCTGGCCGCGGCGCTCGCGTCGCTGAAGAAACGCGACCGCGACACGCTCCTTCTCCACACCTGGGGCGACCTGTCGTACGAGGAGGTCGCCCGCGCACTCGACGTGCCGGTCGGCACGGTGCGCTCACGTCTCAACCGAGCGCGGCGGAAGCTCCGCGCGTCTCTCGGCTCCCCGACCTCCGACCGGTAAGGACCTGAACCATGAACGAACTGAACGCCCTGCACCGGATGCGGGCATCCCTGGCCGAGCCGGAGCCGGTGCGCCTCGCCGCGGTCCGGGCGCGGGTGACCGCGAGCTTCGACGAGCGGGCCTCCCGCGTCCGGCTGCCTCGTATGGGCGTACGGCTGGCGGCCGTCGGTGCCATGGCCGTCACCCTCGCCGCGGGTGTGACCGTCGCCCAGAACCTCGGTGGCGTGGACCAGAACGGCCACCGCCGCACCGGAATCCCCGGCCTTCCCGCCGGACCCGTCGCCTCCGCCGCCGAGCTGGTGCACCGCGCCACGCTGAAGGCCGCGGCCGAACCGGCACCCCAGCCGCGACCGGACCAGTGGACCTACGTCAAGGAGACGTACGCGACCTCCTCCGCTGGTACGGCCGGAGCGCTGTCGGGGTCGCCCGACCGCCGCGTCACCGTCGAGCGCTGGCTCCGGGTCGACGGCACCCGGCGGGCGACCCAGGTCGACGGCGGGCGGCTCGACTCCGCCACGACGACGCCGATGGACCGCTCGGCCGTGCCCCGCTCCGACTACGCCTACCTCCGATCGCTGCCCACCGACCCGAAGGCCCTGCTCGCGCTCGTCTACCGGCAGTCCGCGCAGTTCCCGCTCGGGCGCGACGCCGCGGCGTTCACGATGATCGAGGACCTGATGAGGAGAAGCGTCCTGCCGCCCCGGCTGCGCGCGGCGCTGTACGGCGCGCTCGCCGCGATCCCCGGCGTGCGGTTCGCCAAGGACGTGACCGACACCGCCGGCCGCCATGGCGTTGCCCTGTACCGGATCGACGAGGGCTACCTGCGCACCGACGTCATCGTCGACCCGACCACGTACGCCTACCTCGGCTACCGGTCCATCACCGTCAAGGCGCACACGTCGACCGACGAGCGCGGCACCACGCGGGTCGCGAAGGGCCAGATCCTCGGCTGGTCCGCCCAACTCGCCACCGCCATCGTCGACCAGCCGGGCGCCCACCGATGAGAAGGACCTCGACCACCGTGGCCGAGGGTGTCGGTACCGGCCGGTGGACGGCGAACTACGCGTATCGGAAACTTTCTGGTCTGACGGCGTATCTACCCCATCAGTAAGGCCATGCCCCGAGAAAAGGAGCCGTTCCGGATGGTGCGCCGCGTTCGTGTGCTGTTGGTGTCCGCGTTGTTGCTGGTGACGGGCTCGGTGATGGTGGCCGGGCCGGCCTCCGCCGTCATCGGCGGGTCGAAGAGCACTTACGGCCCATGGGCGGTGCGCATGCTCGTCGACGGCCAACCGGTGTGCACCGGGACGGCGGTCACGACACAGTGGGTCATCAGCGCCTCGCACTGCTTCTTCGAGCAGGGGCAGGCGGTCGCGGACAAGCGGATCTCGTTCCGAGTCGGCAACCTCGACATGCGTAAGGGCACCACCGTCCGCCCCGTGGGCAAGCGGGCGGGGAACGCGCGCGCCGACATGATGCTCATCAAGATCTCGCCGATGAAGATCCACCCGGTGCGTCTGGCCACGGCCCATGTCCACCCCGGTGAGATCGTGCGGCAGTACGGGTGGGGCGCCACCTGCACCACCGATGAGAACACCTGCCAGTCGCCCGTGCTCAAGCAGTCGACGCTGCGGGTCGTACGGTCGGACGCCCGCCGCTGCGAGGGCTACGCCGTACCGGGCGGCACGGACTTCTGCCTGGAGAAGGTGTCCGGGATTCCCGCCGGCGGCGACTCCGGGGCCCCGGTGATGAGCATCGGCGCCCACGGCGAGGAGACCCTGCTCGGCGTCTTCTACGGCTCCGACCGGGAGAAGATGGCCGGGGCCGGGGAGATCGCCCAGCAACTCGCCTGGATCCACAAGGTCACCAAGCGATAGGGCAGAGCGCGACCCCCGAGGCCGATCCCCGCGCGGGGATCGGCCTCAGCGCGAGAAGGCGTCCTGCCGCCGGAGCTGCGCGCGGCGCTGTCCGGCGCGCTCGCCGCGATCCCCGACTCGCCACCGCCACCGTCGACCAGCCGGGCACCCTCGTCGCATTCCGGTGGGCTATGGTGTGCGGCGATGATTACCGGGACGGCATTGCGCCACACACGGATCGGTGACCCGGTGCTTCTCTGAGCGCCGAACGGGCCGGTGCGGGCCCGCTGTTCAATCGAGGACCCTCCGCTGCCGCGCGGGCTCCGCCTCCGTCGTGTTGATCACAGGCTCGACACACCGACCACGACAGGAGAAGCCATGCCCACCAAGACTCTGCAGATCCCCACCCCGGACGGTCAGGCCGACGCCTTCGCCGCCTTCCCCGACCACGGCGAGCGGCACCCAGGGGTGCTGATGTACGCGGACGGCTTCGGTCTCCGGCCCGTACTGCGGGAGATGGCCCGCGAACTGGCCGGGCACGGGTACTACGTGCTCGTCCCCAACTTCTTCTACCGGCACGGCCCGGCACCAGTGGTCGAGCTTCCCGAGTACATCGGAGAAGAGGCCCGGCCCGCGGTCTTCGCCCAGGTGATGCCCTTGATCGAGGCACACACCACCGAACGCGTCCTGAGCGACGCCGACGCCTACCTCAGATTCCTCACCACCCGGCCCGAGGTCGGCGCCGGACCGGTCGCGGTGACCGGCTACTGCATAGGCGGCCTCCTGGCGGTGCGCACCGCCGCGGCCCACCCCAGCCAGGTGGCCGCCGTCGCCGGATTCCACGCCCCCGTGGGTGCCGTGGGGCCCGACAGCCTCTCCAGGCTCACCGCCCAGGTCCACTTCGGCCACGCCGAATCCGACATCACGCCCGAGGCCCTCGGCGAGCTCGACCAGGCCCTGGATGCCGCGGGTGTCGACTACACCTCCGAGATATACCCCGGCACCATCCACGGCTTCACGATGTCCGACACCGACGCCTTCAACCCCTCCGCACTGCAGCACCACTGGGACCGCCTGCTCCCTCTCCTCGACCGCGCCCTGGCCAGGAGTTGAGGCTCCGCCTCGGGTCTGATCGCCGGTGCCTACCGCCTCCCCGCAGGCGGTAGGCACCGGCGATCCGGAGCGCGGCAACGCGAGGAGGCCGCCGTCCCGACGGGACGGCGGCCTCCTCGCTGGGTCACGTCAGAGGGTGCTCTTGTAGAGCAGGCGGTTGTGGGTGTTCGCCTTGTTGTTCTTGATGACGTTGTTGGTGGCGTTCGAGTGGATCCACGACTGGACCGTGCCGAACGTCTTCTGTCCGTAGGTCGACTTGTACAGCGCCGCGACGCCGGCCACGAACGGCGATGCCATGGAGGTGCCGCTCTCGAACGCGGTGCCGCCGGGGACGGTCGACTTGATGCCGTAGCCGGGCGCGTAGATGTCGACGCACTTGCCGTAGTTGCTGAACGAGGCGCGCTTGTCGCTCGACGTGCTGGCCGCGACGGCCTCGACGCTCGCCGCGCTGGACGGGGACGTCTTGCAGGAGTCGCCGTTGTCGTTGCCCGCCGCGACCGCGACGAAGACCCCGGACTTCGACAGCTTGGTGACCGCGTTGTTCAGCGCCGTCGACTTGCTGCCGCTGAGGGACAGGTTGGCCACCGACGTGGCGGCGTGGTGGGCGATCACCCAGTTGATGCCGGCGATCACGTCGGAGGTGTAGCCCTCGCCGTCGCAGTTCAGCACCTGGACGCCATGCAGCTTGACACCCTTGGCGACGCCGTACGTCTTGGAACCGATGATGCCCGCGACGTGGGTGCCGTGGCCGTTGCAGTCGGCCTTGCCGTACACCGTGTCCGCGCGGCCCTGGAACTGGCTCAGGGTCGTGTCGATGCCCGTGTCGATGACGTACGCGTCGACGCCGGCGCCGGTGTGCGTGTACTTGTACGAGTGCGACAGCGGGAGCTTGCGCTGGTCGATCCGGTCCGGTCCCCAGTTCACGGGCGTCTGGGTGGTGGTGGTCCGGTAGATCTGGTCCTGCTCGATGGCGGCGACGTTGGGGTCGCTCTGCACCTTCTTGAGCTGCTCGGGCGACAGCTTGGCCGCGAAGCCGTTGGTGAAGTCGTGCACGTGGCGGAGGCCGGAGACCCGGGACAGGCGGGCTCCGGTGTGCTTCATCGTGACGATGTACTGCCCCGGAACGGCCTGGGAGGAGACGGCGGCGGAGGCCACCGCGACCTGGGCGCTGGGCTTGGTGATGGCGGCGTACGCCGGAACCGCGGCGGCCGCGACCGCGACGGCGGAGGTTGCGATCACGAGTCTTCTGGCTCGGACCCTCAAGGGGGGCTCTCCTTAATCAGGGGGTGCGCCGGGAGGGGCGCCGGCTACGAAAGCCGAAACCGCCACAAGACGGTACTCCTGCGGCATGTGGGGTTAAGTGGCATATGGGGGATTACGACAACTTAGCGGGTCCAGGGGGAGAAGGGGCGTCGTTCGGACCCGGTAGCGTCTGTCCTGCCATGGCCAAACCCACACCGGAGCGGCTGCGCGCCGCACTCGACGACCAGCTCGCCGCCCTCGGCGAGGAGCCCTACGCGGGCCCGGCCGCCCGCCTCGCCGACGCCCTGATCGACGCGGTCGTGACCGCGTACGCCGCCGGTGCCGACCCCGAGCGCGCCGCCGTGCGCCTGGCCGTGAAGCTGCTGCTCGACCGGCTCGCCGGGGAGGCGCCGGGCAAGTCGGTCGAGGTGCGTGTGCCGCCGTACGCCGCAGTGCAGTGCGTGGCGGGTCCCCGCCACACCCGGGGCACGCCCCCGAACGTCATCGAGACCGACCCGAAGACCTGGGTCCTGCTCGCCACCGGCCGGCTCGCCTGGGCGGACGCCGCCGACCGGATCTCGGCGAGCGGCGCACGGGCCGACCTGTCGCCGTACCTGCCGGTCGACCCGCACGAACTCCGGTAGGGCGAAAATCAGCCCTGGTCGAGCGGTTCCAGTCGTTCGGCCATCACGGCGAACAGCGCCCGGGTTCGTGCCTCGTCAGGGGGCCGGGCTGGATTTCAGGAAGGGGACCCGCTCTTGGAGGCACCGGTCGCGGTCCGCCTTCGTGGGGTAGCGGGTCCGGTCCGCGCACGGTTCGATGCGGCCGTAGAACCACACGGCGAAGCCGATCGCGATGAGGAGCGTCAGCGCGGACAGGACGACGCCCGCCACGGCCATGCCGCGGCCGTTCCGCCGGACCACCGCGACGATGCCGATGAGGAGGCCGACGAGGGCCAGGATCACGCCGACCCCGCAGAGCGCGAGCGTCAGGAGCCCCGCGATCCCGAGGACCAGCGCGGCGATGCCCAGGCCCCTGCGCTGCGGCGGCGTCTCACGGATCGGCGGATACAAAGCGTCATCACCTCGACACCAATAGTGCTCGATCATCGGGTGGCCGGGCGGCGCGGCACGCCGATCGACGGGCGCGGCGGGTGCGGGCAGGTGGGTGCGCTCGACCGGCGCGGGCGTGAGCTTGGCGAATACCGCATTAGACTGGGCGTGTGCCGCATGGAGACGGACGTCTGAGTCACGACCTCGACCCCCGTGATCGAAGCCCCCAGGACGCCTGCGGGGTCTTCGGCGTGTGGGCACCCGAGGAAGAGGTCAGCAAGCTCGCCTATTTCGGGTTGTACGCCCTGCAGCACCGCGGCCAGGAGTCGGCCGGCATCGCGGTCAGCGACGGCTCCCGGATCGTTGTGTTCAAGGACATGGGCCTGGTGTCCCAGGTCTTCGAGGAGTCCGTGCTGAACACCCTGCGCGGGCACATCGCGGTCGGTCACTGCCGCTACTCGACGACCGGGTCCAGCGTCTGGGAGAACGCCCAGCCGACGTTCCGGTCGACCGAGACCGGCAGCATGGCGCTGGGCCACAACGGCAACCTGATCAACACGCCGGAGCTGGCCGCGCGCGTGCCGGCGGGCGAGCTGACCGCCACGACCGACACCGAGGTGCTCACCGCCCTGCTGGCCGACGGGGAGGGCAGCGTCGAGGAGACCGCGCTGAAGGTGCTGCCGCTCGCCCGCGGCGCCTACTCCCTGGTCTTCATGAACGAGCGCACGCTGTACGCCGCGCGCGATCCGCAGGGCATCCGCCCGCTGGTGCTCGGCCGCCTCGAGCACGGCTGGGTGGTCGCCAGCGAGACCGCCGCCCTGGACATCGTCGGCGCGACGTTCGTCCGCGAGGTCGAGCCGGGTGAGCTGATCACCATCGACGAGGCGGGCGTGCGGTCCACGCGGTTCGCCGTCGCCGAGCCGAAGGGCTGCCTGTTCGAGTACGTCTACGTGGCCCGGCCCGACACCTCGATCGCCGGCCGCAGCATCCAGGCCACCCGCGTCGACGTCGGCCGCCGGCTGGCCCGCGAGCACCCGGTCGAGGCCGACATGGTGATCCCGACGCCGGAGTCCGGCACGCCGGCCGCGATCGGGTACGCCGAGGAGTCCGGCATCCCGTACGGCCAGGGCTTCGTCAAGAACTCCTACGTCGGCCGCACGTTCATCCAGCCGTCGCAGACGATCCGCCAGCTCGGCATCCGGCTCAAGCTGAACCCGCTGCGCGAGGCGATCGCGGGCAAGCGCCTGGTCGTCGTCGACGACTCGATCGTGCGCGGCAACACCCAGCGGGCGATCGTGAAGATGCTCCGGGAGGCCGGGGCCAAGGAGGTGCACGTGCGCATCTCCAGCCCGCCGGTCGCCTGGCCGTGCTTCTACGGCATCGACTTCGCGACCCGCGCCGAGCTGATCGCCGGGAACCTCTCGGTCGAGGAGATCCGGCAGTCGCTCGGTGCCGACACGCTCGGCTACATCTCCCTCGACGAGCTGATCGCCGCGACGCAGCAGGACAAGAACAGGCTCTGCCGGGCCTGCTTCGACGGCGTCTACCCGATCGACGTCGCCGACGACGCCCGCGGCAAGCACCTGCTCGAAGAGGCCCGCCGGTGACCGACGACTCCGCAGCCGGCACGTCCTACGCCGCGGCCGGGGTCGACATCGCGGCCGGCGAGCGCGCGGTCGAGCTGATGAAGTCCCGCGTCGCCGCGTCCCACCGGCCGGAGGTCGTCGAGGACGTCAGCGGCTTCGCGGGCCTGTTCGACGTCTCGGCGCTAAAACGCTTCGAGCGGCCGCTGCTGGCCACCTCCACCGACGGCGTCGGCACCAAGGTCGACCTGGCCCGGCGTCTCGGGGTGTACGACACGATCGGGCACGACCTGGTCGGCATGGTCATCGACGACCTGGTCGTGTGCGGGGCCGAGCCGCTGTTCATGACCGACTACATCGCCTGCGGGCGGGTCGTCCCCGAGCGGATCGCCGCGATCGTCGGCGGTATCGCGGAGGCCTGCGCGCTGGCGGGCTGCGCCCTGGTGGGCGGCGAGACCGCCGAGCACCCGGGGCTGCTCGGGCCCGACGAGTTCGACGTGGCGGGGGCGGGCACCGGCGCGGTCGAGGCCGCCAAGGTCCTCGGGCCGCACCGAGTACGACCCGGGGACGTGGTGCTGGGCCTGGCCTCGTCCGGAATCCACTCCAACGGCTACTCCCTGGTCCGGCACATCCTGCGCGAGAGCGACCTGTCGCTGGAGTCGACGCCGCCGGAGCTGAGCCGGACGGTCGGCGAGGAGCTGCTCACCCCGACCCGGATCTACGCCAAGGACTGCCTGGCCCTGATCGACGCCGCCGAGGTGCACGCGTTCGCGCACATCACCGGCGGCGGGCTCGCGGCCAACCTCGCCCGGTCGCTGCCGGCCGGCTGCGACGCGGTCCTGCGGCGCTCCTCCTGGGAGCCGCTGCCGATCTTCGGCCTGCTCGAGGCGTACGGCCGGGTGCCGCGCGCGGAGATGGACAAGACGTTCAACATGGGTGTCGGCATGGCCGCCGTCGTGGCCGCGTCCGACGCCGACGCCGCGCTGCGGACGGCGGCCGAGCGCGGCCTGCCGGCCTGGGTCCTGGGCGAGATCGTCGAGGGAACCGGCCAGGCCCGCCTGGTCTGAGCCGGAGGCACCGGCCAGGGTCGCCTGGCCGGGGAGGGGCGGCCCACCTCCGCTGAGGAAAAACCGGCCCGGGTCGCCCGGGTGAGCGATCTTCCCGTGAACCCACCGGTCGCTCCGGGCATCTTCTTCGGTATGAGGCGGTTCTGGAGTGGCGTCTGGCGCTGTAGGGCGCCGTTGGCCGTGCTCGGCGCGCTCGGCGGGTACGCGCTGTTCCTTCCCGGCGCGTGGATGTACGCCGAGGCGGGCCGCTACCGGACGGACGTCGCGCACGCCCCCCGGGTGACCGTCGGCATGATCTTCGGTGCGGGGATCTACTCCTCCGGCCAACCGTCCCGGATGCTCGACGAACGCCTGAAGCTCGGCGCGGCGCTGTACCGCGCGGGCAAGGTCCGGGTCCTGCTCGTCACCGGCGACAACAGCCGCAAGGACTACGACGAGCCGTCCGCCATGCGCGACGTCCTGATCGCCGAGGGAGTGCCGCAGACGCGGATCGTGCTGGACTACGCGGGCTTCAGCACCTGGGACTCCTGCGCCCGCGCCAAGCAGATCTTCGGCGTTGACCAGGCGATCCTCGTGACACAGAACTTCCACCTGCCGCGGGCCCTCACCCTGTGCCGCGCCGCGGGCATCGAGGCGTGGGGCATCGGCGACGACAGCAGCCGGTACGCCGGCACCACCACCGAGTACCTGTACGTGCGCGAGATCCCGGCCGTCCTCAAGGCCACCTACGAGGTGGGAGTGCGTCCCCGGCCGTACTATCTCGGCCCCCGCGAGGCCGGGATCCGCCGGGCGCTCGAGGCTGCAAGCCGAAACTGAGCAGGACCAAAACCGAGCAGACCAGGACCGAGCAGACCGGGACCGAGCTGAATGGAACCGGACCGGGCAGGCCGGTCAGGGCCCGGGCGGGCCCTGACCGGCCGCGGGGTCAGCCGGTGACGGCCGGCTCCGCGATGCGTACCGAGGATCTCTCGTCCCGCCCGTCGTGCTGCGCGGCCCAGGACTGCAGCGCCGTACGGCAGGCGTGGTCGAGGTGACGCAGGCCGGACAGATCGAGTTCGACCGCCCGCCCGTGCGGGATCGTCTCGAGCGTGTCGAGCACCTTCGGCAGGCGGAGGAACGTCGCGTTCCCGGTGAGCCGGATGACGAGCGGGTCCGCCTGCTCGTCCACATGGATGTGGATATCCGAGACGTCCCACGCGGTCTTCACGACGGCCAGCAGCAGGCCGATGAGGACGCCCTCGAACAGGTTCGTGACGACGATCGCCAGCGCCGTGCCGGTCAGGACGATCGCCTCGCCGCGCTCGGTCCGCCAGAGTCGGCCGACCTCCCGCAGCGACAGCAGCTTCCAGCCCGCGTGCACGAGGATGGCGGCGAGGGCGGTCACCGGGATGTAGCCCAGCGCCGCAGGGAAGACCACCGTGAAGGCCAGCAGCCAGACCCCGTGCAGGATGCGTGACGCCTTCGTCCGGGCACCGGCCTGCACGTTCGTGGCGCTCCGCACGATCACGGCCGTCATGGGCAGGGCGCCGAGCAGCCCGCAGACGGTGTTGCCGGCGCCCTGCGCCATCAGCTCCCGGTCGTAGTGGGTGCGGGCGCCGTGGTGCATCCGGTCGACGGCCGCCGCGCTGAACAGGCTCTCCGCCGAGGCGATCAGCGCGAACGCCACCACGGTGCCGATCGCGCCGACCGACATCAGCCCGCCGAGTTGGCCCGTCCCCGGCGGCTGGATCGCGTCGAGCAGGCCCCTGACCTCGATGCGCTTGACCGGAAGGTCGAAGGCGACCGTGACCAGGGTCGCCAGCGCGACCGCGACCAGCGCGCCCGGGATCACCCGCAGGCGTTTCGGCGCGTACTTCCAGCAGACCAGGACGACGATGGTGCCGATGCCGATCCCGCCGGCGGCGAGGGCGGCCGGCTCGTTCGCCGAGTCGGCGAACAGGGCGGGGAGCCCGGTGACGTTGGCCATCGCCGCGCCGGGCGACCTGTTGTCGAACAGGCTGTGCACCTGGCCGGTGACCAGGACCAGCCCGATGCCGGCCAGCATGCCGTGCACGACCGAGATGGAGATCGCACGGAACCAGCGGCCCAGCCGCAGCGCGCCCATCCCGAGCTGGATGAGCCCCGCCGCGAGCACGATCAGGCCGAGGGACCGCAGGCCGTACTCCTGCACGGCCTCGTACACGAGCACGGTGAGCCCGGCGGCCGGGCCGCTGACCTGCAGGCTGCTGCCCGGCAGGGCGCCGGCGACCAGGCCGCCGACGATGCCGGTGGCCAGGCCGAGCTCGGCCGGGACGCCGGAGGCGACCGCGACGCCGATGCACAGCGGCAGGGCGACGAGGAAGACGACGATCGACGAGAGCAGGTCCTGTCGGAACACCGACAGGCGTCCGGAGAGGGGCGGTGCCATGTTCACCTCGTTTCAGGGTCGGGGGAGTTCAGAGCGGCAGGAAGGCGCCGGTGTCCGGGCGGTGGGCGCTGACGACGCCGGTGTCGATGGCGTAGTACCAGGCGTGCAGCGCGAGCCGTCCGTCGGCCACGCGGGCCGCGACGCTCGGGTGGGTGCGGAGCCGGTCGAGCTGGGTCAGCACGTGCCGCTGGACGGCGGAGGTGATCGCGGGCCCGTCCGCGGCGGTCACCGCGTCCCGTACGGGGTCGTGCGGTTCGGTGTGGCTGAGCCAGCGCCGGACGGTGGGGACGGCGGTCAGGCCGTCGGTGCGCAGAAGCGCGCCCACGGCCCCGCAGTGCGAGTGCCCGCAGACGATGACGTCGGTGACCCCGAGCACCTCGACGGCGTACTCGATGGTGGCGGCCTCGGCGGTCACCCGCTCGGTGTCGTGGACCGGGACGATGTTCCCGGCCGTACGGAGTTCGAAGAGTTGCCCCGGGCCGGCGCCGGTGATCAGGGTGGGCACGACGCGGGAGTCGGAGCAGGTGATGAACAGTGCCTCGGGGTGCTGGCCCTCGGCGAGCCGACCGAGGTCCGTGCGCCGGTCGGCCGCGCGTTTCGGGAAGAGACGGGCATTGTCGATCAGCGACTGCATGGCACAGCCCTTTCTGTGGTCGTCGGCGTCGAACCGACGAGAACGGACGGGTACTGGCGAGCGTTCACGCGGCACGCGAGGCACGGCGCTGGGCCATCGCGGGCAGGCGTCGATCAGGCGGCGTCGAGGGCGAGGCCGTCTGCGGAGAAAAGGGAAATATCGGGCGCTGGGTCGCCCTAGGCGTCCATCAGCAGCGGAACACCTGCAACGACGCGGGAGAGCATCGGGTATCGCGCCGCGCGAGCCGGCGGCCTGCCGTGCCCGCCGATCCGAGGGCGCCGTCGGTGACCCCGTCGGTGTGCCCGATCGCCACGGCCGGACGGGTGTCCTGGTCGGGTGGGAGCCCCGGCATCCGGCGCCGGCCGAGGGCGAGGTGCTCGGTGACCGAGGCAGGGCTGCCGGTCTCCTCGCCGACCCGGTTGTCGCGCTCGGCCGCCGACGCGGCGACGGCGCGGGCCGGGGAGTGGTCGGTCAGGAGGTCCGGGCCGCCGAGGAACGCCAGCGCGATCAGCAGCACCGCTGCGATCCAGCCTGCGCGCGCCCTCAGCACCGCGTCCCCCCGACTCGGATCCTGACTGAATTGACCGAGGTCAGCCTAACCCGAGACGCTGCGTGCTGGGGAGGTGTCGTACGGTGCCGAATACGGCGCTGACCAGCCATTTTTCGGGACGAATCACCGCAATTCACGCCGGAAACCCGCCGCCTGGTCAGGGGGATTTAACCGGGAAGTTACATATCGTCAGTGGATGGTGACCAGCGGGAATCCGTCCCGGACGGCGCACGGGCCGCGGGGAAGACCCCACGGCCCGTGCCTCTCACTCGTCTCCGACCGGGTCACCGGTCAGGCGGCTCCGCTCAGCCGCAGGCGTGATCCGGTTTGAGCGCGAAGTCGGCCGTCGTGGACGCCAGCTTCACGATCTTTACGGACCGCGTCTGCGGCGCCCAGCCGTCCTTGGCCGCGATCAGGGTGAGCGGGTTGTTGCGGACGTCGAGCCAGAGCACGTACTGGCCGTTCTTGTCGGTCTTGAGCGTGTAGCCCGCCGTCCAGCTGTCGATCTGCACGGTCGCGCCGGCCAGCGGCGTCGGAGTCCCGGTGCACCCGGCGCCCGTCACCGTCCCGGTGATCTTCCCCCAGGTCGACGGCGGCTTCACCGTCAGCGTCACGGGCACCGAGGTCCCGCCGTACGGCGTCTTGGCCTCGACCGTGAGCTGGGCGGTGAACGTCCCCGGCTGGGTGATCGCGGCGACGTTCGCGTCGAACGTCACCGTGACCTTGGCGCTCTTGCCCGGCTGGATCGTCACCTCGGTCGGGTTCTCCGACAGCCACGGGACGTCGGCCGCCGCGACGCACTGGTCGTACCCGGGCAGGGTCTCGCCGCTCTTCACGGCGTTGAACCCGCCGGTGGAGCCGCCGACCCGGTACAGGCCGCAGGCGGCGCCGCCCCGGTAGAGGGTGTTGTTGGAGTTGGGCAGGGCCGTCCACGAGTCGGAGTCGGGGTGGTAGGCGAAGCCCTGGTTGGTGAGCGTGCTGGTGCCGTTGGTCACGCCGCCGGACAGCAGGAGCTGACCGCCGGCCGCGGCGTACCCCATCGCCCACAGGTCGATCGGCAGGTCGGCGACGGCCGACCAGGTCCCGCTCGACGGGTCGTAGGCGAAGGCGTGCTTGCTGCTGACGCTGGACGACGAACCGCCCGCGCAGTACAGCTTGCCGCCGAGCCCGCCACAGGCCAGCCAGGCGGTCTTCTCCGGGTACGCCGCCGCCGAGCTCCAGGAGTTCGCCGCCGGGTCGTACACCTGCACGTCGGTCGCGCCGCAGGCGTCCAGGCAGCCGCCCACGACGTAGATCTTGTCGCCCAGGACGCCGACGCCGGCCCCGGCGTACGGCTTGGGGTTGTCCGCCCCGGCCGACCAGGCGCCGGTCGCGGGGTCGAAGATCTCCGTCTTGGCGACCGCGTCGCCGGTGGAGCCCCAGCCGCCGAGGACGTAGACCTTCCCGCCGACCGTCGCCGCCTCCGGGGCCTCCCGCGCCGCGCCCAGGTTCGCGATCGGCGACCACGCCTGGCCGACCGGGTCGTAGACGTACGCCTTGTTGAGGACGGACGTGGAGTCGACGCCCGCCAGCGAGTAGACCTTGCCGCCGACGTTCACGACCGCGTTGTCCATGATCGTCGATGGGTAGTCGGCGATGCTCGTCCACGGCGGCGCGTACGGCGAGGCCGCGGCCCTGGCGGCGGCCTTCGTACGGGCCGTGGCGCTCTTGTCGGGACGGAACCGGCCCGCCGCGTAGTCTCCCTTCACGTTCTGCAGCGGCGCGCCCTGCGCCGCCGGGCGGTAGTCGCCGGACTGCTCCCCGAGCTTGGCGGTCACCGGCGCCGAGCCGGTGTTCTTCAGCGTCAGGGTCGCGCTGCCCTGGCCCTGCCAGGCGACCGTCTTCGTCAGCTCCGTCGGCGTCACCGCGATCCGCGGCGCGGCCAGCGTGAAGTCGGCCGCCGTCGCCCAGCCGGCCGCCACGTTCACGGTGGCGTCCTTGGCGGAGTAGCCGCTCGCCGACGCCGTGAACCTGTGGCTCCCGGTCACCGAGGAGAACAGCCAGTAGAAGCCGTCACCGAGGTTCGGGTCGTCCGGCGTCGCCGCCGAGGTCGCCTTCTCCGCCGGCCGGTCGGCCGACGTCACGGTGGCGCCGTTCACACCGGCACCGGTGTTCTGGTCGAGGACCTGGCCGACGACGAGACCGCCGGAGACCGGGTCGCAGGTGCGCTCGCCCAGGAAGACGTCGTCGACCTGCCACCAGTAGCCGAACTTGCCGGTGAAGTGGAACCGCACCTGGACCGCGCTCTTGCCGGCCGCCGCCGACAGGTCCACGGTCTCCGTCCGCGGCCCGCGCGCGCTCGCCGCGTGGTGCGAGACCGTCGTCCACGTCTGGCCGCCGTCGACGCTGAGGTCCACGTCGCCGGCCTGGCCGGAGTAGTGGTAGTAGTCGCTGCGGAAGGACACGATCGGGTGCGTCTTGCCGCTGAGGTCGAGGACCGGGGTGACCAGCGAGCTGTCCTGGCTGTTGCCCGAGCCGTACTTGTCACTGTCGATGATGGCGAAGCCGCCGGATCCGCCGGTCTTGTTG
Source organism: Actinoallomurus sp. NPDC052308 (assembly GCF_040679195.1). NCBI lineage: Bacteria > Bacillati > Actinomycetota > Actinomycetes > Streptosporangiales > Thermomonosporaceae > Actinoallomurus > Actinoallomurus sp. NPDC052308. The sequence goes on along the minus strand of NZ_JBFAUM010000006.1, from coordinate 64,863 downwards.
CCGCGCCCGCCCGGATCGTTGAACACCCAGGTCTGGCCCTTGCCGGCCTTGTCGTCGACCGTCCAGCCGGCCGGGGCGGCGGTGCCGTCGAAGCCCTGCGTCGTGCCCGAGTAGTTGAACCCGTACCCGGGGGCGCTGCACGTCGTCTGGTCCACCAGGGTCGTGACGTCGTGCGTCGCGTCGGCCGACCCGACGCGCACGTCCTGGGAGTCGGACGTGTAGCCCGGATACAGCGGGTCCACCTGCAGCGTGTACGTGTCGTCGGCGGGCAGGCTCAGCGCGTAGCGGCCCGTCTTCGGATCGGTGTAGGTCACCGCGGTCGGCTCGTCCTTGACGCGGACGGTCGCGTACATCGGCCAGCCGTGGCCGGACCCGTCCCGTACGAGGCCGGTCACGTTGACGCGCGTCTTCGCGGTCAGCGCGAGGTTCTCGGTCACCGTCTGGCCGTCCGCGACCTGCACGCCGCTCACGGTCTTGGCGGCGTAGCCGAACTTGCTCGCGGTCACGTCGTACGTCCCGGGCGGGACGCTGAGGGTGTAGTTGCCCTGCCCGTCCGTCGTGGTCGTGGCGTCGCCCGCCGCGACCTTCGCGGCGGCGAGCGGAGCGGTGCCGTCCGTCACCGTGCCGGTCACGATGCCGTGCGGCCCGGAGCGGAACGCCCCGACGCCCTTCGGCGTGCCGAGCCCGGTAGGCCCGTCGTACCCAGGCCCCGCCGTGCACAGGTACGTCTGGCTGCAACTGCCGTTCGACCCGCTGGTCACGTCGTTGAGGTCGCCCGGGTGCGCGTACGGCAGGGCGTTCGGCGAGGAGCCCGCCGCGGGCGTGCCCGCGAGCGCGTAGACCGACGCGATGATCGGCGCGGACGCGCTGGTGCCGCCGTAGACGTGCCAGCCGCCGTTGTAGACGGCGACGCCGGTGTTCGGGTCGGCCACCGCCGACACGTCGGCGATCGACCGCTTCGCGCAGCCGGTGTCCTGCTGGAACGACGGCTTCGCCTCGTAGGTGGAGCAGCCGCTGCCCGCGCCGTCCCACGTCGTCTCCGTCCAACCGCGCGAGGAGGAGTCCTTGACCAGGGACGTGCCGCCGACGGCCGTCACGTACGGCGACGCCGCCGGATAACTCGTCCCGTACCCGTCGTCGCCGCTGCTGGCCGTCACCACGACGCCGGGGTGGTCGAAGTAGGCGTCGTCGGCCTGACCCTCGTCGGAGCCCTCACTGCCGCCGTAGCTGTTGGAGACGAACTTGGCGCCCTGCGCGACCGCCTGGTTCACCGCCGCGCCGAGGTTGTCCATGTAGTTGTCGTCCGCCTCGACCAGCAGGATCTTGCAGCTCGGGCAGACCGCGCTGACCATGTCGACGTCGAGCGCGATCTCCCCGGCCCAGCCGGAGTCCGGCGGCGGGTAGCTGGTCCCGCCACGCTGGTCGATCTTCTTGAAGCAGCCGTTGGCGGTCGTGCACGGCGGCAGCCCGTACTGCTGCCGGTACACGGCCAGGTCGCTCTCGGCGTTCGGGCTGTCGAACGCGTCGACGATCGCCACCGTCCGCCCCGCCCCGGTGTCGGGCAGGGCGTACGCGCCGACCAGATCGGCGGGCGCCCATCCGGCCGGAGTGCTGTTCGGCTGCACGCCCTTCGGCCCGACGGCGTCGTCGCGGACGAACGCCAGGCAGGCCATCTCGCCGGCCCGCGCGGGCTTGGCGCAGACCCGGCTGGTCGGGTGCAGCCCCGGCGCGGTCGGACCGGTCGCCTTGGCGTGCGGTGCGGATTTCTTCGCCGGGATGCCGGAGGCGGACGCCGCCGGAACGGTGATCACCGTCAGAACGGCCACCATGAGCGCCACGACGATGGCGCCCACGCGTCCGCCCGCGGACCACGCCGCGAGCGGAGGGGGGAGGCGACGAGGTCGCCGCCGGGTGGGGGGTTGGAGCATGTACGTGACTCCTGGCGGGGTGGCTGGGACCCGGATCACGGGTCTCGAACACGCCGATCCTCACCCAAGAAACGGTAAAGATCACGGCCGCATATGGCCGAGAGTCAAGGCCGCTGTCAGCTTGAAAACTTCTGAAAAAACGCTCATGGCGTCAAAAATGTACGAAGAGTGAGATTTCCGGCCATCTGGCACATCTGTGTGGAACGTGCCAGTGGCGAACCCCTACAAACCCCGAGCCCCAACCTTGGCCGGGTAGCGCCCCGGCCACGATCCGTAGCGCTGCCGGTCGAAAGGCTCGGCGAACGCCGCAGGGTCCGCGTCGCGACTCGGACGAGATACGGCGAATCGAGTGGCTGAGGCCGCGTTCCCCGAGACTTCTGCACGCCGTCGGACCGCGGGTGCCGGGGCGCCCACGCGTGGGCGGATGCGCCTCAGGGGGCTTGCATGCTGCACACGCCCGGGGCGCCGGCCGAGCCGCCGAGACGTCCGTCCCAGGCGGTCGCGTACGGGTGGCTTGTCCGCTGCCCGTGCCGTACGACCTGGCGCCGTGCGCCGCGGATGCCGCCTGCGCTGCCCGGGTGCCATGGCGGGAGGGCGCGGGCCTACCCGGAACGGGTGTTACGAAAAGCGTCCCCGCCCTGGCAGCGGGGACGCTTTTCGGTCGTACATCCCGGCATACCCCTCAGACCTCGGTCGGCCGGGGCGACCGGGCGGCTCAGACGCCGGGACGGCACTCAGCTCTTGCTCGTGCCGTCCTTCTCGTCGTAGTCCTCGGCGTAGTCCGCATAGCGCGATGCGAGGTCTTCGTACGACGAGTCGTCGTCGTAGGGGTCATGGTCATCTTGCGAGTTCTGGTTGACGCCCAGCTCGCCGCGCAGGCGATCCAGGTCCGTCCCGCCGCTGTTGTACTTCAGCCGGCGAGCAACCTTAACCTGCTTGGCCTTGGCTCGGCCGCGCCCCATTGGCTCGACCCCCTCGATGGTCGGGGACCCGTCGTATCGGCCCCACTTACGCTCGCTTACGCATCCGCAACCGGGCGCGACGACACGCCACGCACCGGCTACGGATACAACCGTACCCGTTTTGCGCCTAGCTCGGTACGTCGTCTGCACGGCAGCGGCTGGTCTAGAGCTTAACCCACCGCTCCCGTGCCCGCTCCGGTGGCCTTCGCGGGAGGGAGGATCCGCAGCGTGCGCTGATCACGGGTTCAGCAGGATGCCTCGCAGGCGACCGATTTCGGACATCCGGCGCTCGGCGAGTCGATCCGCCGCAACCGCGGGCGGTACGCCCTCGTCTGCGGCGATTGCGAAGATTCGCCGGGTCGTCTCGAAGATCCCGCTCGCCTTCTGCTTCGCCCGATCGAAGTCGAACCCCTCGATCTCGTCGGCGACCTGGATCACGCCGCCGGAGTTCACGACGTAGTCCGGCGCGTAGAGGACGCCCCGGTCGTCGAGCTGCTTCTCGATGCCGGGGTGGGCGAGCTGGTTGTTGGCCCCGCCGCAGACGACCTTGGCGCCCAGCACCGCGACCGTCTCGTCGTCGAGGGCCGCGCCGAGCGCGCACGGGGAGTACACGTCGATGTCGGAGGCGATGAGGGCCGCGTGGCCGTCGACCACGTCGACCTCCGGGTGCCGGGCCCGTACGCGCGCGACGGCGGCCGCGTCGACGTCGGTGATCACCACGTCGGCGCCGTCCTCGCGCAGGTGCTCGACGAGCCGGTGCCCGACCTTGCCGACGCCCTCGACGCCGACGCGACGGCCGCGCAGCGTCGGCGAGCCCCACACGCGCTCGGCCGCCGCCCGCATGCCCTGGAACACCCCGAACGCCGTCAGGATCGACGAGTCGCCGGCGCCGCCGTGCGCGACCGTACGGCCCGTCACGTAGTCGCACTCACGCGCGATGACGTCCATGTCCTCGGAGAAGGTGCCCACGTCACAGGCCGTGAAGTAGCGGCCGTTCAGCGACTGCACGAAGCGCCCGTACGCGCGCAGCAGCGCCTCGGACTTGTCCACGGCGGGATCGCCGATGATGACCGCTTTGCCGCCGCCGAGGTCGAGGTCGGCCAGGGCGTTCTTGTACGCCATGCCCTTGGAGAGGTTCAGGACGTCGTCAAGGGCCTCGTCCTCGGAGCCGTAGGGGTAGAAGCGGGTGCCGCCGAGCGCGGGACCCAGCGCGGTCGAGTAGATGGCGATGATCGCCTTGAGGCCGCTGGTCTCGTCGTGGCAGAAGACGACCTGCTCGTGGGGTGTGCCGAAGACCTTCGTCACTGTGGTGGCTCCTCTCTGAGCACACGCTGCCCATGGCCGGGGTGAGGCATGGGCTGAACACCTGGTGCCGGCCGCATCATCGTGGATCGCACGATCGGGGCCGGCACCGGGGCATGAGTCCGACAGGATCAGGGTAGGCGTCCTGGGACCGGTGTGCGGGCAGCGGCACGGTAAACGCCGAACAGGTCTCAGGAGCATCTCGGCGGCCCTGGCGACGAGCGTTTTCCGTACAGGCGTGTAACGATGCGGTCGTGTTGCCTTACGCCGCCTACCTCCGGGTGTACGAACCGCTGACCGCCTACCCCGATCCGGAGCGCTCCCGTTGGTCGGCGTACGTCGATTCGCAGGAACGGCCGCGGCGGGTCGGCGCGCTGGACGTCGAGCATACTCGCGCACTGTGGCGGATGATCGCGGTTCCGCCCATCGTCGCGCCGACGCGGGAGAGCGGTGACGCGTACGTCCGGCGTGTCGAGGGCGTGACATATGTCTGCCCCTGGGAGACGCGCCTGCGGTCATGGCTGGCGTTCGACCGGTTCCGCGCGGAGATGCCCGACGGGCTGGCGGACATGTTCGTGCCGCCGCGCGTCGCCGCGCAGGCGGACGAGGCGTTCGAGAGCTGGAAGCGGTCGTCCGGGTCGCTGAGCCCGCACATCCTGTCCAGTACCTGGCAGGTGCCGCTCGCCTGGTTCCTGCCGTTCGTGGCCAAGGAGCGCTGGCTGGTGCTCGGCGGTCAGGCGGAGCCCGGGTCCGGGGGCCCGATGACCGCCACGCCGACGCGCACGCTGATCTACGTCACGCCGATGGCCCAGGCCCGCCGCCGTGTCGCGCGCGCCCGAGGCGTCCTGCGGCGTCAGGTGGGCGACGGGCTGGACCTCGGGGACGTCGAGTCGGTGGGCCGCTGGCTCGAGGAGTTTCACCCGCACTCCCTGGTGGAACTCGACTACGGCGGACTGGTGCACCTGCTCGACGACGCGGCGTTGCGCGCCGATGAGTCGGTCGGAGAGATCGCTGCTGCGATCATGGGACTGGAGACCGGGCAGGCCGAGGTCGCCGTCGCGATGCACAAGCGCGTGACCGCCCGGTGGCGGGTTGTACGAGCTCTTGAATCCGCCAACTGAGCAAAATTAGCCGAATCACCGCGCGATGCGACTATACGTGTCGCTAGAATCACGCAGCGTGACTCGACCACCAAAAATCACAGAGTTGCTATCAGGGACTTGCCTGTTGCGCTCAGTGGTGGCATGGTTACGTCTTGTGATGTCAAAGTGGTCCATCCAGACCATAAGAGACATCAGTGGCACGCGCGAGGTTCAAACGCTGGATCGCTGTCATCGGTCCACGGAGGAGAGGCCGCACAAATGTCAGCTCGTACGCCAGAGGCCGAGCCCCTGCTGACGCCGGCAGAGGTGGCGACGATGTTCCGCGTCGACCCCAAGACCGTCACCCGTTGGGCGAAGGCCGGGAAGTTGACGTCAATCCGGACGCTGGGAGGGCATCGGCGCTACCGCGAGGCCGAGGTCCGCGCTCTGCTGGGGGGGATCCCGCAGCAGCGGTCGGAGTAGTCGGAGCACCCCGATCAGTCGTCGGTGACCGGTACGGACCCGCCGGCGACGTTCACTGGGGGGCGCACGGCCGGCCGTCGCCGGGCGTGTCGCATGAGCCGCGAGGTGGCGGAGGTCCGCCGCCAGCGGCAGGTCGGGGAGCTTCCGTGAGGTTCGACCGGTCCCGTGACTTCGGGGCCGAGCCGGGGGGTTGCACGGACTCCAAGTGATGGATGCCCCGCCCGAGACCGGGCGGGGCATCCACGCTGTCCGGCGTGTCGCGCCTCTGGGGGGATCAGGTGGCGCGGGACTCTCGGGACAGCCGCTCGATGAGCGCCGCCACTTCGGGGTCGTGCCGGGCGGCGACGTCGAGCAGCACGACATGGTGGTCGATGAGCAGGCGTTCGAGTTCGTCCCGGGGGATGTCGCGGTGTTCGAGCCAGTCGAGACCCGCGGTCTCCACGGACGCCATCCACGACCGCAGCGTGATGCGCAGGATCGGGCCCGGCTCGTCCGCGCCGATCGTGGCGGTGATGCGGTTCATGACGAAGTTGCGGATGCCCTCGATGACCTCGCCGATCTCGCCGGTCCGGTAGGCCGGGCCGCCCCGCAGCAGCGCGACGAACGCCGCGGCGTAGTGCTCGACGAAGTCGAAGTACCGGTGCAGCGACACGGCCAGCCGCTCCAGGCCCCGGCCCTCCGCCGGCGGGTCGAGCAGCTCGCCGAGCTGCTTCGCGGCGGTGTGCAGCGCGGCGAGGTAGAGCTCCTGCTTGCCGCCGAAGTAGTGGTAGACCAGCGCGCGGGAGGCCCCCGCCGCGTCGGCCACGTCGTCGATCGAGATCTCCTCGGGCGGCCGGTCGCTGAACAGCTCCAGGGCGGCGGCGATCAGCTCCTCGCGGCGCTCGTCGACGCTCAGCCGACGTCGGGCCGGTCGGCCGCCGCCAGAACGCCGGGGCGGCTCCGACTGTTCGTCCGGAGCGGTTGCGCGATCACCCACAGTGGAAGCGTATCGGAGCAGGCTTTCCGGCGGTGGTTCGGTCAATGGCTGGTCAGCGCCTAGACCAGATGTAGTGACCTGGCCCGAAATGCCTTCCGTGCATGCCCATTACTGACGGTCAGGGGCGAGGAGGGCAATAGAAGGGCATCATGGCATCTCCTCCCTTGCGGCGGTCCGCCGGTATCTGTCCCTGATTCAGGCGGTCGCCGGGACAGGAGAACCCCCAAATGCCCGAGGACCCACGCCAGGAGGCGGCCGTGCCCAAGGTGCCGGCGGCGAAGCCGACCATCCGTAACGTGGCGGAGCGTGCCGGCGTGTCGAAGTCGCTGGTATCGCTCGTCATGCGCGGGTCGCCGCACGTCAGCGAGGCGCGCCGGCAGGCCGTGCTGAAGGCCGCCAGGGAGCTCGGCTACCGCCCCAACGCGGTCGCCCGCAGCCTGGTCGAGGGCCGGACCCGGCTGATCGGCGCGCTGGTCGCCGACCTGCACAACCCGTTCTTCGCCGAGTTCCTCGACGGGTTGCAGGAGAGCCTGCACGGCGCGGGGCTGCGGATGCTCGTCGGCAGCGGACGCTGGGACCCGCAGTTCGAGGCGGAGGCCGTCGAGGCGTTCCTGGAAATGCGCGTCGACGGGCTAGTGCTGCTCAGCGTCGTGCCGGAGACGCTGACCGACACGGCGAAGAACGTCCCCGTCGTCGTCGTGGGCGAGCGCGACATCGAGGGCGTGGACATCGTCGTCGACGACGACGAACTCGGCGCACGGCTCGCCATCGACCACCTCGTCGAACTCGGCCATCGCCGGATCGCCCACATCGAGGGCGCCCCCTCGACGACGGCGCACTACCGCAGAGCCGGGTACGAACACGCGATGCGCCGGCACGGGCTGGAGGACCGGATCGTCGTGGAGCCCGGCGACTTCACCGAGGAGGGCGGCTACCGCGCCGCCCGCAAGCTGCTCGACCACGCCGAGCCGCCGACGGCCATCTTCGCGCCGAACGACCTCGTCGCCACCGGCGTCCTGTCCGCCGCCGACGAGCGCGGCCTGCGCGTACCGAACGACATCTCGATCGTCGGATACGACAACACCCACCTGGCCGCGATCCGCCACATCGCGCTGACCAGCGTCGACCAGCCCCGCCGCGATATGGGCCGGGTCGCGGCCGAGCGCCTGTGCGCGCGCATCGACGACCCGTTCCGGGCGCCGAAGCAGACCCTGGTCGTGCCGCACCTGGTCATCCGCTCGACCACCGGCCCCGTCCCACGCTGAGATCCGGCGGCCCGCATTCCGGTACGGCATCGCCGATCTACCTTCGGGCGCCTCTCGTCCGGCCGTGGTCTCCGGTCGGTAAGGGCGGCGTCAAGCCTCGCCGAACCCGCGTACCGGCGGTCGGCGCGCCCGCCTTAATGGGTGCGTGACCGCCGCCCGGCGGGTCCGTCATCGGGAGTCGCCACCGGCCCTGTTCGGGGGGGACGGCCGGGGCGTGGACCCGGGACCGCCGGGCGGCGGGCGGGCGGAGCCGAGAGATGCCAGGGGGCGATCGTGCGTGATCCGGAGCTTGTGTCATCCGCGCAGCGGGCGGCGAGTGAGCTGGAGCGCGCCTGGTCGCAGTGGCGGCACGCGCGCGGGCTGATCGAGGAGGTGACGGAGTCCGTCTCTGGATACGTCAGCCACTCGATCGACCACCCGTGGGGCCGGCCTCGCGTGGTACTCGGCCTGGACGCCGACGAGGCCAGGGCCCTCGCCGTCCTGCTCGGCAAGGAAAGCGCCGTCCGCTGACCGGTGGCGGTGGCCGGTGGGTCGCGGGCGGCCGGGGCGGCCGTTCCGTGCGGTCGGCGACCGCCGACCGGCCTCAGGCGTGGCCGCCGTCGCCCGACTCAGCGCGGAGAGAGCGACGGCGGCCACTCAGACCCTCCGGCCACTCAGACCCTCCGGCCACTCAGACCCTCCGGCCACTCGCCCCTCCGGCACTCTTTCCGGGGGCGGGACGCGGCACTCGTCGGGGTTTGGCAGACTGGTCGTGATGCGTTGTTCGACGGTTCGCTCCGGCAGGGCGCTGAGCGCCCTGGTCATGACCGTGCTCGCGGGTGGGCTGACCGCCTGCGGCTCCGGCGGCTCGTCGTCGGCGGCTCCGCCGACGGCGTCGTCGGCGGTCTCGCACCCCGTGCCGGTCTCCTCGGGATCTCCGTCGCCGACCGGCGGGCCGAGCGGCGGGCAGGGCCCCCTCGCAGGGAAGGTCATCGTGGTGGATCCGGGGCACAACGGCGGCAACGCCGCGCACCCCGAAGAGATCAATAGGCTCGTCGACATCTACAACGGCAAGAAGCCCTGCAACACGACCGGCACCGCCACGAACGACGACTATTCCGAGCACGCGTTCACCTGGGACGTCGCGAACCGCCTCGCCAAGATCCTGCGGGCGAAGGGCGCCAAGGTCGTGCTGACCCGGCACAGCGACACCGGTGTCGGCCCGTGCGTCGACGAGCGCGCCCGGATCGGCAACCGCGCCAACGCCGACGCGGTGCTGGCCATCCACGGCGACGGCGCGCCCGCCAAGGGGCACGGGTTCCACATCATCGAGCCGGCGAAGATCAAGAGCGGCCACAACGACTCGATCCTCGCGCCGTCCCGCAGGCTCGGTAAGGATCTGCGCGACGCCTTCCACGAGGGCACCGGCATCCCGTACTCCACCTACCTCGGCAAGGACGGCATCGACGTCCGCGGCGACCTCGGCGGCCTGAACGTCTCGACGCGGCCGGCGGTGTTCATCGAGGCGGGCAACATGCGCAACCCGGGTGACGCGGCGAAGATGAAGAGCGCGCAGGGCCGCCAGCAGATGGCCGAGGCCCTCGCTAACGGCTTCGTCAAGTTCCTGGGCTGAGCATGGCCGTCGACCAGGGCGCCGCCGCGCGCGTGCGCGGGCTCTTCGAGCACGCCGACTACACCGTCGCCGGGGTGCGGCACCTCCTCGGACCGGTCGCCGGTGCGGCGCTGGCCCGCGACGAGATCGTCCCGGCGCTGCGGGCCACCCGGGGCGGCACCCCGCTGGAGACCCTGGTCCGGCTGTTCTGGCTGCAGGTGCCGGTGCCGGAGTCGGCGCTGCCGGTCGCCGACCTGGCCGCGCTCGGCCTGATCGAGCGGTCCGGCGACGAGGTCCGCGCGCTGCTGCACGTCGAACCGGTCGAGTCCGCGTCCGGCGTCGGCGATCCGCCGTCCGCCCGTGGCCACATCGTCTCCGACCTGAAGGCCCGGCCGGGCGGTGTCCCCCTTCACCCGGACCACGTCGTCGGGCAGGGCGGCGCGTCGAACAACCTGGCGCAGTTGGTCGTCCGCGGACCGGTCGGCGACGTGCTGGACCTCGGTACGGGGTCCGGCGTGCAGGCCGTGCACCTCGCGGACCGGGCCCGGAGCGTCACCGCCACCGACGTCAGCCCGCGCGCCCTGGATCTCGCCCGGCTGAGCTTCGCGCTGTCCGGGATCGACGCGGAGCTGCTGGAGGGTTCGCTGTTCGAGCCCGTCGCGGGCCGTACGTTCGACCTGATCGTGTCGAACCCGCCGTTCGTGATCTCGCCGGACCTGCGGTTCGAGTACCGGGAGACGGGGCTGCCGGGCGACGAGCTGTGCCGGCGCCTGGTTCGGCGGGCGCCCGCGCACCTGGCGCCGGGCGGCTGGTGCCACCTGCTGGCGAACTGGCTGCACGTCGAGGGCGAGGACTGGCGCGAACGCGTCGCGGACTGGATCACGGGCGTCGACGGCTGGGTGGTCCAGCGCGACGTGCAGGACCCCGCGGAGTACGCCGAGCTGTGGCTGCGGGACTCCTGCGACGTCGGCTCGCCCGAGTACCGCTCCCGCTACGACGCCTGGCTCGACTACTTCGAGGCGCACAAGGTCACCGGCGTCGGCTTCGGCTGGATCACCCTGCACGCCTCCGGCGGCGAGGACGTACGGGTCGAGGAGCTGCGGCACGCCGTCGACCAGCCCGTGGGCGGGCATGTCCGGGAGGTCGTACGCGCCCGGCCGCACCTCACCCCGTCGACCACGCTGCGCACCGCGCCGGGCGTCGTCCAGGAGCAGATCGGCCCGCCGGGCGCGGAGGACCCCGAGCGGATCGTGCTGCGGCAGACGAGCGGGCTGCGCCGCGCGGCCCAGGTCGGGACGGTCGAGGCCGCGCTGGCGGGGGCCTGCGACGGCGACCTGCCTCTGGGCCCGCTGCTCGACGCGATCGCCGAGCTCACCGGCGCCGACGCCGGGATCGTACGGGCCCGGGCCCTTGCCATGCTGCCCGATCTGGTGGCCGACGGGTTCTTTGACATCATCTGAGAATGGTCCCGATCCGTACGCTCACCCTCGGGGTGCCCGAGCCGCACCCGCTGGCCGCGGACGTCGTCGCGAAGGGCGCGGCCGCGCTGCGCCGCGCGGAGGCGGTCTTCCGCGACGCCGGATACGAGGTGCAGACGCTCCGCCTGTCCACCCGTCCCGTGTTCGACGACATGACGCCGACCGTCGCGTACGCGCGTGACCTGCAGGCCGCGCTGGACGACGCGGGCCTGACGTACTGCTCGCTCGGCCCGGCGACGTCGGGGGTCGAGACCATCCCGGACCTGCTGATCGGGAACGACGCGCTGAACTGCACCGTCCGGCTCGACGGCAACACGGCGGCGGCCCGGCCGGCGGCGGAGGCGATGCTCCGGCTGGCGAACGAGACGGAGGAGGGCTTCGGCAACTTCCGGTTCGCGGCGCTGGCGTGCGTCCCGCCGGGCAGCCCGTTCTTCCCCGCCGCGTACCACCAGGGGCCGGCGAACCTGACGGTCGGTCTGCAGGGCGCGAGCATCGCGGTCGGCGCGGCCAAGGGTGGCCTCGACGGCCTGACCGAGCGCTTCGCCGCGGCCGTCACCGAGGAGGCCGCGCCGGTCGTGCGGCTCGCCGAGCGGGTGGCCGCCGAGCTGGGTGTGGCGTTCGGCGGGATCGACCTGTCGCCGGCCCCGAACGGCGCGGACAGCATCGGCGCGGCGTTCGAGGAGATCACCGGGGAGTTCGGCGCGCCCGGCACGCTCGCCGTCGCCGCCGCGCTGACCGCGGGCATCCGGAGCACGGACCTGCCGACCTGCGGCTACAACGGGTTGATGCTGCCGGTGATGGAGGACGTCGTGCTCGCCCGGCGCTGGGAGGAGGGCCGGATCGGCCTGCACGACCTGCTGGCGTACTCCTCGGTCTGCGGCACCGGCCTGGACACCGTGCCGCTGCCCGGCGACAGCTCCGCCGACGCCATCGCCCGGCTGCTGCTGGACGTCACCGCCCTGGCCGTACGCCTGCGCAAGCCGCTGTCGGCGCGGCTGTTCCCGGTCCCGGGCACGCGCGACGGCGACCGTACGGCGTTCACCTCGGAGTACCTGACCGACACGACGGTCAGGTGGTGACGCGGCGGATCGCCTCCAGGGTCGTGGCGACGTAGGTCTCGGGGTCGGCGAGGAAGACATCGTGGTCGTCGTCGATCTCGAGCACCTCGGCGTCCAGGCGGCGGGCCATCTCGTACTGGTCGGCGGGCGGCACCGCGCGGTCCCGCGTCGTCAGGACGACGGCGGTGGGCAGCCCGGCGAGCTGCGGCGCGTGCGGCCGGAAGTCGAACTCGTACTCCGCCAGCATGGTGTCGATGATCGCTCGCGGATGGGCGCGTACGAGCTCGCGGCGCAGCCAGGGCCACAGCCGGACGGTCTCCTCACTGCGGGTCCGGGTGTCGCTGAAGTAGCGCAGCGGGGCCGTACGGCCGACGTCGAAGCGGGTCAGCGGCCGGAGCGCCTTCAGCAGCGGCCGGGTCACCCGGTCGGCGGGGCTGTCGAAGCGCAGGGCGGTGGACTGCAGCACCAGGCCGGCGACCCGGTCGGGGTGGCGGCGGGCGAGTTCGAGACCGACCGGGCCACCGAGGGAGTAGCCGCACACGACGACCTCGTCGATGCCCAGGGCGTCGAGCAGCGCGGCCTGGTCGTCCGCTGCGGCCTCGATGCGGAACCGCCCGGGCCGGTTCGGCCCGCACCCGTGCCCATGGTGGTCCATCGCCACCATGCCCTGGGACAGGCGCGGCATGAGGTGACAGAAGTTGACGTCCGCGGTGAGCGCCCAGCCGTGCAGGAGGAGCACGGGCGCGGGGCCCTCGACGACCCGTACGGTGACCTCGCCGCGCCGGGGCAGTGAGAGGACGCGGGCGGGCGGCAGATCGGGTTCGACGACGCTCTCACGGGCCCTGCCGACCCGGCGGACGAAGGAGAGTCCCCGCCGGAGATCCGCCTGCATCGAACTCATGATCAGAGCTTGGCACGCCCAGGTGTCGCCGAGGTATGAGACCGTCGTCACATCTGTGTATTCCAGGTTTGACCTACGCTGAACCCGATGGAACGCATCCTCGTCAGCTCGTGTCTGCTGGGCACGCCGGTGCGCTACGACGGCACCGGCAAGCGCAGCGACCACCGCCTGTTCGAGCGGTGGCGGGCCGAGGGGCGTCTCGTGCCGGTCTGCCCGGAGGTGCGCGGCGGGCTGCCCGTGCCGCGCCCGCCCGCCGAGATCCACGGCGGCCTGGGCGGCGACGTGCTGGACGGGCGGGCCCGGGTGCTGACCCCCGACGGCACCGACGTCACGGCGCACTTCCTCAAGGGTGCGCGGCACGCGCTCGAGCAGGCGCGCGCCCAGGGCGTGCGGATGGCGATCCTGAAGGAGCGCAGCCCCTCCTGTGGCGTCGCGCGGATCTACGACGGCGGCTTCAGCGGCACGACGGTGCCGGGCGAGGGCGTGACGACCGCCCTGCTGGAGCGGAGCGGGATCGCGGTGTTCGCCGAGGACGACATCGACGCGGCCGCCGCCCACCTGGCCACGCTGGAGCGCTGAACCGCTCGCCCGGTCGCTTCTCGATCAGCGAGTACTCAAACGCGATATGTCTTGACCTCTCTCGGTATACGCGATATATCTTCTCGCGAAACGAGTAATAACGTCAAAGGAGGGGCCATGACCGCGACCGACGAGTCCCGGGTGGGCGTCGGCACCTCGGTGGTGTACCGCTGGCGGTGGGTCGCCCTGTTCGTCCTTCTCGCCGCCGAGGTCATGGACATGTTGGACGCCATGATCACGAGCATCGCGGCACCGTCGATCCGCGCCGATCTCGGCGGCAGCGCGAGCACCGTGCAGTGGCTGGGCGCCGCCTACACGCTGGCGATGTCGATCGGCCTGATCACCGGCGGGCGGCTGGGCGACGTCGCCGGCCGCAAGCGGATGTTCGTGATCGGCGCGCTGGGCTTCACGGCCGGCTCGCTGCTGTGCGCGCTGGCGCAGTCGCCCGAGACGCTGATCGCCTTCCGCGGCCTGCAGGGGCTCTTCGGGGCGGTCATGCTCCCCCAGGGCCTCGGCATGATCAAGGAGATGTTCTCCGAGCAGGAGATGAGCAAGGCGTTCGGGATGTTCGGCCCGGTGATGGGGCTGTCCTCGGTCGGCGGCCCGCTCCTCGCCGGCTGGCTCATCGACGCCGACCTCTTCGGCACCGGCTGGCGGATGATCTTCCTCATCAACCTGCCGCTCGGGCTGCTGGCCGTGCTCGGCGGGCTGCGCTTCCTGCCCGCCTCCCGGTCACCGCAGGTGGCGAGACTCGACCTCGCCGGCGTGGTGCTGGCCGCGGTCGCCTCCCTGCTGATGATCTATCCGCTGGTGCAGGGCCGCGAGCTCGGCTGGCCGGCCTGGACGTTCGCGATGATCGCCGCCGGGGTCGCCGTCTTCGGGCTCTTCGGCTGGTACGAGGCCCGCACCAAGCGCGCGGGCGGTGACCCGCTGGTCGTGCCGAGCCTGTTCCACAAGCGCGGCTTCACGGGCGGGCTGATCGTCGGGACGGTGTTCTTCTCCGGCATGGCCGGGTTCTCCCTCGTCTTCAGCCTCTTCCTGCAGATCGGCCTCGGGTACTCCCCGCTGCGGGCCGGGCTGTCGACGGTGCCCTGGTCGGTCGGAGTGATCATCGGTTTCGGTGTCGCCCAGGCGGTGCAGAAGTTCGGCCGCAAGGTGATCCACGGCGGGACGCTGGTGATGGCCCTGGGCGTCGCGGCCGTCGTCCTCACCCTGCACCTGGCCGGTACGGGGGTCGGCCCCTGGCAGTTCGTCCCCGCGCTGACGCTCACCGGCATCGGCATGGGCCTGCTGATGGCGCCGTTCTTCGACACCGTGCTGGCGGGAGTCGAGCCGCACGAGACCGGTTCGGCGTCCGGCACGCTCACCGCCGTCCAGCAGTTCGGCAGCGCCCTCGGCGTGGCGGTCCTCGGCACCATCTTCTTCGGGGTCCTCGGCGGCCAGGTCGCGTCCGCCACGGACACGACGGCGCCCAAGGCGTTCGCCGCCGCCGGGGTGTCCGGACCGGCGCGGGACCGCCTCGTCGCCGGGCTGCGCGACTGCGGCCACGACCGGGCGGTGGCCAAGGACGCCGAGGCCGTCCCCGCGTCCTGCGTCCGGGCCGAGGGAGAGGTGCGCGCGGCGGGCGTCCCGGCGCAGCGTGCGGCCGCCGACATCGGTCGTACGGCGCTGAAGAGCGGGTTCGTCGGGACGATGAAGATCACGCTGTGGGTCGAGGTGGGCCTGCTCGGCCTGACCTTCCTCGCGGCGTTCCTGCTGCCGAGGCACGCCCGCGACCCGGAGTGAGACCCCGGAGGGTCAGCGCTCGAGCTTCCGGCGCCGCAACTCGGCGTCGGAGGCTCTGCGCTGGACGCCGACCCCGCCCCAGAACGCGAAACCGGTGATGATGATCTTCGGTGCGCCAGCGGCGCCCACGCCGCTCGCACGGTGGTCGAAGCCGCCCATGATGCCGATGCCGTTCACGTGCACCTCGGCGTCCTCGGGCACCAGGATCTCCATGCCGCCCATGACGGCGAACGCCCGGATGGTCACCACGGGCGCCTCGAACTTCGCCTCCCGCAGGTCGAGCTGCCCACCGCCCCAGAACGCCACGGCGGTGAGCTCTTCGGGGACCACCCACGCGCCCTTGCGCTGGAACCCGCTCATGATCCCCAACAGCACGCGGGAGCCGGGCGTCCCGCCGAACCGGTCGCCGCGCGGCGCCGCGGCCGGTCGGGTCGCGGGTTCGGGCAGGTCACGGGTGATGGGCTCCAGGTCGCCGTACGTCTTGGCGGCGTAGACTGCCGTGAGGCGTTCGTCGAGCTCCTCGAGGCCGAGCCGACCCTCGCCCGCCGCCTCACGAAGGATCGCCGCGACCTGGTCGCGCTCGGCATCGGAGATGCGCAACTCGCGCCGCTCCGGAAGATTCGTCATGACGCCACCCTAGATCGCCCGCAATTCGGTGCGTAGGGTTTGTGGTCGGCAAACACGCTGGGGGTTTCACATGAGACCGCAACGAACCGCCCTTCTCGCATCACTCGCCCTCGCCGGCGGAGCGATGTTCACCGGCCTGGCGCCCGCCGCACAGGCCCAGGCCTTCGACCCGTGCTCCGCCGTGAACCAGGGGAAGCTGCGATATCCGACGGGGTCGGCGTCGCACGTGGTGTTCGCGATCTCCTCCTCGTACGACTCGAACCACGTGGTGGTCACCGAGTGCGCCAAGCAGGGCAATTCCTGGAAGAAGGTCAGCGAGACCACCGGGCGCGCGGGGACCGCCGCCTTCGCCCGGCCGGGCGAGAAGCGCGAGGGCGACGGTAAGACGCCGACCGGCTCGTTCACGCTCACCGAGGCGTTCGGCCTCGGCAACCCGGGCACCAAACTGAAGTACCGCACGTTGCGCGACAGCGGCGACTGCTGGGGCGCCACGCCGGGCAAGAGCGACTACAACGAGTTCTACTCCGGCACGTGCCGCTCGACCGACGAGGACCTGTCGGCCATCGCGCAGCGGGGCCCGTACCGCCAGGTCGTTGTGATCAACTACAACCGGCCGAACGCCAAGCCCGGACTGGGCTCGGCGATCTTCTTCCACGTCGGCGGGATCAACCCGACCGCCGGCTGCGTGTCGATCACGGAGCCGGAGCTGCGCGCCGTCATGCGCAGCCTCGTGCCGAACGACCGCATGATCATGGGCCCGCAGAGCGCGCTCTTCCGGCCTTAGCCCTACGCCCCCGGCGTACGACCCATGGCCGATGGCCCGGGGCGGTGCCCGCATGCGTGAATGAGGCATGGACGAGACCTGGGTGCAGGCCTACCTTTCCCGCATCGGCGCGGAACCGCCCGCGCGCCCCGACGACGAAGCCCTCCGCGACCTGCATCTGCGGCACCTGCTCGCGGTGCCGTTCGAGAACCTCAGCATCCATCTGGGCGAGGACATCGTTCTCGACGACGACGCTCTGGTCGCCAAGATCGTCGACCGGCGGCGGGGCGGGTTCTGTTTCGAGCTGAACGGGGCGTTCGGGGCCCTGCTGTCGGCGCTGGGCTACGACGTGACCTACCTCGACGCCCGCGTCTTCGTCGACGGCGACCCGAGCGTCCCGTACGGACATCTGGCGCTGCGGGTCGGGCCGTGGCTGGTCGACGTCGGGTTCGGCAGCCACATCCACCACCCGCTGCGGATCGACGAGCGCGGCGACCAGAAGGACCCGGCGGGGGTCTTCCGGATCGCCGAGACCCCCGAAGGCGACCTCGACGTGCTGCGGGACGGGCGGCCGGTCTACCGCCTGGAGACCCGCCCGCGCAGGCTGCGGGACTTCGTCACCGGCTGCTGGTGGCACCGGACGTCCCCGGAGTCCCACTTCACCCGGGTGTCCGGGATTCGCGTTCGGCGGCCCGTACGAGACGGCGGGTCAGCGAGCGGAGCAACAGCAGCAGCGCCCGCTCGACGACCCGGCCCGTGCCGGGGATCAGCTCGGTGAAGGCACCTCGCCACACGACGTCCGTGCCGCCGCCGTCGCGGGCCTCGAACGTCACCTCGGCCCGGTAGCCCCGCAGTGGGGCCGACGTGCGCAGGGCATACCCGTGCAGGCGGTCCTGTTCGTACGCGACCGTCTCCTCGCGGACGACGATCGGCCACAGGCCGAGGCGGCGGATCGCGCCGATCCCGCCGGGCGGCGGGTCGCCCTGTCGTTCCCACGACGACCGGGGCGCGAGGGTCCCGGCCCACTCCGACCAGCGGCCGCCGTCCGCGGCCAGCCGGAACAACGTCGCCGGGGCGGCGCTGGTGTGCGCCGTCACCGTGACCGAGAACCTGCGTCCGTCGCCTGCCATGCCGACCTCCCGGGCGTCGCCCTCCACGATCTCGCACCACGGCTCCCTTGGGAACGGGCGTCGTCACCGTGACGGACGGCGAGTACGGAGGGAGGGGCGGGAGTGCACGTGTAAGGGCGGCCCCCGCCGTCCCTGAGCAGGGGCCGGATGGCGAGCCTGCCGCTGACCGAGGTGGTGTGCGGCTGTCAGTGACCGGTAGGCGTACGGTCAGCACCGCCCTCGAGGCTTCCGGACATGACGAAGCGACGGATCTTTCGGAACACCGTACGGATCGGGGCCACGGCGTCCGCCGGCCTCCTGGCGGCGGGGCTGGCGGCGGCGCCGGCCCTGGCCGAGACGGACACCGCGGACGGGCGGCTGGTCCGGACGGCCTCGGGGCCGGTCCTGGGCAGCGTCGGCACCGACGTGCGCGAGTTCAATGGCATCCCTTACGCCGCGCCGCCGGTCGGCTCACTGCGGTGGACGGCGCCCCGGCCCGTGGCCGCCTGGTCCAGTCCCCGGGACGCGACGAAGCCCGGACCGGTGTGCGCGCAGTCCCCGTACAACAAGCCGGTGGGAAGCACGGTCAGCGAGGACTGTCTCACCGTCAACGTCACGACACCACGCGACGCGTCGGCGGCGCACAAGAAGCCCGTGATGGTGTTCCTGCACGGCGGCGACCTGACCACCGGCTCCGGCAGCCAGTTCGAGCCGCGCCGGATGGCCGCGCAGGGCGACGTCGTGGTGGTCACGGTGAACTACCGGCTCGGGATCTTCGGGTTCTTCGGGCACGCCGGGCTCCCCGGCTCGGGGACGTTCGGGCTGCAGGACCAGCAGGCGGCACTGCGCTGGATCCGGCGGAACGCCGCGGCCTTCGGCGGCGACGCGAGCAACGTCACCCTGTTCGGCCAGTCGGCGGGGGCGATCAGCACGTGCGGGCAGCTGACCTCCCCGGCCGCGAAGGGACTGTACGACAAGGTCGTCATCCAGAGCGCGAGCTGCGGCAGCTACACCCCGACCCTCATGCTCGGGCAGCAGGCGCCCACGACGACCGCCACGACCAAGTGGAAGCCGCTCGCGGAGGTCGACGCGCAGGGCGGCGAGCTGGCCAAGGAACTCGGCTGCGCGGACGCGGCGACCGCGATCGACTGCCTGCGCGGGCTCCCCACCGACCGCCTCCTGCCGCACACCGAGGAGTTCTCCAGCGGGGCGTACGGCACGCCGACCCTGCCGCAGAACCCCGAGGCGGCCATCCGCGCCGGGCGGTTCAACCGGGTCCCGACCATCATCGGGCACACCCGCGACGAGGGCCGCATGGTCACCGCCTCCCTCGTGAACCCGGCATACGGCGGGACGCCGATGACCGAGCAGCGGTACGTCCAGCTCACCGACCAGGCGTACGGGGCGAAGGCGGCCGACGTGCGCCGGCACTACCCGCCGTCCGCGTACGCGGCGGCGGGCGAACAGTGGGCGCCCGCCCTGGCCTGGGCGGCGATCGAGACGGACCGCACCACGGTCTGCCCGGTCCTGCGGGACGCGGACGCGCTCGCGCGCCGGACCCCAGTGCACGCGTACGAGTTCGCCGACCCGAACGCGCCGACCTGGACGGCGTTCCCCGAGGGATTCCCGGCGGGCGCGTCGCACATCTCGGACCTGACCTACCTGTTCGACGTGAACCGGCCGGACGGCACGCCGGTGACCCTCGACGCCGCCCAGCGCGCGCTCGCGGGGAAGATGATCGCCTACTGGACCGCGTTCGCCCACAGCGGTGCGCCGGCCGCCGACGGCGCCCCCGCCTGGGCCGCGTACGCCTCGGGGACCCGGCACGTCCAGACACTGGCACCGGCCCGGATCGGCTCGGTCGACGACGCCACCGAGCACCAGTGCGCCTTCTGGAACACCGCCGAGTAGGCGACCTGGCGCGGATGGACGACTCGGAAACGGCCCCGGCGGCAACGCCGGGGCCGTTCCGGCACTCTGCCTGCGGCGATATCGTGACGCCACGAGGTAATGAGGTATATACGGCGGTATGAGCATCTTCGGCAGGCCGCTCTCTCGGGTGCCGCGAGTATCGGCCTGCTCGCCGATGTAGCCGACGGCCTCGAGAACGGGATCGGATCTTCCAGATGACCGCGCGGTATGCCGACTGGCGTAAGTCGAGCCGCAGCGAAGCCAACGGAGCCTGCATCGAGGTCGCCATCTTCACCTCCGACGCTAGCCCTATCGTGCCGGTGGTCAGCTGAAGGGGTGTTGGCGGACGTAGACGGCCTCGAGGAGGCCGAGGGCGATCATGTTGGCGAGCGTCGCCGAGCCGCCGTACGAGATGTAGGGCAGCGGGACCCCGGTGATCGGCATGATGCCGATCGTCATGCCGATGTTCTCGAACGTCTGGAACGCCAGCCACGACACGACCCCGGTCGCCACGAGCATCCCGAAGCCGTTCGGGCACTGCGCGGCGATGCGCAGGCCCCGCCACAGCACCACGCCGACGAGCACGACGATCAACGCGGAGCCGAGGAAGCCGAGCTCCTCGCCGGCGACCGTGAAGATGAAGTCGGTGTGCTGCTCGGGGACGAAGTGGCCGCCGGTCTGCTGCCCGCGGAACAGCCCCTGACCGGCCAGCCCGCCGGAGCCGACCGCGATCCGGGCCTGGGCCGCGTTGTACCCCGCGCCCCTCGGGTCGGCCGCGGGATCGGCGAAGGCGATGAACCGGTTGATCTGGTACTGCTTCAGCAGGTGGAACTGCCAGGCGGCGATCCCGCCGCCCACGCCGCCGGTGACCATGGCCACCAGCCAGCGCTTGGGCGCGCCGGAGATGGCCACCATCGCCAGGACGACGACGGAGAGGACCATGGTGGTGCCGAGGTCCGGCTGCATCATGATCAGGCCCGCGACCACCCCGGCGAGGACGAGCGCGGCCACGATGTCGCGGGTGTCCGGGGCGGTCTGGGCGTCCCGCGGCTCGCCGAGCAGCACCGCGAGCACCACGACCAGCCCCACCTTGGCGAACTCCGCGGGCTGGAGCTGGAAACCGCCGCCCAGCTCGATCCAGGAGTGGTGGCCCTTGATCGTCGAGCCGAGTGGGGTGAGCACGAGGATCAGCCCCACGCAGGACGCGCCGTAGACGATCGACGCGTACGCGCGGACGAGCCGGTAGTCCAGCGCCGTGACCAGCGCGGCGAGGCCGAGGCCGATCGCCACCGTCAGCAGGTGCTTCTTGAGGAAGACCTGCGGGTCCTGGCCGGTGTTCAGCAGGGCCGGCCGGGTCGCCGACCATACGAGGAGCGTCCCGATCAGCGTCAGCATCACGACGGCGCTCAGCAGGACCCAGTCCAGCCGGCGCAGCGGTGACTCGTGGCCGGACCAGCGACGCAGCAGCGAACGCCGCCGCGCCGTCCGTACCGTGTCGTGCATCCCGAGCATGGCACCCCCCAACCCGCCCCCGACGGGTCCTGACCATCCGCGCCCGGGCCGCGGCGGCGGCCGTGAACCCGGGCGGCAGATCGATCACATGACGCCTCGTGATCGATCAGTCACTCTGTGAGCATACTCGTGAGCAGCGGAAAGGGTCCTCAGGCGAGGGGCGGGCGGTGTCGGGACGCTACAACGGCACGAACGCGCCGGTATCCGGGCGGTACCTCCAGACCGCGCCCGTCTCGACGTCGTAGAACCAGCCGTGCAGCCGCAGCGTGCCGTTGGCCAGGCGCCGGGCCACCCACGGATAGCGGCGGAGCTTGTCGAGCTGGGCGACGAGGTGCGACCGGCCCGGGTCCTCCTGCTCCTGGGCGCGGATCCCGCGCCACCGATGCGTGTGCAGCAGCCAGAATCGCGTGGTCGGAGCGTGGCGGAGCGCGCTGCCGCCCGTACGCGCGCGGACCGCGCCGCACCGGGTGTGGCCGCACACGATGAGGTCCGCGATGCCGAGGATCGCCACGGCGTACTCCAGGGTCGCCGCCTCGGCGGTCAGCCGCCCCACCCGGTGGGGCGGGATGACGTTGCCCGCCGTGCGCAGCTCGAACAGGTCGCCGGGCGCGGAGCCGGTGAGCAGCGCGGGGACGACCCGGGCGTCGGAGCAGGAGACGAAGACGGCCTGCGGCGTGCGGTCCGGCCGGGATGGGGAGAGCCGCCCGCGGTGGGTCGCGACCTGCTGATGGAAGCTGCGGGCATGGTCGATCAGTGACTGCATGGGACATGTCCTTCGCGCTGAAGACGGGTGAGGCGGACCGGTGCTCCCGTACGCGCGGCACCCCCTGCTCCGCACGTACGGGCGGGCCTCGGATCAGCAGCGGAGGACCTGCAGCCGGGCGGCTTCGTGGTGCGCGAGGTGCCGCGCCGAGCGCGCGAGCCGGCGGGGCGTCGTCGAGCGCGGGTCCGCGTCCGTCCAGGTCGGTTGCCCGGTGCATCCACGCAGGAGCTGGGCGCCGGGGCCGGAGGGCGGCGCGGGAGCCCGGTGCAGGACGGCGTCGCAGTGGCCCCACGGCACGGGACGGCCGCCGTCGCCCGGATCGGGGCGCAGCCGGTCCGTCGACCGGGCGGCCGGGCACGGGTCCGACGCCGGGCGATCGGCCTGGATGGACGCCAGCACGGCCGCCGAGTGCGCGCCATGCGGGGCGGCGCCGTGCACGAGGAGGACGACGGTGACGGTCAGCGCCCACAGGATGACGGCGGTCGCGCGTGCCGTCCGGAGCGCACCGTCCTCCACTCGCCGCCCCCAGGCCAACCCGACTCCAATCGACTACCAAGAGTGCTCAATCAATGACTCTATGTTGCCATCGGTGGCGGGTCTACACGTGTGGGGAGGCAGAGGTGGCGGCGTCGCCACCCACCGTCACTCCCGTCGCGTGAACAGGTCGGGGACCGAGCCGTGTCCGGATCGGCTCGGTCCCCGACGTCTTCTCTGGAGGGTCTCGGCGCGGGCCGTGGCGGCCTGGACTCCGCTCAGTCGCCTTCGTGCCAGGTCATCTCGGCGCCGAGGTGACCGGTCCGCACGACCCAGATCGCCGAGACGACCGCGGCCACGACGGCGAGGGCGGCCACCACCGTGCCGAGGGCCGGACCGGCGAGGAAGCCCTCTGCGGCGGTGAGCGCGCGGTACCGCGCGAGGATGACGAGGACGACCAGGAGGACGACGAGGGCGAGCACGAGCAGGCGCAGTTGCGAGCCCAGTTCGGCGTGCCGGTCGAGGAGGTTGCCCTCTCCGCCGCCGCCCTGGCGCGGGGCGCTGCCCGGACGGCCGCCCGGGCCGCCGGCCGGGGCGCCGCCGGGCCGCAGCCGCCCCATCCGCTGCATCCGCTCGTCCCGCAGTTTCTCGCCGGCGCCGGCGGTGAGGATGGTCGCCGCCATCGTCACGATGCCGAAGACGCCCGCCGCCAGGCCGTACCGGACCCGCCAGACGGGGCGTACGGCCAGGGCGATGACGACGCCCGCCAGAATGGGCACGAGCACCACCGGGACGTGCAGGAACAGCGCGTGCGCGGGCAGGCCGAAGAGCTTGGACAGCTCGAACGGGGCCACCGCGACGGCGACCACCACGGTCGCCGCCAGGAGAATGACCGAGGGGTCCGAAGAGAAGAACCGCCGCGTGGGAGGCTTCGCCGGGCTGTCGGAGCCGGTCAGGGCCGTAGTCATGGTCCCGAAGTTATGAGAGGTGCCCTTGCGATGGCTGTGAGAAGGCTATGAATCGCTTCTGAACCCCGCACGGGTTCCGCCCCGTGGCGTCGATCACTCACCCGATGTGCCGCGTCTGCCGCGCAGCGTGGCGAACGCGGCGCTAACGTGTCCTGATCGTGAAATCGCGGTGAAGGCCGCGGTGGGCTGGAAGGGCAGGACGTGGCGAGTCGGGCGAAGATCATCGGAGGGGTACTGCTGCTGGCCGTCCTGGCGGTGCTGGGCACGGCCGCCAAGACCGCCGCGCTGACCAGCGCGGACCTCCGCATCGACGAACATCTCGTGACCCTGCGGACGCCCGCCCTCACCCTCGTCGCGAAGGCCGCGACCCTGGTCGCGCAGGCCGCGGTCGGCGTCGTCGTCGCGGTCGTCGTGCCGGTGGTCCTGTGGTTCACGCGGCGCCGTCGTGACGCGCTGCTGACCGCCTGCCTGATGATCGGCGCACTGGCGATCGCGTTCGTCGTGAAGACCCTGGTCGCCGAGCACCGCCCGCCGCGGCGGCTGTGGGTGATCCCGCCGGACAACGCGATGAGCTTCCCGAGCGGGCACGCCACCGTCGCCGCCGCGGTCGCCCTCATCCTCGGCATGCTCGTACGCGGGCGCCTGCGGCCGCTCGCGATGACGGTCGGCGTGCTGTTCGCCGGCGTCGTGGCGTTCGCCCGCATGTACCTCGGCGTGCACTACCTGCTCGACGTGGTCGGCGGTTGCCTCGCCGCGGTGAGCGCGGCGCTCCTGGTCTCGGGGTTCCTGGACCTGCCGCCTATCCGCAGCGGGCTGGAGGGCGTGGGAACTCCGGCCGCCGGCCGGCATCACGCCGGTCGCTCGCATCGGACACCCACCGGCCGGCGCTGACGCCGTCGCGTACGGTCCTCCGGGAGACGGCATCGCGATAGGACGCGGGGCCAGGGGGTAGGGCTCCGGCATGTGGCGACAACGTGCGCGAAGGTGGACCTACCGGCGGTTCAGCCCGGACGGGCGTCTCGGGCTGAGACTGACCCTGGCCTGTGCCGCCGTCTTCCTCGTCGTCGTGCCGTTCGTCGTCCTGCTGGCGCTCGTCGACGTCCACTGGGCGCCGTTGCGGCACCTGGACGACACCGCCACGACGCACACCCACGGCTTCGTCCTGCGACACCGGGCACTGGTCGGTCCACTGCGGGCCACCGCGTACGTCTTCCATCCCTGGGTGTTCCGGACGATCCTCCTCGCGCTCGCGGCGTGGCTTCTCTACCGGAGGGCGCGGCGACTCGCCGTCTGGGCGGCGACGAACGTACTGGTGGCCGGGGTGGTGAGCGCGGCGCTCAAGACGGCCGTCGGCCGGACGCGCCCCGTACTGCCCAGTCCGATCGCGCACGCCGGCGGAGGGTCGTTCCCGTCGGGGCACGCGCTGATGACGGTGGTGGGCACCGCGACGATCGTGCTGGTCCTGCTCCCGCTCCTGCGGCGGGCCTGGCGGGCGGTCGCGTGGGCGGCCGCCGCCGTGCTCAGCGTGGCGTCCGGGCTGTTCCGGGTGCTGCTGGGCGTGCACTACCTCAGCGACGTCATCGCCGGGTGGCTTCTCGGCACCGCCATCGTGCTGGCCACCACGGCGGCGTTCGAGACGTGGCGGCGCGGTGAGGGCCGCCGCCCGGCGGACCCGCTCCGCGAGGGCACCGAGCCCGAGTCGGAGGCGCGGATCGCCGGTGAGGGCCACGCCCGTTCCGCCTGATCTGAGCGCACCGGCCTGAGCACGGGCGTCGACGGCCGGGAGGTGCGGCGTGGGCCGCTTGTTTTCCGGCTGCTGACGGTGCCGTGACCGGGATCCGTCGTCTCGCCCGGCGGCCGCGCGGAAGCATGGTGCCGACAGATCGTCTCGCCGTACGTCCGTGCGGCCCACCTCGCGGGGAGCCCGAGCGCCATGAAGCCGAGGACACGACCGCGCCCGTGGGCCGCGGTGATCGCCGCCGTGGCCCTGCCGGTGCTCTGTGTGCCGGCTCCGGCGTTCGCCGCACTGCCGGCCCGGGGCAGGTACCTTCCGAGACCGATCCCGCCCGTCCGGCTCTCCGGCATCACGGCAGTCTCCGCCGGAGACGACTTCGCGCTGGCGCTTCGTACGGACGGCACGGTCGTCGGCTGGGGGCGGGACGAATTCGGCCAGTCGAGCCTCCCGCGCCGGCTCAGGGGCATCACCGCGATCTCCGCCGGCAGGGACTTCGGCATCGCGCTGCGCACCGACGGCACCGTGGTGGGCTGGGGAAACGACGAGTTCGGCAAGGCGAGCCCGCCACGCTGGCTGACCGGCGTCCGGTCGATCTCGGCCGGCGGCGACTGGGCCCTGGCGGTGCGGTGGGACGGCACCGTCGTCGGCTGGGGCGACGACCGGTTCCGCGAGGTCAGTGCGGCCCGCCTGCTCTCCGGGATCATCCTCGCGTCGGCCAGCGATCGCTTCGGCATCGCGCTGCGCACCGACGGCAGGGTCGTCGGCTGGGGCAACGACGAGTTCCGGAAGGCGAGTCCCCCGCGCTGGCTCTCGGGGGTGCGGGACCTGTCCACGGGCGGCGTCTTCTCCCTGGCCCTCCGCTGGGACGGCAGGCTCTTCGCCTGGGGGGCCGATGACTTCCGTCAGGTCAGCATCGCCAACCGCGTCTCCGGTCTCCGGCAGGTCTCCGGCGGCGATCGTTTCGTCGCCGCGCTCCGGTGGGACGGGACCGCGTTCGGCTGGGGACGGAACGAGTTCGGCCAGGCGAGGCCGCCACGCTGGGCGCGCGGCATCATCCAGCTCTCCGCGGGCAACGACTTCGTGGTCGCCGTGCGCACCGACGGCACCCTCCTCGAATGGGGCAACGTCGGCGGACCAGGTCAGCCCGCTATGACCGGCTCGGGCACCACGGGCGCGGCCGGGGGAGCGGGTGGCGCGGGGGGAGCGGGCGGCGGTGGCGGCTGACGGCGGGCGATCCGGGGCGCCAGCGCTCCGACGCCCAGCGCCGCCGCCGTGCCGGCCACCGCGCTGAACCACCACACCACAGCCGGCCCGGCCGACGCGTACACGCCGGTGCCCACCGACAGGGCCGCGAACCGGGCGATGCCCCAGGTCCACTGGAACGCGCCCTGGTACCGGCCGCGGGCGTACTCCGGGGCCAGCGCCGCCACGATCGCGCCGGGGACACCGCCGACCGTCGCCTCGCCGACCGACCAGAGTACGACGGTCCCCGCGTACGCCCAGGGGCCGTGGGCCACGCCCGTCAGGGCGATGCCGACCGCCACCAGGACGCTGCCCGTGACGTACACCGGGATCTGCCGGAACCGGGCCAGGACGTGCAGCGCGACGGGCTGCAGGACCACGACCAGGACGGCGTTGAGCGTGGCCATCAGGCCGAGCGTGGTGGTGGGCAGCCCGTCGTCGCGGATGGCGAGCGGCAGGCAGACCTCGGTCAGCGAGTAGATGGCCAGGGCCGTGCCGAGCAGCGGCAGCAGCGCGCGCATCAGCGGATCCCGCAGCACCACGCCGTACCCGGCCCCGCCCTCGGCGGCGGCGGTCCGCTCACTCCCGGCGCGCCCGCCGGGCAGCAGCGCCACCACGATGACGGCGAACGCCAGCGAGGTCGCCGCGTCGAGCGCGAACAGCGACCAGTAGCCGTGCGCGGCCAGGAACCCGCCGAGCACCCCGGCGACCGCCGTCCCGATGTTGACCCCCCAGTGGAACAGGGAGAAGGCCACGCGGCGCTGATCACCCGTCACCGCGTCGGTCATCAGCGCGCCGGAGGCCGGCGTGACCGTGGTCGCCGCGGCGCTGAGGAGGAGGGCCGCGGCGGCGAGCGTCACCAGGTTCGGCGCGGCGTACAGCAGCCCGTGGGCGAGTGCCGTACCGATGAGACCGGCCAGCATCGTGGCCCGCCGCCCCACGCGATCGGCGGCCAGCCCGCCGATCACCGGCCCGATCAGGTTGCCCGCCCCGAGCGCCCCCAGGACGTACGACGCCTGCTCGGTCGAGACGCCGCGTGACGCGAGATAGAAGACGAGGAACGGCGTGACGACGAATCCGAGCCGGTTGACGACGGTTCCGGCGAAGAGGACCCAGGCGGTGCGCGGCAGTCCGCGGAAGGTGGACACCATGCCGGGAATCCTGCGCGCGGCCTACAATCGCCACCATTGATTAAGCCTGGACCGAATCCGTGGAGGTGACGTGCAGTCTGAACTGGCCTTCTCGGCAGACGACCTGGCGCTGACCCGCTTCACGGTCTCCCCGATGTGGGAGGTCGTCACGAGCTTCCGCCTGCTGACCGCGGGCACGGCGCACCTGGTGCACCGGACCTGGCTGGAGCAGGTACGGCCTCGGGTGACCGCCGCGGGCCTCGATCGGGGCCGACTCGCCCGCCTGATCACGCCGTCCGGCTACATTCCCGACTTCCTCACCCCGCCCGCCGAGGAGCCGGCCCCGGCCCTCGCCGCCGAACTGGCCGCCATCCGCGCCACCCCGGCGGATCGGATCCAGGCCGACCTGGACGTCCTCGGCAGAAACGGCCGCTCCGCGCCGGACACCCGGCTCGGTGAGCTGTGCGAGGAGATCCAGGCGTACTGGGAGATCGCCCTCGCGCCGTACTGGGCCAAGATCCGCGCCCTGCTCGACGCGGACGTCTTCCACCGCGCCCGCCAGGTCGCCGAACGCGGCACCGGCCACCTGTTCAACGAGCTGCATTCGACGCTGAGCTGGGACGACAACACGTTGCGCCTGGTCCGCCGCCAGTGCGTAATCTCGCGGGAGAGCGCCGGACCCGGCCTGCTGCTCGTCCCCTCCGCGTTCGCCCAGCATGTCTACACCTGGTCGCGCCCGCCCGAGTCGCCGCAGCTCGCGTACCCGGCCCGGGGCACCGGCACGCTGTGGGAGCACCGCCCGGTCGCGCGCGCCGAGGCCATCGCCGCCGTGCTCGGCCGGTCCCGGACCCTTCTCCTGACCGAGCTGGCGGCGCCGGCCTCCACCACCGACCTCGCCCGGCGTACCGGCATCTCCGCCGCGGGCGTCTCCCAGCACCTCACCGCGCTGCGCGACGCCGGAATGGTCAGCGCCCACCGCGCGGGCCGATCCGTCCTCTACGCCCGCACCGCCATCGCCGAATCCGTCCTGGGCACCACCGCCTGACCTTATTCAGGACCTTTCCCGAATCGGGTTGACCTTGATCGAGGCGGACCCTAATCTGCTCGGGCCGTTCAGGAGGTCAAAAGTGGTCTGGGCACGAACCGAGGTCGACGGAATACCCGCTTATTGGGCGGACGGCGACGGCGATCTGAAAGCCCGTCTCATCTTCCGGGTCGGCACGGCCGACGAACAGTTGGCGGTCTCGGGAATCACCCACCTGATCGAGCATCTCGCGCTGTTCGCGGTGAAAGGCCAGGCGCACACCGTCAACGGCCAGGTCGACGCGACCACCACGGTGTTCGCGGTGAAAGGCGATCCGCAGGAGGTCGTCGAGTTCCTCACCGGGGTGTGCGGGGCGCTGCGCTCCCTGCCCTTCGACCGGCTCCAGGTCGAGAACCGGATCCTGCGCGCCGAGGCGAACGACAGGGCACCCGCCCTGCTGGAGCCGCTCCTGCTCTGGCGGTACGGCGCGGCGACGTACGGCGTGTCCTCCTACGAGGAGTTCGGCGTCGGCAGGCACACTCCGGACCAGATCTCCGCATGGGTGGAGCGGTGGTTCACCCGGAACAACGCCGTATTGGTGTTCATCGGCGGGCCGCCGCCCGAGTCACTGCGACTCGACCTGCCGACCGGCGAGCGCATTCCGCCGCCGGCGCCCTCATCCGCCCTGCCCGTCACACCCGCGTATTTCACCGAGCCCCGGCAGCGCACCGTGGTGGCCAACGCCGTGGTCGGCCGGTCGATGCCGGCTCAGGCGTACACGATGTTGCTCGGCAGACGGCTGGAGAAGAAGCTCCGGACGGAGCTTGGAATCAGCTACAGCCCGGCGGCGTCGTACAACGTGCGCGACGCGGACGTCGCCCATGTCACGGCGTTCGCCGACGGCCTGCCGGAGAATCACGCCGAACTGGTCTCCGCCTTCGTATTCCATTTCCGGCTCACCGCGGAAGAGGCCGCGTCCGGCCAGGAGATCGCCGACATCGTGGACCGGCTCCGTACCGCCAAACGCGACTCGCCATCCGGCACCGCTTATGGCAACGCGCTGCGCGAGCTGTTCGGGCGCGAGCCGATCAGTGATCGCGGTCTCGAGTCGCGCCTGGCCGCCGTGAGCCCCGAGGCCGTCCGGGAGGTGGGCGCCGAGGCGTTCCAGTCCGCCCTCGTGATGACGCCGGGCCGGGAACTGCCGGGCGCCCGATTCCATCCGGCACCGTGGACTTCGGCCGACACGGTCGACGGGCAGGTCCTGCGCAGCGCCGACGCGCCGGTCGACGGCGACCGTCTCGTCATCGGTCCGGCGGGCGTCAGCCTGGTCCAGAGTCCCTCCCGCCGCGTGACGGTGCGGTTCCCCGAGTGCGAGGCGATGCTCGCCTGGCCGGACGGGGCGCGCCGGCTGATCGGCCGGGACGGCTTCTCGCTGCTGATCGAGCCGACGCTCTGGATCGGCGGCTCCTCCCTCGCCGCGCGTCTCGACGAGGCGGTCCCGGCCGATCGGGTCGTGCCGCGCCCGGGGCGGTCCCCCGACCGCATCCCCAAGCCCAAGGCGAGCCGTTACCAGCGGGTCCGCGCGCGCCTGACGCGCGACCGGGCGGCGGGGGTCGCCCCCACCCGGCGTACGGGTGGGGGCGACGCGGGTTAGGAGACCTTCTCGACCGAGGGGACGTGCGTGACCTGGTTCCAGGTGAACCGGTACTTCGTGCCGTCCGCCGGGACGCTGAGCTTGAGGTTCTCCCCGCCGGCGGCGCCGCCCGCGCCGTAGTTCTCGGTCCACGAGTCGTTGATGGCGATCTTCCACTCGTAGTCGCCGGCCGGCAGCGTGAAGGTGCCGTGCCACTGGCCGTCGGTCGTGTCGAACGCCAGTCGGCTGGCCGCGCAGGCCGGGTCCCAGTCGCCGCCGCAACCGATCTCCGACTGCAGCGACCCGGCGAGCGTCACGTGGTCGCGAGCGGGCTTGGGCTCGGCGGTGGTCACCGTGACCGGCGCGCCGGTGACCGGCCGCGTGCCGCGCTCGAGCAGGGTGGCGCGGTACCGGACCTGCGTGCCCAGCGGCAGCTTCGACACGTCGTCGGTGACGGTGTACGCCGGGGAGGAGGTGTCCGTGCCCAGGTCCTCCCAGGCCCCGCCGCCGACGCTGCGCTCGAACCTCACGGACTGCGTCGCCCGCTCGGGGTCGACGTTCGCCTGGACGGTGACCGGGTCGATGTTCGTGACGGTCCCGCCGTCCTTCGGGGCGGTCACGGTCACCGCCGGCGCCGGCACGGCCGTCGACCGTTCCCGGCTCCAGCGGGTGTGACCGGCGTTGTCGAGCACGACCGCCCGGTAGCGCAGCGGAGTGCCGGTCCGGTACCCGCTCGTGTCGTGGAACACCTGGTACGGAGCGGAGTCATCGGTGCCGATCGGCTGCCACGGGCCGTTGCCGACCTTGACCTGGAAGGTGACCTCGTTGAACGAGGACCCGGCGACGTTCGCGGCGACGTGCATGCGCCCGTGCGACGTCTCCGCCGGCGTGGGCGCCTCGAGCGTGATGGCCGGGGCGGCCTTGGACGCGGGGACCCGGCCATCGGCGAGGTACACCACCGCGGACAGGGCGGGCACGGTCACCCGCAGGGTCCGGTCGCCGTCGCTGCGCAGCGTCGCCGCGCCCGTGCCGTACACCTTCGTGAAGCCGCCGCCGGCGACGTATGTGGGGATCGCGGCCGACTGCGCCGTCGTGCCGTTGTTCAGCGCGACGACGTACTCCCGCTGCTGCGTGCGGTCCATCCGGGAGAACGCGAAGATCCCCGGTCCACCGGAGGCGTACCGGACCTGCTCGGCGCCGTTCCGCAGGGCGGGGTGCCGCTTGGTGACCGCCGCGAGTTCGCTGATCGTCCGGTAGAGCGGGTGGCTCGTGTCGTAGTTGTCGACCGCGTGCGTCGAGGTGGTCCCGAGCAGGTCGTCCTTGAGGTACTCCGGCACCTTGCTGGCGAACATCGTCTGCCGGGCCAGCTGGTCCCCGCCCGTGCCGGTGAAGCCCTGCTCGTCGCCGTAGTAGACGACCGGGTTGCCGCGCGAGAAGTACATCAGCTCGTGCGCGAGCCGGTCCCGTGCCACCAGCTCGGCGTCCTTCGCGCCCGGGTTGTCGCTGGTCAGGAAGTAGCCGATGCGTCCCATGTCATGGTTGCCGAGGAACGTCGGCAGCTCGTAGACGTTGGAGTCCGCGTCGGTGTACCAGTCGTCGTTCTGGAAGAACCGCGCCAGCGCGGCGTTGCCCAGGCCGCGGGACGCGAAGTTGCGCGCGGCGTCCTGGAAGGGGAAGTCCAGCACCGCCTGCATCTTGTCGTGCGTGGTGTAGTGCGAGGTGAAACTCTTCGCCGCGGCGTCGCTGCCGTCGAGGGCCACCTCGCCGAACATGAAGAAGTCCGGCTTGCCGTGCGCCCGCGCGTACTTCACGATGCCCGGCCCGAACGTCTGCCAGAACTCGTCGTTGACGTGCTTCATCGTGTCGATGCGGAAGCCGTCGATGCCGAAGTCCTTGATCCACGTCTCGTAGACGTCCATGAACCCGCGGACGACGCGCGGGTTCTCGGTCATCAGGTCGTCGAGCCCGTAGAAGTCGCCGTACTGCGCGTCCTCGCCGGTGAAGGTCGTGTTGCCGCGGTTGTGGTACAGCGTGACGTCGTTGAGCCAGTCCGGCACCTTGAGGTGCTTCTCGCTGTCGTCGAGCACCGGGGTGTACGGGAAGGACGTGTTCGGGTCGAGCTTGGGGAAGGTCGAGGTGCCCGCGTAGTCCCGGTCGTCGAACGGCTTCCCGTCGGCCGTGCGGTACGGCTTCTGGTCCTTGGAGACGTACGCCGTGCGCGCCCCCTGCTTGTAGCCGATGACGTCGGCGGTGTGGTTGGTGATGATGTCGAAGTAGACCTTCATGCCCCGCTGGTGCGCGGCCTTGACCAGCGCCGACAGGTCGGCGTTCGTGCCGAGGTGCGGGTCGATCTGCGTGAAGTCGGTGATCCAGTAGCCGTGGTAGCCCGCGGAGGGGCCGTCCTCGAGCTGCACCGCCTTGTTCTTGAAGCTGGGGGTGAGCCAGATGGAGTTGGTCCCGAGTCCCTGGATGTAGTCCAGCTTCGCGGTGATGCCCTTCAGGTCACCGCCGTTGTAGAAGCCCTTGTTCGTGGGGTCGAACCCGGAGACCAGCGGGTCGTTCCCCAGGCCGCCGGTGTCGTTGGCCGGGTCACCGTTCTTGAACCGGTCGGCCATCACGAAGTAGAAGTTCTCCTTCGTCACCGGCCCGCGGAGCGAGTGCAGCGCACCACTCCGATGGCCGGTGGAGGAGGCGGGTGCGGCGTTCGCCGGCAGGGCCGTCGACCACGCGGCGACGCCGAGCGTGGCCGCGGTGGCGGCGAGGGCGGTACGTACCGAGTTGCGCATCGATGCGGACTCCTGGCTCGTGGGTGCCAAGACCGTAATTCACCGAAACGTCCGGAGAAAAGATCTCCGCACGCGCGAGCGGGCGCGACGGCCACGATCGGCCGCCGTGCGTGCGGATCGACGACGCCATCGCCGCGAAGCCGACGACCGGACGCCCGTGGCGCGGACCTCAGGCGACGCCGGGCCGACTCACTGCGTCGCCGTGACGATGCAGCGCCGGAACTCCTCCACCGCCTCCGGGGCGCCCTCGACCGTCACGCCGCTCGGCTCGTCGCCCGCCTCGCGGTTCCACACCCAGCGCAGCAGCGCCGTCGGCGGACCGCTCACGGTCACGTCGGCCGCGCCGTCGCCGGCGC
Organism: Actinoallomurus sp. NPDC052308; assembly: GCF_040679195.1. Taxonomy (NCBI): domain Bacteria; kingdom Bacillati; phylum Actinomycetota; class Actinomycetes; order Streptosporangiales; family Thermomonosporaceae; genus Actinoallomurus; species Actinoallomurus sp. NPDC052308. The sequence continues at coordinate 31,440 of NZ_JBFAUM010000006.1, read as the reverse complement.
CGTCCTCCACCGTGTACGGCGTCGGAGCCGTCCGTACGCGCCAGGCCGCGCCGTCGGTCCGTATCGCGTACGTCCGGGCCGGCGCGCCCGCCAGGATGTCGGTGAAGTAGTCGCCCCACTCGTTGACGCTGTACGCCAGGAAGACCTTGAGCAGCTCGTCGACGCCGTCGACGGCGAGGTCGGCCGGGACCGGCGCGACCGGCTGCCCGGCGGCCAGCTCGGCGTCGATGCGGTGGACGACCGTCTCCTGCGCCATCCGCCGGATCCAGAACCCGACGGTCTGGTCCGGGCCGTACCAGGTGCCGGTCGGCTCCTCCGGCGCACGCGCGGCGAACTCCCGCAGCAGCCCGGCGTACGTGCGGTCGAGCAGCGCGAGCGGCTCCTCGTCCTTGAGCCCCTTCGGCGGCCACTGGTCGGGCTCGCCACCCTCGCGCATGCCCAGGGTCTTGTGCAGGTAGACCTGCCCGACGTGGCGGGTCAGATCGGCGACGGTCCAGCCGGGGCAGCTCGGCACCGCCGCGCCCAGGTCGGTCGCCGCGACGGCCCGCAGCCGGGTGAAGTCCGCCTCAAGGCAGTCGAGAAGCCGGGAGTACTCCATCCGGACAGTAGAGCAGACGCATGCGACGAGTCGGCGCCCGGTCAGCGCCGGCTGCGCCGGTTACCTCGATCGTCCGGCGATGAGGTGCAAGAGGCGGATCACCGCGAGCGCCGCCAGGGGCAGCGCCACGATGGGCAGCCTCGTCACCAGCGTCAGCGGGGTTCCGCTGAGATGGCCCAGCGTGCCCAGGGCGTCGCCGGACGCGCGGTCGGTCAGGAGGACCGTCACCGCACCGACCGAACCGGCCGCGCATCCACCGAACCCGATCCGTGCGTCACGGCTGAGGAACGACGTCAGCACCCCGATGCCGGCGACGGCCAGTAACGCCATCTCGACGGCCCAGTGGAGCAGCCGAGGATGCATGACCATCGGGCCGGTCGGTGGCGGGTCGCCCGGAGAGATCCGCCAGGTGTACTCGAAACCGGGCGGATGTGTCCGGGCGCCGATCGACGTACGGACCTGGGGCGGTCGGAGCAGCAAGGTGTAGCCGGGATATCCGGCGGACTTCAGCACGGGACCGACGCTCTCGCCGGCGATGTCGAAGGCGGGGCGTGGGCCCCGATGGTACGCCCGGACGACCTCTGTACGGGCGAACGTGAAGGCCGCGTCCGGCTCGACGCGCGTTGGGCCGAGGGCTTTGCCGGGGAACAGCGCGGCGGCCACCCGCTGGCCCAGGTCCCGCAGTTCGCGGTCAACGTGCACGCCACCGCCGACCCAGAGATCGACCCGCCCACTGCCGTCCGCGCGCAGGACGACGACGATGTGGGCGCCCGGTGCCGGGCGCGCCGGATTGCCTCCGCAGCCGACCGCGACAAGGCACAGAACCGTTGCCAGCGCGGCCCACCGCCCCCACCTCATCGCGCCCTCCATGGCCGACCCGCGGTCCTCAGCATGGTCGGTCCGGATAGCGGCGAGATCTCGTTTCAGCCGCAGGTCGGCCGGTGGGTCGCGGCGACACACGGTCGGTTCACGTCCGGACCCGGCTGCGGTGATCGGGGACGGGAGGCCCGGGTGGTCAGCGTCGGCGCCAGAAGCCCCACCAGCCGCGCTTGGGAGGACTCCCGGCCCCCGCCGAGCCGGCAGGGGCGCTCTCGAGGGCGGCGTTGCCGACGTACACCAGGCGGAACTTCCCGATCTGCACTTCGTCGCCGCTGGACAGCGGCGCCTCGTCGACGCGCTCACGGTTGACGTAGGTGCCGTTGAGGCTGCCCGCATCGCGGATCGAGAACCGGCCGCCGCGCCGGTAGAACTCGACGTGCCTGCGGGACACGGTGACGTCGTCGAGGAAGATGTCGCTCTGCGGATGGCGGCCCACGGTCGTCATCTCCCGGTCGAGGAGGAACCTGCTCCCTGCGTTGGGGCCCCCTCTGACGAGGAGCAGCGCGGTGTCGGGCGGGAGCGCCTCAACTGCTCGGTGATCGGGCGCCGGCCCCTCGTCCTGGTCCGCCTCGACGGCCGCCTGGATCGCGCTCAGCGACATCGTGGACGTCGAGTCGCCCGGCTCACTCGTGATCGGCGGGACCTCCCCGGCGAGCGGGGCACCGCAATTCGAGCAGAAGCGGGCACCGTCCGGGTTGGTGTGGCCGCACCGCGCGCACTCAGCGTTCGGCATCGCCGGTTCCGCCTCCTATCTGTGGCTTCAGTCTTCCCCATGCACCGTACGGCACGGACTGCCAGATTTGACGCTGTGGTGGTGTGACTGAGCCGACGGAACCGTGCGGCGTCGTCCTGCCGGAGGACTGCCGGGAAGGCGGTATCGGGTGGCGGCCCTGATCTACGAGGTCGGTTCTCCGCCGGGCGCCGGGAGCCGACCAGCGGTCCATTGGGGTTGCTGAGAGCACGAAGATCAAATTCCACGATCCGGCCCCGTGACACCTGCAGGCGGTGGCCGTCTTCGCAGCGGACCTCTCACGGTTCCACCGCGCGCCACCGCCTGCGGGGACGAGTTCCCGTTTCGGACCAGGAGCAACGACCGTTACTCCACGGCTTCACCTCCTGCGCCGGGGGCGCGAAGGTGATCGGTGTCACTCTCGCCCGGGCCTCTTGGATCGGGGCGGATGGTGGCGTATCCCTGCCAGGGTGGGACCTGGAGCACGGACTTGTCGGCGAAGATGAGTTCTGCGAGCGGAAGTGGCTGGTGGTAGAAGTTCAGCGACGACTCGACGCCGAAGATGCCGGCCGACGCCAGGAAGAACGGAAGTTCGGCGGTGAGGTACCGCATGGCCCGTTCGATGCGCTCAGTGGTGAACGGCCCGTCGTACCCTCGGGCGGCGAGGACGTCCCTGCTCATCTTCGCGCAGGTCTCCCACAGGGCGTCGTCCTTGCCCAGCGCCTGCTCGCACTCCGCGAGCCTTTCCCCGTAGATCTCGTTGGAGGCCAGGTCCGACATCCGGTGCAGACCGTCGGTCTTCCTCGGGCCCCCGCTGCTCTCCCAGGCGCGGACGATCCTGTTGCGCAGCGCATTGATCTCGCCGCGCGTCTTCTTCGCCGCGCGGCGCTCGTCGTAGCCGAGCGCGAGGAAGGTGTGTTCCAGCGCCGAGTCCGGAATGACGACGTCGACCTGGGCGAACTCCTCGCAGAGCCAGCCAAGGAGCCCGGTCAGCAGCGCGACGCTGAAGTAGCTGTTCCCGGGGCTGACCCCGACGACCACGTGCTCTCTCTGCTCCCAGACCGAATGGCTCGTGTCCGTGAACGGTTCCACGATGAAGGGCGCCCGGTGGTCTGCCGGGGTCTGGTTCCGGTCCGCTTCGCCGTCGCGTGCCGCCCTCATGTCCAGCTACCGGTGCCGGGGCCCTCGGCTCCGCCCAGATACCGTCGGCGAAGCTCCTCCCGGCGGATCTTTCCGGTCCCGGTGCGGGGCATGTCCTCGATGTCGATCACGATCGGCTCGGCCAGTTCGGGAAGTCCTCGCACCGCCCTTCGCCATTGCCCCTGGTCGAGGCGGCCGTCGGGGGCGGCGACGACGGGCACCGGTGGCCCATCACTGACCGCCAGCAAGGCCACGTCGTGCTTCTTGGGCAGGTAGTCGACGAGCACGTCCTCCAGCTCGATGCAGCTGATGCCGGGCGTGTAGTTGACCTCGCGATCGAGGACCTTGACCTTCCCGGTCCGGGTCTTGATGCCGATGTCACCGGTGTTCCACCACTCGCCCACGGCCTTTTCGTTCCAGCGTTCGGGCTCGCCGAAGTACCCGATGCAGCGCGCCCTCGTACGGGCGAACACCAGCCCGGGCGTGCCGTTCGGGACCGGGCGGAAGGTCCGCGGGTCGACCACCTTGATCTGGACGAACGTGGGCATCGGACGGCCCACCGTGCGGGGGCCCGGCTCCTGGTCGCGCCGCTTGTTCGCCCTGCGCCGCGTGATGAACGTCATTCCCAGGCCGCCGGTCTCCGACTGCCCATAGCCGTCCCGCCAAAGGGGGAAACGATGACGGGAGGCGTTCAGGAAAGTGCGAACCCTCGACCAGTGAACGGCGTCGAAATTGCTGATGAACATTCGCACCGAGGAGAAGGCGTTGCTCCGGCGCTCTTCGGCGAGCTCCTCCATTCGGTCGTAGTCGATCGGCAGCGCTTCGATCACGGTGGGCTGATGTTCCCGGAACAGCGGCCCGACGATCTCGGGGTCGTTGTCGCTCATCAGGAGCACTTTGGCGGGCGACAGGGTGAGTACCGAATAGATCCAGGTGAAGGAACGCGCGTGTACGTAGGGCAGGAACACCGCGACGGTGTCGTCCCGTCGATAGGTGATCGGCGGTAGATGGCGGCATTCCAGCCTGGCCATCTGACCCTGGAGCTTGTCGGGGGTGTACATGATGAGCTTTGGAATGCCCGTGGTTCCCGACGTGTGGGTGAGCATCATCAGTTCGTCATTCGCGCGTGGCGCGGGAGGCGGCTCGTCGGCTCCGTCGAGATCCGCAAGGGTCAGTGCCTGCGGTATCTCTTTGTCGAGGCACAAGGTCTGCTCGACGAGCGCGGACAGCGGGCTCGCCTCGTTGCCTTCGCTTGCCAGGCGTTGCTGGTCGCTGACCAGCAGCTTCGGCTCGACGCGTCGCAGCAGGGCGCGCACCGCCTCATCGGGCAGTAAGCCCGAGAGCATGACGGGAACAGCGCCGATTCGGCACGCGGCGGCCGCGAGCAGAAGGCAGTCGAAGTGGTTGTCCTTGAACACGGCGACCCGGTCGCCGCCGCGAATCCCCGCAGCGTGCAGCGCCGCCGAGGTTCTCCGCACGAGTTGCGCCGACTCCTCGATATCGAGGAGGGTCCGGCCGGCCGGATCGATGTCGAGTGGGTGGCTGAGACGGAAGATCATCGGATTGTCCAGTTCGGCCCTATGGTCGAACAGGAGACCTACATTGGACTTCCAGAGTTGTTTCCTGTGCACCGTTCTCCCCGTTGCTTGATGCAGGCTTCGGCTATGCAGGCGACAATCGCTGGCCTTGGTCAAGCCCCAGTGAATCAATCGTCAATCAGCGAGTCAATCTCACTGGTCACTCCCGTAACAAAGGCCAAATGTGGTCATGAGGATGGCCCGATATGCACGTCCAGTGGTCAAGAAGTCGCTCGCTGTCGACTCGCTTCGGAGGGGCTGGAATTCTGATTTCTCGTCTCGCTTGAATCTCGAGTGAAATTCGAGCGAAAAGCTGCGACGTCGAGCGCTGTCCTGGTGCTCTCGCTGAGAGCCCGCCTCTTGCGGGCGGTCGCGGGAGACGGGCTCGGCGGAGTCACCAGAACCCGGTGCAGGCGTTCCGCGGGAGGTCGGTGGGCCAGTTCGGCGTGTCACCGCAGGCGCGGAAGTGCCACGACGGCCCGATCTCGTGCGCGCGGCTCGCGAAGGTCGCGCCGGTCGTGGTGAACGGGCCGCACAAGCCCGACGAGCACGCCGGACCCGCCGAAGACCACAGCGGTCGCGCCCATCAGGGCGGCGACGACGAGCCGGGCGCGGCGATCGAAACGGCGCGGCGGCGGCACGGGTTTCGGGAGCCGGTTCCGGCTCCGCCGCCGGAGGCGGAACCGGTTCGCCGAACGGCGCGGGCAGCGGCGGGCAGGCGCCCTGGCGGTGACGGTCGTCGGTGAGGTGCTCCCACAGCGGGCGCAGCCGCGCCGGATCGTCCTCGGCCAGCCGCGACAACCGCTGGATCACGGCCCAGGGCGGGACGATCCGCCCCGACAGATAGCGGGAGATCGAGGAGTCGCTCGCGTGCACGAGCGCTGGCGAGACGCGTGTGCCGTTCTCGCTGCGCGGCGACATAATCACTGAAGTGAATTTCGACGGACTGATCAGCGACCTCGCATCGTCGGATGAGGCGATCTGGAGGCCGGCCCAGAACACCTTCAAGGAGCTCGGTGACGCCGGGGTCCCCGCGTTGATGGCGGAACTGCTCGATGAGGAGTCGCCGCTCGACTGGGCCCGGGCCGGCTTTCTGCTGAGAGAGCTGGGCGACGCGGCGTTCTGCGCGATTCGTGACGCGGTCGCCACCGATCTGCCAAAAGAGCCGGCGCGAAGGGCCGGCTGGACGTTCGGCGGTTTCTTCGGTGAGTACTGGGACCGTCTCCTGGAGTCGCTCGAGCATCCCTCGGCCGACGTCCGGGAGTGCGCGGCCCTCTGCCTGCAGAGAATGGGCACGGAGGCGCTGCCGGCGACCGGCGCGCTGATCCGGCTGCTCGGCGATCCGGACCCGGGCGTACAGCAACGAGCGATCTGGGCGCTGGAGGAGCTGGGGCCCGGAACGCTGGACGCGTTGCGTGAGGTGCGGAGGTCCGGTCCGGGCGCGTATCGCGCCAACGCCTTCAGCGCGATGATGAACATCGGCGGACCCGAAGTCCTGTCACGAAAGGACCAGGATCTCTGGCGACGCCATCTCGGGGCGAAGGCCGTCGCCGACCGTCCCCAGATGATCTGGGAGAACAGCTGCATCGCCGTTCCCGGCGGTGACCAGAAGGCCATCCTGGAGATCCTGGATTTCTCCGACCCCGGTCCGATGTACTTCGACCTGGGATTGGCCGTCGCCAGTGGATCATGGTGGACGGTGCCGCCGGTCGAGCACACCCAGCGGGCCGAGGCGTTCATCACTCCGGAGGTCGACGGCTGGACTCTCATCGTCAGCGGCTGGTGCTACCCGGCATGGGATGACGAGTGGTACGCGCAGACGCGCGACGCCCTGCGACGGCTGAGCGAGCGTTTCGGCGTCGCATGGGGATTCGCCGGGCGCGGCTATGCCGGTACGGAGGCGTGGGCCTGTGCCAAGGGCGGCGACGTCATCTGGGAGCAAGAGGTCACCCAGGACGACGAGTGGGGCGAGGACGATTCCACCGGGGGCATCGACACGGACGAGCCGCTCGGCATCGACCCGACCGCACTGACCGAGAAGACCCCCATGCGCGGCGCGGGCCTGCGTGCGCTGACCCCGTACGGGCGCGACGCTCCACGGAAGGAGGCCGCCGAGCCCGCCACGGGATGAGACCGCCGAGGACTCGAGCCGGTCCACACCGCTCTTGCCGCGGGTAACCGATGATCACGAGAGCGTCGGCTCGTCGCCAAGTCTCATCTCTCGCGGTTTCACCGAAGTCGGCCGAGGGGACGACGTCAGCGGATCATGCGGCATAAAGTCAGGGCAGTAATCCCTTGACGTGGGCGATCGTCGCCGCCGGCCGGGTCATCGCCGAAAGATCCGACCCTTTGTCTCGATTACTTCGGCCAAGGCGGTTGCTCCATGGGATTTCCGAAGAGCATGGCGATGGTCATGTCCGGCGCGGTTCTCGTCGGGAGCGCATCCCTCGCCGCGGGCGCTGCTCCCCGGGCCGGCGCCGCAGTGGGCGTGGCCGAAGAAGTCATCTCCGACGGTGGTTGCTGCGGGGCCCCCAGCGGCCGATCGAGCAGCGGCGACGTCGACCGGAACCGCCATGGGGAACGGCTCGAAGGCAGAATCCGGAACCGCAACTTCAACAGCGGCTACAGCCACGCGCAGCAGCGGGGACACGGTGAACAGGAATCCGCCGCCACCACCTCCTCCGCGGCTTCGGCTTCCCAGTCTCCGCCGGGTGAGCCGACCGCGGCGATGCGGTCGTACCTGCGGGATCTGGCGGCGGAGAAGAAGTTCACCGGCTCGGCGCTGGTGGTACGGCGTGGGCGGGTGCTGGTGCGGTTCGCCGCCGGCGAGGCCGACGAGGAGAGACACATACCCGTCCGCCCGGACACGGTCTTCCTGATCGCCTCGGTCACCAAGCAGTTCACCTCAATGCTCGTGCTGAAGCTTCGCGACCGTGGACTGCTCGGCCTGGACGACCCGATCTGCCCGTATCTCATCCCGACTTACATCGACGCCTGCCCGGCGGCGTGGCAGCCCATCACGATCCGCGAAATTCTCGTCCATACCTCAGGCATCCCCGATTACCAGAATCTGCCCGGCTTCTATGAAAAGCTCTCGCAACCGACCACGACCCGCGAGATCATCCAGCGGTTCGTGAACCTGCCACTGGACTTCACACCCGGCACCAGCTGGAAGTACAGCAGTTCCGGCTACATCCTGGCCGGGGCGATCATTCAGAGCGTGACGCACCAGCCGTACGGCGCCGTGCTGCACGACGAGATCACCGGCCCGCTGCGCCTCCGAGACACCACTTACAGCAGGGGCTACGGGCCTCCCGGGCACGCGAGGGGCTACTTCACGATCGGGTCACCCGCCCCGCCCATCAACGGCTCCCAGGCGTTCGCCGCGACCGGCATCTACTCCACCACCGACGACATCGTCCGCTGGGACCGGGCGTTCGGCGCCGACCTGGTCGCACCACCCGCCACCGTCGACGAGGCGTTCTCGCCACAGGCGCCATGCCCGCCCGGCGGCTGCCTCACCCTGCCGTCGAGCGCGTACGCCTTCGGCTGGCTCATCGACCGGCTCGACGGGCACCGGCTCGTGTACCACCCGGGTCTGCTCCAGGGCTACGCCGCGAGCAACATGTACCTGCGTGACGACGACATCGAGGTCGTCGTGCTCAGCAACGTCGAGGCCACCGACACCAACGGCATCGCCCGCCACCTCGCCACGATGGCCCTCAGGTCGTAGAGCGCGGGGGTCACACCGGGCGTCCGTTCTCCTTCCTGCTCCCGGCGAGGGTGAGGGCCAGCCGTACGGCGTCGGCGCGAGAGTGCAGATCGGCCTTGGCGAACAGATTGTTGATGTGGGTCTTCACGGTGGATTCGGTGATGTACAGGCGCCGGGCGATCTCGTTGTTGCGCAGGCCCTGGCCGATGAGGTCGAGGACCTCCCGCTCGCGCGCGGTCAGCGGCATCGGCGTGTCCAGTTCGGGCGCGGGGGCGCGGGTGGCGAGGGTGAGCAGCCGCGACTGCACGTCGGGGTCGAGGACCGCCTGCCCGGCGTGTGCGCCGCGCACGGCCTGGACGATTCTCGTACGGTCCGAGTCCTTGGTGAGGTACCCGCGGGCGCCGGCACGCAGCGCGGCGAGGATGGACTCGTCGTCCTCGAACGTCGTCAACACCACGACCGGCAGACCAGGCCGGGCGGCCAGGATCCGCCGGGTGGCCTCGACCCCGCCCATGACCGGCATGTGCAGGTCCATCAGGACGACCTGCGGGTCGTGCTCGCCGACCGCGGTGACCGCCTCCTCGCCGTTGGCGGCGGTGCCGACGACGGTGATGTCCGGGTCGAGGTCGAGCATGACCGCGAGCGCGTCCCGGATCGCGGCCTGGTCGTCGACGACCAACAGCCGGATCGACGTCATCGTGGCAACTCCAATCGCACTGTCCAGCCCGGGGCCGGCGGTTCGGTGGGGCCGGCGTACAGCGCGCCTCCGAGCAGACCGGCCCGTTCGCGCATCCCGACCAGGCCCATCCCGCCGCCCGAGTGGTTCGGCCGGGCGCCGGCCGTTCCGGTGTCGGTGACGGTGAGCCGGATCAGCCGGTCGGTGTAGTCGAGCAGCAGGCGCACCTCGGCGCCGGGCGCGTGCCGATGCGCGTTGGTGATCGCCTCCTGCGCGGCGCGGATGACGGCCTGGGCGACCTCGACCCGGACCTCGCCGGGCTCACCCCGGACCTCGAATCCGGCCGTGCTCCCGTGCGCGATACGGGCGATGGTCTCAGGAAGCGGCAACGTGTCCTCGCGCAGCGCGTGGATCGCGCGGCGGGTCTCCCCGATCCCTGACACCGCCAGCGCCCGCGCTCGCCGTACGGCCTCGTTGGCGTCCTGGCCACGGCCCGCGGCGTACAGGGCGTCGGCCATGTCCAACTGCACGGCGATGCCGGACAGGGCGTGGCCGAGTACGTCGTGGATCTCCCGGGCGATGCGCCCCCGTTCCTCAAGCGCGGCCTCCCGAGCCTCGGACGCGGCCGCGCGCCGGCTCTGCCGGGCGGCGAGGTCGGCGATGGCCAGCGCGTCGGCCCGTTCCCGGCGCGCGAGGCCGATGTAGAGGGGCAGGCACACGATGAGCGAGACCCACCACGGCGACTCGTGCGGCAGGTGCAGGGAGGTGGATACCCAGCTCACGGTGGCCGTGGCGGCGGTCCCGGCTCCGACGATGGTGAACGCGGCCCGCCGGGAGACCAGCTTCTCGCCGGCGGTGACGGAGGCGAGAAGCACCAGTGCCGGGGCCGCCGTGTCCTTCGCCAACGAGAACGACACCGCACCGGCGGCCATGAACACCGACACCAGCGTCATCTGCATCCGGCCCGACAGGCGGCGCCAGGGCAGGATCGACGGCGCGACCCCCGTGGCGATGGCGACCACCACCACGCCCCAGGTGAGCCAGGGGAGCCGGACCGGCGGATGCTCGACGAGCTGGATCAGGGTGAGCACCGAGATGGTGCCGACGACGAACGGGCGGATCAGTTCGTCGGCGAAGCGCGCCGGGGTTCCCGCCGGCGCGTCGGCGGCGCGAACCCCGGCCGGGCGGGTGTCGTCAGGCTCGGCGTTCATCGCCGGACATTGTTCCGCCTATACCGGTCATGGTCATCGGTCACGGTGGCGCGGATCGGTGTCCCGCGCCCGGTCCTCGGGGGAGCCGTCGCCGTTCGGTCGCGGCCCGCCGTACGGGGCGGAACCGTCGTACGGCTGCCGGAAGTCGAGGTTGCGCACGTCCTCGATCAGCGCCGCGAGGCCGCCGCGCCCGCGCGGACGGCGTGTCCGGGACCAGTCGGTGGTCCGCACCTTCTCCTGCACCCCGTCCAGCAGGGACGACATCGTGTGCGGTGCGCCGTCGCGCCCCTTCGCCCACACGACCCGGCCGCTCGTGCGCATCGCCTTGGACAGCACGGCCAGCCCCTCCACCACCATGCCGGCGCCGAGCGTGAGCATCAGCCCACTGCTGCCGGCATGCGCAGCGGCCGGGTCCACCACGCCCAGCACGACGCTCGCGCCGAACCTGACCGCGAGGTTGATCCCCCACAACACCACGGTCGTCGCCGTGTAGCGCAGGTAGACGATGCCGTCCTTGTCGAACACGCGGATGCTCGCGCCGCGCAGCAGGCCCAGCACCAGGCTGAGCGCGGTGGTGCCGACCAGGAATCCGATGGAGACCGGGGACTGGGGCACCTTGGCCAGATCGGTGAGCCCGACTCCCGCGAGCACGGCGGGGAGCAGCAGCATGCGCTTGGCCTCGGCGGGCTCGCCGAGCAGACGGCGGGCCAGGATGTAGCCGACCGCACCGACGATCAGGATGATCTCGACGGGACCGCTCACCGATCCCACCTCCTCTCGGGGCACGTCATCTGGACGCCGTCGACGTTAGGAGGCCGGCGGCCCCGCCGTCGTGGGTCAGCCGCCGTATCCCGGGTGGACATCCGACTCCACCCGGCACGAGTGGCGTGCCGAGTGCCTCTCACGCGCCGTCACGCGGCTGGGCATCGACGCGATCGTGCTGGTCGACGGCGGCACCGACATCCTGATGCGCGGCGACGAGGCCGGCGTCGGCACGCCGGAGGAGGACATGACCAGTCTCGCGGCGGTCGCCGGTCTGGAGGTGCCGGTACGGCTGGTGGTGTGCGCGGGCTTCGGCGTCGACGCCTACCACGGTGTCTGTCACGCCCATGTACTGGAGAACCTGGCGGCACTCGATCGGGATGGCGCGTACCTGGGCGCGTTGACGATTCCGGGCGCCGGCCAGGAGGCACTGCTCTATCTGGACGCGGTCGCGGACGCGCAGCGGCACACACCGATGCGGCCCAGCATCGTCAACGGCCAGATCGCCGCCGCGATCCGCGGCGAGTTCGGCGACGTACGGTTCACCGATCGCACGCGGGACGGCGAGCTGTTCGTCAACCCGCTCATGGCGATGTACTTCACCGTCGACCTCCCGGGGCTGGCCCGCCGGCTTCTCTACCTCGACCGGCTCGCCGACACGGACACCCAGTACGAGGTGCGTGCGGTGATCGAGTGGTTCCGCCGAGATGTGCAGCGGCGTGCGCGCCGGAGCATCCCGCACTGACGGGCGGCTGCGCCCGAGCGGGATGTGCTCAGCCCTCGTACGCCGGTGCGCGGTATGTCTGCGCGGCCGCCCGCGGGGTAGGGCGGGGCCATGAGGACACTCGTGAAGACCGCCACCGGCGTGACCGCCACCGCGGTGCGCCCGTGAACTGCTCGCGGACGGAGCCGGGGCGGTCGGCTATCTGCTGAAGGACAGGGTGTCCAACACCGAACAGTTCATCGACGCGGTCGAATCGGTGGCCCGTGGTGGTACGGCGATGGACCCGCAGGTCGTCGCCAAACTGCTGACCCGAGGAGACGCGCGCGGCCGTACGGCCGAACTGAGCCCCCGCGAACGCGAGGTGTTGAGCCTGATCGCCGCCGGGCGCTCCAACGTGGCCATAGCTCAGCAGTTGATGATCTCTGCCAGCGCGGTCACCAAAGACATCGCGAGCATCTTCGGGAAGCTCCACCTGCCGGAGTCCGTGGACGACAACCGCCGTGTTCTGGCCGTGCTCGCCCATCTCCACCGCTGACCGCGTTCTTACGGCGACGGATCCGGACGGCCGTGAGCGGGATCGCCTCGGTCGGCCCGGCGCCGGGACGTCTTCGCGGGCGGTGGAGCGTCATCGCGTGACGTCCACCAGGACCTTGCCGACCGCGCCGCTCTGCACCGCCCGGTGCGCGTCGGCGGTGCGGTCGAGCGGAAAGCGGACCAGCGGCAGGCCGTGCTCCGCTCCGACCGGCAGGGCGCCGTCGGCGACTGCGGCGGCGACGTCCTCGGCGGCCGCGGTGCGCGCCTCGGAACCAGCGGTGTAGAGCACCAGGAACTGCAAGCGTGTGTTCAGCACCATGTTCCGCAGCACGTCCAGCTCGACCGGCTTGCCGCCGTCGTTGGCGTAGGTCGAGATCGTGCCGCGCGTCCGCAGCACGGCCAGGTCCAGTGCGAGGTTCGCGCCGAGCGCCACCTCGGCGACGATGTCGACGCCGTCCGGGGCGATCTCGCGGATCTCGGCGGCCGGGTCGCCCTCGCGATAGTTGATCACATGGTGGGCGCCGGCGGCAGTGGCCAGCCGGGCCTTCTCCGGGCCGCTGATCGTGCTGATCACGGTGGCGCCGGCCCATCGGGCGAGCTGGATCACCGCGTGCCCGACCGCTCCGGCCCCACCCGCAACGAGCACCACCCTGCCGTCGAGCGCCCCGGGCCGCAGACGGCGCGGCCCGTCCTCGGCGACGGTGAGCGCGCGGTGCGCGGTGAGCGCGGGAACGCCGAGTGCGGCGCCGACGTCGAAACCGGCCTCATCGGGCAGCGGCACGGCCTGCTCCGCGGGCACGACGGTGAACTCGGCGGCGGTGCCGGTGGGCCGCCCGGCGGTGGCCATGAACAGCCAGACCCGCTGACCGATCCGGCTCGGGTCGACCCCCTCACCGACGGCGTCGATCGTGCCGGCGCCGTCCAGGTGCGGAGTGACCTCGGGGAACCTCGTGGGGCCGGTGGAGCCGGAGCGGGCCTGCCAGTCGGTCGGGTTCACGCCGGACACCGCGACCCGGACGCGAACCTCGCCGGGGCCGGGCACGGGCAGGTCACGGTCGACGAGCCGAAGAACGTCGGGGCCGCCGTTGTCGCGGTAGATGATCGCTCTCATGATCCGTTCCTAGGGTCTCTTGCTGCTGGTGCTACGGCGAAAGGGGCGTTCATCCCCATGCCCGTCCCCACGCTCTTCCCTCCGCCTAGCCGATCGGGACTTCGTTGGAGCGGGACTCGACGGCGTTGAGGGCGGCGCGGGTGGCGTCGTCGAAGGTGAGCTCGCCGACCGCCATGTTGGCCTCCAGGTGGGCCGGGTCGGCGGTGCCGGGTATGAGCAGCACGTTCGGCGCGTGGTGCAACAGCCAGGCGAGACCGACCTGGGAGGGCGTGACACCCAGCGACTCGGCCACGGCGTGGACGGCCGGCTCCTCGGTGACCTTGGGCAGGCCCGGAAACGCCCCGCCGAGCGGGAAGAACGGCACCCACGCGATGCCCTCGGCCGCGCACAGCCGCAGCATGTCCTCGTCGGCACGGGAGACCAGGCTGTACGCGTTCTGCACGCAGACGATGCCGGCCGGCAGAGCGCGGCGCAGGCCGTCGAGGGTGACGCTGCTCAGGCCGATCGCGCCGATCTTGCCCTCGTCCCGCAGCGCGGTCATGACCCCGAGCTGATCGTCGAGGTCGACCACCTGGTCGCCCTCGGGACGCAGCCCGGGGCCGGAGTCGAGGCGCCGGAGGTTGACCACGGGGAGCCGGTCGACGCCGAGGCTGCGGAGGTTGTCCTCGACGCTGGCCCGCAGCTGCTCGGGCCGCTGCGCGATCCGCAGCGGCAGACGTCCGCCCGGATTGGGGTCGGCGCCGACCTTGGTGACGACCAGAACGCTGTCTTCCCGGCGCAGAGCTTCGCGGATCACGGCGTTGGCGAAGCCGAACCCGTAGAACTCGGCGGTGTCCACGTGATTCACGCCGAGCTCGACCGCGCGGCGCAACAGCGCGACGGCCTCGCCGCGGCGGTCACGGAGGCGGTCGAGCTGGGCCGCGCCGTAGCCGACCCGGGACACGGTGCGGCCGGCGAACGAAGCGGTAGGGGTGCTGATGATGTCTCCTCGGTCGGCGATCGCATCGCGTCTGACAGTCGGACCGACACCGTACGAACATGGAATGACAGATGTCAATATTTGTCACTCCAAGCTGACGCGGACGGACTGACAGACTTTGACGTTCGTCAGTCCGTTGACGTACGTTCTCCGCTGCGGAGGTCGGGTGACCGGGCGCGACAGCGTCGAAGCGCCGACCTCGTACCAGCTCGACAGGGAGATCTGATTGCGCGGGGAACCGCTCGACGCGGAGACGATCGTGTCGGCCACCGAGGAGGTCCTGCGCCGCCACGGTCCGGAGAAGACCACGGTGCTCGACGTCGCGCGGCTGCTGGGAGTGAGCCACGGGAGCGTGTACCGGCATTTCCCGTCCAAGGCGGCGCTGCGCGAGGCCGTGATACGGCGCTGGCTCGACCGGGTGCAAGAGGATCTCGCCGCGGCGATTCAGGATTCCGAACTGCCCCCACCCGACCGGCTACGTGGGCTGCTCACCACCATGTTCGCCGTGAAACGGGCGAAAGCGCGGGAGGACCCGGAGCTGTTCGCCACCTTCCGGGTGCTGGCGGCGGAGCACAGCACCGTGTCCTCCGCCCATGTCGCCTTCTTGTTCGCCCAGATCCGCGCGATCGTCGTCGACGGCATCGCCGGCGGGGACTTCGCGGCCGGTGAGCCAGAGGTGATCGCGCGAGCCATTTTCAACGCGACCAGCCGCTTCCACGATCCGACGCACGCCGCGGAGTGGTCCTCCCCCGAGGTCGAAGCGGAGTCCGCGAGTGTCATCTCGCTCATCCTCGACGGCATCCGGGCACGGTGATGGCCGCTCAGATGATCGACCGCAGTAGCCGTGATCACCCGCCGGTCCGTCGGTCGGAGACCATCGCGTAGCACGGCGGGCATGACGCCGCCAAGCCCCCGACCGGCCTCAACAAAGTGCACTTCTCAGTCGACCGGTCACTTGTTACGGTTTGCCCGACCCGGGGCTTCGGCGACAGTGAGGACCCTTCCGATGGCCGACCATGGTGAAGCCGGCGTCCAGCAGCCTCTTTCGATCGAAAGGCTCCCGGTGAGCGAGGACCGGGACACCGCCTACGCCAAGATTCGCGAGCGGGGACCGGTCACCAGGGTCACCACCGGGGTGGCGGCCATCTCACGGGAGACGGTCGAGTACGTCCTGCGGCATCCGGAGCTCTTCTCCTCCAAGCGGGCCTACGAGAGCGCGGGCAGCCCGGTGCCGATGCTGCCGATCGCGTTCGACCCGCCCGAGCACACCCGCTACAGGCGCCTGCTCCAGCCCCACTTCAGCCCGCGCCGGATCAGGGCGATGGAGTCTGAGATCAGAGCGCTCGCCGTCAGACTGGTCGGCGATGTCGCCGACGCGGGCCGCTGCGATTTCGTCTCGAGCATCGCCGTACCGCTCCCGGCGCAGGTGTTCCTGACGATGTTCGGACTGCCGCTCGCCGACCGTGATCGCCTGATCGCCTGGAAGGACGCCATCCTCAGCTCGGCCCCCGAGTTCGGAGCCGAGGCCCCCTCCGAGGCCGCCGCCGAGGCCGCCCGCGAGCTTTCCGGCTATCTGGTCGAGCACATCGCGGCGCGCCGCGCGGAGAGCGGCGGGACCGATCTGCTGGCAGTCCTCCTCGCCGACACCGGCGACGACCGCCTCACCGAGCACGAGCTCCTTGGCATGTGCTTCCAATTCGTCCTCGCGGGGCTCGACACCGTGACCGACGCCCTGTCGAACGCCTTCGCGATCCTGGCCACCCGGCCGGACTTACGGCAGCAGCTCGTCGACGACCCGGGCATCATCCCCGACGCGATCGAGGAACTCCTCCGTATCGACGGCCCGATCCTGACCCTCCCTCGCGTGGCCGTTGAGGACGTGCAGCTGGACGGCCACCGGGTCACCGCGGGTTCCGCCGTCCATGTCGCCGTCGCGGTCGCCGACCGAGACCCCTCGGAGCATGCCGAGCCCGACACGATCGACTTCCACCGCCGCCAGCCCCATCTGGCCTTCGGGATCGGGCCGCACTTCTGCCTCGGGGCTCATCTCGCGCGGCTGGAGATGAAGGCGGTCCTGGAGGAATGGCATCGTCGCATCCCGAGCTACCGACTCGTCGACGGAGTTCGCCCAGCGGCCCTCTGGCCGGCCGGCCTGGTCGGGGTCGCCGGCCTTCCCCTCGTCTACCCGACCGAGCCGAGACGGGCCGACGGCTGAGCGCGGTCTCCGCTTTTCAGGAGGGACATCGGCCCTGCTGACGGTGCCCGTGCCGAGGCCAGACGGTGGTCGACGCGTACCGGAGGCAACCGGTGGTGGCTGCCGTCGCCGTCCTGGACGGCACGCCCATCCGGCGACCAGGCGCTCGTCAGGGTGCAGAGTGCCCGGTCCCGATCCCGGCGCGATGGGCGAGCCAGCCGGCCATCGCGCGGACGCCGACGCCGATGGCGCGCTCGTCCGGGTCGAAGGTGCCGAAGTGCGGATACGCGGTGGTGATGTCCGCGCCGGGCCGCCGGACGCCGAGGAAGCTGAACGTCCCGGGGACGCGGCGGAGGAACAGCGCGAAGTCCTCGCCACTGAACGGGATCGCCGCGTGCATGGTCGTGACGGCCTGACGGCCGAGTCCGCGCTCCAGGTAGTCGCGGACCTCCCGTCCCGGACGTGGCGGGCACACCATCGCCGGGAACGCGTCGGCGGGAAACTCGATGCGGGCGTCCGGGTACCGGCCGGTCAGGTGGCGCAACTGGTCGCGGATCTCCGGGATGCGTTCCTGCGGCCAGCACCGGTACGTCGCGCGGACCTCGACGTCGCCGTTGGCGGCGGGACGCGCGCCGGCCCTCATCCAGACGAACCGGGCCAGCGGCCCGTGCGGCGTCTCCACCTCCCGGATGAGTCGTTCGAGGTCGGCCGACGTCTGCGGAGGCGTGACCGTCGACAGCGCGCCGAGGTCGGCGACGAGCCGCTCGGCCCGGTCGGAGGCGCCGGGCCCGGTCAGCGTGATGCTGCCGTGGTCCTGACCCGGCAGCCCGGTGCCTGGCGTGACCGCGAACGTGCCGACCGGGAAGGGGCCGCAGTGCAGTGCGTGGATCTCGTCCGGCCTCGTCCGCTCCAGCACGCCGTCGGAGATCATCGCCTGCGCCCCGGCGAGGGCCTCCTCTCCCGGCTGGAAGAAGAACACCACCCGGCCGTGGAGCCGGGTCCGCAGGCGCGCCAGCACCTCGGCGACCCCGACGCCGATCGTGGTGTGCAGGTCGTGGCCGCACACGTGCGCGGGATCCGGACCGCCGTTGATCTGCGAGACCGGCGGCGCGCAGCCGGTCCGCGACGAGCGCGGCGGTGTGGACCTCGTCGCCCGCCAGTTCGGGGTGGCGGTGGATGTCGCGGCGTAGGGCGATCAGGTCGGCATCGAGCCGTCCGGCGAGGGCGTCGATCCGACCTTCAAGCCTGGACGGCTCGGCCGCCTGAGCTGGAATTCCGGTGGTCAGGACGCCTCCCGCGCCGAGCGCGACGGCGCCGCCGAGCACGCTCCGGCGGGTCAGGGCGGGGTTTCCAACGCGGCGATCAGTCATGCCCTGGACACTACGGATCCTGGGCCGCGCCCTCGATACGGTCAGGCACCGTCCCGGGGTGTACCCAGGTCCACTGTTCCGGTCGGCGTCAGGCCGCCGAACGCCACGGTGATGTGGTGGGGGACGGTCGTCCACTCGGCCTCGCCCGGCTCACGGGCGGCCGGCCGACGGTCGTGTCCAACATCGGTGTGGCAGCGACGGCTGAGGCGTTCCGGGATTGAGTGAGATGTGACCGCGACCGGCGGATCAATATCGGCGTTGCCATGAGTGCGGCGGACGATGGTCGAGGCGCCGGGTCTCCTGCCGATGGCCCTTCTCCGCGGCGGCGGAGCCGCCCTTGTGATCCACCAGGCGCGCGATCTCCCTCCACGCCGACCTGCCGCGCCTGAAGGCGTGTACGCACCTGTCGGTGGAGGACGTGCTGAGGTTCGTCGGTGATGGACTTTCGCGAACGGCGTCTCGCCGAAGACGGGAAAAGCGGAGAGGATGACCGGGTGCGGGTGTTCAACAGACGGTTCGCCAGGGCGACGAGGCGGCTTGAACACGCCGAGACCGCGGTGCGGCTGGCCGGGGTGTACGCGCTGGCCGGTCTGGCCGACGATTGGCAGGACGGCCGGCAGACCTGCATTGACGAGCTGTGCGCCTACCTGCGGACGCCCTACGAACCTCCCTCGGAGGCCGGCCCTCCGGCCGCCGAGCAGCTGGCGTTCGGCGGCAGCCGGGAGGTGCACCACACCGTCATCTCGATCATCACCGCACACCTGCGCGATAACGCTCGGGTCTCCTGGCGAGGCCATGACTTCAACTTCACCGGTGCCCGCTTCGATGGAGGCGACTTCAGCGGCGCGGAGTTCTCCGGCGGTATCGTCGACTTCCGCGACGCCGTGTTCTCTGGCGGCATCGTCGACTTCACCGGCACCGCGTTCTCGGGCGCCACCGTCGACTTCACCGGTGCCAGGTTCGCCGGTGCCTCCATCGACTTCACGGGCGCGACCTTCTCCGACGGCCCCATCCACTTCGTCTCCGCGGAGTTCTCCGGCGGTACGGTCCGCTTCGGCGACGCGACATTCTCCGGTGCCACCCACTACTTCATCACCGCGGTGTTCTCCGGCGCCTCCATCGACTTCACCGGAGTGACATGCTCGGGCGGCGCCCTCGACTTCGCCGGCGCGGAGTTCTCCGGCGGCGCCGTTCACTTCACCGGCGTGGCGCTCTCCGGTGGCATCGTCGGCTTCAGCGGCGCGGAGTTCTCCGGTACCACCGCCCACTTCAACGACGCGACGTTCTCCGGTGGCACGCTCGACTTCACCGACGCGACATTGTCCGGCGGCACCCTCCACTTCACCGACGCGGAGTTCTCCGGCACCACCATCGTCTTCACCGGCGCGAAGTTCTCCGGCGGCACCGTCGACTTCAGCGACGCGACCTTCTCCGGCCGCCGGGGCGGCCTCGGCAAGGACCTCGCCACGGACCCACCCGCGGGGCTACTGCTGCCTCCCGGATAGCCCCGCGAGATCACGCGCCGATGAGTAGCCCCCTGCTCGTTGGGCCTGCGCGAGATAGATGGCGTCGCGAGCGCCTGCCCGGGCCGAAGAGATCTATTTGCTGGCATACGCGGCGACGAGCCGACGACCTCCGCTTCGCCTCCACATGGCTTAACAGAGGCGTACCAGCCGTCCAAGCCGCAGAATGCACGGGGCACGGCGTCTCCGTCCTGCTTAAGGTCTACACCGAGTGCATTGGGGCCATGATGATGCTGTCAAATGCCACATCGAGGCCGCTCTGCGGGGATAAATCCTTGGATGGATCGGAGGGTGAGATAGGAGTCATCGGACTTATCGCCATATCGATTCTTACTTGATTGTGGCCTTAGTGATGCAGTTCACGTATCGATGGGTGGGTATCCATCTCGCGCCGCTGTCGGGTGGCCTTATCGGAAGGTTCGATCTCCAGTTCAGGCATAGGTGCGTAGAATTGATGCAAAACACGAAACGATCACTCGTTGAAGCGTCCGGTGGAGTGGGTCGGCTGGCTTTTGCGGCGACAGCGGCAGTCGGCGGACTCGCAGTGACGATGTTCTTGCCGCCGTCGGCTCCGGCGGAATCTAAGACGCCGGAGATCTCGCCCGTTGGTTACGGATTTAGCCCGGTATCTGGACTATGCCATCGAGGGATCTTCAGGTCTCACTGTTTCTATGTCGGTGGCGATAGGGACAAGATTGTAGAAGAGGATGAAGGCGATCCAATTCCAGCATTCGCGATAGGAGCCCTGGAAGGGTCGCGAGGATCGCGAGGGGCCCGAGGACCGCGGGGCCCGCGGGGGGCACCAGGACTGCGAGGGCCGCGAGGAGATACCGGCTTGGCCGGTCCCGCTGGCCCCACGGGACTCGCCGGACGCACCGGACCCAGCGGCCCGACTGGACCCGCCGGGGAGACTGGATCGACTGGGCCGGTTGGATCGACTGGGCCGACGGGGTCAACTGGGCCGGCTGGACCGGTTGGATCGTCTGGGCCGACTGGGCCGACTGGGCCACTTGGGCCGACGGGTCCGGTTGGATCGACGGGTCCCACCGGCTCGATTGGCCCGGCTGGATCGTCTGGGTCGACGGGGCCGACTGGGCCCCTTGGGCCGACGGGGCAGACGGGGCCGACTGGGCCGGTGGGGCTCCTCGGATCGACGGGTCCCACTGGGCCGACCGGGCCGATTGGATCAACCGGACCGACTGGATCGACGGGGCCCACAGCGCCGACGGGGCCCACAGGGGCGACCGGGCCGACAGGACCGACCGGGCCGACAGGACCGACTGGACCCACAGGGGCGACAGGACCCACAGGACCGACCGGACCGACCGGGCCGACAGGCCCGACTGGGCCGACAGGCCCGACTGGGCCCACAGGGCCGAGCGGGCCCACAGGGCCGAGCGGGCCCACAGGGCCAGGGGGACCATCCAAGTGCCTTGGCGCGGCGGCCGCCCAAGGTCAGACGAAGGCTGTCGTGGCTGTTCGTAATGGGAAGGTGTTTGGCCAGACAGTCAACGAGAGCACAAGTCCGCCTACGCCTACCCCGCTTACCGACTTCACTTCGGCATTTGGCGCCATTGCTGTGGATTGTGCATCGGTGACAATTCAGGGCAACGCTAATGTGTTCGTCACCGTGCGCACAAACACCGATCAGCTCCTTGAGGTCGGATGCACGTTGAACAACTTCCCAACCAGCTGCGGCGGGACAGTAACCAACCTAGGGACAATACCCATGTTGGTGCGCGCATCTGTCGCTGCCGAACACAAAATGCCGTAGCACACACCCTTTGGCCGAGGGAGTTCGAGAGCCAACCGCTCGCCAAGGCGGTCAGCGCCGTCAGGTGGCGTCGATCAGATCCGCAGTGCGCCGCGCGGGTGGCCCGGTACACGGTCGCAGGCGGCCATCCTTCGGAAGCCATGTCCTTCGACTCGGGTATGGCTTCCGAAGGATGACGGATCCGTCGACGCTCGTCCGACGAACACGGCCGCGTCGCAGGTGCCGAGGATGCCGAGTTCCTGATCGAGCTTCTCGTTAGCGAGCCGTCAAAGCGTCGTAGTCGGACAGGGTGATGTCGTCAACACATTCTCGGGATACCCGTCTCCGTCGGGGAGCAGTATCCCTCTTCCTCACCGGACTCCACCGGGCGCCCGGTCGGCGGCTTCACCCCGATCATCTGGCGCGGCGGTCTGGTACACGTTGAATCATGACGGATCTGATCGAACTGACCGGCCGGACGGTGATCGTCACGGGCGCGTCGTCTGGGATCGGCGAAGCCACCGCGCGGTTGTTGCACGCCGCCGGGGCGTATCCGGTACTGGCCGCGCGCCGGGCCGACCGGCTGGCCGCGTTGAGCGAGGAACTCGACGGGGCGCTGGCGGTGCCCACCGACGTAACCGACGCCACGCAGGTGCGCGATCTGGTCGCGGCCGCACTGGACCGGCACGGGCAGATCGACGGCTTGGTGAACAACGCCGGCGCCAGCATCCAGGGGCCGATCGCCGACATCGATGTCGCCGAGTACCGCAAGATCCTCGACCTCAACGTGGCCGGCCTGGTCGACGTCACCCAGGCGGTGCTGCCCGCCATGCGGGAGGGGGGCTTCGGGCGGATCGTGAACGTCAGCTCGGGCACGACCCGCCGGGTCGCGACCGGGGTGGGGGCGTACGCGGCGACCAAGTCGGCGGTGAACATGATCAGCTCGGTGTTGCGAGAGGAACTGGCCGCGGACGGAATCGCGGTGTCGCTGCTGCTGCCCTCGGTGACCGCGACCGAGTTCGGCAACGGCATCTTCAAAGATGGCGTGCCTCCCCGGCCAGGGTTGGTGGTGCATCGACCGGAGTACGTGGCCGGTGTGGTGCTGCGGCTACTGCGCACCGGCGAGGACACCTTCGACATCCCGCACGGCCCCGAGCAGCCCGACATCATCCGCGTACCTGAATAAGGGGGTCACGCGGATCGGGCTGAGGCCCTCACCCCGGAGTGAGGTGCCGGCAGGGACTCAGTGATCACGAGGTCGTTGACGTTCCGCGATCACAGGAGAGATCGTGCCCGCCCTGCCTTAGGTCAGATGGCTGTCGACGTGTGTCGGCGGTAGCCGGTGGTGGTCGCCGTTGCTGTCAACCGCCGCTGTCAGCCGTGCTAGCTGACGCGCAATGTCCGGTTCGCTATCTTCGTTCCATGCACGGTGAACCCGGGGAGATCCTCGCCGGTCGCTACCGGATCCTCGGGCTCATCGGACGCGGCGGCATGGGCCGGGTCTGGCGCGCGTACGACGCCGAGCTTGATCGCGAGGTCGCCGTCAAGGAACTGCGGCTGCCCGACGAGATCGACGACACCGAGCGGCGCGAGTGGTACGCCCGGGCCGCCCGCGAGGCGCGCGCCGCCGCCCGCCTGCACCACCCCGGCATCGTGGCCCTGCACGACCGGGTGATCGGCGACGATGGCCGCCCGTGGCTGGTGATGGAGCTGGCCGCGGGAGGGTCGCTGGACGATGTGCTGCGTACGGGCGGGCCGCTGCCCGTACGGCGGGTGGCGGACATCGGCCGTCAGATGCTGGACGCGCTCGCCGCCGCGCACGCCAAGGGCATCGTGCACCGCGACGTCAAGCCGGCGAACGTGCTGCTGGACGGCGACCGCGCGGTGCTCACCGACTTCGGCATCGCCGTGCTGGAGGGCGACGCCACGCTGACGAAGTCCGGCATCCAGCTCGGCACCCCGGCGTACATGTCACCGGAACAGGTCCGCGGCCACGCCGCCACCCCGCGGTCGGACCTGTGGGCGCTCGGCGCCACCCTGTACGCCGTGGTCGAGGGCCGCCCCCCGTTTCAGGGCCCGACGCACGGCGCGGTCTTCGTCGCCATCGCCACCGAAGACCCACCGCCGCCGACCCGCGCGGGCCCCCTGACGGACGTCCTCACCGGCCTCCTCAACAAGGACCCCGACGCCCGACCCACCCCGGAGTACGTCCGCGACCTCCTCATCCCGCAGGCCGCGCCACCGCCCGCCGCGCCTCCCGAGTCCGCGTCCGGTCCCTACGGTGGCCGATCTTCGGCGAGTTCCGAGGCCACGCTTCCGGCGCCCGGGCCACCGCCCGAGTCCGCGCCCGGTCCGTACGGTGCTCGACCTCCAGCCGGTCCCCAGCCCGGGCCGGGCGATGGCCTGGTTCCGGTGCCTCCCGCGCCCGGCCCATCCGGTGACCTGTCCCCGGAGCGTCCCGAGTTCGCGCCGCATTCGGTGCCGCCCGGCTCGTACGGTGGCACGGTCCAGACGGGCACCGAGGTCCTGGACGGGACCGTAGGTCGCCTCCGACGTGGGCGGGTCGCGGCCATCGTGGCGGGCACCGTCGTCGTGCTCGCCGCAGCCGTCGGCGTCGCCGTACGGGCCGGGACGGGTGGCGCCTCCGTGCCCACGCACCACCCGACCGCCATCCCGACGACCATCCCGGCCGACCGCGTGCTCGACACCGACTCGGCCGGGGTCTGGGGCGTGGCGTTCAGCCCGGACGGCAAGACGCTCGCCAGCGCCGACAACTACGACGCCGTCCGGCTGTGGGACACCGCCACGGGACGACAGACCGCCGTGCTGGACAGCGGTACCGGCGACCCCGACAAGTCCCGGCACATCGTGACGTTCAGCCCGGACGGGAAAACGCTGGCCACCGAGGACGACAACGGCAGCATCCAGCTCTGGGACGTCGCCGCCAGGCGGGTCATCACCACCCTCACCACCCCGAAGGGCGAGAGCGCCACGTCCGCGACGTTCAGCCCGGACGGTACGACCCTCGCCGTCGGCTCCTTCTGGCTCGGCGACAACGCGGCGATCATGGTCGGGGTGCGGCTCTGGGATATCGCCACCCGGCAGGACACCGCCACCACCCCGACCGAGGGCCACTTCATCTTCGAGCCCGCGTTCAGCCCGGACGGCCGGACGCTGGCGTACGGCGACGGCGACCACATCCGCCTCTGGGACGTCCCCGGCCGCCGACCGAAAAGCCCGATCAACGCCCATCGCGCCGTCGACGCGGTGGCGTTCAGCCCGGACGGGAAGACCGTGGCCGGTGCCGGCACCAAGGTCGACGTCGAGACCTGGGACGTCGCCACGCACAAGCCCGGCGAACGCTTCGCCGGCGGCACGAGCGGCGAGGTCGCGTTCAGCCCCGACGGCCGTTACTTGGCCGCCTGCGACGAGGAGAACGGCCCGACCGCCACGGTCTGGGACGCGCGAACCGGCAAGGAGGTCCACGCGTTCGGCTCGACGACCGGCTACTCGGTGGCGTTCAGCCCGGACGGCAAGACGCTGGCCGGTGGCGGTTCGGACGGCCGCATCCACCTGTGGCGGCTGTGACGTCTCACTCCGGCTCGTCGGCCAGAGGGAGATCTGGACTCTTCATCACCTCGAACCGGGCGTTGGCCGGTCCCCTCGCGACGGCCTTCGCTCGCGCGATATCACCCATCGGCTGTGGGGGTGGGCCGGGAGGGGGTCCTGCCCCCTCCCGGCAATCGGTTGCCGCAATGACGACGGGACTGGAATCCGTCTTGTTCGGCCTAGGCGTCCTCGAGGACTTCTGCGAATGCGATCACAACGCCTCCGGTGGCGTGCTCGCGGGTAGCGGCGACGAGCGGACCCGCCTCCGCGGCGGCGGCGCTTGCCGCCGCGTAGTCGGCGAAGTACAGGTCCAAAAGCCGGTACGCCGGAGTCGGGCTGCCGTCCTCCTTGGGCCAGACCTTCGACGTCTGCAGCCGAGTCAGGCCGGGGAGCTTGCGCGCCAGCGCGAGCTGCTCGGAGTAAGCTGCCTCGAATGCGTCCGGGTCGGTGGGGTTGGAATAGACGAAGCTGATTTTAGTCGGCTTTTCCGCCATGGATGATCTCCTGGTTGTTAGTCTCGGCTGATACAAGCGAGCAGGCCCAGACCTGGACGATGATGTCGGGCGAACTTTCGCTATCGCAGCTGCTTCTCCGATGAAGAAGCCGGCATATGACAGAGCGCCCAGCGCCGTCCTAAGTCCTTTCGTTTGTTGGCCCCACTCACTGTTCGTCGATCGTAGTTAGAGGAATGGGCAGCGACCATGACCGCTCCGCCAGGAAATTTTGCTGATCGTCCAGCGACGTCAGCCGATCTGCTCGGATCGCCGCATGAGTTCGCCGATCCGCCGGCGCTTGAGGATGCCGCGCTCGGCCTCGACGCAGATAGTCAGTCGCACGACTTGCTCTCGGAGCTGCTCCGGAGGGTCCGTCTGAGCGGAGAACGGATCGTTGCGTACGCTCCGCCGCGAACCTTCTCGATCGGCTTCGCCGATATCGGCAGCCTGCACATCATCGAAGAGGGCGAACTCGTGGTTCGGGTCGACGGAGACCCGCACGTCGAGCACGTAAGCCGCGGCGATGTCGTCCTGTTCCCGCGCGGCGACCCGCACCACGTCAGCGACGGGGGCAAGCGGGCGCAAGCGATCGTGCGCGCCGGCGTAGCCGAGAACGACGCACCCGAGCCGGCGCGCTGGCTCTGCGGAACATTCACGATCGGCGATCCGAAGGCGAGCCACCTGCTCGGGAGCCTCCCGGCCGTGATCATCCTGCGCGGCGTCCACGGCCCAGCGCTCGAGGGGCTCGAAGTCGCCCGCAGGATGCTCGTGATCGAGATGCAATCGCCCTCTCAAGGGTCGGCGGTAATGGTCGCCCGCATCCTCGACCTGATCTTCATCCAGATTCTGCGTGCCTGGGCCGCCGGCGCGGACGCCGAACCGAACTGGCTGCCCGGTGCGTTCGACCCGCAGATCGGTCTGGCCTTGAGCGCCATCCACCGAGGTCCCGGCCACGACTGGACGGTCGAGGAGCTGGCCCGAGCGTGCAACCTTTCCCGGTCGGCGTTCGCTGCGCGGTTCGTCGCTCGCGTTGGGATGCCGCCGGCGGCCTATCTCGCGCACGTACGCCTGGACGCGGCTACCGACCTGCTGCGCGACACCTCCCATCCGGTCGCGCTCATCGCGCAGAGGGTCGGCTACACGTCGGAGGCGGCATTCAGCCGCGCGTTCAAGAACCGCTACGGCACGCCACCAACCCGCTGGCGACGAGACATACGAGGTCGCTGATGACCCGCGACAACGTCCGCCGTCGTTCGTCGCGGATGTCACGCTGTTGGTCACCCACGGCCGAAGGTGAGATGCCCAGTTCGGAGCATCGAGGCGTTGTCGTCACGTCTGCTGCTGCCCTCAGGACCGCTTCTACGCCCGTTCAGTGGACGTCGAGGTGATCCTGAGCGGGTCCGCGCAGGTCGACGAGCCTGCCGGCAAGCCCGTGCTGACCCTCCACGACACGGTCCGGGGGAACAGCAGGCGGCAGTTGGAGCGCACGGCGCTTCTCGAGGCGCGTCGGCGCCTCCGTTGGCGTCTCGGTCCTGACGCCGTGCTCCACGTCAAGTTCAGGGACGGGTTCCCCGGGGGCCGCGTCCGATAAGCAGCGCGCCACGGGCCTGTACTACGCCGGCATCGTGGACGTCTACACATCTGGGGGTGCCGCGTAAGCGGTGTCACACGCAAGAGCGGCCCTTTCCGGATCTCCGGGAAGGGCTGCTTTTTCGTGTGCCCGACCGCTCTGGCCCGGCGGGGCCGCAGCTCATGAAAAGTTCGGGTGACCTTGTTCACTGAAATCGGCTGAGTAATGCGGACGCTGCAAGATCGAAAACTTTTATACTCGCCACCATGAAGAAAACGATCTTGGGCGCGTTGGTAACTGTGGCGGCCGGCGCCGTCGTATCCATCACACCGACCGCCGCGCACGCCGAACCGTGGCCTTCCGGCTGCAAGGACGGCTACATGTCGCCCCGCGTCGGCACGTGGGCGCGATGTGCGTCCGGCGCAGGCTATGTGCGGGCCATCGCCAAGTGCCACCAGCGGAACGGGAGCGGCCAGAAGACCGTCTACGGCCCCTGGAAGTGGGTCGGCGAAACCTCGCGGGCAATGTGCGGTCCCAACTGGATCGCCGTGGGTCACACTCACACCATCAAGCACTAGCCCCGATTAGGCCTGGCCCACTGACCTGGGCGTCCCGCCGCATTTTGTCCGGGGGGTATCGTCGGCCACAGTGACATCGAGGCCACCATGACGATCTACGCACACGCGGCCTTGGACGAGGGACGCAAGGCGCTTGGGAAGCCAGGAGATGCCCTCGGCTGAGGACGTTGCCGTCAAAAAGACCCCGGGCGATCTCCGCTCGGGGTCTTTCTGCACGTTAGGTGTGGTGGGCGGGGGCGAACGTTCGACCTTCCGCTTGGCGTCGGCCATGCGGTCGATGCCCATGTCAGGGTCTCTTGGTTCTGGGCATCAGGCTGCGAAGTCGCTCCATATAGCACGTTTGCGGTGGGTGAGCCGAGCGGTCGTTCGCCTGCAAGAACACGGTGTCGCTCGAGGATGAAATGAGTTCCTTGATGCGGGGCTGAAAGGGGTTGGACAAGGGGGTGGGTGGAGAAGTTCGGTGGACTCCGCGTGGTTCTGATCACCCGCATTCCGGCAAACCAGGTCCGGGCGGTCGAGGTCTCACCAAACCAGAAGCGCGCTCGCCCAGAGCGGCACCGGAGTTACGGAGATGACCTTATGTGTACGATCCTGGCGACCGCCGCGACCGCTGCCATCCTCGCCCTCGGCCTGTCGGCCTGCAACAACGCCGGAGGCGCCGGCGCGGCCCCGGCACCGTCGTCGGCCGCGTCGTCGGCCACAGCGGCCACGACATCCTCTTCCTCTTCTGCGTCCGCGGGACAGTCGACCGCGCCCCAGCAGCACAACACCGTCGCGCCGTCCGAGCAGGACGCGCCGCCCAGCGAGGTGGGTCAGGCGGAGGGTGAGTTGACCTATCTCGCGCCCGGCAAGTACCAGGTGGGTGACACGGTGTTCTTCACGGCCGCCGACACCGTCCTGATCGTGGCGGGCGGCAAGTGCCCGGATGGGGCGGCCCGCCCGGACAACCGCTGCACTACCGACAACATGGACATGTGGGTCCAGTCCGCGCAGCGCTTCGCGAAGGTCAGTTTCAGTGGCCAGGCCGCCACGGTCATCCGCGAAGTCGAGGACATCTGAGGATGCTCCACCTCAAACGCCGCATCGCGGCAGCCCAACAGGGCTAAAACTTGGGCACGTATCCGACATCGCCCCCCATTGACGACCGACCACGACCAGACACACAGCGAACAGCGTCCGACCTCATCCTGCAGGTCGGACGCTGTTCTCAAAGATCACGACTTGTGGGCAGGGGCCGAGTCGAACCGCCGACCTTCCGCTTTTCAGGCGACTTACGCTGTGTTTGGCCAGCACCTTAGACGTTGCTGCTGCCCTGGAAGGCCCCAACCGAGCGGGAACGTCCGCCGTCGTTCGTCGCGGTTGTCACGCAGTTAGTCACCCGCCCGTGATCCTCCTGGCGAGCTGGAACAGCGGGGGCGCCCGCCGCTGTTCCAGCCCCCGACGCGCGCGGGGGGACACATGGAAGGCGCGATGTCCCCCACGGTCTCCCCTTGGTTCTGGCAGGTCACGGACGGTTGGGCGACAAGAGGGACGCGGGGGACACTTGGTCGGGGCTGGAGGGAGAAACCAGCGGACCAACGGCGCGAGCCGGCCTCTTCGTCCCGAACGAACCGCGCTGCCAAGCTGCGCTACACACCGGTGGCCCTGCTCGTTGAGGGCCTTGTCGGCGTAGACGGCCGCCCCGGCGAGCGATCGAGATCTTCGGAAGCTCCGAGATTCCTATCAAGATCGGGTGGCGGACGAAGCATCCCCTCGGACAGTCCACAGTGAGCTGGCAAAAAGGCAGCTCTTCGACGACCCGAGGGAGCCTCTCATGCCCGACCGCGGTACCTACAAGGAGAACGGCGACAAGGGCGGCACCAAGACCCCGATCAAGGACGAGGGCAACAAGAAGAGCGGCGGCAAGTAAGGCCGCTGCCCATATCCCGTGAGGGAACAGCGCTCCGCCTCCGGTACGCCGGAGGCGGGGCGTTTCTCATATACGGACTCGGACCGCCCGGCCAGCCTCCGCCGAGGTCCAGGTGTTCACCCGGCAGGCCGCCTCGCTCGATGCGGTGGGAAGCCCTGCTCGAAGCACAGGCCGAGGCCGCACAGAACGGCCGGCGGCCCTACGAGATCCACGTCAAGTGGGCCGACCAATGGTGAGCCCGGACAGCCCTGGCCCGCGTCGACATGAACGCGGGCCAGAGTACGAACGCGCCCTGGTCGAGCTGTGCGAGGTGCTAGAGCTGCCCATCGTGGGCTACCCGCACCGGGAACAGGAGCTGGTCGAGCTGCGACGGCTGATCAGCAAGTACGTTGACGAGGCACGAGGTTCCTCGCCGAGCTCGACCACCGATAACCCCAGGAAGGCCGGGAGGCGCTCGGAAGCTCGGAGGCTAAGAGCGAGACAGCGGCGCTACGGCACGCGTGCTCCACTCGTACATACGATGATCCCGATTCAGCGCGATCAATGATGCTTCTCGAACCGTGTACTCGTGCCGGCCGTTGCGCACTGCGAATGTTGCGGATACTGCAGATATGACGTCTGCCCAGGCTAAGCGCCTAAGTCCCGGAACAATCGATGCCGAACTGGCCGAGCGTGCCAAGCGGCGGATCGCTGACTACCTCACCAGCCACCCCAACGCCCAGCAGATCCTGGTGACCGGTGAGCTTGCAGGTGAGGACGCTCTAGTGCTGCCACGCGAGGTGGTTGACATGGTTGCGTTCATCCTCATCCAGGCCGCCCAGGGGCGGGGAGTGAACGTGATGCCGCTCAAGGCTGAGCTGACCACGCAGCAAGCGGCCGACATCCTGAACGTATCCCGCCCCTATCTAATTGGCCTGCTAGAAGACGGCAAGATCCCGTATCGGCTGGTTGGACGGCACCGCCGCATCAAGTATGAGGACCTGCTCGACTACCAGCGCCGCGACGATGCTGAGCGCCGAGCTGCCGCCGACGAGCTGTCTGTACTCGGCCAGGAGCTGGGTTTCTAAGCCATGACCTTCGTCGTGGTCTATGACGCCAACGTACTGTTCGGCAACACAATGCGGGATTTGTTATCCGCATCGCCATGAGGCGGACTAGCAGGATCCGCGCCAAGTGGACCGACCAGATCCTGGATGAAGTGTTCAGCAACCTCGGCGCGCGGCGACCTGGCATAGCCGAAAAACTGCCAAGGGTTCGGGAGTTGATGAATCGGGCGGTGCCAGACGCACTAGTCACCGACTGTGAGCCGCTGATCGAGGGCTTAAAGCTCCCGGACCCTCACGACCGCCACGTGCTGGCTGCTGCGATCAAGGCAGGCGCTCAAATCATCGTCACTGCCAACGTCAAGGACTTCCCAAGGATGTTCTGCAGCCTTGGGGCCTGGAGGTCAAGACGCCGGATGAGTTCGTCCTCGATCAGATCGACATCGACGACCGTAACCTGTGGGCATGTGTTCAAGAGATCGCAGACACCCGGAACAACCCACCGGAGACCGTGGATGACGTACTCGATGTACTAGAGCGCGCTGGACTGGTGGAGGCTGTAGCGGCATTGCGAGCGCCATGACCTGGGGTAATGCGTCCTTGGGGTCCCGACATTGGCGCCTGCTTCATCGCCTGTATCCGCGTCATGGGGATGTTGGTAGCCGCCTAAGACGTCGTTTTATTTGGCGAGTCGGCGGTAGCAGATGAGGGCGGCAGCGATGCCGACGAACGCCAGGAAGTGGTCGGCTTTGCGTTCGTAGCGA
>NZ_JBFAUM010000005.1:32784-387653 GCF_040679195.1 Actinoallomurus sp. NPDC052308 | reverse complement strand
TCAGCGACCAGAAGATCCGCCGCGGCGCCCACAAGAGCGTCCAAGCCCTGGAAGCCGACATCCGCGACTGGATCACCGACTGGAACACCCACCCCCGGCCGTTCGTATGGACCAAGACCGCCGAAGAGATCCTCGAATCACTAGCACGATTTTGCCGACGAATTTCAGACGCAGCACACTAGCGCGTGCGTGAGATCGAGGTGGACTATCTGCCACTGATCGGCCGATCGAAGGTCACCGGGACGCTTCGCGGCGTCCGGCAGGCTGTCCAGGACATGAGCGTCTTCTCTGACTACGGTCGTGTGGCGCTGAGGCACTAAGGGGACATTACCGAGTGTGACCGACGTTGTCGTTGATGTCATCTTGCCCTGCCTTGATGAGGCCGAGGCCCTGCCATGGGTGCTCGGTCGACTCCCCGATGGTTTTCGCCCGATCGTGGTCGACAACGGATCCGTGGACGGATCTTCGAGTGTCGCCCGATCGCTCGGGGCCGTGGTCATCGCGGAGCCGCGGCGCGGGTTCGGCGCGGCATGTCACGCGGGTCTTTCGGTGGCCGTCGCCGAAGTGGTCTGCTTCTGTGACTGTGATGCGAGCCTGGATCCGCGTCAGCTGCCGCGGGTCGCCGGACGGGTCCTGGACGGCTCGGCCGATCTGGTCCTGGGGCGCCGTCGGCCGGTCACACGTGGGGTCTGGCCGCTGCCCGCCCGGCTGGCCAACCGGGAGCTGGCACGGCGTATCCGGCGCCGCACCGGCACCCGGGTTCATGATCTCGGGCCGATGCGGGCGGCCCGGCGCGCGGACCTGCTCGCGTTGGGGCTGGCCGATCGGCGGTGCGGTTATGCGCTGGAGATGGTGGTACGCGCGGCGGATGCCGGCTGGCGGGTGTGTGAGGTCGAGGTGGACTACCTGCCGCGGATCGGCCGGTCGAAGGTCACCGGGACGCTGCGCGGCTTCCGGCAAGCGGTTCAGGATATGAGCGCGGTGCTCACCCGGTGAAGGGCGGTGGCGCGTTCACACATGACGGTGCTGTGACGACGCTCCTGGTCATCGCGAAGCGTCCTGTGCCGGGGCGGGTCAAGACACGGCTGGTGCCTCCGTACTCTTTCGAGCAGGCGGCCGTGCTCGCCGAGGCCGCGTTGGCGGACACCCTGCGTGCGGCGCTCGCCGCGCCCGCCCGCCGCCGGGTTCTGGCCCTGGACGGTCGGCCCGGGCCGTGGGTCCCGGCGGGATTCGAGATCGTCCCCCAGGTCGCGGGAGGGCTGGATGAGAGACTGGCCGCGGCGTTCGCGGCGGTATCCGGGCCGGCGCTGCTGATCGGTATGGACACACCGCAGATCACCCCCGACCTGCTCACCGTGGACTGGGGCGGGGTGGACGCGTGGTTCGGTCCGGCCGTCGACGGGGGCTTTTGGGCCTTGGGATTACGAGAGCCTGACCCCGAGCTACTGCGGGGCGTGCCCATGTCGACTCCGGCCACCGGTGCCGTACAGCGGGCACGGCTGTGCGCTGCCGGTCTGCGGGTCTCCGATCTCCCTGTGCTGCGGGACGTCGACACCGCTGTGGACGCTGCCGCGGTCGCTCGTCTCGCCCCACAGACCCGTTTCGCCGCCTGCGTTCGCGATCTCGCCCCTGTCATCGCCTCGCCACCGTGGCGGTCCGCCCCGTGATCGTGCGCTTGCGCGCGAATCGGGCCGAATGTTGCGGGGAATGGGAGAAGGAGTGGCTTTCGGGGGGAGCCATGGCAGATCAACGAATGCCGCGAGACGAACGGAGCAGGGCCCGCTCTGATGAGCGTTCGGGCCGGCGCAGGCATGGGGTAAGCGCGTGGCTGACCGCGCATCCACCGCCTGGGCCGTTTCGTCGTGAGTTCTGGCGGAGCCCGGTGCGTGGGCCGTGGCTGACGTCGGTGTTCGGTGTCGTCCTGCTGGTCGGCATCACCTTGATCGCGGTGACCGGGCTGCTGTCCTACGCCGCCTACGATCCGCGGCTGGCGGGCAACGACTTGACGCCACAGAAAGGCGGGCTGGGCTTCTATCTGTTCGATTGGCCGACCCGTCCGGCCTGGTTGTACCGGCTCAGCCAGGCGGTCCACGTCATCCTCGGGATCACGCTCGTTCCGGTCCTGCTGGCCAAGCTGTGGTCGGTCATCCCCAAGTTGTTCGACTGGCCTCCGGCGCGTTCTCCGGCTCAGGCATTGGAGCGGATCAGCCTGCTGCTGCTGGTCGGTGGCGCGGTGTTCGAGTTCGTCACCGGCATCCTCAACATCCAGCTGTTCTATGTGTTTCCGTTCTTCTATCCGGCGCACCTGTACGGGGCGTGGATCTTCCTGGGCGCGTTCGTCGTTCATGTCGCGCTGAAGCTGCCACGGATGATCAGCGCACTGCGCTCGCGGAGCTTCCGCCAGGAGTTGCGTACCGGTCTGGGCGACACCCGTCCGGAACCCCCCGACCCCGACGGTCTGGTCGCGGTTCAACCGGCGGATCCGACCGTCTCACGACGAGGGCTGCTCGGCTTCGTGGGCGGTGCGTCACTGACCTTGTTCGGCCTGTCCGTCGGTCAGACGATCGACGGGCCGCTGCGGCGCACCGCGTTGCTGGCCCCACACGGCCGCGAATACGGCACCGGGCCCAACGACTTTCAAGTGAACAAGACCGCGGCCGCCAAGGGCATCACGGCACACGAGGCCGGTCCGGGCTGGCGGCTGGAATTGGTCGGCCCGCAGCGGATGCGCCTTGCCCGTCCGGATCTTCTGGCCATGCCCCTGCACACCTACGACCTGCCGATCGCCTGCGTTGAGGGATGGTCCACCCAGCAAAGCTGGACCGGTGTGCGCCTGGCCGACCTGGCCCGGCTGGCCGGCGCCACACCCGGAAGAGACGAGGTCTTCGTCGAGTCCCTCGAACGCGGAGGGGTCTTCGGCCACGTGACCCTCAGCGCCCGCCAGGTCGCCGACCCGGCCTCGTTGCTCGCGCTTCGCGTCAACGGCGCCGACCTGTCCCTCGACCACGGGTTCCCCGCCCGGATCATCGTTCCGAACGCGCCGGGCGTGCACAACACCAAGTGGGTCACCCGGCTCACCTTCCGGCCGGCAGGATCATGAGCGCCAAGTCACCGTCCCAGGGCGTCCGCCGACGGATCACCGCACATCACCGGGACGGCCTTCGGCGTCCGCTCGGTGCCGTCCGCCGGCGGATCGCCCCGCACTATGGCGCCGATCCCCTGCATCTGCTCGCTCTGCTCGCCTGCTTCGCCCTGGCCGGCTACGCCGCGAGCCGGGTCGCCGCCGCAGGTATCTGGGTGGGTTTTTTGATCTGGTTCGTCGGCGCGGCGATCGTTCACGACCTCGTGCTGTTCCCGCTGTACGCGCTCGCCGACGTCGCCGTGCAACGACGCCGGTGGGGACGGCGCCGGCCGGGCCCTCGCGTCCGGTGGCGGCCGTGGATCAACTACGTTCGCGTACCGGCGGGGCTGTCGGGGCTTCTGCTGCTCGTCTGGTTCCCACTGATTCTTCGGCAGTCCGGAGAGACGTACCGGAAGGCGGTCGGTCTGGGTCTCAGCCCCTATCTGGGACGGTGGCTCCTGGTGACGGGCGTGTTGTTCGCCGGATCCGCCATCATCTACGCCCTGCGTCTGCGGTCCGCGGCGTCCGCGGAGCGCGGACAACGCCCGAAACAGCGGACGGAAAGACTCCGTCGCAGGTAGGAGGGCCGTCTGGTGAGCACACGGCCGATCAGCGACTACGCGTTGCTGGCGGACTGCCGTTCGGCCGCCCTGGTCGCCTCGGACGGCTCGGTCGACTGGCTGTGCTTCCCCCGGTTCGACAGTCCGGCGATCTTCGCGCGCCTGCTCGACGACGACGCCGGACACTGGTCGATCCGCCCGACCGGTCCCGCCGAGATCGCCCGAAGATACGTCGAGGGCACTCTCGTCCTGGAGACCACCTTCCGCACTCCTGACGGCACGCTCGTGCTCGTCGACGCGCTCGCTCTCGGCAGGCGCGAGCGCGGGCACGGCATCGGTGCGTCCTCGCCGGGTGTCCTTCTCCGCGAGGCGACCTGCGTGGACGGCACCGTCACCCTCGCCATCACGTACGCGCCACGCCCGGAGTTCGGTCTCGTACGCCCCCTGATGGAGCCGGTGCGCGGTGGACTGATCGCCCGTGGCGGCGCCCACGTTCTGAGCCTGTCGATCCCCGCCGAACTGCGGACCGACGGTGCCACCGCGCATGCCACGATCACCCTGACGGCCGGTCAACGCTTCGGCCTCGCGCTGCACGTCGGCGCAGCGTGGGAGGCCGAACCGGCGTGCTGGAGTCAGCGGCGAATCCACCGCCGGATCAAGGACACCATCGAAGGCTGGCGATCCTGGTCCCGCCAACACGCCCGCTATGAGGGGCCCTGGCAGGACCAGGTGGCCCACAGCGGACGGGTGCTTCGCGCACTGACATTCGCCCCCACCGGAGCGATCGTCGCCGCGGCCACCACATCGCTGCCGGAGGATACCGGCGGAGTACGCAACTGGGACTACCGCTACACCTGGGTCCGCGACGCCAGCCTCACCCTGCAGGCCCTCGACAGCGCGGCATGTGAGAAGGAGGAGGCGGCGTTCTTCGGCTTCCTCGCCCGCGCGGCGGCCACCCGGCTCGACCACGCCTCCGATCTGCAGATCATGTACGGCGTCGGCGGAGAACGTGACCTCAGCGAACGCCTGCTGCCGCATCTGACCGGCTGGCGCGGCAGTGCCCCCGTGCGCGTCGGCAACGACGCATGGCGCCAGCGCCAACTCGACGTCTACGGTGAACTGCTCGACGCCGCCCACCAGCTCCGCTCCAGCACGACGCACCGGCACTACGACCCGATCACGCGCGGCTTCCTGCTCGGCGCCGCGGAGACGGCCGCCCACCGCTGGCAGGAACCCGATCAAGGCATCTGGGAGGTCCGCGGTCCGAGCCGGCACTTCCTGCATTCCAAGCTCATGTGCTGGGTGGCCCTCGATCGCGCCATCGCCCTGGCCCCCACCCTCGAAGCGACCGATCGCGTCAGCGGCTGGGAACGCATCCGCGCCCAGATCCGTACGGCGATCCTCACCCAAGGATGGAACCCGGACGCCGGCGCGTTCACCCAGGCCTTCGGCGACCCGCATCTCGACGCGTCCGCGCTGACCATCCCCATGGTCGGATTCCTGCCCGGCGATGACCCGCGTGTCCGGGCCACCGTGAACGCCATTGCGACACACCTCACCGATGCCCGCGGTCTCGTTCGCCGATACATCACCTCGGACGGGCTCCCCGGTGGGGAAGGAGCCTTCCTGCTCTGCACGTTCTGGCTGGCCCATGCCCTCGCGCTGACCGGCCAGGCCACGCGAGCCGGCCAGGTCTTCCAGACCGCGGTTTCCCACGCCAACGACGTCGGCCTGCTCGCCGAAGAGGTCGACTCCGCCACCGGTGAGCCCATCGGCAACTTCCCCCAGGCGTTCAGCCACATCGGCCTGATCAACGCCGCGTGCGCCATCCGCGACCACTGAACTTCTTACAGAGTGCGTACAGCCGGTCACGTCGCGGGACTCCGCGAGGCCCTGCCTGGTTAGCGTGCCGGACATGCGCATACTCGTCACCGGCTCGGCAGGGTTCATCGGCTCTCATGTCGTCGAGGCACTGAACGAGCGTGGCCATGACACACGTCCGTTCGACCTGCGAGGCGATGAAGACATACGCGACGAGTCATCGGTCGCACGCCATCTGAAAGGAATAGATGCGGTCTGCCATCAGGCGGCCAAGGTCGGTCTCGGCGTGGACGTCTCCGACCTCCCGGCGTACGCCTCGACGAACGTCTTGGGCACCGCCGTGCTGCTCGCCGGCATGGCACAAGCGGGTGTGAACCGCCTCGTGCTGGCCTCCTCGATGGTGGTGTACGGCGAGGGCGCCTACGACTGCCCGGACCACGGCCGGGTCCGGCCCGGCCCGCGTGCGGCCGCCGACCTCGCAGGCGGCCGTTTCGAACCGCGCTGCCCGGCCTGTGCAGCGCCACTGACCCCCGGCACCGTGGACGAGGACGCCCCGATGGACCCCCGCAACGCCTACGCCGACACCAAACTCGCCCAAGAGCACCTCGCGGCATCGTGGGCGCGGGCGACCGGCGGGTCCGTCGTGGCGCTGCGCTACCACAACGTGTACGGGCCGCGGATGCCGCGCGACACCCCGTACGCGGGCGTCGCCGCCATCTTCCGTTCCCGCCTCGAACACGGAGAGCCGCCGCTCGTCTTCGAAGACGGCGGCCAGCGGCGCGACTTCGTCCACGTCCGGGACGTCGCACGCGCCAACGTCCTCGCGCTGGAGTCCCAGCCCGGTCCGCGTGAACCGCGCGCCTACAACGTCGCCAGCGGAAGGCCGCACACGGTTGGGGAGATGGCGGCGGCCCTCGCCAACGCTTACGGCGGCCCCGACCCGGTCGTGACCGGCGACTATCGGCTCGGCGACGTCCGGCACATCGTCGCCGAGCCCGGCCGGGCCGCCGCCGAGCTCGGCTTCCGCGCGTCGGTCCGTTTCGAGGACGGCATGGCCGAGTTCGCCAGGCGTGCCTGAGCAGCCCTGCCACACGGCGTGCGCTTCACCATGGCGACCGCACAAAGGCCTCGATCACAAGGGCGGTCACCGTCTGCGCGAGCAGCATCGTACGGCCCGGTGGCCGGTGGACCGCGGTCACGGTCACGACCCACGCCGCGTAGGGAATCCAGATTCGCTCGACCTCACCAGATGTGACGCCGGACAGGTCCAGCGCGAGCACCCCGGCGAGTGCGGCCGCGGCGAGCCATCCGAGCCTGTCCGGCACAGGGCGTCCTCGTCCGCCAGGTAATCCGGTGAACACCGGACCGGCGGCGCACCGCAGCGCGGTCGGCAGGGCCACAGCAGCCGCCGGACCGACCAGAAGGGCCAAGACGGCCAGATCGCCGAGGAGAAAGTACGCGTACGGTCGCCTGGATCCATGAGAGATCAGCCAGGCGACATGGGTCCCTACCACTCCCTCCCACCAGGAGAACCCGGCCATGGTGAAGGCGATTGGAACGACCAGGGATCCGGCCGCGAGCGCCATGAGAACCGACCAGGCCGGCCGCGTCAGGACGAGCACCGCAAGCGGCAGCGCGAAGATCGGCAACAGGCCATAACTCAGGTACGGCAGGGCCCCCAGCAGCAGCCCGCCCGCGAACGGGACCGCCACCCGCTTGAATGACCCGATACGCGCGCTCCGGTCGACCACACCGTAGCCCGAACCGGCGGCCGCGACAGCGACCAGCGCCACCGCCCACGCCGCCACCCCGAGAAAGAAGGCGTCCACACTGGTGGCGACCCACAGCGCGACCGGCGAGAGCACAAGGAACGGCACCGCCCGGCGCGCGACGTCCTCACCAGCGATCACCCGCACGGTGATCCCGATGGCAGCCGTCGCCGAAGCCCCGACCACGATCACGAAGGCAGCCGCCCACCCCGCACCGGCCAGCCCCATCCACTGGATCGTCCACAGAACCAGCATGGGCAGCGGCGGATGCCCCTTCACGTGCGTGGGAAACGCCTGCATCTCCATGGTGAAAGCGCGCAGCCAGTCCACGGGATCATCACCCATCGCAGGCAGCTCGGCGAGGTACTCCGTCGGGGTGGTCAGCGGCCGGGAAATGCCATCGGGAAGCTGGAGCATCACTGCCCAGCCCACCGAACCCAGCCACGCGACCGCCAGCAGCGGCCGCCACGGCAACCGCCGCGCCGTCACGGGCAGAACCGCGACCCCGACCAGTCCAAAGGCCACCGCAGGCAGCAAGGGACGGAGCAGCAACCGAGCCTGAGCATGCAACGGCGGGAACGCATCCACCGGCATCGCCCCGGCCCGACGCATCAGTGCGCCTATCCCGAACGCGCCGACGATCAACGCAGCCCAGCCAACGAGAGACAGCCAGACCACCCACCCCGGTTTCCGCCGTACCGGTCCGCCGCGATTCCGCACTCGGCGTGACCGTGCCGGAAGTCGGCGGACGCCTACCTTCCGACGGGTACATGAAGGCGGCCCGTCGCCCGACTCCGAAGAGGGCTGAGACCGGTGGTGCCTTGAGCCGGCGTCTGACCGCGCCGACCGAAAGCGGATCATTCCTTCACCGTAGGTGCGGCCAGGCAAGGTATTCGGCTAGGCCATCACTGTGAAGGTTGATTTCGAGAACCAAGCGTGCGGAGCGACAATGGCGAAACGCGGAATCAGTCTTGTCGGCCTATGCTGCGGTTTCGCCAAGTCGCCCGAGGAACGCCTTGACCAGCGACAGGACGCGTTTGTCCTTCACACGGAGCCGCACGCGGTCCATCAGGGCCGCGTGGTCGATCCGGTCGAAGCACGCCTCGATGTCCGCATCCAGCACCCACTGATAGCCACGGGAGCCGACCATGTGGATCTCGGCGATCGCGTCATGCGTCCGCCGCTGGGGCCGGAACCCATAAGAGACCGGCAGGAAGTCGGCCTCGAAGATCGGTTCCAGCACCAGCTTCAACGCCGCCTGGACCACCCGGTCGGCGATCGTGGGAATACCCAGCTTGCGGACCTTCCCCGATCCTCCAGGCTTGGGGATCGCGCGTTCTCGCAGGTTCGAGCCGGTAAAGGGTTGAGGGGAGTTACAACGCCGGTTCCTCTCGTACTCCTTCCGATCCCGCTCACCGGACCCACGCCGTCTGGCAGTGCCGACGCACCCCGGCTTTGTCAGGGCTGCTCCCACCCAACCCGGCACCTCCCGGATCAGGCTGCCCTCCGCTCCAACCAGACCGCTGCGACGGCCCGGCGATGAAGGTCTCCCACCTCCACTCGAATCCACAGCGCCTCACGGCGCACGAAAGCCGCCCTGAACGCCTTCGAGATCACCTTCGAAGGCCGCCTGGCCGCCGCCCGTAACTAGGCCCTGCAAGATCGAGTTACACCAACTTGTTGAATCGGTGCGCGCCACGCTCGTGTGGTGCGGGGCCCTCCTCGCCGTCGCCAACCTGGCCCCGCTGCTGAACCGCGACGTACGCCGGCTGAGTCTTCATCCGCCATCCCGAACACCACCGAGGAGACCAACTCGCTCAGGCAGCAGGCGTCGGCCGGGCCGAGACGCCGGGCCGGTCGGTCCGATTCGTCGACAGCGTGAGTGCCCGCCTGTGTGTCGATCGCTTCTGCGGAGGAAACGATCGTCCAGGGGGTGGATTGCTACTCGGGTAGGTCAGTCGTAGCGGCGCGGCGCGGCGGGCGGGTCGTTGAGGTATTCACCCATGGGCACCCAGAGGGGTGCGGACACGTCTCCAGCCAGGTGTTGCAGTGCCAGCACAGCAGACCGCGGACCAGCCTGATTGCCGGGTCGTGGTCAATGAACACCCAATCGGCCTCGGCACCTCTGGCACGCCGTCCCGAACGCATCGATAAGAGCCTGGCGAATATTCCACGTGTGGCTCCCCGGCCCAACGTAGGTCGGCCATTCCACGAGCGCTTCCCAGACCGAGCAGCGCTGCGTCTTGGGAACGAGCGCCGGGTCGGTGACCACGTCGGTCAGCGTGACCGTCCAATGGACTCGAGAACTGTCGTACCGGCCTTGCTCGCGTGACGCCCCATGCGATGCCTGCACCCGGTAGCTTTCGCCGTCGGTCCACCACGGGCATTCCTGTTGGTGGCCGCGGCGAGGTTTCCGCAGGCAATGCAGCTGGTCTCCGATCCGGAGATGGTAGCGGCCATCGTCGCCTAGAACCGCCTCCCGTTCGGCCGGGAGCGTCCCGGTCACACCGATCGAACAGGGCTCCATCGCAGGGGCGACCAAGAGGGCCAGGACATGCTCCCGGCTCGGCTCGGTGCCGTTGTCCAGTGTGAGGTGGACGGCGAGACGGTGCAGCAACCTCTCGTGGCGGTGTCCGGCCCACCGATGCCGAGGGATCAAGCTCGAGAGAATTGTCAATCCTCATAAATAGGGAGCAGTATCGCAAGTTCATTGGAATAGCCCAGATGGCCGACATCAGAGAGCATTTCAGCATCAGGAGATACCGAAAGGAAAGCCAAGTGGGTATCCAGAAAACGCGAATCCTCGCCGAACTGCACGATAAGGGCTGGTCGCTCGCTACCGGCGTCGGCTTCACCGACGGAGGTGCCATTGATGAGATGGCGCTGCGCGACCTGATCGGTCTCGTCGGCCAACCGAGTTCCCGCGACGGCGACCGCATCGTCTGGCCGGTGCAGCCCCGGAGCACTCGGCCCGGCGCGACCTTCAGCATGCGCAGCGGTGCCGCCGCGTTGCACACCGACGCGGCATACCGGGCCGATCCCGAGCGGCCGACGTGGCGGTGGCGGCCCCCTGAGGTCTTCGGCGGGGACGCCACCCGGCCCCCCGGTGCTCGGCTCCGAAGAGACCATCCGGTGGCGGTACGACACCCGGTCTGCTTGTCCCGCTCGCGCCGGAAGATGGTTTCGTAATAGCCCCAGAAGAGGCTGAACCGGTCAGGGGCGAGCTTGCCTGCTGCGCCGATGATGATCGTCATGATCAGTACTTGCAGGGGTGTGCGCAGCAGGTTCCGCAGGGCGTCGTCGGCCGCGGCGCTCTCCAGTTGCCGGGTGATCCTGTCAATGCGGTCGAGGTCGTAGCTGTAGTGGATCAAGGCGACGGCGCTGCAGGCCGCCCGCTCCGGCACGCCCTGCAGGCGTGCGGCGTGAGCGCCGGTCCCTCCGGCCGTGCCGATCGGGCGGCTTACTGGCCGTTCGGGGTAGCAACTCGGCTGGCTAACCGAAACGTGGACCAAGCGCGGGATCAGGGCATGTCGCTGGCCGGTACCACGATCAGGTCCAGCGGGTAGTGCCCGTTGTAGCCGAGCCCGTGCTGGTTCCACACGACGTCCTCCGGTCGAGGCTGGACGTTACCGGCCTTGTCCTTCGCGCGGGACATTACGCGGTATTGCCCTGGTTTCACGCCGTTCCATGGCACCTCGAAGCGCACCCACATGAGTGGTTCGGGTGTGTTCAGCAGCGTGGCCCTGCGCCATGGCATCTCGGTGACCCATCGCCCGGGTGAGGCCAGTTTCTCCACGGAGACGTCGACGCTATCGATCGCACCGGACCCGGACCAGGCCCGCCCGCGCAGGGTGATGTCGCCGGGAGCAAGCGTGATCTCCGGGTCGTGCTCGATGGCGCTGCGGACGGGGCCGACGGTCAGGTGGGCCGGCTTGGGATAGGCAGGGCCGATGAGCACATGTCTCGTCTGGAGACCCGTTGCCGGAATGGGGTGCTTCGACGCCTCGATCTCACCGAGCCACTTGACGTAGGTGACGGCGGCCCACCCCGACAGCAGCAGGCGGAGCGGGTAACCGTGGTCGACGGGCAGGTCGGCTCCGTTCATGCGGTACACCAGCAGGGTGTCGTCCTTGAGTGCCTTGTCGGCGGGGGCGACCTGGGAGTAGTGGATCTTCCCGCCGGGGAAGCTCTCGTTTGAGATGACATCCAGGCCGGTGAACTTCACGTCCAGCGGGGACTCGACACCGGCCGCTGCGAGGACGTCCTTGACCCGCACCCCTGTCCACTCCGCGGCGCCCACCGCACCGAAGTGCCATTGGGTGTAGCCGACCGGGAGCCAGCGATCGTCGGCTCCCCCGGGCGGCAGCTTAGGGAAGAACGCGGCACAGTTGGCGCCGCAGTCGATCGTACGTTTCACAGTTACGGACGGCATCGCCAGCAGCTCGTCGTAGGTGAACGAGCGCGGGCGGGTGAGCGCGTCGCCGGTGAGCTTGAGTCGCCATGTCCGGCGGTCGATGGCGGGTGGGCGGGCCCTGTTATGGATGTACATCCGGTCGTTGGGGACGAACTCGCCATAGCCGCCGGGTCGGCCGTCGAGGAC
Organism: Actinoallomurus sp. NPDC052308; assembly: GCF_040679195.1. NCBI lineage: Bacteria > Bacillati > Actinomycetota > Actinomycetes > Streptosporangiales > Thermomonosporaceae > Actinoallomurus > Actinoallomurus sp. NPDC052308. Next base: position 375,782 of record NZ_JBFAUM010000005.1, on the reverse strand, counting down.
AGCCCGCCCGACCGGGCCCCACTTCATCTCCTGCGAGCCGTTCTCACGCTGGATGAAATACCAGGATGGCGTCGTCTGCACGACGAAATTCGTCGCCTCGGCCGATGCCGACGCGGCCCTGCCGGATGTGACGAGTGCTCGCTCGGCGAAGAACGGCGCCGTCGCCGCCACCGAGTACACGAAGAACCGCCGTCGCGAGCACCCCGCCTCTGATCGGATCTCTTGGGAGCGGTCAGCGCCGGCCCCGTTGTTGGCCCGTCGGTGCCTCACCATGAGCGCCTCCCCCAAGCTGTCGATTGAGAGTCGGGGGATTGGCCGTAGTTCGTATGTTTCGTACCTACCCCGACTACCTGGGCGCCCTAACCTGGATCACTCCTGGGGCCGATTGGGCCCGCGGAGCGATTCGGCTGGCTGCTGCCCGCCCAGCCCTGGCATCAACCGACAGCCCAGTTCTCCCCCTCGTTCAAGCAAGATGCCTCCAGCGGGGGCGCTCCGGCGCGGGGATGGCCCGCACTGCGCGCCGAAGGTGTCTGAGCTGGTTGGGGTGGAAGCCGGCTCCTCGCCTCCACCGGCGTCCCAGGCGAGGCCAAGCAGACCAGACACCCCATGCCGTTTGGTGTCAAGCGGCGAGGGGTCGTTCCCAAGCCCGGCGGGGCGAGGTGTTGTAGATCGAACGATTCTTCAACAGCCCCGACGCCTGGTGCCGGGACCATCGGTGGGAATGTCCTGCGGTTGGCGACGCTCGCCTACCTGGCGCGGTACAAGGGTGACTCACGCATGCACACCGAGTCGGACCTGCGGATCTACCTGGCCTGGTGCGCCGACCGGCACCTGGCACCCTTGGCGGTGCGACGCGCATGTGGAGTTGTACGTGCGGTGGCTGCAGGAGATCCGCCGGTTGCGGCCCTCGACCGTGTCCCGGCGGCTGTCGGTGGTGGCCGGCTTCTACCGGACCTGCGTGATCGACGGGATACTCGAGCACTCGCCCGCCAGTGCCGGATCTGATCCTCGGTCCACACCACCGCATGTGGGCGCGGCGCGGGTGGGCGTTCGACGTAGCGGGCGGGGTTATCGCCGATGAGCCGTTCACGCATCGCGGCGTTCAACGCGGTTCGGAGCGTGGCGTGGATGCGCTTGAGCGTGGCCGCCGTCACCGGGCGACCGGAGGCGGTCCGGCCGCCCAGGATGTGGATGAACATCTGCTGCAGGTGCCGGGTGTCCAGCGCGCGGAGCGGGATCGAGCCCAGGTGCGGCTGCAGGTAGTCGTTGACGTGACTGGCATAGCCACGCAGCGTGGACGGGCACAACGAGATCCGGCCGGCCAGCCAGATCCGCAACCACTGACCCGTCGTCAACAGCGGCGCGCCCGCATCGGCGGGGCCGGGCGTTTGCAGCTGCCGCAGAGCCTCCTCGGCCGCATCTCGGCTGGCAAAGCCGCCCCGCCGGACCCGCCGACGGCGGCTGCCCGGGTATGGGCCGATGTCCACCGCGTAGTACCAGCTGCCATGACCACGCCGGGACAGCTCCGGACAGTCGTTGCCGAACCGCTTACCAGTGCCCTGGATACGGCACCCGCATCGCTTGTAGACCGAACCCTTGGCGCTCATGATGATCTCCAGTTCTGGGGGTGACGGCGCTGATACGCCCAGAATCCGTCGCGCACCCCTGCGACACCTACCGGCCCTGTCTGCCTACGCCGAGCTGGAAGAGATCACAGCGCGGTTCAGGCGACGGCAACCATCGAGCAACCAGGGCCAAGGCCCAGCTTTCCGATTCCTGCGGTCCCTCGGCGGTCCGCCGACGGGGGCCAGGCCTCGCTACTGGGGTCGCGCCCGGAGGTCCTGGGTATTCCAAGGGGCACGGGAGTAGGGGGTGTCCTGCATGAAGGTCGGTCTCGGCCTGCCCATCAGCGATTTGGCGGTCTTGTTCGACTGGGCGCGCAGAGCGGATGCCGGTCCGTTCAGTACGCTGGCCCTGTTGGACCGCCTGGTGTACGACAATCCCGAGCCGTTGGTGACGCTTGCCGCGATCGCGGGCGCCGTCGACCGGATCCGCGTGCAGACCGAGGTGCTCCTGGCTCCCCTTCGCCCACCCGCGCTGATGGCCAAACAGGTCGCCACCCTCGACCGCCTGTCCGGCGGCCGCCTCACGCTCGGCATTGGGCTCGGTGCCCGGCGCGATGACTACATAGCCGCCGGAGTCGCCCCGCATGGCCGCGGGGCGCGCCTGGACCAGATCATGAAGGATATGCGCCGGGTATGGCTCGGCGAGCCGTACGGGGAGGGGGCCGGGCCGATCGGCCCGGCGCCCGCACGCCACGGCGGCCCAGAGATCCTGTTCGGGGGTTTCAAACCGGCGGCCATCCAGCGCATCGCGCGTTTCGGGGACGGCTTGCTGTGCGCCTCGCCCATCGCTGAGATGGACGGCCTGTTCCGCGCCGCTGAGCAGGCATGGCGATCTGCCGGCCGTCCCGGCCGCCCCAAACTGGTCGCCCAGCTCAACGCCGCGCTCGGCCCCGACCGAATCATCGATGAGGCGCGCGGTGAGATTCGCCGTTACTACGGTGGGCCGCAGTACATGGAACTGCCGGCGGATTACACCGGCATGGTCGTGCGGAGAATGCTCACCACCGCAGGAGAGGTCCGTGACGCCGTCGACCGGCTCACGAACATCGGAGCCGACGAGATCATCTTCTACTGCTGGTCCTCGGACCCTGGGCAGGTCGACCGCTTCTCCGAGACCCTGGCGTAGCCGACCCCTTTGCGAGGCCGGCGGACCGCACGCTGAGCGTTCTCAACTCGCGTGATAACGGTCGGCCAGATACGATCACTGCCGCGTTGGCCGGGGTGCCAGACGTGGACAACCTGGTTATCAGTGCCACCGAACCAGGCTTCAACTCCCTGGCGGCCTTCGATGTCCCCGCGGCCGTCAAGGCCGTCACGACCAAACTGGTCGGCTACACCGAGACCGTGCGGGCCCTGTGGGACCGATTCCCCTCGGGCGGGTCTGTCGTGCTCCTCGGCGGCCTGGCCAAGGAACGCACCTACCCCGGATCCACCATGGTGACCGCCTTCAATGGAGGTATCACGGGTCTGGTGAAGACGCTGGCCGTGGAGATCGCACCTCACCGCGTCAACGCGATCCACCCGGGCGTGGTCGGAGACAGCCCGAGGTGGCGCGAGGTGCCCGACCACCCTCACCTGTCGCGTACCCCCATCGGACGCCTCGTTACGACGGCGGAGGTCGTCGACGCCACCGACTTCCTTCTCCGCAACAGCGGTGTCAACGCCCAGGACTTGTTCGTCGACGGCGGACTGCGCGTCACCTGATACATCGCCGCCTCCGGGCGTGAGTGCCGTCTTGTGCCTGGCCGACCCTGAAGGTGAGGAGATCGTCGAGGCTCGTACCAGGCGGTCGCGCGCCATCATGGTGAGTCGGCAGGAATCGAAGGTTCCGCCCGGGGTGGTCGGCACGGCCAGCACAGCGGCGAGCCCACGACGCGCCGCGACCACCATGCGGTCACCTCGTCCTGGACGTCTCTCACGTTGAGACGGCTCGCCGTGGCCATCACCCACCCGCACCCGTTTTGCGCGGATCGATGGAGAAGATCTCCTGTCAGGAGGTTTACGCGGAGCGATGCCGACGGGAGCATTTACTTACCACCAGGACCGTTTCAGGGGAGTGTTTCTGGGGGTCAGATATGGCAGGGCAGACGTCACCGGTACCGGAAGACAGCTGGGGCGGCGGGGGCTGCCCGGCCGGCTTCGGGCGGCGGTCCTTCCTGCAGGGGATCGCCGGCGCGGGCCTCGTCGCTACCGGCCGGCAACCGTCCCCTCCCCCAGGCGGGGACCAGAAGCGTGGACCGGGATATCCCGGAGAGCCCGGGAACGACGCCGCCGTCCCGTTCTACGGTGAGCATCAGGCGGGCATCACCACCCCGTCCCCCGACGCTCGGCAGGCGGCCGGGAACTTCGTCGCCTTCGATGTGACGGCTGACAACCGCAAGGAACTCACCGACCTGTTCCGTACGCTGACCGCGCGGGCCGCCTTCCTCACCGCGGGAGGCACGGCACCGACCGCACCGCCGGGCTCACCCCAGCCCGACGACGGCGTCATGGGCCCGCGAATCCCCGCCGACGCGCTGACGATCACCGTCGGTGTCGGCGCCGATCTGTTCAACGATCGTTACGGGCTGGCCGCGCGCAAACCGGTCCAGCTGGTCACCATGACGCCCTTCCACCACGACGACCTCAACCCCGCGTTGTCCAACGGCGACCTGCTGATCCAACTGTGCGCCGGGAGCCGTGACACGGCGATCCACGCGCTACTGGAGATCATCTTCCACACCAAGGGCGCGATGAGACCGCGCTGGAGCATCAACGGCATGCACAGCCCGCCGCGCCCGGTCGGTGCCTCGCGGGATTTCTTCGGGTTCAAGGACGGCATCGCCAACCCCGACCCGACCAGCACCGACCAGATGAACCAGTGGGTGTGGGTGCAGCCGGACACCGATGAGCCTGCCTGGACGGCCGGCGGCACGTACCAGGTCGTCCGCATCGTCCATTTCGATGTTGAGAAATGGCAGGGCGTCCCGCTCGCCCAGCAGGAGCGGATCTTCGGCCGCCGCAAGGTCAGCGGCGCGCCGATGTACGCCCTGGACCCGGGTGCCCCGGACACCCTGGACCCCGTCTACACCAACGACCCGGAAGGGCTGATCACCCCGCTGAACGCCCACATCCGGCTCGCCAATCCCCAGACACCCCAGACCACCGCCACCAGCACAATCCTGCGCCGCAGTTACGAGTACCAGCACAGCCCCGAGACCGGCGGAGCGCCCGACGTCGGACACGCGTTCTGCTGCTTCCAACGCCATCTCGACACCTACATCGCCATGCAGACCCGGCTGGAAGACGAGCTGTTGGTGCCCTACATCACACCGAAAGGCGGCGGCTACTTCTTCGCCCTGCCCGGCGTAAGCGACCGCCAGGACTACTACGCCCGCGGGCTGCTGGCCTGACCGACATCGCGCACGGGAGCCACCATGCATCACCAGCACGAAAAGGCGCTCCAGCGGGTATTGGGTGCCGGTGCCGGAGCGGTGCTGGCGTCCGGCCCGCTCGCCGCCTGCGCCGCCGATGAGACCGTACGCCCGGCATCCGGCACCCGTGCGGCCGTGGTGGCGGCATCCGCCGCGGCGACCGCTCCCGCGCGGGCGAGCGGGCGCGTCTACGTCACGAACCAGCTCGACAACACGCTGTCGGTGATCGACGCCCGGACGAACAAGGTCACCGCCACCGTGCAGGCCGGGACGGCACCCGAGGGTGTCGCGGTCGGCCCGAGCGACGGTCACGTCTACGTCGCCGACAACGGATCGGGCCGGGTATCGGTGCTCAGCACCGCGAACAACAAGATCACCTACACTGTGCCGGTCGGCAAGGACCCCACCGGGATCGCACTGGCCCGGGACGGCCGGCACCTGTATGTGGCCGACAGTGGCTCGAACGAGGTCTCGGTGATCGACACCCGGGCCGGCCGGGTGACCGCGACCATCCCGGTCGGCGTCTCGCCGGTGGACCTGGCCGTCAGCCCCGACGACACCACCGTCTACGTCGCCAACCAAGGATCGGCGAATCTCTCGGTCATCGACACCCGCACCGACCGGACCATTCGCACCCTGCCCGCAGGCCGGTACCCGGTGGCCGTCGCCGTCACCCCGGACGGAGGTTCGGTCTACGTTGCCAACGAGGTGAACGCGAGCGTCTCGGTCATATCACCCGCTACCGGCGAGATCACCGCGACCATTCCGACCGGAGCCGGCCCGTTCGACGTGGCACTCGCACCCGACGGTCGGTCCGCGTACGCCGCCGTCCTCGGCCCAGGCACCCTGTCCCAGATCAGCGCCCGCACCCACCACGTCTCAAGAACGGTCAACGTCGGCCCGCCGGGAGCCGACCCGTTCCGCATCGCGGTCACCCATGGCGCGATCTACGTCGCCGATCAGGGAGCGGGCACCGTCACGGTCATCGACCCGGGCTCCCTGAAGGTCACCGCCACCGTCGACGTCGGCAACAGCCCCTACGGCATAGCGACGGTCTGAGGGCCGAGCGCGGCTCTCACAGCACCGACGCCCCCGAATGCGCAGGTCAGCTGTGCCCTGCGACGAACGATGCTGCATCGCGGTCACCGCCGACGGAGGGGGAGGTCGGCAGGAAGGATCATGGGCCCCGGGGTCGAGTCACCCCTCGGACACAAGATCAGTCCCGAGTTTCGCGAGGTCAGCGGCTCGGGACTTATCGTTTCCGACCCCGGAAACGCCCCGTGATACCGCTCTGACTCGCGGGTCTGACCGGTCATCCGGACCGGTCTTCGTCCTCCGTAAGCATCGGGTCCGGCACGGAGCCGCCCGTGGTCGGGCTGTAGGCAGTCTCGCCGCCGTCATACTCACCGCCATGCCGGAGGACGATCTCCTCAACCTCCGTATGCCGTTCGGGAAGACGATCGACTTCAACGTCACGGCCAGCGAGTAGGAGCCACTGCCTCTCATCGGCGGCCGACCGGCGGATCCGCACGACGTAGTCGGCTAGATCTCTGCGGCATGCCTCGGCGGCCTCTCGGTCGCGGAAGTACGCCCAGTGCGTGTAGGAGATCGTCGCCATGTCATGAACCGCCCATGATCGCGGCCATGACGCTGACCGCCTCGCGCTGGATGGTCGGGAGGACGTGCGAGTACGTGTCGAGCGTGATGCTCACCGTGCTGTGGCCGAGACGCTCGGACACGACCTTGACGTGGACACTAGCGCGCACGCCTCTGATCAGCGGAAACTCGTACACCACGTCCGGGGACGCAACCTCGCGACGATCAGCCAGTGCCCCACGGACAGCTCCCCCATCGTGGTCTCCCTCTTGTGTGTGCCGACATGTGCAGCGCACGCGCGGGGTGCACTCACTGAGAGATAGACCGCGAGGTTACGGCCCCGTACGCGCCGTCACGAGCAGGTACGCGCGGACCTCGCTGACCGTCGTCCCACTGGACCACAGAGCGGCGTCTTCGCTGTAACCCATGCGCCTATCTCTTACCGAAGACGCGATACAAGGTCGCCGAGATCGTGTCGCCTGCGGCGCCGAAAGCTGATCACGAAGGGAATCAGACGAACGTGGGAGCAGAGCGGAGGACGTCAAACTGCCGGGCCGGGCTGCGGCTGATCGCAGCTGCCGGCCTCACCCTCGCGGTGACGGCGGTCTTGTACGTGTTCGGCCGGACACGAACGCCGGACTACGCCAGCAGCCTGTTCGGACGCCATGGCAACGAGGCGAACCTGCTGAAGGCCCAACTGGGCACCGCCCTGCTGTGCCTTGCGATCTACCAGCTCATATTGGCGCTGTGGATGTACAGACGACTACCCGGTGCGGGCGCCGCTCCCCGCCCGGTACCTCTGGCCCACCGCATCGGCGGAGCCGTGGTGCTCGCACTCTCGCTACCCATCGCCTACCACTGCATTACCGCCTACGGAGTAGAGACCTATAACGCCCGGGTCGCCCTGCATTCCCTCGCCGGTTGCTTCTTCTACGGCGCATTCGCCGCGAAGGTCCTCCTCGTCCGCAGCCGACACCTGCCCGCTTGGGCGTTGCCGCTCGCCGGCGGCACCCTCGTCAGCCTCATCGCGATCCTGTGGTCCTCTGCGGCGCTCTGGCAGTTGGCTCACCCATAGCAGGTGCGGTTATGTCGGGTCGGGCCGACCTGGCGGCAGTTCCTCCCAGCGTGTCGCACAGCCAGACGACGAGCCTTATTCATAAGCCTCGTCGATGTCGCCATCTGCGAGGCATTCCGATGGCCGTCAGCCAGGGCGTCGAGCGCGCCTTGCCGACGACGATCAAGCGGACGGTGTATGTGCGGCCCTTTGTCCAACGGCCTGAGTCGTCCAGGACCGGTCATGTTCACCGCGCCGCCTGGGCGGGCGAGTTGTCGGCCTCGGGAAAGGAGGTGAGTGAACCGGCGAGGCCGGCGTTCTTGACCAGGCGCCCCCACCGGGGACTCCGCTCGAACCGTCGCCCGATCGCCGCGCCACCGGGTAGCACGCCGTTCTCCGCCCGGTACGCAAGTGCCCACTGCCAGGCCTCCAACTGCAAGCGCCTGCGAAGACCAGACACCGGCAAGCCGTCGTTTCCAACATCCTCCGGTACGGACTCGGCCGCTACAGGTGCAGACCTTGCATCTTCTACGTCCGGGGCGTCGCGTTCGGCCGGATCCAACAAACGCATCCGTAGCTGCCCCTGCAGAAGGTGATAGGCCCCGACAAAGGCGAATGAGGGCCACGCGGCGATCACCCGACCGACCACCGTCGGCTCGGCGACCTCTACATTCGCGGCCAGGCTCGCCAGGCTTCCGACGATGAGCAGAGTCCACGGAAGCCAGAGGATGCTGATTCCGGTCCGGCTGGCCAGAAGGACTGACATCGATGATGCGACGACCATCCCGTCAACGCTGAGCGGGATCAGCATCGCATTCAGTGCCGTCTCACCGTGCCGGAGGGCGAGTTCGTGCATGTGGCCGAAGCTCACTACCGCAGCGATCAGCGCGAGGAATACGACACTGACCGTGGTGATACGGCGAATACAGACGTCGGCCGAGCCCTTCGGCGTACGGTGGTTTTGCACCGCCGCTCACCTGCTTCCCAGCAGGAACGAGTGGGTGAGGGCGAGCGGATGTGCGTTCGGCTCCAGTCCGGTCGGACACACAGTTTGTACATGGCCGGTTGTTTGTGGGCATGACAGAGCGCCGTCGTGTGCCTGGCCTTCGGCCAGGCACCGAGCGTGACTACCGCCCAGGCTTCTCCTTCCGGTGGTGCGGTGGCTCGGGCGCTCGGGCGTCAGCGGGCGTGGTCGATGGTGACCTTCACCCCTTCGTGAGTGTCCGCCCGGAGGCTGCGAGTTTCGGGGTCGTAGGTCAACGTGATGTTCTCCCTTCGCAAGTAGCCAATGACGTTCGCGGCGTTGAGCTGCGCGTTCGCAGGGCCTGGATCGGTCAGGAGGGTGTACAGCGCCGGCAGGTGCGCCAGGACGTGATCCTCGCGGATGTAGAGGTTCTTCGGCCGATCGAGGTCTGTTTTGGAGGCGCTGGTGCGGCCGTGCCGGCAGCGGTAGGCCGCCCGGTTGTTGGACCAGCACGATTCCATGCGACGCCCGCAGATCCCGCATCGCAGCAGCCCGGCCAACCGGTAACAGCGATTCGGGTCAGGGCTGCCACGTGGGGCGCGGATGTTCTGGGCCGCGACGAAGTCGATTTCACTGACCAGCGCCGGGTGCGCGGGCCGGTGAGAGATCACCCAGCCGTCGGGCAGATTCCACCGCTGCACTTGGCGATGCCCGAGCCCGGTATCGGCTGGATCGATCAGATCATGTTCGGTGGATTGGCGGTTCCACACCTGCCGCCCGGTGTAACGAGGGTTGGCCAGGATGCTCCGCACCGTGGTGTGCGTCCACTCCCGCCCGGATCGGTGGGCGTTGCGCTCCGGATCGGCGGCCGACGGGCAGGGGATCTCCGCGTCGTTCAACGCGCGGGCGATCCGGGCCACGCTGTGCCCGGCCAGGCGCTGAGCGAAGATCCACTTGACCATCGGGGCAGTGTCCGGGTCCGGTTCCAGCCGGTGGGCCCGCCGCCCCCACGCGGCATGCGCCCGGCGATGGAGTTGCGGATGATCCATCCGTCGTCGTTCAACGCGAAGGCCAGTTGCCAGGGCAGACCGATCAGCGATGAGACGGGAAGGCCGGTCATCGACTGATCGCGGGTGATCCGGCTGTGCTTGCCACGGGGCGAGTAGGCCCTCCCGGTGCTGAGCGCGTACTGATCGCTGATGGCGAGCCATGCGGTTCCTGTGTCCGTCAGGACGCGGTGGGCTTCGGCGAAGACGCGGCGTAGCGCCGCGATGTAGAGGGCGGGCGTCGGCTCGTGGCCGTAGCCCGATGAGGATGGCGGCTGTGTGTGGTCTGGGGTCCACGGCGGTGGGCTGGTGACGATGCAGTCCACCGAGCCGTCCGCTATCTCCTCCAGCACCTCGCGGGCGTCCCCGAGGTACAGCGTCGCCGTCGTGTCGTGCCAGCAGGGTTCGCGCACCGGATCAGTCCTTCCTGCGGGGGCCTGTTGGGGCGCGATTGTTGGCATGAGCCTCATAGGAAGCTCATACGACCGGCAATGACCTGGGACTTCCGCCACCGGCGCCATGCGGGGTGCCGAGGATGTCTGCCGCTGGGTTTCCGGCAAACGCGGCGCTTCGAAGCCAGACTGTCGCCCATGCCGCACGCGCTCCGTGGCGAAGTGCCGCTACGGCACCATGGCGGTACCGGGGTCCCCGCAGCATCTCGGGCGCGGCACATCGGCGGCAAGGACGGCACCTGACTGCTGCCGCTCGATCTCGCGGATCTGGCGGGCGTCTGCCCCTGCACCGCACTGCTCGCAGACGTTCGAGCTGTCCACCGGTACGGGATCGGGTCGGTGGGCTGCTGGAAGTGGACGGCGAGCCGATTGCCGGCCCGGTAGGCGTCCAGTCCGGCAGGGTCGCTTGCCGCTCCCCAGGTCGCCTCCCGTCGTCGCGCCCTGCGGTCGCCGCCGGGACCGCACCCGGTGACATTCGGCGCTATCCGGCGCTATCCGGCGAAACGCCCAGTCCTGCTCGCGATTGCGCAGCTCAGCGCCTGTGGCCCATGGCCGACTGGCGGCGTAACAGGGCGCAATCGCTCCGTCATTCCGCGGCAACTCGCCCTTCTTAGCGTCCCGGACGGGGATCGACGCAACGAAGGAGAGACATGGATCTCGCGGAGAATCCGGCGCTGGAGGACTACTCGCTCCGCTACGCGCCCAGCGCCTTCCGTTCCTGGTCGCCATGGATGATCTTCTTGAGCTGCCTGGTCGGCCTGTCGGCCATGGCCGGCTACGCGCTCGACGCCGCGTTCGTGAACGCCTTCGGATTCGGCAATGCGCTCATCGGCTTCGCGGTCGCCACGGCGGTGACCTTCCCGCTGACCCTGGTCGCCGCGTTCGCCATCGCGCGCCGGCACATCGACATCGACCTGCTCACCCGTGGCGCCGGCTTCGGCTACCTGGGGTCGACGCTCACCTCGCTCGTCTACGCCACGTACACCCTGATCTTCCTCGCGTACGAGGGCGCCATCATGGCGCAGGCGCTGACCGCCCTGACGCACCTCGAACTGCACATCGCGTACGCGGTCGTCGCCGTGGTGATGATCCCGCTGACGGTGTACGGCATGACGTTCAGCGCGAGGTTCCAGGCGTGGACGTGGCCGATCTGGGTCGCGCTGATCGGGCTGGCGCTCTGGTCGGCGGCGACCGCCCCGCACGCGGTGCACCACATGGTCAAGCCGCACGTTCCCGCAGCGGCGGCCACCGGGGTCACCGTGCTGGCGGTGTTCACGATCGCCGCCGCCCAGCTCTCCCTCGCCGCGCAGGTCGGCGAGCAGGGCGACTATCTGCGGTTGATGCCCGATCCACGGCCGGGCCGCGCCGGCCGGTGGAAGCTCGCGGTGATCTTCGGCGGGCCGGGCCTGACGTTGTTCGCGGTGGTGATCTTCTTCGCGTCGACGCTCCTCGTCGGGTACGCCGAGACGCAGACCACGCCGGACCGGGCGGCCGAGCCGGTGGAACTGTTCACCGTGGTCTACCAGCGGATGACCGGCAGCCACACGGTGGCGCTCGTACTCGCCGGCCTGCTCGTCCTGCTCTCCCAGATCAAGATCAACATCATGAACACCTACTCGGGGTCGCTGTCCTGGTCGAACTTCTTCTCCCGGCTGCTGCACCGTCACCCGGGCCGGGCGGCGTGGGTGTTCCTGCAGGTGGCGCTCGCGCTGCTGCTCATGGAGCTGGACGTCTACCACCACATCGTCACGGTCCTCGCCTGGTACGCGAACCTCGGGATCGCCTGGATCGCCGCCGTCGGCTCCGACCTGCTCCTCAACAAGCGGCTGCTCAAGCTGTCCCCGCCGGGTGTGGAGTTCCGTCGCGCCCATCTCTACAACGTGAACCCGGTCGGCTTCGGCTCGATGGTGGTCGCGGCGGTCGTCGCGATCGTCGCCTACTACGGGGTGTTCGGGGCGACCGCCGCCGCGCTCTCGCCGTTCATCGCGCTGGTCCTGGCGTTCCTGCTGCCACCGATCCTCGCGGGCGCCACGCGTGGCCGCTGGTACATCGCGCGTACGAGCGACCTGCCGGCGGACGCGGAGGTGCTGCCGTGCGCGGTCTGCGCCGGTTCGTACGACACCGCGGACATGGCCACCTGCCCGTTCCACGACGGGACGATCTGCTCACTGTGCTGCTCGACCGAGGGCTCGTGCCGCGACCGGTGTAAACCGAACGCCTGGCGCCCGGCCGGGGAGCCGACACTCCTCGGCATGCCGGAGAAGCGCGCGGCGACCCTGCCCGCGGTGGCCACCGCGTCCGCCGAGGAGATGGGGCGGTGACGACCGAGTGCAGCGAGGGAAGCGAAAGCACGGTCGGCTCTCCGGCGAAGGAGGGCTCGTGACGACGTCGCTCATGACCAGGCCGCGTAACACCCGGATAATGGACCGGGAATCACCGCGAAATCGAACGCCCGTAATGTGCCCGCCCATGGCTGCTCGGGGACACGGACCGGGAGGAGCGCATGACGCCCAGGTCCGTCGCCTGCGCGACCTGCTGCGCTCGGCGGTCCTGCGCGGCCGCTTCGACGGCGGCCAGTTGCCCGGCGAAGCGGAGCTGATGGCCTCCTACGGCGCGACCCGGGCGACGGTACGCGAGGCCCTTGACCTGCTCCGCCGCGAAGGGCTGATCGACCGGCGGCAGGGAGTCGGCACCCACGTCGTCGTCAACGCCGTCCTGGCCCGGATGGCCGAGGCGCACGGCGCGGCCGACCCGATGGCGGACAGCATCTTCAACCGGCGGATGCGTCCCCGCGTGCTCGACCGCTCGGAGGTTCCGCTGCCCGCGGTCGCCGCCGAACGCCTCGGCGCGCCTCCCGGCGCGCCGTGCCTCCGGTTGGAGTACGTCGCCCTGGTCGAGGACGAACCGACCGCGCTGGCCACCAACTACGTGCTGTTCCCGGAGGGTGAGCGACTGCTCGCCCCGCCGTTCGACTCCGACTGGTACGCCCTACTACGCGAGGCGGGTCTCCGCTTCGGCGAGTCGGAGTTCATCATGGGCTGCTCTGCAGCCGATCCGGCCACGGCGTCGCTGCTCGCCGTCGCCGAGGGCGCTCCGCTGATCACGTTCGAGCAGGTGATCCGCGATCCGGACGGGCGGCCGTTCAACCTGGCGCACATTCACACGCGCGGCGACCGCTTCCTCTTCGTGTCCCGCGCCGTACGGGCCACACCGTGACGTCGCGTCCCGGACGTCCCGTCGAGTCCTGACTCCGCGTCGTCGCAATGACCCGGCTGAAGCCCGGGCCCGCACCGTCCACCGTACGGACGGCCGTGCGGGTCCCCGTCCCCCGGCCGCCGTACGGGCGGTCGCGTCCCCCTTGGAGGAAATCCGGATGGAGACACCCCTGACCGTGACCGAGGCCGCGGCGGCCCTGCGCGCGGGAACGGTGACGAGCACCGAACTGACCCGCGCGGCGATCGCCCAGGCCGACCGGCTCGACGGCGAACTCGGCACGTACCTCGCCCGCTTCGACGAGACCGCGCTCGCCGCGGCCGAACGCGCCGACCGGGAGCTCGCGGACGGCGTCGACCGCGGTCCCCTGCACGGCATCCCGTTCGGTGTGAAGGACATCCTCGCCGTGTCCGAGGGACCGACGACGGCGCAGAGCCTGATCCTCGACCCGGAGTGGGGGGCCGGCAAGGACGCTCCCGTGGTCGCCCGGCTCAAGGCCGCCGGAGCGGTGATCACCGGCAAGGTCACGACGATGGAATTCGCCTGCGGCATGCCCGACCCGAGCAAGCCGTTCCCGATCCCCCGGAACCCCTGGGACACCGCCACCTGGCCGGGCGGGTCGAGTTCCGGTACGGGCAGCGGTGTCGCGGCCGGCATGTTCCTCGCCGGACTCGGCACCGACACCGCCGGCAGCATCCGCATCCCGTCGGCGTACTGTGGGGTGACCGGGCTGATGCCGACGTTCGGCCGGGTGCCGAAGTCCGGGTGCGCGCCGCTCGGCTACAGCCTCGACCACGTCGGCCCGCTGGCCCGCAGCGCCCGCGACTGCGCCGCCGTCCTTGAGATCATCGCGGGCCGCCATCCGAGTGACCCGGACTGCATCGACCAGCCGTTCACCATGCCGGACCTGGATGGTTCGCTGGAGGGCGTACGGATCGGCGTGGTCCGCGAGCACCACTTCCCCGAGGGCGCGGACCCGGCGCTCGCCCCGGCGTTCGACGGAGCACTCGCCGCCCTCACCGGTCTCGGCGCCACGCTCACCGAGATCTCGCTGCCGTACTGGCCGGAGATGCTCGTCGCCAACATCGTCACCATGGCCTCCGAGGCGCTCGCCTACCACCGCAACGACCTGGCCGGACGGTGGGAGGACTACTTCTCCGCGACCCGGCTGCTGCTGGCCCGCGGCGCGCTCGTGTCGGGCGCGGACTACGTTCAGGCCCAGCGCGTCCGGCGGGTCGCGCAGGACGCGGTGACCCGGCTGTTCGACGACGTCGACGTCATCGTCTGCCCCACCACGGCGACGGGCGCGCCGCGCTATGAGGACGTCACCGACGCCGACGGCAACATCAACATCGAGGGGATGTTCCAGTACATCTTCACGCAGTACTGGGACTGCATCGGCAATCCCGTTCTCGCCGCGCCGATGGGCTTCACCGCGTCCGGCCTGCCGCTGTCGATCCAGTTCGCCGGCCCGGCCTTCGGTGAGGCCGCGATTCTCGCCACCGGCGACGCCTTCCAGCAGGTCACCGACTGGCACCGTCGCGTGCCCGAACTCGCCGCCGCCCCCGCCCCCGTCACCGCCTGATCCGAGGAGAACACCGATGACCACCACCCCGTCGCCCATCGCACCGCCCGGCCCGGCCGCCGCACCGGACGCGCAGGCGCTCGCCGACGTCGGCGTACTGCTGATGCGTGCCGGCCTGGCCCTCAGCGAGCCGGAGACCGCCCTGCTGGCCGCCGGGTACGAGGCGCAGAACGCCGGGATCACCCTGCTGTACGCGTTGCCCGAGGCCCGCTACGTCGACCCCGCGCTCCGATTCCGCGCCGACGCCCGGATCGTCGACTGGGCCGACTGAACCGGCCGGCCGCGCACCGCCGAGTGTGGGACTTCTCCCGCGACGGTTCTGCGGCGGTCCGGCGGCAGCCGCCGGGACCGTGAGTCCTCTTCAGCCCGGTTCGGATGGCCGGTGGGTGTGGTGCCGGGGCGCGGCCCGGCACCACACGTCGGTCGGGTCGGTGGGATCTAGCGGGCGGTGAGGGTCCAGAGGTGGTATCCCGGCCGTTCGACCGTCAGTATGCCAACGGACGTCAGCTCGAACCTGATGGATCTGGGGGGCTAGACGCTATGCACACCCGCCCCGTGTCGCCTCTCGGGTCACACTTCGTCTTCCGCCTCGCGTACCGCGCGTCCTGAAGGGCGCTTCGTGCCGACAAGGGATCAGCGGCCGGTGACACGGTGGGCGGCGGTGGCCAGGAGCAGGGCGGCGTGCACGTCGGGGTCGGTGACCGTGTGGCCGAGGAGTGCCTCGATGCGCTGCAGGCGCTGGTAGAAGGACTGGCGGCGCAGATGGAGCACTGCCGCGGTGCGGGTGGCGCTGCAGCCGTGCAGCAGGAAGGTCTCCAGGGTGCGCACGAGGTCCGTACGGTGCGCGGCGTCCCACTCCACGAGCGGGCCGATGGTGTGGCGGACCAGGTGGTCGAGGTGGCCGCTTCCGCCGTGGCGCGTGAGTTCCAGGTCGAGGGCGATGGCACGCGCGCTGATCAGCCGGGAGCCTGGCCGCAGGTCCAGGGCGGCCCGGGCGTCGCGCAGCGAACCCCCGAGTTCGCCGACCTCGGTCGCCGGATATCCGACGGCGATCCGCACCTGCGGCGCGCTCAACCGCCGAAGCGCCTCATCGAGCGCCTGCTGCGCCGCGCCGACCACGTCACCGACGCTGCGGGGGACGGCGAGGACGCCCAGGACGAGCCGCGACACCCGGCCGCGCAGCGCGGGCGTATGCAGGATGCGGGCGGCTCGGTCGACGACGGCCAGCGCGGCCGCGGTCTCCAGCGCGTCGGCGGCGAGCCCGATGAGCAGGTGATCCGCCGCCGGACGAAAACCCGCCAGCGCCGCCCGTACCGACGACTCGGCCTGGCCTTCGGCGGTGCCCTCCAGCAGGTCGGTGAGCAGGGCGGCGGCCAGCCGGTCGGGCTCGCGCGGCGGGTCTCCGGTGCGCAGCATCGCCAGCGCCAGCGCGACCGTGGTCCGCTCCAGTGCCACCGCCAAGTCCTCGGCGGGCAGCGGAGAGCCCGGCCCGGCGACCAGCCGTCCCCACGTCGTCCCCAGCACGGTGACCGGCGCCTCGGCCAGCGGTGTCTCCGTGGCCCGCCACGCCTCGCGGTCGCCGGCGACGCCGTGCGCGGCGACCAGCGCTCCGTTCTCGGCGATCAGGACCGGACGGCGACCCGTCGACGCACGGCGAGACCGCGGCGTTCCGCGCGGCCGGCCGGCAGCCCACGTACCGCGGCACCACCATGACCACGACGCTGTCGCCGTGCTGGTACTGCAGCGGGCTGATCCTGCAGTTCGGCATATCCCGGCTGGTCGTCGGCGAGGCGCGGACGTTCGAGGGCCGCCACGAGTGGCTGGCCGGGCACGGTGTCGAGGTCGTCGTGCTCGACGACCCGGAGTGCGCCGAGCTCATGACGGCCTTCATCAAGGAACACCCCGGCATCTGGAACGAGGACATCGGAGAGAGCTCATGAGCGCGAGTGGCGTCGTTCCCGTTATCGACCTCACCGCCTGGTTCGAGGGCGACGCCACCGCCCGGGCGGACGTCGCGGCGCGCGTCGACGCGGCCCTGCGGGAGATCGGTTTCCTCGTGGTCACCGGGCACGGCGTGCCGGCCGCGTTGCGCGAACGGATCCGGGCGGCGGCCAAACGGTTCTTCGCGCTCCCCGACGCGCTGAAGGAACCGTACGCCGTCACGGTCGGCGAGCGCGGCTGGCTGCCGCCCGGCGTCGAGGCCAACGGCTACGCCGAGGGAACGCCGACCCCGCCGGACCTGAAGGAGACGTTCGCGGTCGGCGCCGACCGGCCGACCGGCGACGCGGAGATCGACGCCGAGTGGTTCCTGTCGAATGTCTGGCCTGCCGAGGAGCCTGAGCTCGAGCCGTTGCTCACCGACTACCTCGGCCGGATGCGGACGCTCGCCGACGAGCTGCTGACACTCTGCGCGGCGGCGCTCGGGCTCGCACCGGACTTCTTCACGGCCAGGACAGGACACCCCTCGTACACGCTGAACATCAACCGGTATCCGCCGTTGTCCCAGGTGGGACCGGCCGAGCCGGGACAGTTCCGCATCGGCCCGCACACCGACTTCGGCACGGTCACGATCCTCGACCGGCAGAACGGTGTCGGCGGCCTGCAGGTCTACAGCCCGGACGGCGGCTGGGTGAACGCGCCGTACGTCGAGGACTCCTTCACCATCAACATCGGCGACCTGCTGGCCCGCTGGACAGGTGACCGCTGGCGGTCGAACCGGCACCGCGTCCTGCCGCCGGATCCCAGCGCCCCGGACGAGGAACTCGTCTCGCTCATCTACTTCTACGAGTGCGATCCGGGCGCCGTGATCGAGTCCATCGCGGCACCGATCGGCCGGGTAACCCACGAGCCGGTGCGCGCCTCCGACTACCTCCTCGACAAGCTCAACGCCATCACGATGGGCTGAGCGCTCCCCCGCTGGATCGAAAGGCACGCCCATGACGGTGCTCAAGAAGCCTGTTCCCTCCCTGGACGTACGGGAGGGCACGTACGGCGAGAAGGTCGCGGCGGTCGAGCCCGGCGGCGCGGAGTTCATTCCGCTCGCCGAGCGCCACGGCAGGCCACGGCAGCTGCTGTGGACCTGGACGTCGCCGAACCTGGAGTTCGCCACCGTGTTCCTCGGTGTGCTCGCGGTCGCCGCGTTCGGGCTGAACTTCTGGCAGGCGGCGCTGGCGATCATCGTCGGCACGGTCCTCGGCTCGGTCACCCACGGCGTGCTGTCCGCGCGCGGCCCGGCGCACGGCGTGCCGCAGATGGTGCTGAGCCGGATCTCCTTCGGACACTGGGGCAACGCCCTGCCGGCCGGGCTGAACGCCGTCGTCGCGGGGATCGGCTGGTTCGCGGTCAACAGCGTCAGCGGCGCGCTCGCGCTGAACACGCTGACCGGCTGGCCGAAGGCGCTCTGCCTCGTCATCGTGGTCGTGGCCATGGTGGTCCTGGCCTTCTTCGGGCACAACCTCGTGCACGCCTTCGAGAAGTACGCCCTGCCGGTGCTCGCGGTGATCTTCGCCGTGGCCTCCCTGATCATCCTGGCGAAGTCGCATCCCGGCGCTCCGGGTCACGGCGGCGGCCTGGGCGGCTTCCTGCTGACCGTCGGCGCGACGTTCGGGTACGCGGCCGGCTGGAACCCGTACGCGGCGGACTACACGCGCTACCTCCCCGCGGACAGCAGCCGGCGGGCCGTCGGCCTGTACGCCGGGCTCGGCGTGTTCGTCTCCTGCCTGGTCCTGGAGATCGTCGGGGCGGCGTCCGTCACGATCGGCGGCGACGCGCTGGGCCAGCCCACCTCGGCCTTCACCGGGCACCTCCCGACGGCCGTCGCCGACCTCACGCTGCTGGCCATCGCGCTCGGCGGCATCGCGGCCAACGCGCTGAACGTCTACTCGGGGGCGATGTCCTTCGTCGCCCTGGGCATCAAGCTGCCGCTGACGCTGCGGCGAGCCATCGTCGCCGTCGTGTTCGGCGCGATCGGCTTCGTCGTCGCGCTGTCCGGCCTGCACGACGCCGGGCAGAAGTACGAGGCGTTCCTCCTGGTGATCTCGTACTGGATCGGTCCCTGGCTGGCCGTGTTCCTGCTCGACCAGTATCTGCGGCGCGGAACCGACGTGGACGGCCTTCTGTTCGACCGGCGGCACCGCAACTGGGCCGGGCCGGTTGCCATGGTGGTCGGCGTGGTGCTGTCGGTGTGGCTGTTCTCCAACCAGCAGAAATACGTCGGACCCGTGCCGAAGCACGTCAAGTCCGTCGGTGACATCGCCTTCGAGGTCGGCTTCGTGATCTCGGCCCTGGTGTACCTCGTGCTGTGGCGGCCGAAGGCCGGCCGCGCCGGGGAGGCGTAGAGCGGCTGGCACGACCTCCCGCGGGCCAGGGCGACTCGGCAAGGTCATGTGTTACATCAAGGCGGAGGTCCCTCCCGCCGGTCGCCCCGTTGCGCCGGCCAGTCGGAGAGGCCGTCCAGGGCAGAGCGGGAGAATCGGGGAGGGCGGGGAGAGATGTCCCGCACAAACCGCAGCCCTCGCTCACAGGTCTCCGGAGACGAGCGTCTCGGCGCCGGAAGCGGCGCGGGCCGCTCGGCCGGAATGTGGCATGCTTCGGGCATTCACCGCCCAGCACGCACGCGAGGCGACCATCGCCTTGATGCGTTCGTGCTCCGGCGGGGTACGGCCGTTGGTCGGATGGGGGTCACATCCCGCACCGAGAAAATACCGAACTGCATGAGGGCCTCTTTATTCCGGCAACGTGTGTGTGCGGGAAATGTAGGCACCGGTCGGACGGCCTTCATGGTCTGTGCGTGCAGAGGAGCTTGCCCGTCAGCGCCCTGACTCGGCCCGCCGCCTGTCTCTACCGACTCCCCATCCGACCACGGCTTCACCCTCGCAGATGCTGGTGATCAGCCGGGACGATTAGAGTCACTGCGGCAGGTCCCGCGACACCTTGCCTGACCGGCTCGTCCCCATCTCTGGATCCAAGGATCCTACGGCGCGGGCGGCGGCGGACCACCGATGTAGGTGTTGTACAGCTCTGATAGCAACCTGCCGACTGTGCTGTCCTTCAGCGGTCGCTTATGGAAGCGGAAGGTCCAGCCTTTCTCCGGATGCCGCTCGATCTTGAGCTCGGCGCTGAACGCGTACAGCACGAGCGCCCCGATGACCACGGCTCCGACGGCGTCGCGCTCGATGCGACCATCGTCGCTGTCGATGGCGGACCGAACTCGTCCGGGCTCCACATCTGCCAGGTGCCGTAGTGCGAGCCTGGCAAGATCGCCGCCGGACGAAGCCTCACCCGGAACCACGAACTCGGTCAGCTGGCCCCCCTGACCGCCATCACCGAGTTACATCATTCCTACAGATGTGTACTTGCGCTCCGCGCGCACCCGGGAGGTCCTTGGATCGCTGCTATACGAGCAATCACGACGCAGCGTTGACGGATGAGTTGTCGGCTGACGCGGGAAGCGACGTGAGTACACCGGCGAGCCCGGCGTTCTTGACGAGGCGTCCCCACCGGGCGCTGCGGTTGAAGCGTCGTGCGATCGCCGCGCCCCGGGCAAGTCGCCGTTCTCCGCCTGGTGCGCCAGTGCCCACTGCCAGGCCTCGCGCTGCAAACGCCGACCCAGATCAGGAAACTCTGGTTCGCCGCCCCTGAGTCCTTCGGGTAGGGGCTCGCCTGCCGCGGGCTCAGTCTCATCTTCTCCTGCGTCTGAGTGGTCTTGGTCGACCGGTCCTAGCAGACGCATTCGCAGCTGGCCTTGGAGCAGGTGGTACGCGCCGACGAAGGCGAACGAGGGCCACGCGGCGATCACGCGGCCGACCACCGTAGGTTCGGCGACCTCTACATTGGCGGCCAGGTGCCAGCGGATGTGCGTTCGGCTCCAGTCCAGCCTCGGACACTTCGGTCCTGGGGCCAGTGTGGTCGGAAGCTTCGCTTCCTCCCGCTGGCCCTTCGTCATTCCACCCGGGGGGCGACCCCCCGGAACCCCCCGGGGCAGGGGGCTTCGCCCCCCGCGCCCCCGCCCGGCCTCCGTGGTCCCGGTAGAGATCGGCCCGCGACCACGGGATCGAACGCGACTTGTCCACGTCGAAGTACTCGGCGACGATCTCGCCCCCGCGCGGTGCGATCAGCGCACGGGCGCGGCTGAGCTGCCAGGCGCGCGATGCCTCAGGGTCCTGGTTGTCCTCGGTCGATACCCGCCCGTAGAGGGCGAACCGGGTCGGCTTCGGTTCGCCTTGATCGCGTGCGGATTCGCGCATCACCCATCCTCCTCCTGATCTCGAGAGAGGCGGGCGCGGGCCTTGATCAGGAACCGCAAGAGCACGCGGGCCGCTGCGGGCGTCAGCTACGGCGGCTCACCTGGCATGATCACGCGGATCCCGCGCGGTGCCGCGCCGGATTCACTGTCGTGACCGTACGCCGCTGCACGGGATTCAGGAGCCCCTGAGCAGCCCTTTGTTGCTGGCGTCATGCCACCCCTCCATTGCCGCATGACCGCCCGCAGGCCGCTCCCCCGGCAGTTCGCCGCCAGAAGAGGTTGCCACCCGATGCCGCCAGTGCCTCCGGTTCTTCCCTTGCGGCATCGCCTGCGGCAGGTCGGCACCATGCGGCAAAGCGGTCGACCGCATGTCCTGACCAGCGGCCGGATCAGCGCTTCGCACGGAGTTCGGGGGTGGGTGCCGCGGGTTCCGGTGCCTTCTCCGCGTACGCCTCGTGCACTGGGATGTCGCGCAGGTAGCGGATCGGGGAGAGCACAATGAACAGCACCGCCAGCCACGAGCCAAGCGCTGCCATGAAAAGCGTCTCTCGCAGGCCGATCCAATCACCGAGTACGCCGCCGAGCAGGCCGCCGATCGGCTTGGCGCCCCGGATCGCCCAGCGCATGGTGGCGTTCATGCGCCCGAGCAGTTCCGGAGGGCACACGGCCTGCCGGTAACTGACCTGGGAGATGTTGAACATCACGACGCTGGCGGTCGTCGCGCACAGCCCGACCGATACAAGTACCACGCCCCAGCCGGGTCCGGCCAACGGGATCAGCAGCGCGAAGCCGCCGAGGAACAGCTTGCCCGCCCAGAACATCCTCGCCGATCCGATCAGCCGCGAAAGTGGCCCGACGGTGAAGGCACCGACGACACCGCCGGCGCTGCCGAGGCCGAGCAGGAGGCCGGTGGTCCCGGCGGGTGCGTGCAGCGTGCGTACGAGGAACACCACCAGTACGGTCATCAGCGTCATGTTGAACAGGCTGGACATGGTGGCGCAGGCGACGACGCGGCGCAGGACGGTGTGTCGCGCCACGTAGCGCACGCCCTCCGCGATCTGCTTGCCGATCGTCTGGCGCGACCCGTTGGCACGCGGCGGGGGTTCCGGGGTGCGGATCAGCAACAGTGACACGATGCTGACCACGAACGAAAGACAGTCGGCTGTCACCGCATACGCCGCCGAGCTGAGCAGCGACGCCAGGCCGCCCGCGAGGCCCGGGCCGATGACGTCTGATAGCGAGTTCGTGATGCCGATCTTGCCGTTGCCCTCGACGAGCTGGTCTCGCCGTATCAGGGTCGGTAGGTAGCTCTGGTAGGCGATCTCGAATACAGCCGTCAGCATGCCCGCGACCAGCGCGGTCACGTAGAGCTGCGCCATGCTCAGATGGCCGAGGGTCGCCGCGAGGGGCACCCCGGCGAGCACTACCGCGCGGCCCGCGTTGCTCCAGATCATCAGGTGGTGCTTGACGGTCCGGTCCACGAGCGCGCCGGCGGGCAGGGCCACGAGCAGGTACGCCACCGTGCTCGACGCCGACAGCGCGCCGACCTCGAACGTCGATGCGCCGAGCAGGGACACCGCGATCAGCGGCAATGCCAAGACCGTGACCGCCGAGCCGATGTCGCTGACCGTCTGGCCGCTCCACAGCAGGAGGAAGTCCCGATGCCACCACAGCGTCTGGCGCTTCGCCTGTGTCTTGGTCACGTGCGTTCCCCCATGACCCGGCGCAGCCGCGCCACGGACGATGCGTCTTCGCGTTCGCGCCGGAGGCGGTCGCGCGTCACGCGATCGGCAGTCACTCATCGGCCGCCCCAGTCGGTGTCGCGGTGGCCAAGGACGACCTGCCGCCCGCCGCCCTGCGCGACGTTGACGCGCAGGGCTTCGCTGATCCGGGACGTGTACCCGGCCCACGCGCCGTGGAGCAGCACGATCGACAGATCCTGGTAGCACGGCGTGCCCTGCCAGTCCCGCCGGTACGCCGGCACCGCGCGCTGCGCCAGCCAGCCGTCCCCGGCGGCCCGGCGTACGACAGCCCGCCACCGATCCTCGTCCTGCTCGGAGCCCACGTAGACGCTGTTGCCGCGCGTGTCATAAGGGCCCTTCACGACCCACCCGGCGCGGTCGGCGAGCAGTTCGGCGGGCTCGACGCCGTCGCCGACCTTCCGGCTGTGCGGGATCAGCCGCTCGATCGCCTCCCGCTCGTCGCCCGTGAACATTCCGGCGAAGCGCGGGTCGGACAGCAGCGCGAGGCACAGCTTGTTGTCGCCGATCCAGCGGCCCGCCAGCGGGTTGGCGATCCGCAGCTTGCCCGACGAGACACGGTCGAGGAACGCGGACCAGCGGGCGATATCGGCCAGTACCGGCTGCACGCCGTACTTGAGGTAGCCCGCGGGCAGGTCGCGGGCGAGCCAGTCCTCCAAGCCCGGGTCGACGCAGACCGCGCTGTGTCCGGTCTCGGCGAGCAGGTCGGTCATCCTGTCCAGTTCGAGGACGTTGCCGCCGGTCTTGTGGAAGATGCCGAACGGCCCGTCGGCACACTCCGGCCCGACGGCGGTGCGCAGGAACTCCGGGAACCAGTGGCGGTCGTCGAGCGGGGTACGGGCCGCGCCCCACTCCTCCAGCACGTCCCGTACCGGCGGCACGTCCCGCCACAGCGCCGCGTATGCGCTGGTGAAGAGCACGCCACCGGGGCAGTTCGCGTTGAACTCCACCACCCGCGCGGTCTCCACGTCGCCGCCGACGAGATCAAAGCGGCAGAAGTCCACGCGGTACTCCCCGAGCGGCGCGGCGTCCACCCACTCGCGGAGCACAGCGGGCACGGCGAGGAAGTTTCGCACCCGCGCGTCCGTGCGGTGCGCGAGCAGCACCTTCCGCCACGCGGACACGACCAGCGGCACGTGTCGGGCGAGGTGCCGCTCCGCGTCGCCGGTGAGCTGCACGAGGCTCGGCAGCATCGGGTACGGCGTGGTCCGGCCGTTCTCAGTCTTCACGAGGCGCTCGGCGTCGGCGGCTTCGCGCACGGCGGTGGCCAGCCGGGCAAACTGTACGGGCGGCAGCCGCCGCGCGACCGGTCCTGCGGAGTCGGTACTGAGCAGCCGGTCCGGGTTGAACAGTGGGGTCACGGCCCTTCCTCTCAGTTCAGGTTTGCGATCAACCATCCCCTCACATAGAGCGATTGAATCGCTACCGAACGTGCATCAAATAGGGAGGTTCGTCGTCTATCTGGCGTTTCAGTGCCGCGACAGATGGGGGTGGTCTCGCTGGTGACATCGGGCACGCTGGTCGCGGTAAGCGCCGGTCCGCCGCTGAACAGCCCGAAGGGGCGGGTAGTTCACCTCTTCAGCGGCGCACCAGCAGGGTGCCCAGCAGACCGGCGGGCACGACCGGCGCCCCTCGGGCGTGCGGATTGCGCGGTTCCTCTTGACGGCGGATTCTCCGCGACGGTTGTGCGCTTTCCGGGCGTTGTTCGCGTTCAGATCTAGTCGATGACATTGCCATAGATTTCTTCGACCCGATCATCGGCCGCGTCACCTACGAATTGTAATCAGACCTCTTGAGTTTTCGATGGTCGGCATTCGGCGCTTGAGGTCATGTCCACGCGGGTGGTATATGAGTCGATCTTCGCGTGATCCTGTTTCTGCAGGTTAAGCGGTGATCGCTTGTGGGGCCGGGTTCTCGTCCGGCGTTTCGCCGGCGATCAGGCGTAGTCGGGCTTTGGCGAGGAATTCCAGGCCCATGTAGCGGCGGGCTTCGGTCCATTCGTCGGTTCGTTCCATCAGCACCGCGCCGATCAGGCGGATGATCGCGGCCCGGTCGGGGAAGATCCCGACCACGTCGGTGCGGCGGCGGATCTCTTTGTTCAGCCGTTCCTGGGGGTTGGTGGACCAGATCTGCCGCCAGATCTCACGAGGGAAGCCGGTGAAGGCGAGCAGGCCGCGGCAGAACGCCAGCCAGCCGGCGCCGTCCTCGGCGGAGGTGACCTCGGCCCCCAGGATCTCCCGGTGCCCATCGGCGTTCACACCCGTGGCGACCAGCACGTGGACGTTGACGGGGCGGTACGGGTCATCGGGCGGTCGGCGGTGTGGTGGCGCTGGGGCGGGCGCCGGTTGTGTAGGTGGGGCCGGTGACGGCGTGGACGGGGCCGCCGGTGAGGGGCAGGCCGCCGGTGGGTACGTACGTCGCCTCGTCGAAGGTGCTGCCGGAGGGCGCGGCTGCGACCTCGATGGCCGGCCAGGCGCGTCCGCCGGTGATGGAGGTGGAGATGTAGTCGCCGACCATGCGGCCCTGGCTGGTGTCGGCGACCCAGGACAGGGTCATCGGCCCGGCCACCTGGGTGGGGGTGCTCCAGGTCGAGCCGCCGTTGGTGGAGGAGGTGTATCCGACGGTGAGCTGGCAGGTGGTGGCGGTGCAGTTCGCGGTCGGGTAACGGTAATAGGTGAGGCCGAGCCTGGCGGTCGATCCGGAGGTCGCGCCGTCGACGCCGATGCCCGGAATGAAGTGGTCGCCGCCGTCGCTGGTGATGCGGGTGACGGGTCCCCAGGTGGTCTCGCTGGTGGACTTGCTCATCACGATGTCGTTGGCGGGGCAGCCGGACTGGAACCGGCAGTCCTGCCAGACCACGTACGCGGTGCCGGCGGCGTCGATCTCGGCGGAAGGCAGTGTCTCGCTGCGCAGGCCCCCGGCGACCGTATGGTCCTGGGCCGTCGCGATCAGCACGGTGGAGTTCCAACTGGAGCCGCCGTTGGTGGATCGGAACGAACGGATCTGGCCGCTGTTGCTCAGATACGGCACCAGGACGGTGCCGTTGGGCCGTACGACGGGCTGGCCGCCGAGGCCCGTGGCGCTGGTGGAGTGGACGGTCCATGACGCGCCACCGTTGCTGGAGGTCGCCATCTTGACGGCGTTACCGGCGCCGTTGTCGTCGTACTCGGTGTAGCAGGTGCCGTAGAACGGGCTGGAGGCGGTGTTGTCGCATGCGATCCAGTTCTTGTCCAGGCTCCCGCCGGTGGCCGTGGTCACCGGGTTGGTCCAGGTCAGGCCGCCGTCGGTGGACCGGCTCGTCACGACGGCCGCGCCCGTGACGCCGCCGCTGTCAGTGAGCGCGAGCGAGGAGATCATCCAGGTGTTGTGCCTGGCGTCGTAGGCGACGGACTCATCACTCGTCCGGTCGTACGGGCCGTTGCCCTGGAATTTGGTGAGGCCGGGCAGGAAGCCATGGGTCCACGTGGAGCCGCCGTTGGTCGAGGTGGCGAACCCGGCGCCGGAGGCTCCGCCGTCGTAGAACCGGCCGACCTGGAACGCGGAGACGATGGTGCTGCCCGAGGAGAAGGTGTCCGGCTCGACCTCCGTCCGGTGCTGGCTGGTGGTGTTGGTGTACGGGTCGGTGCTCACCTGGGTGAGCGCGACGTTCGCGGACGCCGACCCACCGGTGAGGAGTAACACCGCTGCGGCGATCGGGGCGGTGAGAGGGAGAGTCACGATTTCACGCATGCGGGAACGCCGGCCCACGGCAACCTCCTGAATGCTTCGGCGCTGAGGCCGGCACGGGGCGGGGGCCGGCGGGGTCACTCAGACCGAGCGCCCCAAAGGTGAATGGCGTCAGGTTTCATGTCAATGGCACGGATCTGGGCTGAGGCTCCTGACCTGCATTCGGCGGCCTGATCTGGCCAATGGACCGACGGTAAACCCGTGCGCAACGGCGTCGACCGGAGCCGCGGTCATCCCTTCAAGCGTCCGAGGGCGTGGTGATCGCCCATCGCTTCTTTGTCCACTCTCGGCCATTTGGGAACTTTAGGATTGCCCTTCCCTTACCTACGGATCTACGTTCCGCGCGGGCGCGGTCTCGCGCCCTTCAGGCGACGGAGCCTGATCGGAGGTAGGGATGCGGAAAAGTGGTGCCCTGAGCCTGGTCGCCGTCGGCGGGCTGACTTTGCTCACGCCGGGTAGCCGGATCGACCGGCAGCCCGGAGCCGCGCTCCGGGAAGCGGCAGGGGAGGAGGTGCACACAATACCCAAGTCCGATAAAGGGCTCTTTGAGCGGATTCTGAGGCTCAGTGAGAAGGCGGTCGAGATTCCCGACCGCGTCCTTTAAGAGGACGACGGGTCTCCTACCCAGTGCAGCAAGACGGGCCTTCCCGAGCTCGAGGGAACAACCATCACGGCCGTCCATGAATCCGTGGAGAAGGTCAGGCCGGCCTCATCGAGGGCGTACGCGGGCGGCGCCCGTCCCGTACTCCTTCATGAGAGGGCTCCGAGGGGGACCGCCCGGACGATCGCCTGGTATCCCGCGTCGTTCGGGTGCAGTCCGTCCTCGAAGACGTAGCCGAGCCAGGGCCGGTCCGGGTCGGTCCGATCCGCCATGACGCGGTCGACGTCCAGGACCGCGTCGTACTCGCCGCTCGTACGGATCCAGCGGTTGACCTCGTCTCGGACGTTCTCCGCCTCCGGACTCCAGATCGGGAAGAGCGCGCCCTTGAGCGGCAGGATGGTCGCGCCGATGGCCTTGATGCCCCGGGCGTGGGCGGCGCGGATGAGTGCCCGGTGGCCCTCGATGAGTTGGCGCGCGGTCGGCAGTGTGCCGCCCTTCGGCAGGCAGGGATCTTCGATCTTGGCGGCGGCGATGTCGTTCGCGCCGAGATGGATGATCACCGACCGTACGCCGGGCCGGTCGAGCACGTCGCGGCGGAACCGCGTGGGGGCCTTGTCTCCATAGCAGGACGTGTCACCCAGAATCCGGTTGCCGCCGATCCCGCTGTTGATCACGGTGATCGGGCGGCCTTGGGCGGCCAGGCGTTCGGCCAGGCCGTCGGCGATCCGCTCGTCGCCGGTGGAGCCGACGCCGTCGATGAGGGAGTCCCCGAACGTCACGACCGTGCCCTGGATGCCGGCGCCGCCGGCCACGTCGACGCCGGTCAGGTAGTACCAGGAGTTGGTGCTCTTGGCGAAGGCGGCCGAGACGGGCTCGGTCAGGTGGTCGCCGCTCGCACGGTAGGCCTCCTGCGTGGTGAAGCGGTGGAAGGTGGCGGGCCCGGTCGGCTCGGTGAAACGCAGCGTGACGGCCAGCTTCTGCAGTGGCTTGGTGGGCAGTGCGACCGGGTCGCTGGCCAGTTCGGCGCCGGGCTTCACGACAGTGGACGCGGCGCCGTGGAACTTCAGCGTTTTGATCGTTCCCGGCCACACCTTGGCGCCGCCCGCCGACATGCCGACGGCGGCCCCGGCGATCTTCAACGGCTTGGTGCCGTAGACGTTGGACAGCCGGATCCGGACCCGGTCCCCGCCCCCGCTCAGCCTGATCACCTGGCGCACGGACTGGTCGGCGAACCCCTTCATCGACCAGTTGGGGCCGTTGTCCTCGGTGCCTGGAGTCGGCCGCTGCATGGCGGCGCCCCAGCTCTCGGACCAGCCCCCGATGGGGTCGGACGCGCTCGTGGGCGTCGACGAGATGGCCGTCTGCGCAAGGCCGCCGCAGACCAGCGCCGCGCCCGCGACACCGGCGAGCGAGATCTTGATCGCTCGGGTGGTGAGTTCGAAGGTCATGATCCGATCTCACCGCCGCGACGACCCGCAGCACATCACGGTGCTCCACCGACCTGAGGTATATCCAGCCCTACCTGCCGGCTGCGCCGTAGACGGGGGCATAGAGCCCGGTCCGTAATAAGAGTGTTCACCGGTGGTGGGCCGCTTGCGGAGGAGATCGTGGCACGGTGCCGGGGCGTGTCCGGTTTGCATATGTCGGCGATATGTCGCGCTGCTTAGGGTTCAGGGATGCGTGTGCTGATCGTGGAGGACGAGCCCTACCTGGCCGAAGCCGTCCGTGACGGTCTCCGGCTGGAGGCGATCGCCGCCGATATCGCCGGCGACGGCGATTCCGCCCTGGAGCTGCTCAGCATCAACTCCTACGACCTGGCGGTCCTGGATCGCGACGTCCCCGGACCTTCCGGCGACGAGATCGCCCGGCGGATCGTCGCCTCCGGCAGCGGCATCCCGATCCTCATGCTCACCGCCGCCGACCGGATCGACGACAAGGCTTCCGGGTTCGAGCTCGGCGCCGACGACTACCTCACCAAGCCGTTCGAGCTTCGAGAGCTCATCCTGCGGCTACGGGCGCTCGACCGCAGACGCGCGCACGCCCGGCCCCCGGTCACCGAGATCGCGGGCCTGCGGCTGGACCCCTTCCGCCGGGAGGTCTACCGCGACGGACGCTACGTCGCCCTCACCCGAAAGCAGTTCGCCGTGCTCGAAGTCCTCGTCGCCGCCGAAGGCGGTGTCGTCAGCGCCGAACAGCTGCTGGAGAGGGCCTGGGACGCCAACGCCGACCCCTTCACCAACGCCGTCCGCATCACCGTCTCCGCGCTGCGCAAACGACTCGGCGAACCATGGCTCATCGCCACGGTGCCCGGCGTCGGCTACCGAATCGACACCGGCATGGACACCACCGACCCTGGCCGCACTCATGATTAGGCGCCCAGGTCTCAGCGCTCGTCTGAAACTCACCATCAGTTACGCCGGATTCCTCCTCCTCGCCGGCGCTCTCCTGTTGGCCGTGGTGTGGGTATTCGTGCTGCGTCACCTACCCGACGACGACCCCGGATCCATTCGCAGGAAGTTCGGCGGTGTGATCATTGTGGGTATCAACCGCACCGAACTCCTGCGCGGCTTCGCCCCCGCCGCGGCCGCCACACTGGCCTTCCTACTGGTGTTCGGGCTGCTGGGAGGATGGTTCCTGGCCGGTCGAATGCTCGCGCCACTGACACGGATCGCCGACGCGGCACGGATGGCCTCCAACGGATCGCTGTCCCACCGGATCCGCTTGGAAGGCCCCGAAGACGAATTCCGCGAACTCGCCGACGTGTTCGACACCATGCTCGAACAACTCCAATCCCACGTCGCCGAACAGCAACGGTTCGCCGCGAACGCCTCCCACGAACTGCGCACCCCACTGGCGATCTCCCAGACACTCCTCGACACCGCCCGCAACGACCCCACACGGGACCAAGGCGAGCTCATCGAACGCCTCCGCACCGTCAACACGCGGGCGATCGACCTCACCGAAGCCCTCCTGCTGCTCAGCCACGCCGACCGCAAGAGCTTCACCCGCGAGCCCGTCGACCTGTCCCTCATCGCCGAAGAAGCCACCGAAACCCTGCTTCTCCTCGCCGAAAAACGCCAGATCGCCCTCGACATCACCGGCGAAAAGGCACAGACCGTCGGTTCCGTGGCGCTCCTCCTGCGGATGGTGACGAACCTCGTCCAGAACGCCATCGTCCACAACCTCCCGACCGGCGGCACCGTGACCATCCACACCGAATCGCAGCACGACACGAGCGTGCTGCGGATCGAGAACACCGGCCAGCCGGTCCCACCGGAACTGGTACCGACCCTCACCGAACCCTTCCAACGCGGAACACAACGCACCCGCACCGACGAACACGCCGGCGTCGGCCTCGGACTCGCCATCGTGCACAGCATCGTCCGAGCACACGACGGCACCCTCGACCTCACCCCCCGCCCCACCGGCGGCCTCCGCATCACCATCCGACTTCCCGGGGCCTGTCCGAGCAACGGCTGATCTCGGTCGTCAGGGATTCAGCCGGCGGCCTGACGCGATGAGCGGCGGCGGGTCATCTCACTGCCGGCGTGCGTGCGCCGCTTCCTTGATGCCGGTGATTCGGTGTATCGCGGGCGTATCGAAAATCGCATACGTGACCGCAACAGTCCTCCGTATTCAGTGAAGGCATGGACCACAGCGAATCACCGTCAGCGCCATCCCGTCGTACGCGCAGGACCGCGCGAGCCGTACCCACGCCGCCGCCGGCCACCATGAACAAGGCCTTCGTGTTGCTGGCCGCCTCGGCCGCCGCCCTTGCCCTGACAGTCGCGGGATGCGGCGGCTCGGGCGACTCGAAAGCCGGCTCCTCCGGATCGAACGCGAACTCCGCTTTGGAGCAGGCGGTGAAGTACGCGCAGTGCATGCGCGAGAACGGCGTGACCAGCTTCCCCGACCCGGACAAGAACGGCAGGTTCATGATCGCGGCGGGCGGACCGAACAGGAACTCGCCGCAGAAAGGCGCAGCAGGCGTGCAAATCGCAGGAGCCGCCCGGGATACAGGACGACCCCGCACAGCGGGCCCAAGACCAGAAGGAATGGCTGAAGTGGGCCCAGTGCATGCGCAAGAACGGCATACCCGACATCCCTGACCCGCAGGACGGACGCCTTCTGGTGCCGAAGGACAGGATCGACACCAACTCACCGCAGTTCAAGAAGGCGATGAACGCATGCCGCGACGTGGCCCACGTGGGAGGAGGCTCCGAGAATGGCAACGGCTGAGATCGGGGCTCCGGCGAGCACCGGCGTCCCCCCTGAGGCGCCCGCCCGCCCATGGTGGAGACGCAAGCGGCGCGGGCTACTCGGCGGCGTCGCGGTCGTGGCCGCGGGCGGTGGCCTGGTTCTCGCCGTGACGGGCCTGTACGGCGACGACGGCAAGTCCACCACGAGGGCCGGCGACGGGACGGCTCTCGCGGCGGTCCAGGAGGGTCCGCTCTCCTCGCAGGTCGACCAGAGCGGGACGCTCTCGTACTCGGCCGGCACCGACGGGATCCCGTACTCGGTGGTCAACCAGGCGAGCGGGATCTACACCTGGGTGCCGGCGGCGGGCACCCAGGTCGACTGCGGTGAGACGTTGTACAAGGTCAGCGAGAAACCGGTGATCCTGATCTGCGGAAGCACGCCCGCGTACCGGAACCTGGCCGCGGGCGACGACGGCAAGGACGTCCGGGCGCTGAACAAGACCCTCGTGAACGGGGGTTATGCCGACAGGTCCGAGCTCGATCCTGGTTCGGACCACTTCGGCGCGGCGACCGCGGCGGCCCTGGCGAAGCTTCAGGACAAACGCGGCGCCGACGTGACGGGCAGGCTGAACCTCGGCCAGGCGGTGTTCCTGCCCGGCCCCTTGCGGGTCGGCAAGGTGATGGCCGTGAACGGCACGGGCGCGGGCAAGGGCCGTCCGGTCATGGCGGCGTCGTCGAACCGGCGCGAGGTGACCGTGAAGCTCGACGCCTCCCAGCAGTCCGAGGTCAAGGAGGGCGACCAGGCGCAGATCACGCTGCCGGACAACCGGATCACGTCCGGCGTGGTCCGCCGGATCGGCACGGTCGCGACGTCTTCCGGCAAGGACGGCTCCGACTCGGGATCCGCCACGATCCCGGTCTACATCACGCTCAAGCACCCGAAGGACGCCGGAACCCTTGACCAGGCTCCGGTCCAGGTGCAGATCACCACGGACGGCGTCGAGCACGCGCTGATCGTGCCGGTGACCGCGCTCATCGGCCGGGCCGGCGGGGGATACGCGGTCGAGGTGGCGGCGGGGGACCGCGGCCAGACCCGGATCGTGCCGGTCACGCTGGGATTGTTCGACGACGCCAACGGTCGGGTGCAGGTCTCCGGCGCCCTGTCGGCCAATGACCGTGTGGTGGTGCCGTCGACATGAGCGAGACCAATGTCCTCGAACTGGAGCGGGTCACCAAGACGTACGGCGCGCAACCCCCCGTCCACGCGCTGCGCGACGTGAGCTTCACCGTACGGAGGGGGGAACTGGTCGCGATCGTCGGCCCGTCGGGATCGGGCAAGTCCACGCTGCTGCACATCCTCGGCACGCTGGATCGGCCCAGCGACGGCACGGTACGGATCGACGGGGAAGACGTCGCGACGCTCACCGACCGCCGGCTCGCCGCCTTGCGGGCGCGCAGCATCGGCTTCATCTTCCAGCAGTTCCATCTGTCCGAGCACACCACCGTCCTGGAGAACGTCGCCGACGGTCTGCTGTACAGCGGCGTGGGAGCCGCCGAGCGGCGCGAGCGTGCCGCCGAGGCGCTCATCCGGGTGGGGCTGGAGGACCGGGCGGGCTTCCGGCCGGGCAGGCTCTCGGGCGGACAGCGCCAGCGCGTGGCGATCGCCCGCGCCGTGGTCGGCCATCCGGCCATCGTGCTCGCCGACGAGCCGACGGGAAACCTCGACAGCAAGACGGGCGCGTCGATCATCGAGCTGCTGCACGAGCTCAACGCCGACGGGGCGACCATCCTCGTGATCACGCACGACAGCGGGCTGGCCGCCCGGCTTCCCCGTCAGTTGCACGTCCTCGACGGGCGGATCGTCGCCGACAGCGCGGCGCGTTCAATGGAGGGCGTATGAGGCTGTCCGACCAGATCCGCGTGGCCGGCGTCGGCATCCGGGCTCGCCGCCTGCGGGCCGCCTTGTCCGCGCTCGGGATAGCGATCGGCACCGCGGCGATCGTGGCGGTGCTCGGCCTGTCCGCGTCCTCCCAGGCCGGGCTGCTGGCACAGATCGACCGGCTCGGCACGAACCTGCTGACCGCGAACACCGGCCAATCGTTCACCGGCGGGGCGGCACGGCTCCCGGTCGCCGCGCCGCAACGGATCTCCCACCTGCCCGATGTCGAGCACGTGGCGCACGCCGCCGCCATCGAGAACACGAACGTGTACCGCAGCCCGCTGATCCCGGTGGTCGAGACCAACGCCCTGAAGGTACGGGCCGCCAGCCTCAACCTCCCCGAAGTGATCGGAACCGGCGTGGCTCAGGGTCGCTGGCTGAACCCGGCGACCGAACGGCAGCCGGTCACCGTGCTCGGCGCGCTCGCCGCGCAGCGCCTCGGGATCGATCGTGTCCATCCGGGCGAGCGGATCTGGCTGAGGAACCAGTGGTTCTACGTCGCCGGCATCCTGAAGCCCGCGACGCTGTCGACCGACATCGACACCAGTGCCTTGGTCGGCTACCCGGCCGCGGAGCGTTATCTCGGCTACGCGATCGTCGATGAAGGCACGGCGGTGGCCGGAGCTCCGACGACGGTGTACGTGCGGGCCCGTACGGACAAGGTCGACTCGGTGCATGACGTGCTCGCGCGAACCGCGAACCCAGAGTCGCCCAGCGACGTCGACGTCAGCCGGCCGTCCGACGCGCTCACCGCGCGAGCCGCCGCGAAGGGCGCGTTCAACAGCCTGTTCCTCGGGCTCGGGCTGGTGGCGCTGATCGTGGGCGCGGTCGGGGTCGCGAACATCATGATCATCTCGGTGCTGGAACGGCGATCGGAGATCGGGCTGCGCCGGGCGCTCGGCGCCACCCGGGGACAGATCCGCACTCAGTTCCTGTCCGAAGCGGTCATGCTCGCATTGCTCGGCGGGGTGGCCGGAGTCGCGGCCGGAGCGCTGACCACCGCGATCTACGCGAACACGAAGGGCTGGGCGGTGATCATCCCGGTCCAGGCGTGGGCCGGCGGGATCGGCGCGGCGATCGTGATCGGTGCGATCGCGGGCCTGCTGCCGGCCCTTCGGGCCGCCCGCCTCTCCCCCACCGAGGCGCTGCGTACGCTGTGAGCGCCTGATGGCGCTCGGACACCGAGCCGTACTCGACCGGCACCCGGCGCGTGCCGGTGAAGGGGGCTGGGCGAGATCGCCCGACCCCTTTCACCCGTCGAGCGCCCTTACGGATGGATCGCGGCGAAGTATTCGTCTTGCTGGTTGTCGGGGATCGGGTGAGTCTGGGTGAACAGGGCCGTGAAGGTTCCGCCCGCGTGGTCGAGTCCGGTGTAGTCGCCGAGGAAGTATCCGCGCGCGACCGCCGCCAGCGTGACGTCGAAGGATCCGCCGACGTGCTGTTCATGCCAGGCCCGCGGGTCGCCGGCGGTGCGGCGGGGGCTGGTCACGATCCAGAAGTCGGTGAGGGCGCCGGGGGCGGGGGTGTTGCGCCGGAAGTCGTAGTAGGTCACTCCGACGGTTCCGTCGTCGGCCACGTCGACCACCGGGGTGAACGCCTGGCCGTTGCCTTGGGCGGCCGAGTCCGGGGTCTTGCTGACCTTGATCGGCTCGGTCCAGGTACGGCCGTCGGCCGAGGAGGACAACAGGACGGCCGACCCGCTCTGCGTGACGGAGGCGTCCTGCCAGGCGACGTAGAGCCTGCCGGTCCTGTGGTCGACGGCGATGTCGGGGACGACGTCGCCGGTTCGCAGCGGCTGGTGCCGGTCCGGATCGACGATCTCCGATGGGGCGACCTCGGCCACCGTGCTGGGCTTCGACCAGGTCTTTCCGTGGTCGGTGGAGCGGATCACCCGGATCCGCGACGGCTCGGTCTCGGCGAGCCGGGAAAGCCGTGCCCGCCGGGCGTCGGGGTCATGCGAGGTGGCCGCGAGGCCGTCGTGGCCCTCATCGCTGTCCCCTGAGCCCTGGAAGAACATGTCGACGAGGGTGCCGTCGGGCTGGACGACGATCTGGTTGGCGATGGTCCACTCGCCGTCGGCGGTCGGGTCGTAGATCGCGTGCGGCTTCTCCCAGGTGCGACCGCCGTCGACGGTCCGGGAGAAGAAGATCGGTTGTCCGCCCTGTGGGTTGCTGCGGTCCCAGACCGCGTAGACGCGCTTGGAACTGGTGGGGTCCGCTGTGATCAGTTCCTTGTCGTTGAAGTAGTTGCCGTCGGTGTCCTGTTGGATGAAGATCGGCTTGCTCCAGGTGTCACCGCCGTCGGTCGACTTCGACACCCCGATCGCGCTGGTGGTGGTGTCGGAGTTGTCGGGAGCCCAGCTGATCGGCAGCGAGATCGCGTACGCGTCGCCGTTCGGGGCGAAGCTCACGCCCGGGTCGGACACCCGGTCGTAGGGGCCGCCCGCGGCCTTGGAGACGTCGGGCAGGACGACCTGTCTCCAGTGTCCGCCGTGGTCATGGGTGACGCTGAAGGTGAGGGTGTGGGCACCGCCGTTGTTCCAACGGTCCTGCTGGTAGAAGCCGATGATGTTGCCGTGGTTCCGCGGGTTGACCGCGATCCAGGGTTCGACCTCGGCGCCGGGGTAATTGACGCTGCTCGCGGGTCCCTGGCCTGCGGTCGTTCCCGGTGTCGGGCTCTTGCCCGACACCGCGATCGGACGGGATACCCGACCAGGCGCTGGGCTCGCTGACGCCGTAGGGGCCGCTCCGAGTGTCGCACCGGCCGCCGTGCCGAGTGCGAGGAGCCGCAGGAGTCGTCGCTGCATCGACTGCCGCCTTTCCGGGCCCGCGTGCCGGGAGAGTCACGCCGGGCTCGAGGGGGTGGGTTAGCGGCGGCCAGTCGATCACCCCTCGAAGCCGCTGAACAGATCGTTGGCCGCATGCGGCAATATCGCGCCGGGTTCTCCGACCGCGGTCGTCGATCAGGGGACCCGGGACGTACACCGCCGCTGCCGGGACACCCCATCCGTCCGACTCGCGCAGCGCCCGGCGCTCCTGAACAATGTGACCGTCTATGGACCCGAATGACCGAGGTCGGGGCCGCCGGCCAGAGCTCGGCGCTGACGCCGGCACCGCGATCCAGCCGCGACCCGGACTGCCGGGAACGGGGAGGAACCGATGAAGAAGCGCGTCCTCGCAGGCGCACTGATCCTGGCGGCGGCGCCCATGCTGGCAGGGTGCGGGGGCATCGGGAGAGCGCGGCCCGCCAGGACGGGCAATGTCACGATGCCGAACCTGGTCGGCAAGAACGCCGCCGTCGCCAAGGACGACCTGGAACGGCTCGGGTTCGCAGATGACCGGATCAAACTGAGCCCTCAAGGGCACGTGTTCGTCGGGATGCCCTCCCACTGGGTGGTGACCGACCAGTCGGAGAAGCCGGGCGGGCAGGTCAGCCTTCAAGAGCTGATCGTCCTGACCGTGGCCAAGTGAGCCGCGCCGGCTCCTGAGCGGCGCAGCCCCTGGACCGGCGACATCGCCCCCGCCCGCAACCTCACGCGGCGCTCTTCATGAGTTCGGAGTTCTGCCGACCCCGTTCGGGGTGGGGGCCTGTTCTGGTTTCAGACCGGGCCCATCTCGGTGACCCGGCCGTTGCTGAGGTGCAGCCGGCGGGTGATGTGCACAGCGTTGATCATCCGGCGGTCGTGGGTCACCAGCAGCAGGGTGCCGGGATAGGAGTCGAGCGCGGACTCCAGCTGTTCGATCGCCGGCAGGTCGAGATGGTTGGTCGGCTCGTCCAGAACGAGCAGGTTCACGCCCCGCGCCTGAAGCAACGCCAGGGCTGCCCGGGTGCGCTCACCCGGGGACAGCGTCGCCGCGGGGCGGGTCACGTGCGCGGCGCGCAGGCCGAACTTCGCCAGGAGGGTACGGATCTCCGCCGGCGGCAACTCGGGAACCTCCGCGCCGAAGGCGTCCAGAAGGGCACTTTCGCCGAGGAACAGCGCTCGTGCCTGGTCGACCTCGCCCATGATCACGCCCGGCCCGAGTGCGGCGTGGCCTTCGGTGAGCGGGACCCGGCCCAGCAGCGCCGACAGTAGCGTCGACTTGCCCGCTCCGTTGGCACCGGTGATCGCGACCCGTTCGGCCCAGCCGATCTCCAGATCGACGGGCCCCAGGGTGAAGTCTCCGAGCCGCAGCACCGCGGAGCGCAGGGTCGCCACCACGGCACCGGCGCGTGGCGCGACGGCGATCTCCATCCGCAGCTCCCACTCCTTGCGGGGCTCCTCGACCACGTCGAGGCGTTCGAGCGCACGCTCGGTCTGGCGGACCTTGGCGGCCTGCTTCTCACTCGCGTCGGCGCGGAAGTTCCGGCCGACCTTGTCGTTGTCTCCCCCGTTGGCGCCCCGGGCCTTCTTCCTGGCGTTCCTGACGCCCTTGGCGGCCCAGTCCCGTTGCGTCCGGCCCCGCTGCTCCAGCGCGACGACCTTACTCGCGTACTCCTCGTAGTCGGCGCGGGCGTGCCTGCGGGCGACCTCACGCTCGGCCAGGTACGCGGCGTAACCGCCGCCGTAGACGTTCACCTGCTGCTGGGCCAGGTCCAGCTCCACCACCCGGGTGACCGTCCGGTCCAGGAACTCGCGGTCATGGCTGACCAGCACCGTGCCGGCCCGCAGGCTCGTGACGAACCGCTCCAGCCGCTCCAGCCCGTCCAGATCCAGATCGTTGGTGGGCTCGTCGAGCAGAAAGATGTCATAGCGGCTGAGCAGCAGCGACGCCATCCCCGCGCGGGCCGCCTGCCCGCCGGACAACGAGGTCATCCGCTGATCGAGGCCGGCCGCCAGCCCCAGCTCGGCCGCCACCTCCCCGGCCCGGTCCTCGAGATCGGCGCCGCCCAGGGCCAGCCATCGTTCCAAGGCGGAGGCGTATTCGTCCTCGGCCCCCTCACGCCCACCGACGAGGCCCTCGGTCGCGGTGTCCAGCTCCCGCTGAGCCCGCGCCACCCCGGTACGCCGGGCGAGGAAGCCGATCACCGTCTCGCCGCCGCGCCGCTCCCGCTCCTGTGGCAGGTAGCCGACGACCGCCGACGACGGGCTGAGCGTCACCGAACCGTCCTCGGGGGTGAGCAGCCCCCCAAGGGTCCGCAGCAGGGTGGACTTCCCCGCGCCATTGACCCCGACCAGCCCGACGACTTCTCCAGGGGAGACCACCAGGTCGAACCCGGAGAACAGCACACGGTCACCGTGCCCGGCGGCGACGTCCTTCGCGACAAGGGTTGCTGTCATAGAACGCCAACGCTATCCGCCACCGGGCGGTCGCCGGACCCGGCCGCCGCCCATGCGACGGTAGGTCGGAAGCGGCTCGCGAACACGACGGTGACAACCGTCTCGTACCGGTTTCAGGCCCTGAGCGTCGTTCCTTCGTCCGCAGTCGGGTGTATATCGTCCGAGGAGTCTGAAGGAGGTCACGGTGACCGTGTCAGCTGAGCTCGCCGAGATCCACCAGTGGTGGGCGCAACGATCCGGCCTCGCGGGCCCCGCGACGGCCTTCCGGATCGCCGGCAGCGCCTACGACCAGGTCACCCCCGCCGGTATCGACAACCCGTACTGGGAGATCGTCCGGCAGCTGCCGTCCGTGCGCGAGGCCGGGCAGGGGATCTGTCCCGACGGTTTCGCCCGCGGACTTCCCGTCGGGCATCACCTGCTGACCAAGCGCTACTCATGGGCGATCCCCTCACCTGGCGACATCGCCTGGCTTACCCAGATCCTGGGCGGTCGCGGCCTGGTCGAGATCGGCGCGGGCTCGGGCTATTGGGTGTGGCAGGCGGAGCAAGCCGGCATCGACGCCATCGCCTACGAGCCGGTCAGTTCCTCCGCCAACACCTACACCGACGGCACCGAATACTCCGCCGTCCGGCGAGACGGCCCGGCCGCCGCCCGGCACCACCCCGACCGGGCCCTGCTGCTGTGCTGGCCGTCTCACGGCGACCCGTGGGCGAGCGAAGCCCTCCACGCCTACACCGGCGACCTGGTGATCTACATCGGGCCAGGTGCGGGCGGCCGCTGTGCCGATGACGACTTCTTTCGGCTTCTCGCCCGGGAATGGACGCCGATCGGTTCCAGCGTCCACCACATCACCTGGCGGCACACCCACAGCGCGATGACGGCCTATCGCCGCAGAGAGCGGAACGCCGCCACGGTGGTCGGCGCCGATCGGACGACCACCCGGTACGCGTGACGCCGCCGCCGCGGGCACGCCCGCAACGGCAGGAGGCGCGTCGGCGCAGAGCTACGGTTCCCGTCTCACAGCTTGACGAGCTTGGCGTAGGGCGCCGGGATTCGTTCGGTATGGGAACCGAAATCCACGAGCACGGCGATGCCTTCCTCGACACCGGTGACCACACCGAGGCCGTACCTGTCATGACTCACCTGGTCCCGCACGGCGAACTGCTCGACGGGCGCGACGACCGGGGCCTTGAAGGGACTGGTGGGCAGGTGACGCCGGGTGCCGGCATGGGTGCGTCTCATTACGCAACAGTAGGCCATGTTCGCTGATCAAAGCTCGCGAGAACGCCCAACCGGGCCCGAGCTACGGGGCCGCACGCGAGCGGCGACCACCCTGACCTGCGATCAGAGGAGTATGCTAGAAGTGACCGAGGAGCTTCCGCGTCGGCAGTCGAGCCGACGCCTCACCGGCTTTTCACTAGCGCGGCCTTCAGTCACAGGCCAAGACGGGTCGGGCGACCATTAAGCCCCGTACCACCGCATGTCGGTCAATGACGACAGCGCGGAGGTGCCGTGCTCCGTCGACCGAGCCGGTCCCGAGTGGCCTCCGATCGCCGTGATCTAGCAATTTCCAGCACTGTCGGCGCGTTACCCGATGAGGCACCCGTTCTCAGTCGGAGACAGAACGCGCCTCGACATCCATGCTCACCGCGGCCGTACTCGGCCGCGGCATCCCGAACCGGAGACTTACCCATGCATCACAGCACCGTCCGCGCCAGGCTCTTCAGCCGGCGCCTACCCCGCCAC
Source organism: Actinoallomurus sp. NPDC052308 (assembly GCF_040679195.1). Lineage (NCBI taxonomy): Bacteria > Bacillati > Actinomycetota > Actinomycetes > Streptosporangiales > Thermomonosporaceae > Actinoallomurus > Actinoallomurus sp. NPDC052308. The sequence goes on along the minus strand of NZ_JBFAUM010000005.1, from coordinate 335,359 downwards.
ACCGTCATCGCGATACGCGGAGAACTCGACATCGCGACCACCGCGGCACTCCGCACCCGGATCCTCACCATCCTCGCGGACACCACCACGCCGGTCATCATCGACCTGTCCGCCGTCTCCTTCTGCGACGCCTCCGGCCTGGCCCTGCTCGTAGGCACCCAGCGCCGCGCACGGCTGCACGGGCTCGCCGTCACCCTCGCCGCGCCCCGCCCGAACGTGGCCAAGTTGCTGCGCATCACCGGCCTCGACCACGCCTTCGTCGTCCGCCCCACCCTCGCCGAAGCCCAGCGCGGCCACGTGCGTACCGATCACCGCGCCGCGGCGTAACCTTCACTCACGCCTGACAGATCATCAGCGCCGATCGGGCGGCCGTGTTCATGTCATGTCTCTTCGGGGGGATCAAGTGCCGTTCACATCCGGGCCCAAGACGACGTCCGAGCTGCTCATCGAGCTCGAGCCGGTCGTCGCGGCCGAGCTCGACCGTCATCTGTCCACGGCGAAGGAATGGTTTCCGCATCAGTACGTGCCGTGGAGCCGGGGCCGTGACTTCGACGGTCCGTTGGACGGCGAACCATGGTCACCCGAAGACTCCACGGTCTCGCCCGCGGCGCGGGAGGCGCTGATCGTCAACCTCCTCACCGAGGACAATCTCCCCGGCTACCACCGCGAGATCTCCACCATCTTCGGGCGTGACGGCGCGTGGGGCACCTGGGTGGACCGCTGGACGGCCGAGGAGAATCGCCACGGCATCGTCATCCGCGACTACCTCACCGTGACCCGGGCCGTGGATCCGGTCGCGCTCGAACGGGCCCGCATGAAGCACATGGAGAGCGGTTACCAGGCCGACCACGGCGACAGAATGCTCCACGGCCTCGCCTACGTCTCGTTCCAGGAACTGGCGACGCGCGTCTCTCACCGCAACACCGGCAAGGCCTCGGGCGACCCGGTATGCGAGCGGCTGCTGGCGCGAGTGGCCGCCGATGAGAACCTCCACATGCTCTTCTACCGCAACCTGCTCGCCGCGGCCTTCGAGCTGTCCCCCGACGAGACGATGCGGGCCGTCACCGACGTCGTGACGAACTTCCAGATGCCGGGCCACACCATCGACGGCTTCCTGCGCAAGTCGGCCGCCATCGCCAACGCGGAAATCTACGACCTGCGCATCCATCTCGACGATGTCCTGTCCCCGGTCCTGCGGCAATGGCGAATCTTCGAACTCGAAGGCCTGGGCGCCGAAGGGGACAAGGCCCGCCAAGAACTGTCGGACTTCATGGAACGCATGGGGACGACGGCGGCCCGATACGTCGAACGCCGTGCCGAACGCCGGGCGCGGACGGCCGGCGCGCCGGACGATGAGCGGTCACGCTCCTCGCAACCCTGACCGTCGATGCGGCCGAATCGCTCCACGGCGGCGGCGATGACGCGTTCGGCGGTGGCGGGGTTGGCGATATCGCCCTGAACGGTCACGACATCCGCGTCGCCGGAGGGGGCGATGGTGCGCGAGGTGGCGACGACGGCGTAGCCGAGCTTGCGACGCCTGTCACTCGTCCTCCAGGGCGAGGGCCGGATGGCCCGGAGACGGCATGCGGTGGGGGAATCCGACCCGGAGAACGGCGGCCGCGACAGCGGAGGCCAGGACGATGACGCCCCCCAGGAGCAGGGCCTGGTGGTAGCCGTGGCGGAGCAACGGGGTGACGACGAGAGGGCCGAGGATCTGGCCCACCGAGTACCCGGCGGTCAGCAGTGCGACCGAGCGCGGGAACCGCAGATGGTCGCCCACGGCGAGCGCGAGGTTGCTGACGCCGATGAACGTGGCGCCGAAGAGGAGCGCCGAGATGAGCGCCGCCGCGACCCCGCCGATCAGGGCGGGCAGGGCGATGCCGACGGCCTGCACGGCCAGCGCGGCCAGCAGGAGGTCAGGGCGGGACCGGCGCCGGCCCAGCCACGTCCACAGCGCGGCGGAGGGCATGGCCGCCAGGCCGACCAGGACCCAGGCGCCGCCGCCGATCCAGCCGGGCGAGTTCTGCTCGATCGCGGCGACGAGGAACGTGCCGGCGATGATGTAGCCGATGCCCTCCAAGGTGTAGGACGCGAACAGGGTGCTGAACCAGCGGTGCACCCGCGGGCCGTCGGCCTGTTCTCGTACCTCGGACGCGGAGCTCGCCGGCTCGGGTGCGGGTTCGGGCCGCAGGTTCCAGGAGACGGCGGTGAGCGACGCGGCCAGGCCCGCGGAGGCCCACCAGGCGACGCGCCAGTCGGCGACCGAACGCAGGATCAGGACCAGGAGCCCCGACGCGGCGATGCCGGCGCCGACGCCGCCGAACGCCCAGCCGGGCAGATGAGCGGGGTCGTCACGCAAGTGGCTGAGCAGGGAGCTGACGGCGATGACGAAGATCAGTGCGCTGGTCGCGCCGGCGAGCAGCCGGAGCACCAGCCACGCCGCGGTGGCGCGGGTGAACGGCATCGCGGCCAGCGTCACGGTCAACGCCAGAAGGGAGCCGCGCAGGGCGACCGAGGAGCGCACCAGCCGTGGAAGGAAGGTGCCGGCGAGGGCACCGAGCAGGTATCCGACGTAGTTGGCGGAGGCCAGGTTCGCGCCGTCCCCTGCCGACAAGCCGGCCTGGGCGTGCATCAGGGGCAGGATCGGGGTGTAGACGAAACGGCCGACGCCCATTCCCGCCGCCAGGGCGGCGGCGGCCTGGGCCACGTGACCCCACGAGGAGCGGGCTCGCGAAAGTGCGGCGTTCACGCGGTGATGTCCTGCGGAGTTGCCATGTCCCCAGAGTGCGCCCGCCACCTGGGCCGACGCCACGACCGGCTTCCTCACTGCTGGTAGGCCCAGCCTCCCACCGGTGTACCGCGGCGATGTCCCGGATTGCGATCTCTACCGCGGCGCTTGTGACCGCGTCCCCTGTCGGGTCGGACGTGACGTACGTCCTTCGACCTTCTGCCACGCGGTCTTGGCCGCGCCGATCAGAATGCAGTAGAGGACGAGCACGAGGACCAGTGCCAGCAGGCAGACCACGGGCAGGGCAGTCATGCTCAGCGGAGCGGCCAGGAAAGACCACGGGAGGACCAGGGCGATGGTCACGATCGCCGTCGTACCGAGCAGGACCGGAAACGCGGCGTGGTCGCGCGGCGAGGGCAGTCGGCGGCCGCGCAGGAGGTGGACCGCGGCCGCCTGGGTGAGCAGGTTCTCGACGAACCAGCCGGTATGAAAGATCGCCTGGGCGGCCGGTCCGGGATGGTGGCCGGTGATGTGGAGCAGGATGCCGAACGCGGTCAGGTCGGCCAGGGTGTTGACCGGTCCGAGCCACAGGACGAATCGGGTCAGCCGGGCCGAGTCGAACGTCTGCGGTCGGCGCAGCGCGCGCTGGTCGACGTGGTCGAAGGCGAGCGGCAGCAGGCACAGGTCGAAGCAGAGGTTCTGGACGAGGATCTGCAGGGGCAGCATCGGCAGGAACGGCAGCAGGACGCTGGCCGCCAGCATCGACAGGACGTTGCCGAAGTTCGAGGAGATGGTGATCTCCAGGTACTTCTTGATGTTCGTGAAGGTCCGCCGCCCTTCGGTGACGGCCTCGGCCACCGACAGCAGGTCACCACGCAGCAGGACGACGTCGGCGGATTCGCGCGCGATGGCGACCGCGCCGTCCACGGTGATCCCCACATCGGCGTCCCGGAGCGCGGGTGAGTCGTTCACCCCGTCGCCGAGGAACCCCACCGTACGGCCGGTCGATCGCAGGACCCGGACGATCCGCGCCTTCTGCTCCGGGTCGATCCGCGCGAACACGGTGGTCCGGTCGGCGAGGTCACCGATCTCGGCGTCGCTGAGCGCCTCGATGTCGTCCCCGAGCACGATCCGCCCGGGGTCGATGCCGGCGTCCCGGCAGATGCGCGCGGCGACCAGCGGATGGTCTCCGGTGAGGACCTTCACGGCGACGCCGCGCGCCGTGAGGGACCGCACCGCGGCGGCCGCGGATTCGCGCGGGCGGTCGCGGAAGCCGACGAACCCGATCAGCGTGAGGTCTCGTTCGTCCCTGAGGCCGTAAGCGCGCGGACGCACCGGCTTGTCGGCGATGGCGACGGCCAGCAGCCGTACCCCGTCGGCGGCGTACCGGTCGCCGACGTCGCCGAGCCGTTGCCGGTCCGCGACGGTGAGGGGGACGTCACCGTCCGGGCGGCGCAGCCGGGTACAGCATTCCAGGACCTGCTCCACGGCGCCTTTGGTGATCATGATGTCGGTCCCCGGGCGACCTGCCGCTCGTACGACGACGCTGCCGCGCCGGCGCGTGGAGTCGAACGGGATCACCTCGACGGCGGTGACGTCGTCGACCGGAACGCTCATCTGATCGGCATAGGCCAGCAGCGCCTCGTCGAGCTCGTTGAACAGGACGATCGCGTCGCCGTCCGCCGCGACGGCGCTGTTGAGCGCCGCCCAGCGAAGGACCTGCGGATCGGATCGGCCGTCGGGGTCGATGTGGCAGTCGACGCCCACCTGGTCCTGGGTGAGTGTGCCGGTCTTGTCCGTGCACAGCACGTCCATCGCGCCGAGATTGTGGATGGCGGGCAGCCGCTTGATGACCACGTTGTGGCGGACTGCGGCTCGCGCCCCCCGGGCCAGCGCGGTGCTCACCATGACCGGCAGCATCTCCGGTGTCAGGCCGACCGCGACGGAGATGCCGAACCACAGGGCGGCGAACCGGATGCCGTGCACCGCGGCGTTGACGATGAACACCAGGGGGGCGCACACGAGCATGAGGCCGATGAGCGCCCGGGACACGCCCTTGACGCCCCGGTCGAAGGCGGTCTCGGCGCGTCGTGGCGCCAGGTGGGCGTGCATGGCACCGAAATAGGTCGCGGTGCCGGTGGCGAGGACCACTGCCGTACCGGTGCCGGCGGTGACCGTGCTGCCCATGAAGCACAGCCACGGGCAGTCGATCGTCGCCAGGTCGCCGGTCGACCGGCCGACGGCCGACACGTCCGGGACGGCGTCCTCAGGAGTGGCCTGCTTGGCGACCGGGAGTGCCTCCCCCGTCAGTACGGCCTGGTCCACGGTCAGGCCCGCCGACCGCAGTAGCCGTACGTCGGCGGGGATCATGTCGCCGGGGCTCAGGGTCACGATGTCGCCGGGAACGAGCTGGTCGAGCGGCACCTCTCGGCTCGTGGGGGGCGCGTCGGTGGTCGCACGGCGTACGACGGTCGTCGTCGCGACCACCATGGCCCGCAAGGTGTCGGCGACCCGATCGAACCGCTGCTCCTGGCGGACCTGCAGCCAGCAACTGATCAGCACCATCACGCCGATCACCGTGGCCGCGCCGAACGCGCCGAGGGCCGCCGACACCCCGCCGAGCACCAGCAGGGTGCCGACGAACGGGTTGGTCAGCGCGTGCAGGAGGCGGGCGCCCCGGCGCGATGCCGTGGGACCGGCGATGGCGTTCTCGCCGTGACGCGCCAGCAGCGTCTGAGCCCGGTCCTCCTCCAGCCCCCGCGGGCCGCTGTCCAGTCGCCGGAGCACCTGGAGGACCGGCATGGCGGCGTATTCGGCGAGCCGGCCGCGTACGTCGGGAAGCCGGGGTTCGTCGGCCGCGTCAGGCCGCGGTTCGGGGAGGGCGGAGGCGGATTCAGGCGCCCACGCCACGACGGCGTCCCAAGCCGATGGACCGGTCTCGCATGCGGTCGACCATCTGCCGCACGATCGTCACGATGTGCGGGTCGTCGACCAGGTAGATCTGGCGCCGGCCTTCCCTGCGGGACCGCACCAGGCCGGCGAGCTTGAGCTTGGCCAGGTGGTGGCTGACGGTCGGGACGCTCCCGCCGACGTGCCCGGCGATCGTCCCGACATCGCAGGCGCCGTGCGCCAGTACCCACATGATGTGCAGACGCATCGTCGAGGCGAGCAGTCCGAAGGTGCCCGCCATGTCCTGGAGCAGTTCGGGCGACAGATGTTCCGGCTCGCCGGCACCGGTATCCGTCATGAACCCTCCACGTCTGCTCGGCGACCGCCTGTCCCGACGCCAGCCTCTCGGAGAAGGCCTCGGATGTGCAACCGGCCCCGCCACGTCCGACCTGGTCCGCGAGATCTTTCGAGCCTCGGCATCTACCCGGGCCCCGGATTCAGCCGCAGACGTTCTTCAGCGAGACGGCGCCACCGCCGGAGCTCGCCGAGGCCGTCGGGGTGGTCGCCGTCTTCTTCCTCTTCGCGGCGGAGGTCGGCGTGTCCGACGGCTGCGGGTTCCCGCCAACCGCGATCGCGTCGGCGGCCACACGGCGCATCACTGCCACGTTGGGCTGGTAGACGTGGAATCCGGGGATCTTGTACGGGTTGTAGGCCATGTTCTTGATGTCGGCTCCGTGCTTCACCGAGCCGGACAGCTTCACCAGGGCCGGCAGCAGCCCCGACGGGATGTTGGTGAAGATCGTGCTCTGCGCCGCCTTGGCGAGTTGCTCGAAATGGGTGACGACCGTCTGCGGATCCGCTTGGTCGGCGATGTCCTTCAGCAGGCACTTCTGCCGATCCATCCGGTGGAAGTCATCATCGGCATGCCGACTGCGGCCGTACCACAGCGCCTTCTCGCCATCGAGCTTGTGCCAGCCGGGTTCGAGGTAGCCGGACGGCGGGATGCCCCGCTCGGGTTCACCGCCGATCGGGAGCCGTTTGTCGATGTGCACCCGGACGCCGCCCATGGCGTTGACGATGTCCTTGAAGCCGCCGAGGTTGACGAGGACGTAATAGTTGATCTTCAGGCCGAGCAGATACCCGATCACGTCTTCGAGCAGATGCGGACCGCGCTGCCCCTTCTTGTAGCCGGGCTCGAGGTCGGAGTGCCGCTCCCCCATGATGTACAGCTCGTTCAGCAGCCCCTGGTCGCCGGGGTCCCCGGTGTAGCCGTTCGGCCACCGCGAACGCAGCCGAGGCGGCATCGGGAACTTCTGCAGACTCCTGGGCAGGCCGAACAGCACCGTGTCGCCGGTCCTGGTGTCGATACTCGCGACCGTCATGCTGTCGGTGCGGATCCCGGTGCGGTCCTTACCGCCGTCACCGCCCAGCAGCAGCACATTGAGCCGGGGCAGGTTCTTCCACGGGTTCGCGGCGTTCACCTGCTGACCGGAGTGGTCGTCTCCGGGAAAGATGTTGGCCAGCGTGTTCCCCAGGACGTAGACGCTGTTGGCCGCGTACACCAGCGGCGTGCAGACCAACAGGGTCATCACCATGACCAAGGAGCCCGCCACGGCCCGCATCGCGAACGGCAGACCGACCGGGCGGACCACCTGGTAGGAGCGGATGACGACGCCCGCCCAGACCAGGGCGAGGACGAGGAGACCGACCGTGATCGCGCCGAGCCAGGTGTGCTGGACCGCGATCTGCTTGAGTTTCTCCTGAAACGCCAGCCCGGCCGTCACCGTGGCCACCACCAGCGCCGCGTACAACCCCATCAGGGCGAAGCCGGCCAGATGGCGACGGGCCCGCAGATGCGCCACGCCCCACACGAACGCCGAAGCCAGCGTGAGGCCCAGCGCCCGCCACAATCCCGCCACCGGAACCGGTTGGTGGCTCGATACCACGCGCCGGTCGACCTGACGCAGAGCCATGCACTCTCCCGATCTGCCGATCGCCGACACGAGGGTCAAGCGTCCTGAGCCCGAAGTCACTCCGTCATGCGGGCTGCGGCATGGTCGGATCCATCAGCCCCGATCCGACACTTGCTGAGTTGTACAAATATCAGATGCGGACAAAGCCCTCAACCGATTGCGGAGAAACCGGCGGTCACCCGCGAGATTCCACCGAAGATGGCGGCGCCGGCACCGAACGGGCCACGGCCGACGCGCTCAGGTCGCTTCGGTGTCGTACGGCGCGCGACCACCGCCATGGAGCCCCGCGCCGAGCCGCTCGACCTGGTGTGGCTCATCGAAGTCATCGATCAGGTGTTTCTGGATGAAGCGACGCGGGCTGAGGTCGGCGACATCCAGGTCGGCGTATTCGGGGCCGAGCCCCTCCTTGAGGTCGCTGGTGGCGTCCGCGGCCAGTCGGCGGAGTTGACGCAGCGTCTGGCCCGCCTGGCGAGCGACCCGAGGCAACTGGTCGGGCCCGAAGATGATGACCGCGAGCACCAGGAGCAGCGCGAACTTCTCGATTCCGATGTCGAACATCGCCTCTCCCGCTCACCCGCGCCGCCGACGTGGCGATGCCCGCCGCAGGCGTCACCGATCATCCCCGCCCGACCGGGCGGCCTCGGCCGGCACTTCGGCCCGACCTCGCCAGGTCGGGGACAGCGTGTCCACGACCGGACCCCTGACACCACCATACTTGCAGACTTGAACAAGTGACAGATATAACGAAGGCGTACAGCACGGCATTCTCGAAACACCACGGAAGGGGTGCGGGTGTTCGTGTCCTCGGGCGCCCCCCTGCACGATCCGTACGACCGCGATGACGGGCTACGGCCGTCCCCGGCATGGCGATCCGCCATGGCCAGACAACGGAACCTGTGGTCGGCCGTCTCGTTCTGGGCGTTCAGCGCCTTTCTCGTCATATACGACGTTCTCGACAGGACGTTGATCTCAGCGCGCCTGTGAGCCGCCCCGCCGCATGGCCCACGTCGGGCCACGCGGCGATCTCATTCCTCGGCCAGGACGATGACGAGGTCGTCGGCGGACAGAGTGAGCGGGGCGGCCTTGTCCGGGTTCAGCACCACGCCATAGCCGGGCGGCCGGTGGAACCCATCACGCCGCCGGTATCCCAGCGCCGTCTGTCCGCGCCTTCGGGCGGCCTCGATGACGGTGGCGAAGTTCGCGGACGCTCCGGGCAGCAGGTAGTCGCCGGCCGGCTTGAGGTAGATCTCCGACCCGGTCGGATCCAGGAGGTTGGCGAACACGTCCCGCAGGTCGTGGTTCTCGGTGAGCTGGGTGAGCAGCAGGCTGATGAGCCGGGCGCTGACGACGAAGTCGTCGGCCTTGGTGACCTGGGCGACCTCGCGATTGCTCTCGTCGTTGATCTCGCTGACGATCGAGTACGGATCCCCGATGCGCTCTTCCATGTCCCGCAGGTGCAGCAGGGTGACCAGCGTGCGCGCGTCGGCGTGCTGCGGCTCGTAGGTGTCGTCGGACAGCACGATGACGTGCTGGTAGGAGCCCACGTCGAGGGTCTCCAGCGCGGCTCGGTCGGTCGGGTCACAGCGGGTGAAGCCCATCGTGAGGTTCTGGAGAACCGCCAGTTGCCCACGAGGGTCGTCATGGAGGGCGGCGATGTCGAGGACCGATCCCGGCTGCGCGAACGCGTCCAGCAGCCCGATGATCTTCGGTGCTCGGTGGTTCCAGCCGACCAGCAGCGTGCGCGCCGGTTTGGCGGGCCGGGGCTCCGTGGTGCTGAGCGCTTCGGCGACGACCGGCGGCGGATCGTCGTCGAGCCGGATCAGCAGGTCGTCCTCCGCCAGCACGATGATCTCGTCGTCGGCCTGGATGACGGTGTCCATGGGCGGATTCACCAGGACGGTCCCGTCCGCGTGCCGGAGCCCGGTCGGAATGCCGAGTTGGTACGCGTCGAGCGCGTCGCCGTACGTCCTGCCCGCCAGAGACGGTTCGGATCGCAGATAGAACTCGTTGCCGGAGAAGTCCAGCAGGTCGGTGCAGACGGTCGACAGCCCCGATTGACGGTGTGACTGCACGACGAGCCGGACGCCGATGTCGTCGGCGTCGACGACATGCGCGGCCGGACCGCCCGCGAGCCGCGCCGCGGGCAGATTGGCCGAATTGGTCACGGCCGCCACGACCGGCGGCCGGTGCGCCCCCCACTCCCTCGCTCCGAGCGAGAGCAGCACCTTGATCACGTGGGTGTCGGGATCGTCGGTGGGCGGCGCGATCACCATGATGGACCGGGCGGTTCCGGGGCTGACCAGCTCCAGGTCGGCGGGTTTGAGGGGGGCGCCGCGGCGGCAGACCACCCGGGTGTTGCCGGTGTCGCCGAGGTGGTGGCGGATCGCCTCCTCCATGTCGACCTTGTCCTGGTCAGCGAGGATCGCCACGCAGGAGCGACGCTGGCCCTGGTTGGCCTTGACCAGCTCGGACACCACCGTGAAGACCTGGTCCGACCAGCCCAGCAACACGGTGTGGTTCCGCTCGATGATCTTCGAGTGGCCCTTGCGAAGATCGGTGATCTTCGATTCAAGGCCGGTGGTCAGGACACCGATCAGGGCGCTCACGATGAAGATGCCGCCCACCGTGACGGCCAGCATCAGCCCCAGGAACATCGGGGTACCGGTGTCCCCGGCCACGGTGCCGGGGTCGATGGCACGCATCAGGGTCCGCCAGAGCATCCCCGGCCAGTGCCCGTTGTGATCGGCGTCGGTCGGCGCGAGTGCCACCGTCAGGGAGGCGAACACGACGATCAAGATCGCCGAGGCCAGACCGAGCCATCCGATCAGCGCCGACGTACCCCTCGACATCGTGTTGTCGAAGGCGTACCGCGCCCGATCCCGCCACCGCGCCTGAGCCACCCAGATCCCCCTGTCCGACCGCGCTTCCCGCCTCGCGCCGCACGAAGCTACCAGCCCGAGGGAGCGAGCCTCGGCCAAGTGCACGAGTACGCCGACGTACCCGACGGCACGTGTCCGTGCCTCTTCAGACCGAGGCGATAAGGTCGGCGGCGCCTCAATGGCGGCTCAGGGCCGTTGAGCCTCCCTCCCCGTAGGACCCGAGAGGTACAGCACGATGGCGGGCGAACGGCTCCGGCCTCTCACGCCCCTCGCCGACCGGGCGCCGTCAGGCGAGACGGTGGATGTCGCCGTAGGCGCGGTAGAAACCGCCGCGGCCGGACTCGCGCACCTCGGCGACGACGTACCGGGCACCGCGCTCGCGGATTCCCTTCGGGAACTGGACCCGCCAGCTCTGGTCGAAGCCGGGAGAGACCACGCGGACCCGAAGGTGGCCGTGCTCTTCGAAGCACTCCACGACGACGCCCCCACTGCTGTCGGCGACGACGTCGACGGTGGTCGACGGGGTGACCGTCTCGACCACGGTCGGCGCCTTGACGTCGACGACGTCGGGGACCGAGCCCTGCTCCGCCGACCTGATGGCCTCCTCGCTCGCGTCGACGCAGGCCAGCGAGCCGTCCGTGGTCACGATGTACAGGCGCTGGTCGTGGTACTGCATGGAGTACGCGGCGCCGCAGCCGGTGGCGAGCTTCCACAGGCGGGTGCCGTCCTCGTCGAAGCAGTAGATCGAGGCCTGGTTGTCCCCGGCGAAGACGTACCGGCCGTCCTCCGCGGTCGCGCACGAGAAGACCGGTGCGTCGCAGTGGTAGGTCCGCTCCCGGCCGCCGTCCTTGCGCAGCCGCACCACCGTACGGGTCGAGGTCCCCGCGTAGACCGTCGACCGCTCCTGCCAGCCGAAGAGCACCGGCCCGGTGGACTGGTGCCACAGCTCCTTGCCGGTACGCCAGTCATAGCTGGTGACGCCGCCGCTGTGACCGTGGTGAACGGCGGCGGCGTCACAGCGCACCATCCAGCCCGCCGCCCCGCGGCCCTGCCGGCGCCACAGGAACTCGTCCTCGTGGTCGATCGCCACGACGCCACCGCCGGCGTCGGACACGCCGAGGATGCCGTCGTGGATGTCGAGCCAGTAGATGTCGATGTCCGGGGAGATCTGGTACGCCAGCCTGGGCACCTTTCCGGACAGGTCATAGACGTTGCCGTCGTCGCAGCCCGCGTAGAGCCAGGCGTCGTCGGCGACGATGCACTTGACCCCGTCGGGCAGCCGGACCTGCTGGACCACCTGGGCGTCGTGCGTCAGCGACGTGATCAGGCCGGCCTCGTTGCCCACCATGCACAGCCGGTCGTCGATGAAGATGCCGAACGCGGCGGAGCCCGAGGCGTAGCGCCACAGGACCGGAGCCCGCCGCGTCGCCGGGCGGCCGACGGGGGCCGACGCGCCACCGACGTGGGCGCTCATGGCCTGGCGACGGGAGAAGCCCCGCTTCTTCCGGACTCCGCGTACGGCGGGGGCGTAGCCCTTACGGACCTTTTCCCCGATCTTCTTCGCGGCCGTCGCCTTCGCTTTCGCCGCATCCGGGAACGTGGTGGTCTTGCGCTGCCCGGCGTCGCCGATCCGGCCGTACCGAATGGTCATCGTCGTGCCGTCGACCGTGACCTCATAGAACTTGTGCGCTCCATCGCCCTCTTCGGAGAGTTCGAGGTAGGTGGTCTCTTGGGTCGTTTCCACGGACATCGGGCCTTCCAAAAAGGGCTCGGGAGACGGGGGCAGGAGAAGGCGAATAAGCGTCGCCTTCCGCGTCGACAGCTCGAACCGTACGAGCCGGGTACGACATTTCGCCCTTATTCAGAGCCCCGTCAGGTTGGCGCCGGCGGGCTTGGAAAGGACGGCCGGACGCCCCTCGGCGTCGGCCGAGGGGCGGCGGCTCACAGCGTGCGGCTGGTGGACGTCCGGTAGACGCCCTGGGTCGGGAAGACGACCTTGAAGTAGTACTTCTTCCCCTTGGACGCGGAGAAGGAGAAGGCGCCGTTCCGGCCGAGGGTCGCCGTCTTGTAGGCGTGCCAGGTCTTGGAACCCCGTGCCCGGTAGTACAGGCGGACCTTCAGGCCGCGCAGGGTCGAGAAGGAGACCTGCCCGTTGTGCCAGTCGGTGACCCGACCCTCGAAGGAACTCTTGGACGACGTGCGGTAGATGGCCGCGGCCGCGAAGTGGGTCTGGTCGGTGAGGGTGCTGGTCACCGTGCCGGTGCTCGTGGCCGCCAGCGTGTCGGCGTCCGTACGGACCCGCGCCTGCCAGTCGGCGGTGCCCAGGTGGATGCCCACGATATTGCGGAAGGCCCCGTACGCGTCGGTCTGCGCCGTGTAATCCCGGTGCCAGGTCGTGGAGCCCTTGGGCCGGTAGTAGAAGTCGACCCAGCCGTAGGGCAGACCGACCCAGGAGGCGCCGTTCCAGCGCTCCACCTCGCCGGTCGCGTACAGACCCTTTTCGTAGGCGTGGTGGGCCTCGTCGTGCGACGGCAGGGCAAACTTCATGACACGCGTCTTGGACACGCCGTAGATCAGGGCGTAGCCGGCGGTCGCGGAGTTCGGGAACCACTCTTCCCAGTACGTGCCCTTCAGTGTGTTGGCGACGCTCCACGTACCGGTCTCGCTCACGGGCTCGGTCAGGCTGAACCGGCCGTCGTCTCCGCTGGTCGTGGCGTACGTGACGTTCGGCTCGCTGGAGGTGCCGGGCTCCATCGTGAGCGTCAGCGGAGCACCCGCGAACGGCTGCCAGTCACCGTCGACCTGCACCTGCATCGTGCCGGAGAAGGTCACCGGGGTTCCGGTGGGTACGGAGGCGGGGGTCGGGTCCAGCACGAACCTGCTCGGCAGGTGTGCGGCCTGCAGCAGGGTCCAGCCCGTGCTTCGGCTGGGGGCCAGGTCTGTGTCACCGGCGAACACCGCCGCGACATAGCCGCCGCTCGGCAGCGTCGTCGTGATCGTGAAGTGCCCGTCGGAGCCGGTCGTTCCGGTGGCCACCGGAACGTACGCGGTCTCGCCGGGCGGCCTGAGCTCGATCCGCACCGGCTCACCGGCCACGGGGTCTTGGGTACGGCCTTCGGTGAGTTCGCCGGTGAAGGTCACCGCCTGCCGGTAGGCGGCCGTGGTCACCGAGCTCGCGAAGCCGACGATGGAGGTCGGCTGTGTGGGGGAAGCCCCTGCGGGAAGGGCGGACGCCATCAGGACGGCGCTCGAAGTGGCAAGGGCGGCCAGAGTACGACGCATGTACGGCCTTCGATCCAGGGTGAGAAGAGGGCGAAATCCTACAGCCACGAAGATCATCGCGAATATGCAAAATGTGCCGGATCGGTGACCGCTAACGGCCTCTCGCGACGAACCAGGTCATACCGGCCGAGCCGTCCGCCAGGGTTACTCCAGACCATGCGAAACGCTCGGCTGGAGAACACCAGCCGAGCGTCTCGCCGATACGGGGTCAGCCGAGCGTCCAGCTCTGGTTGGCGGTGCCGGTGCAGGTCCAGATCTGCAGTTGGTTGCCGTCGGCGGTGCTCCAGTCGGTGTCGTCGAGGCACTTGCCGGAGTTGGTGTTGACCAGGCTGTTGCCGGCTCCGACGGTCCAGGACTGGGCGCCCGTGCCGTTGCAGTCGTACAGCTGGACCTTGGCGCCGTTGGCGGTGCCGGCCGCGGTCACGTCGAGGCACTTGCCCAGCGCCTGGAAGGTGCTGCCGCTGTGCGTCCACAGCTGCGCGTTGGTGCCGTTGCAGGTGTAGAGGTCCACCTTGGTGCCGTTGGCGGTGGCGGCGCCGGCGACGTCGACGCACTTGCCGCCGTAGCCGTGGATCGGGGTGGCCCCCGGCGGCGGGGTGGTCCCGCCGCCGTTGGTGATCGATTTGAAGATGTCGGTGAACTGGTAGTTGCTCTGCGGGGTGCCGCTGGAGCCCTGGTTGTCCCGGCCGAGTGACCAGAAGGTGAGCTCCTGGATGCCGTTGCTCGCGGCGAAGGATTCCAGGTCCTGGGCGTCCGAGGTGGTGAACACCTCGCTGCTGACGTCGTTGACGCCGATCATCGGGCAGTTGCCCTCCATCGCCCACAGCTGGCCGGAGGTCTTGCTGGTCCAGATCTGGCCGAGCTGGGTGTGCAGACCGTTCGCCGCACTGATCGCGGCCTGGCCCATGTCCATGGACCCGCCGTAGTCCATCGTCATGATGTTGACGAGGTTGACGTTGAGGTTGTGGCTCTTGGCGTTCTGCAGCAGGGCGACGCCGTCGGACTCCAGGCCGGAGGGGCTGACCGGCAGGGTGTAGTCGACCGACAGGGTCTTGCCCTGCGCCGCGTACTGCTGCTGAAGATTGGCGAGGGCCTGGTCGCGCCGGTCGTTGGCGGCCGTGTCGTCCAGCGTGGAGCCCTCGATGTCGAGGTCGATGCGGGTGAGATTGAACTGGTCGATGACCCTCTGGTACTGCGCCTGCATCGCCGCCACGGTGCCGCACGAGGTCAGTTCGGTGCCGCCCGCGCCGCCGAAGGACACGATCACGTCGCCGCCGGCCGCGCGCAGGCTGTTGACGGCGTTGTTCCAGCCCGCGTCGGTGATCGGGGTGTCACCGTTGATCGTGGCGTTGCAGGTGCCCTGGCTGATGACGAAGGCCAGCGTGTAGTACTTGTTGCCGGTCGCGTTGTAGGCGTTCATGAGCGAGGACGGGTCGTTCCACATCTCCGCGTACGGGGCGGCGTAGTGCGCGGGGAAGCCTGGGCCCGGGTTGGCGGCGGCCGACGCCGAGCCGGCCGTGACGCCCATGAGCGTGGCGGCCGCCAACGGCACCGCGCCGAGCGCCGCGATGAGTCGTCTGAAGCGGGGGCGGGTCATTGCGGGGTCTCCTCCTGCGGTGGGGGTGAGGGCGGGAGAGGCGGAGTGAGGGCGGGGCCCTCACTCCCGTGGCTCTCGAATCAGGGGCCGCTGGTCAGGTAGGCGACGGTGCTACCGGAGCGGACGGCGCCGCCGGAGTTGTTGATGATGTGGTTGATGGTCCCGGTGCCGCCGAGGGAGACGGTGACCATGTCGTGGAAGGCCGAGCCGGTGGACGGGACCTCGATGGCCCGGTCGGCGACCACGCCCGAGTTCGTACTGAAGTAGCAGTAGACGCCGAGCCCCCACGCCTGATGAGAGGTGACGCCCGCGCCGACCTTGTAGGAGGCGTAGCCGTTGGTGCCGCCGCCCGGCGTCCAGCTCGCGTTGCTGGGGACGTCGTACGGCATCTCGGACTGGTAGAAGTACGTGCGGCCGCCGTTGCCGTTCCACACCACCTGGTACTGCTGGTAGTGCTCGGTGAACAGCCCGTACGCCGTGACGTTCGCGCCGTTGACGACGAGGCCGTTGGCCGCGGTGTTGGTGTTCCAGCCGACGGTGCCGCCGTTGCCGTGGTCGGCGCGCCAGAGCCACGAATGGTCGATGATCGTGTTGCTGCTGTTGACCACCAGCGACTGGGCGGCCTTGCCGGCGACGTCGCCGCCGACGCGGAAGAAGACGTCGTGCAGGGTGATGGGGTCGGCGGCGTGGCCGGCGGAGGAGCCCGCGGGGCCGACCTGCATGAGCGTCTGGCTGTTGGTGGTGCCGGCGCTGATGATCAGCCCGGAGATGTCGATGCCGTCGACGTCGGCGGTGGTGATGGCGGTGACGCCGTTGTCCGGTACGAACGTGGCCAGGCCGAGCCCGAGCACGACGGTGTCGGGCCGCGTGATGTTCAGCGGCGCGTTCAGGTGGTAGACCCCCGGGGTCACCAGCAGGTTCTTGCCGGACGCGAGGGCGGCGTTGATGGTCGCCGCGGTGTCGCCGGACTTGACGACGTAGAACTGGGTGATGGGAATGGTCGTGCCGGCGGTGCTGCCGGAAGTCCAGTCGGGCCCGACGGCGTTGGTGCGCTGGGCGGGCACCCGCACGTTGTAGAGGCCGGTGGAGTCGACGTAGAGGTACGGCTTCTCGCGCAGTGTCGGTGTGGCCGACACGTTGGTGTACGTCGGGAACGACTGCCCGGGGGCGCCGGTGTCGCCGACGAACACCATGTTCCAGTTCGAGCCGGTCCAGCTGCCCATCGCGGTGTTGCGGGTGAGGAACTGCTGCTGGGTGCCGGAGTCGACCTGGCCCGAGACACGGCTGTCGCCGATGTATCCGCCGGACGACCAGTTGCTGGAGTTGTTGCCCGAGGTGTAGTCGTCCAGCGTCATGTTGCCGTGGACGTCGACGCGCCGGAACGGGTCGGCCTGCGAGACCGCCCATTCCAGGGTGCCGGAGCCGGGCGTGTCGGAGAGATTCTCGACTCCGCGCCAGAAGTTCTGCGTGGCGTTGCCACCGGACCAGGCCGCGTCCACGTGCACGCCGCCGCCGGTCAGCGAGACGTCGGTGGGCTGGGCGCCGAGCCCGGCCACCTGGGTGTAGAAGCCGACCGGGACGTCGACGTTGTAGCTGCCGGGCATGAACAGCAGTGCGTATCGGTTCGTGCCGAACTGGTTGGTCTGCTGGGAGCCGTAGACCGAGTTGATCGTGGACTGGATGCTCGACGCCGACATCGAAGGGTCGAAGATCTTGACGTTCGGCCCGAGATCGGGGTTGTTCGGGTTGGTCGGCGGCGTACTCCCGCCCACGGGAGTGAGGGTGAACGACTGGGCGTTCGTGCCGTTGCAGGTGTACTGCTGGAGCTGAACGCTATCGGCGGTCGACGCCCCGGGGACGTCCAGGCATTTCCCGCTGTAGCGGTCGGCGAAATGGTAGTTCCCGCCGGACTCCTGCACCGGCTGCCACTCCTGACTGGCCCAGCCGCCGTTCGACCACAGGTGGATCTTGGCGCCGTCGGCGGTCGAGGGGCCGTCGACGTCGATCGCGGGCTGCGACCCGTTGGAGTTGACGATCACGTAGTAGCCGGCGTCGGCGGCGGTCTTCAGCTGCCACTGCTGGGCGGTGCTGGCGTTGCAGGTGTACTGCTGCACGGCGGTGCCGTTGGCGGTTCCGGCCGCGGCGGCGTCGACGCACTTGCCGCTGTTGGCGCTGACGAAGGTGTAGGGCGTGTTGACCGAGATGGCCGCGGACGCGGGCGCTGCGGCAAGGGCGCACAGTGCGGCGGCCGCCAGCGCGGTCGCCGAGCTCAGCGCGAGCGTGCGCCTACCCGACAGATGTCGCATGGGGATTCCTTCGCTTCGAGGTGGATCGCGGGGATCGCAGCGGAGGCATGGCGGATTCCGTGGGCCCGGCGCGCGCCGGCAGGCACGTGCCGGGCCCCGTCGGGACGGTCCGGTTCCGGTTCGGTCCGTCCGTTGCCGCCGTCGAGGCACGGCGGGGCTCAGGGGTGGGTCAGGCGGAGAGGCTCCGGCCGCGGTGAGCCGTGCGAGGGGATGTGAAGGCGTTACCGCGCGGCAACGGGTGACCTGGTCGAGGCATGCCGGAGCTCCCTGTTCGAGACGGCCCGTCGCGCCAGGCGGACGCCGGCGTCGGCGGGGACGGTCGGGGCCGGACCCCGTCACTGCGTGACGGTCCTCGAAGGTCCGATACGTGCGGTGCCACCGCCGACTACCGACCCGGACGTCGCAGCGGCGGCAACTGGAAGGAAACACCGAACGCAACAACGTGTCAATCAGATGACGGATCTTTTTTCTCGGCGTGAAGAAAGTAGTGTCCTCCTCCTGGACACAGCTCTCGCGCCCTCGGATCATGGGTTAGAGGTGGCATGGGGCCCTCGACTCCCCTCGGGAAAGGAGGCCGCATGTAACGGGCGATGAAAGAGGATCAGCCTGTGCGACAGCGAGCAACCGTCCGGCAGGTCGCCGAGGAGACCGGGCTGTCGATCGCCACCGTCTCCCGCGTGCTCAACGGCCAGGACAACGTCGCCCCGCGCACCCGTGAAGTGGTACTGGAGGCGGCCGGGAGGCTCGGCCGCCGACCGCCGCACCGGCGCTCGCCCGTCATCTACGTCCGTTGCCCGTACGTCCTGAGCGACTACTTCGGCCTCATCGTCTCCTCGATCGCCGAAGCCGCCGCCACCCAGCGGCTGGAAGTGCTCCTCAACGCCGGCGAGTCCGCCCAGCGCACCGACGCGCTGCGCGGCCTGCCCGCACGATCCGGGGTCGGCGGGGCCATCCTCATCCTGCCGCCCGAACCCGCCGACGACCTCGTCCGGCTGCGCGACAGCGGCTTCCCCTTCGTCGTCGTCGACCCCCGCACGACTCCCCCGCGCGACATCGCGGCGGTCTCGGCCGCCCACTTCACCGGGGCCCGCGCGCTCATGTCCCATCTGGTCACCCTCGGACACCGCCGCGTCGGCATCATCGCCGGCCCGCGCGACTGGCTGGTCACCGACGCCCGCACCGCCGGTCATCTCGCCGCACTCGCCGACGTCGGCGTCCTGCCCACCCCGGACCTCATGCGGCACGTCCCCGAGCCCACCGTCGACCACGGCCACCGGGCCGCCGGCGAACTGCTCGACCGGCCCGACCCGCCCACGGCACTGGTCGGCTTCAACGACAAGATGGCCGTCGGCGCCCTGCGCGCCGCCGCCGAGCGCGGCCTGCGGGTGCCGGACGACCTCTCGATCGCCGGCTTCGACGACATCGACCTCAGCCGCGCGACGCACCCGCAGTTGACCACCGTCCGGCAGCCGCTGGCCGAGATGGGCCGCATGGCCGTCACGCTCTACACCCGACTGCTCGACCAGCACGAGCACGAGGCACTCCACGTCGAGCTCGCGACCGAGCTCATCGTCCGCTCCTCCACCGGCCCCGCCGTTGTTCGGGGTCCCGTGGGGTGAGCCCGGCAGTTACTGTTAACTACCTTTACAAAATCTGACCGCGTACTTACCATGGCGTCATCGCCCGAGTCTGACCCCCGTCAGGAGACCGATCCGGCTGCGTTCCCGGTCGCCTTCGGAGCTCCGCGCCGCCGGACAGGCGTGCGCACCGTGAAGGAGAACGCGCGTGACAGCAGCGAACGGCACGACGCGGCGTATCCGGAAGATGATCACCGCGGTCGGCGCCATGGTGATCGCGGCGGCCCTGTCCGGTGTCGTCGGCACCGCGACGGCCCGTACCGCGGCCGCCTCCTCCACCGCGCTCGATCCGAGCGTCCCACCGGGCGGCAACTTCGACCTGTCGGTGTGGGAGCTCCAGCTCCCGATCGGGTCGCCCGGCTCTCCGACCACGATCCCGCCCTCACAGTTGAAGGGCGCGGGCGGGTACACGAACCCCGCGTACTTCTGGACCGACAAGAACGACGGCTCGATGACCTTCTGGGACCCCGAGTCCGGGGTCACCACGCCGAACTCCAACTACCCGCGCTCCGAGCTCCGTGAGATGAACGCCGACGGCAGCGCCGCCGACTGGGCGCTGTCCGGCACCCACCGGCTGTCGGCGAGGCTGCGGATCGTCTCGGTGACCTCGAACGTCTGCGTCGGGCAGATCCACCTCGGCAGCGGCGGCTCCTCGACCAAACCGCTGCTCGAGCTCTACTACCACAGCAACGGGGACATCGTCCTCGGCCTGGAGAACTCCCCCGACGGCGGGCAGACCCTCCACACCCTGGCCAACGTGGCGCTCGGCACCCAGTGGAGCTACGTCATCGCGATCGTCGGCGGCCGGATCCAGATCACCGTCAACGGCAGCACGACCAGCTACCCGATCGCCTCCGGCTTCGGCTCCTACCACCAGTATTTCAAGGCCGGCGACTACAACCAGTCCGCGTCGGACAGCACCAGCAAGGGCGCGAAGGTGAAGTTCTACGCCCTGACCGTGGCGCACGGCTGACCGCATGAGAACTCGGTGATCAGGTCACCAGGCCGTTGCGGTAGGCGTAGACCACCGCCTGCACGCGGTCCCGCAGGTCGAGTTTGGTGAGGATGCGCGACACGTACGTCTTGACGGTCTCCTGGCTGATCACCAGCGTCGCGGCGATCTCGCTGTTGGACAGGCCGCTCGCGATGAGGCGCAGAACCTCCAGTTCGCGCCGGGTGAGCGGAACACCGTCCGGCGTGCCCTCGGCGGGACGGATCCGCGCCGCGTACCTGCCGACGAGCTGCCGGGTCACCTCGGGCGCCAGCAGCGCGGCACCGGTCGCGACGGTGCGGATGCCGTTCAGCAGTTGCGCCGGTGGGGCGTCCTTGAGCAGGAACCCGCTCGCCCCCGCGCGCAGCGCCTCGTACACGTACTCGTCCAGGTTGAACGTCGTCACCACGAGCACCTTGACGGGATCGGCCACCCCGGGCCCGGCCAGCAGGCGGGTCGCCTCGATGCCGTCGAGCACCGGCATCCGTACGTCCATCACCACCAGGTCCGGACTCAGCCGGCGGGCGAGGTCGACCGCGGCGCGCCCGTCCCCGCACTCGCCCACCACCTCCAGATCGGGTTGCGCATCGATGATCGTCGCGAACCCCGTACGGATCAGCGCCTGGTCGTCGCAGACCAGGACCCGAACCGGCGCGGTCACGACGGGCTCCCAGCGGGGATGCGCGCCCGGACGACGAAGCCGCCGCCCGCCCGCCGGTCCGCGCTGAACTCACCGCCCAGGGCGTCGACCCGCTCGCGGAGACCGGCGAGGCCCCGCCCGCTCCCGCCGGGAGAGCCGGCCCGCGAGCCGGAACCATCGGTGCTGACCTGCACGGTGATCTCTCTTTCGCCATAGCGCACATGGACGCCGGTACGGCTCCCGTGGGCGTACTTGAGGGCGTTCGTCAGGGCCTCCTGCACGACCCGATAGGCCACGAACTCCGCGCTGCCGGCCGACTCCGCCGGACTGCCCTCCTCGGTGAACTCCACCGGCTGTCCGGCACTGCGCGTCTGCTCCACGAGCGTGTGAAGTTCGCCGACGGACGGCGTCCTGCCGTCGGTGTCGTGGTCGGGGTTGAGCAGGTCGAGCAGGTGCCGCAGGTCGGTGATGGCCCGCCGCCCGGTGTCGCTGACGGCGCTCAGGGTCGCGTCGAGGCGATCCGGTGCGGCGGTCAGATAGCGCGCCGCCTCGGCCTGCACGACCATCGCCGTCACGTGGTGGGTCACGACGTCGTGGAGTTCGCGGGCGATGCGGGTGCGTTCGGCGGCGCGGGTGGCCTCGGCGACGTGGCGGCGGCGTTCGGCCTCGGCGGCCCGGGTGGCCCGCAGCCAGGACCCGACGCCCCATGCGAAGACCAGCACCAGGTAGAACGTCATGTACTCGCCCGGCCCCTCGGTCCCGCCGAGCCGGCCGAGCGCGACCGCCAGCGGCACGTACGCCGCGGAGAGCAGCACCACGGCGACGCGCCGGTGGCGCTCCAGATGGGCGCCCGCGCTCACCAGCGCGAAGGCCAGTGCCGCGCCCGTGAACGTGTGGTAAGCGCGGAGCTGGTCGAGGGCGAAACCGAGCGAGACCAGGGTGAGACAGGCGGTCGGCCACCGCCGGCGCACGGCGAGCGGGAGACACTCGAGGGCGATGACGACGACGGTCAGCGCGTCGGAGGGGCGGGTCGGCAGGCCGCCGACCTGGGTCTGCTGGTCGCGGAACGCCGGCAGGAACGCCAGGGCGACCATCAGCAGCGCGAACGGGAGATCCCGGACCGTGACGTCACGCCGCCGCCACAGGTCCGGGACGCGCCGGAGGTCGATCACTGGGCGAGCGTAGCGGTCGCGGCGGCGCGGGCGCGGCGCCGGAGAGGGACCAGGTTGCCGCGCCGGTGGGCCAGCCACATGAACACGATCGTCAGCAGCGCGCCGAACAGGACCGAGTACACACTCGCCTCCGGCCCGAACTTGCCGCCGCTGAGCAGGGCCTGGCCCGACGTCACACCGTGCAGCAGCCCCTCCGTCTTGCCGTTGCCGGAGACCTCGGTGCCGAAGATGCCGGCCTCCGCGAAGTTCCAGCCGAAGTGCAGGCCGATCGGCACCCACAGGTTGCGGGTGGCGGCGTAGCAGGCGGCGAGCATGCCGCCGGCCTCGATGGCGATGGCGATGGCGCCCCACAGGCTGGCGTCCTTGTTCAACAGGTGCGACAGGCCGAAGAGCAGGCCGGTCAGTGTCAGCGCCACCCAGGTGCCGGTGCGTTCCTCGACGATCCGGAACAGGACGCCGCGGAACAGCAGCTCCTCCGTCACGGCGGCGGCGGCCATGAAGCCGAACAGCCCGAGCGCACCCATCACCGATCCCCAGCCGTCGACCCGGTAGTCGCCCAGGAAGACGAGGTTCACGATGACGGCCGCGAACATCCCGACGCCGATCAGCAGCCCCCGGCCGACGGCGGCGACGGCGCCTTCCCTGGCCACCTCCACCGGCGCGCGGCGCTCGGACCACCGCACCACCCGGGCGTAGACCAGCACCGCGAGAACGGCCGTCACGAGACCGAGGATCAGACGCAGAGGCTCATTGTTCCCCACCGCGGCCACCGCTTGACCGCCCACGAACGCGACCAGCGCGACGGCCACGAGCTGCTTCAACAATCGCATGATGATTCCTTCGCGAGATTGCGCGGCCGGAGCGCCGCGGCGATGGCGAGAACGCTATGGATTCAGCGGTCTGCAAATCGTCACCGCGCGGTGGACATTCGCCGGTAGCTCGCATGGGGGACGCAGCGCGCTGTCCCCCGTGTGAGCTACGTGCGACGCCGGTGACGGCCCGGTCGTCCTGGCCGGGCACTCGCTGGGCGGAATGATCGCCGCCAGATACGCCCCCGGCCATCACCAGGTCAAGGGGCTCGTCCTGATGGACGCCACTTCACCGACGTCGGTCGCCGACATCACCCAGACGATCCCCGCGTCCGCCACCGGCCCGGCGGCCGAGCTGCGCGCCCAGACTCTCGCGGTGGACCGGGGCGAGAGCCCGGAGAAGCTCGTCATCACCGACGAGAAGGTGCGCTCTGCCGGGAACATCCCGGTGCAGGTGATCAAGCATGGCAAGCCGTACCTCGCGGCCTTTCCCAGTACGGTCCCGCCCTGGAGCGGGCGTGGACCGCAGGCGAGCACAAGTGGCTCGCGGTCTCCAGGCGCAGCAGGCTGAGCATCGCCGCCAACAGCGAGCACTACATCTACCTCGACCGGCCCGATGTCGCCGTCCAGGCCATCCAGCGCGTCACCGCCCAGGCCACGCACTGAGCGACCGCCCCCGCCTCGGTCGCAACCGCACACGGGGGACGTACAAGCGTGAGGGGTTCCGGCGCTACTTCGCCGGAACCCCTCACGAGCGCGTTCTCGCTACACCCGCACGCCTATCCGTGGAACGAATTCGGCATCCACTGAAGAGCACCCATCACGGTGGCGGCAACCAGAACGGCCTTCAATATCTTTTCATGCTTGAACATTCAAAATCTTTCTAATTCGGCGATTCGATCGCCCTTCGATCGAACTACCTCAACCCTAGACGATCACGCGGAACCTGAGGAGCGAAAATAGAAAAAAGATCGGACCGAAATCTCGTGTCCACCAGAGTGTTCTGCCACGCTGAATAGCCTCACCGCATACGTCGGCGAGGTGAGGTTGAAATGCTTATCAGTCGGCCAGGTCGATGATGTCCAGGCGAATCTTCACCGCTTCGATCTCTGGGACGATGTTCAGTTGTAAGAACAGGTCGTAAGCCTGGCGCCAGTAGATGCGTGCGGCGTCATGTCCCTTGGTCAGACTCGTCACGTGGCCGAGCCCGTTCAGCGCCTGAGCCTCGAGGTAGGGGTCGCCTATCTGCTGGGCCAACCGGCGGGCGGCTCGATAGTCATCGGTGGCGACCGGGTACTGGCCCGTGCAGACGCGTACGTCCGCGATGCCGAGCATCCCCCGGATCTTCTCGCTCGTGTTGTTGATCGTCCTGGCCACGGCCACCGCGGAGCGATGGCGGATCAGCGCCTCGTTGTACTGCTCCAGGCCGGTGAGCGCGAGCCCCATATTGTTCAGAACGTTCGACTCATTGATCCGGTCCCCGGTCGCCGAGAACTCGGCGAGGGCCTCGCCGTAGTACTTCAGGGCGGTGTCATGGCGGCCGCGATAGCGTGCCACGTCGCCGAGATTATTGTCCAGGATCGCCTTGTTACGCCGCCCCGTCAGAGTCCGATAGATGTCGCGCGACTTCTGATACAGCTCATAAGCGTCGCGATGGTAGCCGAGCAGCAGATGGGTATGGGCGAGGTTGCTCAGCGTCGTCGCCTCGCCGCGCACGTCGCCGATGGAGCGGAAGCTCTCAAGTGCGTCATGGAAGCTGCGCAGCGCTTCCTGATGCCGCCCGACCTGCGCCAGCATCATTCCGAGGTGATTGAGGCACTCCCCCTTCCCACGGGGGTACTCGGCGTCGCGATAGATATCGAGGGACTCGCCGAAATAGGCGAGCGCCTCCCGATAATTCGACGACGACCACGCCACCAGGCCTATCTGGTCCAGTGCGGCGGCTCTGAGGGCCGCCTCGCCCGTACGGTGCGCGATCTGCTCGGCCTTCGTGGCGTTCGCGAGCGCCTCTTCCATCCTTCCCAGCCTCCACTGCACGACCGCCAGGTCGAATTGCGCCTGGGCGGCGGCCTTGGGGAGCTCGAGTTCGAGGGCGACGTTCAGCGCACGTCGGTGCATCATCTCCGCCTCCTCCCACTGGGAGGCGGAGTCGAAGTAGCGGGCCACCGTCTTGGCATAGTCGATGGCGTGAGCGTTCCAGGCGTGATCAGCGGCGTACTGAATCAGGCGGACCAGGTTCTTCCGCTCGGCTGACAGCCAGTTCGTCGCCGCCTCCTCGTCCGCGAACGGCTCGACCGACACGGATCGGTCGGCGGCGGTCACCCCGGCACGGATGTGGTGCGGAAACAGCGTGCCGTCGGCCATGTCGGCCTTGAGCAGGTAGTAGTCGAGCACTCGCCCGACAGCACGCCGAACGTCGAACTCTGGATCCTCTCGGGCCGGAAGGGCCGTGGCGTACTGCCGGACCAGATCGTGGAGCTGGAACCTGCCCGCAGAAATCTCCTCGATCAGATAGTGGTCGGCGAAATCGGCGAGGCTTCGCTCGGCCTCACCCACCGGTATGCCGGCGAGGACGGCGACGGCAGCGGCCGTCAACTCGGCGACCGGGCTGATGCCCATGCGCCGGAAGATTCGCCGTTGCGTGACCGACAGGTCACGGTAGGAGAGGGCGAAGGTGGCCGCCAGTGCCGGATCCTGCAGGTCGGCGATGTTCTCGTGCGGCCCGCGCAGGTCCTCGGCCAGGGTCTCGATCGAGGAGACCTGTCGGTCGCGCCATCGCGTCGCGGCCAGGCGGATCGCCAGCGGCAATCCGCCGCACAGCCGCACCGCGCCGGCGACCGAGTCGGGCGCGACGACGGCCTCCGGGTCCGCGATCCGCGTGAACAGGGCGATGGCGTCCGCCATCGGCAGCACACCGAGTCGGTGGTGACGGCCGTTGATCCCGGCCAGGTGGCGGCGGCTGGTGATGATCACGCGGCAGTCGGAGGTGCCCGGCAGGAGTGGCCGAACCTGGTCCTCGTTGACGGCGTCATCGAGTACGACCATGGCCCGGCGCCCCTCCATCACGTCACGCCACAGCCTGACTCGTGCGGCCGTGTCCTGCGGAATGCTCGTGGGCGCGATGCCGGCCAACTGGAGAAGTTCGGACAGTGCGGCGGCCGGGCTCTCGGGTAGGTGGTGCGCGTCGTGGCCGTGCAGCGGCAGGAAGAAGCACCCGTCGGGGAAGTGATCGGCGAGGTCGTGGGCGGCCCTGACCGCGAGGGCCGTCTTCCCGACGCTGGGCATGCCCTCGATCAGCACCACATCGTCCGCCGTGCCTGTGCGGGCGGCCAGCGCGGCGAGTTCTTCGGCGCGCCCGGTGAACTCCGGCACCGGTGGCGGCAACTGGTCGAGCCCCGGTATCGGCTCCGACGCCGCACGGTGGGGCGCGGCGACCGCCGAATCGTGCTGCCGGATGCCGCGGAACAGAGCCTGAAGGCGAGGCGACGGTGCCGCACCGGCGTCCTCACGTAGCCGTCGGGCGGTGGTCTGGTAAAGCCCGAGCGCGTCGGCCTGCCGACCGCAGCGGTAATAGGCGATCATCAACTGTCCGACGAAGGATTCGTCCAGCGGATATCTTCCGATCAAGTTCACCAGGGAACCGACGATCTCGGCGTGGTTCCCGACGGCGAGCTCCATCTCGATCAGTTCACGGGTCATCGCTCGGTAGTCTCCGTCGAGACTCACCCGCATCTGGTCGACCCACTCACCGGAAATGCCGGTCAGCGGTTCCGCCCGCCACAGGTTCACGCCTTCGCGGAGCAGTTTGATCGCGTCTCGTGTGTTGCCGCTTTGCCGCCTGGAAATGGCCTGGTCGTGGAGCATCCGAGACCGGAAGAGGTCGACGTGCTCGGGAGACACCTCCAACGCGTACGCTCCGGGCGTCGCGGCCAGGCGAACGGCCTCGGCGACGCCGTACTTCTTGAACCTCCTGCGCAGACGCGACAGATCTGTCTGCAGGCTCTGCCGTACTTCAGCCGGTGGATTCCGTCCCCACACGCGATCGATCAAGGTCTCCACGGAGACCGGGCGCCCCTCGGCGAGCAAGAGAGCGGCGAGGAGCAGGCGCTCCTTGGCAGTCCCGAGATCCACCCGAATTCCGGTCAACCAGAATTCGATTGGCCCGAGCATCCGGAATTCCACCGGAACCCCCCACGCGTTTCTTCCCCTGTGACATTTACTTTTTCCTCCTTCTCTTACGTGAAACGGGGGGATGGCTGTCCAGCCTTGGTCAACGCGTCTTACCGGGTCTCTTCCCATCGCCGCATCACCGGTTCGCGGCCAGATTTCCGCCCCGTTTCCTGCCAGCGGCGTGTCCGATGGTCGACTCGCGAGGCGGTGAGGGATCGCCTCGATGAGAAAGGGGGCCCCATGAGCGAGGCCATGCAGGGGATGATGCCGGAGCCGGGCGAGTTCCAGAGCGCCTGCGACTACGGCGCGTGCGTGGAGGTCGCGATCACCGAGGTGGTGGCGGTCCGCGACTCGAAGGCCGGGCAGGACGGGCCGGTTCTGTGGTTCAGCCGCTCGGAGTGGGAGGCCTTCGTGGCCGCGGTGAAGGCCGGCCGATTCAGCGTCGGCTGACGCGCGCGCGGTCAGAACCCGGGCGCGGACGCCGACGATCCCTGGCGTCCGCTCCCGGGTCTGAACGGTCGGGACCATGCTCAGCTCTCGATGGTCCGCATCTGGGCCGTCAGCTCACGCAGGAACGCCTGCGCCTCGTCACCGAAGACCGCGGTCTTCCGCAGTGTCGACCAGCGGTTCTGATAGATCGCCACATCGTCGGCGTCGGTGACGGTAAGAGGGGCATGGTCGAGTTCGATCAGGACCAGGGCGTCGTCGCCGGCGTCCCCGTCGTCGAGGATCGAGAAGCCCTGGAGGTACGGCGCCTCCGCCTCGGCCGACAGGGGGATCAGCCCGACCGAGACATTGTCCAGCGTGCTCACCGTCGCGACCCGATCCAGCTGTGCGATCGCGAGCCGCGGCGGACCGGGACGCCACCGAAGTGCCGCCTCGGTGATGAGGAACTCGTATTCCCTGTCGCCTTCGTACAGAGCGAGCTGGCGGTCCAGTCTGGCGGCCACCGCGGCGGCGACGCTCGTCCCCGGAACGCTCGACTTGAACATCGCGAACACCCGCTGCGCGTAACCGGACGTCTGCAGCAGGCCGGGAACGAACGCCGGCTGGAAATTGCGTATGCGCTGGGCCGTCTCCTCGCGCTCGCGTATCTCGTCCTGAAGATGGGGCCGGCCCTCGAGCGCCGCCTGCCAGGCCTCCACGCCGGTGCGAGCGATCTCGTCGAGGGCGGCGAGCAGTCGCTCGGTCTCGTCGGACGCGCCGACCGCACGGGCCCAGGCGGTGATCTCCGCAGCGGACGGCTGGGCGGTGCCGGCCTCGATCCGCGACACCTTGGACTGGCTGATGCCGATCCGCTTCGCCAGATCCCTCCCGCTGACCCCGCTCATGTCGCGAAGGACGCGCAGTTCGCCGGCCAGTCGCCGTCGCTTGTCGTACACCGGGTCACGCCTGTCACCGGCCACGGCCATCACCTCAACCCGGGGTTCGACGTAGATTCAGCGCGATGCGAAGTATGTCACAGCAAGCTAGGGATGCCCTAGATGCTCGCGGGAGAGTCAACCACCCGACCGGGATCCCGTCAACGCGCGGACAGCTCGCCCGTCTCGGTATAACCTGCTCGTCGATCACCCTCCGTCGGACGCTCCCCGTCCGACGATGGTGATTCAGTTTGATTCAGATCGATTCGAAAGGACCTCGTGATTCCCCCTCTCCATCGAACTATCATCGCGATCGACGCCGAAGGATCGACCCGTCTGACCGACCCGGCCAAGGGGTACCTGCGCAGGGCGATGTACGACCTCTTCGAGCAGGCCCTGGCCGCGGGCGGGGTCACGGAGCCGTACCGTGACTCCTTCCTCGACCGGGGCGACGGCGTGCTCGCCCTGATCCACCCCGTCGACCAGGCTCCCAAGACGGTGCTACTCGACACCGTCGTCCCGACCCTGGGCACCCTCCTCGCCCAGCACAACCGGCGTCACCCCGAGCGGCAGTTCCGGCTGCGCGTGGTCGTGCACGCCGGGGAGGTGACCTTCGACGACAACGGGTGCTTCGGCGAAGCCCTCGACGTCGCGTTCCGGCTCCTGAACGCCGGCCCGGTGAAGCGGATACTGGGCGGCAGTGACGCCCCGATGGTGCTCGTGGTCTCCGACGACGTGTACCGCTGCGTCGTACGGCACGACTACGACGGCATCGACCCGAAGGCGTTCTGCCGGCTGATGCTGCCGCGTACCTCGCACCCGGTGCGTTCGGCATGGGTCCGGGTCATCGACGCGTCCAAGGGCGTCGCGGAGCGCCCTTACGACCCGGTCACGAGGCTCGAGGATTACCGGCGCCGCGCCTGATCATCCGTTCAGGCGCGACCGATGTGAGGGGCACCTCCAGGCCGGAGCCGGAGTGCCCCTCTCATCGGAGGATCCGAGTACGACGACGCTCTCTCAGGGCGGGTACGTCGGCCTCGCGGACGAGTCGCGGGAAGAGGGGGCGGCGGCCCGCGGACCGGCGCCCGAAAGTGCTCACCACGCGAATGGATCATCACCGTCGTACCAGTCGAACCTGGCGCGGTGGCAGGCGTCGCATCGCTGGAACCACGGGGCGCACGGCCGAGCGCACGATACGCAGAGCGACGCGTTGACGAGGGGTCTACGTTGGGCGACCAACTCGACGATGCGCCGGGACGCCGCTTCCTCTCCGGCCGCGGCCTCTTCGTGATCCACGCCGCCGACGGCCCCGAAGGACCGGCCCGCCGAACTCAGGTCGCGCATGACGGCGGCATGACGTTCCGCCTCGTCGAGGCTCATCCGGGAGATCACGGAGTCGGGACGAAGGATCGTCCGCAGAGAGCGGTCCGTCAGCACCGCGGCGGCTATCTCGGGAAAGGCGCCGCCCGCGTCCACGGGGAGGGTGATGAGCCGCCACACCGTGGGTCCGTCGCCGGGCCACGGAGCGTCCACTGCCACGGGGGCGCGGACCGTGGCACGGGCCGTCTCCCACATCGTGAGTAAGGTCTCGATCGACGCGGGACGCAACCAGGGATGGGCCGAGGCCTCGCGGCGAGCCGCCTTCCGCCAACCGCGCAGGGCATACGGGATCTCGGCCGGGGTGGGGTCGCCCAACTCACCCCAGTCCGGGCGAAGGCTCGCCTTGATGATCGAGAGGTCAGAGGGCGCGCCGTTCGCCACGGCGACGGCGGCACGCACGAGCCCGGCGTCCGGCGAGAACCCCGGGATGCCGCCGGCGTACGTCGCGACGAGGCCCTCCCCTGCGGCGAAGCCTCGCCGTCCGGCCCGTCCCGCGATCTGGGCCGCCTCCCACAGTCGCAGCCGACGGCGCTCCTTGCCGTCGAACTTGCCGGTCTCTGCGAAGGCCACCGCGCGCAGCGGCAGATTGACCCCGTGTCCGATGACGTCCGTTGTGACGATCACTTCGACCTCGCCGGTGACCAGCCGCTGGATCTGCTCCCGGCGCGCCCCGGGAGGCATGGCTCCGTACAGGACGGTGGCGCTGCGACCGTGGTCGATCAGCTCCCGGTGCAGGGCCAGCACCGCCCTGCGGCTGAACGCGACCACGGCCGAGCCGGCGGGGATCGTTCGAGGGCCGATCGCGGGTGCGTGGGTGAGCTCCGTACAGCGCGAATGCTGCACGATCTCGAGGTGACCCGCCTGGGCGAAGGCGGTGCGCAGCAGGGCGTCGGCTTCGGGGGCGGCCGTGACGTGGATGTAACGGTGGGAACCCGTCAGCAGGAGCCGGGTCCAGGCATGGCCTCGATCGCGATCGGCGAGCCAGTGCGCCTCATCGAGCACGAGCGCGTCGCCGCAGGTGCGCGCGGACTCGGCGGTACATGAGACGACGTCGGCCTGCGGGTTGATCCGCTCTTCACCGGTCACGAGACCGACGCGCTCGTCGGGGAGATGTGCGCGCAGCCTCTCGTAGACCTCTCGGGCGAGCATCCGCAGCGGAGCGGCGTACGTGCCCGACAACCCCAGTCGGGCCTGCGCGATGAGGAACTCGATCCCGTCGTGGGTCTTTCCGGAGTTGGTGGGCCCCAGGCGCAGGACCACCCGCTCCGGCGCTGTCGTCCGCGCCGCGAGGCGGACCCGGGCCCGTGCCGCCGCCTCCCGCTCCAGGCCGCGCAGCCTACGTGACTCTTTCTGCCTGGCCTGACGCCGCTCCCGAGCGAGGTCCCGATCCGTCACGCTTCCTCCTTGCGGTCGAGTGATTACCCGCCGTGGTGAAGTTAGCGAGACGGACCGACAATTCTTCTCCCCCGCCTCCGCGATCACGGGACATGCCGCCCCGCTGAGCGCCCGGCCGGGCGGCGCGCCGCGTGGTTCAGGTCAGGACCGACAGGCGGTCCAGGACGCCGTACGGCTGCAGCCCGTAGGCGTAGAAGTCGACCGCGTCGGCCACCGACGCGACCGAGCCGATCTTGGTGGCCAGGTCGGCCGCCGAGGTGGTGTCCGGCGGGCCCGGGCGCAGCAGCGCGCGCAGTTCCCGGTCCGGTCCGAGGGCGGCGCGGTAGGCCTCCAGGTCGGTGGTGACGCGACCGGTGTCGCGTGCGTACGCGGTGACGGCGTAGCCGTGGGCGACACCCGCGACGGCGGCGGGGTCGATGCCGATCCGCCACGCGTCTGACGCCGAGGGGCCGCCCGCCGGCCGGCCGTCCGCGTACCCCTTCACCGCGCCCGTGAGGTCGAGGAAGATCAGTCGGGACCCCTCCGCGGCGACGGTCTCGGCGACCTCGGCGACGAGCGAGGTGACCGTCGCCCGGCGGGCCATCGCGAACTCCACGATCGCCGCCGGCAAACCGGTCTCCGCCTGCCGCGCCGCGCCGCCCTCGAACGCCTCCTCCACCAGGCGCGTGGCCTCCGCCCGTGCCGCCTCGGCGCCCTCGACGCGCCGGCAGTGCGGGCAGAAGCACAGGCCGAGGGCGTACTCGGCGACCGGGCCGAGTTCGACGAAGGACCGTTCGTGGTGGTAGCCGTGGCCGAAGAACCCGAAGTGCAGCGACTCCGCGACGACGCCGTCGACGCCGTACCGGGCCAGGGAGCGGGCCAGCGCCACGGCGTACGCGCGGACGTCGGGGTTCGACGGGCACAGGTCGGCCGGGGCCGCGCGGTCGCCGAAGCAGTTCTCCTGCGTCACGTCGGGGTGCGCCAGGCCGATCGTGGTGTTGTGCAGGAAGACGCCCCACGCGTACAGGGACGCGCCGCGAGAGCGGGTCAGCGCCCGGAGCGATCGGAGCGGGTCGTCCTCCGCGCCGGCCTGCACCGGCGGCGCCAGCCGCCCGAACAGGTCGCCGGGCGGGAAGTGCACGCCGTCGTGCCGGAAGGTCACCCGGGACGCGCCGTGCGGGGTGACGTCACGGGCCCGGTGGTAGGCCGCCGCGACGGTCAGCCCGGTGCAGCCGTAGCCGAGGACCCGGTCGAGGACCGGTGCGGCGCCCTCTCCGCGCAGGTCCTCGACGAAGGTGTAGACGGTGGAGTCCATCAGCCCTTGTCCACCACGAAGTCGATCGGCCCTACTCCGGCAGTGCGGACGAAGCCGCCCACCCGGTCTCCCCGGACGGTCACCCGCGTGCTCCCGCGACGGCCGCGACGAGGCGGCGGGCACGGTCGGCCAGGGCGTCCAGCGACCCGCCGTCGAGCGCGTCGCCGAGGAGGGGACCGCCGACGCCGACCGCGATGGCGCCGGCCCTGATGTAGTCGCCGGCCACGTCGATGCCGATGCCGCCGGTGGGCAGGAGCGGCACGTCACGGAACGGCCCGCGCACATCGCGCAGGTAGCCGGGGCCGAACGCACCCGCCGGGAAGACCTTCACGGCGGACGCCCCGAGCTCCCAGGCCGCGCCGATCTCGGTGGGCGTGAGGGCGCCCGGGTAGTAGCCCAGACCGTGCGCGGCGGCGCGCTCGGCGACGACCGGGCGGGCGTCGGGCGCGACGACGAACGACGCGCCTGCGTCGGCGGCCGCGTCGACCTGCGCGGTGGTGAGCACGGTGCCCGCGCCGAGCTCGACGTCGTCGGGCAGCCGGCGGCGCGCGGCCCGAAGGGAGTCCAGCGCTCCGGGGGTGTTGAGGGTCACCTCCAGGCAGCGCACGCCGGCGGCGGCGAGCGTGTCGAGCACCGCGTCCGTCCGGTCCCCGCTGCTGCCCCGCACGATGGCGACGACACCGCCGGCGAGCAGCACCGGGCCGGGGCCGACTCTGGTGGTCATGAAGGTTCGGTTTCCTTCCGCAGAGGAGACGGAGATCGGTCAGTTCGGGGTGAGGGCGCGGCCGGGCAGCGCGCCGGTCAGGGCTCCCCCGGCCAGCACGGGTACCCCGCCCACCAGGACGTGGTCGACGCCGTCGGCGGGCGTACGCGGGGACTCGTAGGTCGAGCGGTCGGTGACCGTACGGGGGTCGAGGACGACGAGGTCGGCCGCGAAGCCCCGGCGGACGACGCCCCGGTCCAGCAGGCGGAATCGCCGCGCGGCGTGCGCCGACATGTGGACCGCCGCCTGGTCCCAGGTCCAGTCGCCGAGCTCGCGCACGTGCCGGGCCAGGAGCCGGGCGAAGGCGCCCCAGCCGCGCGGGTGCGGATGCCCGCCCTGGTAGATGGCGTCGGAGCCGGTGGTCTGCGCCGGGTGCCGCAGCAGGGCCCGTACCGACTCCTCGGTGTTGGTCGGCGGCTGCCCGAACACGCAGCCGGCCTCCAGGCGGGTCGCCACGAGCAGGTCGCAGCAGAACTGACCCGGGGAGCGGCCCGCCCGTTCGGCGGCCTCGGGCAGCGTCAGGCCCTCGGTCCAGCGCAGGTCGTCGGCCGGCACGTGCGACAGCGTGATGCGCGGCCACAGGTCGGCCGTCCACTCGCTCTCCAGCCGCCGGCGTACGGCGGGGTCGGCCAGCGCCTCCAGGGTCGCGTCCAGGTCGGCGACGGGAAGCCGGTCGGGCAGGGTGACGAGCGTGAGGGTGCTGGAACCGCGCAGGTACGGGTAGTTGTCGAAGGTCAGGTCGACGCCCTCGGCCCGCGCGTCGTCCACCATCGCGATCAGGTGTTCGCGGGGGCCGTGATAGTGCGAGACGTGCGGCGCGACCCCGCCGGCCCGCGCGATCCGCAGCACCTCGGCCATCCCGTCGCCGGCCTTGGCCTCGTACCCCCGCATGTGCGTCACGTAGGGCAGGCCGGCGGTGGCGACCGGCGCGCAGAGCGCGGCCAGCTCGTCGGCGTCGGCGTACGCGCCGGGGAAGTACTCCAGGCCGGTGGACAGGCCCGCCGCGCCCTCTTCCAAGCCGCGTTCGACCTGGCGGAGCATGGCGGCCAGTTCGTCGGCGTCGGGCGCGCGGCGGGCGGCGCCGAGCGCGTTGCGCCGGATCGTCCCGTGCGGGAGCAGGTAGACGGTGTGGAGGGGAAGACGGCGGTCGTAGCCGGCGAGGAGGCCGGCGACGGTCACCGGGCCGTCGTCGAGTCCGGGATGCCGCCCGTTGACCGGGGCGAAGTACCGCGAGACGTACGCCAGCGTCGCCGGGTCGGCCGGGGCGAAGGAGACGCCGTCCTGGCCGAGCACGAAGGTGGTGACGCCCTGGCGGAGCGCGGCGAGCTGGACCTCGGGGTCGAAGACGGCCGCGTCGCCGTGGACGTGAGTGTCGATGAAGCCGGGCATGACGTACCGGCCGGTCGCGTCGATCTCGGTCGCCGCACTCGCCCCGGGCAGCGGGCCGACCTCAGTGATCCGGTCGCCGGAGATCGCGACGTCGGCCCGGAAGGCGGGCGCGCCGGTCCCGTCGACCACCCATCCACCACGGATCACCACGTCGGCCATGATTCACACCGTACTTCGCGACACCGAACGGTGCCCGGCCCGCCGGCGCGTGCGGACCGGACACCGTCGTCCAGGTCAGGAACGGATCGGATAGACGTGGACGCCGACCTGATCGCTGCCGGTCGACGTGTGCGACAGGCCGTTCGGCGACGTGTCGAGGAAGGATCCCGGGACGCGGGATCCGGGGACCTCGAGGAACGTGCCCGGCTCGCCGGACCCGTTGGCGTAACCGACACCCGCCGAGGTGCCGCCGAGACCGCCCCGGCCGCCGCTGAGGTCGCCGCTCTCCCAGCGCAGCCGCCGGTACCGGAACACGATGTCGAACGCGCCGTCGCCGGCGTCGCCCCGGTCGACGAGGTAGAGATCGAACGAGTTCAACGGGTCGGCGTGGGCGTCGTAGTAGCCGACCCCGTCGTACAGGACGCAGAACGCCCGCCGCCCCTGCACCATGCCCATCCCGTACCGGACCGGCTGGGTTCCCGGAGCCCGCGTGTCGACGTCGGCCCACCACGGCGCGATGATCGGTTCCGTCAGGTCCTTGAAGGGCTCGGGGGTGAAGTCCGAGAACGGCCTGTCGCCGAAGCTGACGTTGCCGTTGTTGTTCACCCAGAGCTCGGAGAACCGCCGCCCCTTGAAGTTCAGCGTGAACGGCAGGCTCACCTTAGGACCCGACTGGTCGTCGTTCGGCACGACGCGGTTCGCGTCGCAGCTCACGTCGGCCTGGTCGCCGTCGGCCTGGAACTCGTACCGGCCGGTGAAACCGCCCGAGTCGAAGATCCGGACCTGGTATCGCCCTGACTCGCGGAGCCCCGTGAAGCCCACCGAACCGCATCCCGGGCCGCGGGTACGGCCGAGCGGCCGGCCGCTGGGCGCGACCAGGGTGATCACGAAGGTGCCGGCACCGGGACAGGTGCCCGGCGTGGTGATCCGCACCGACTGCCCGGCCCTCAGGTCGACCAGGTAGCGATCGGTGACGTACGGCTTGTCCAGCGAGCCCGACACCCGCCGGCCGAGCTGGAGGTCGGCGGTGTCCTCGACGGGGCCGCCGAGCGCGGTGAGGTCGACGGTGGACCGCATCCGCTGGGCGACGACCGCCGCGTTGTCGGCGAACCGCCGGTCACCGGTGAGGGCGACGTCCAGGACGCACTGCTCCAGCGCGGCACCGGGCGCCACGCCCTTGTCCCGGCACTCCTTCTCCGCCGCGGCCCGGTCGGCCGCCGGGAGCCCGGACACCGACGCCCGCTGCGGCGGCTCGATCGGCAGCGCGCCGTCCGGTGGGATCGTGCTGCGGAAGAACGACGCGCTCCCCTGGACCCGCCAGCTCGCGCCGAACGTCCCGTACAGCTGCCGGAGGTCGAGCGGATCCTTGACCGGCGTGCCGTCCCGGGCGGTGAGGTCGTCGTTCGGATCGCTGTTCGCGTTGCCCAACAGGCCCCGGATCTTCCCCCAGCGGCTCTTCGCCGGCGTCAGGAACGCGTTGTCGGCGATCCAGCGGCCGGCCATCAGCTCGGTGCCGTCCGGCCACCGGACCACCGCGCCGCGCACCTTGCCGAACGTCAGCACGGCGCCGCCAGGGAGCTTGGTCGTGGCCCCATCCTTGAGGGGCAGCCGCCTGCCGTCGAGGGTGGCCACCTGTGGGTCGAGCGGCTCCGACGTCGTGTCGTCGCCGAAGGCGATCACCGAGTTGCCCACCCGCGCGGCCACGCCGCGGTTGACCGACATCGACGACGACCTGTGCGGCAGCCGGGTGTACCGCCCCTGGACCAGGAAGTCGTCGGTCGTCGACTCGGCCAGGACATAGTCGCCCGCGCCCTGGAAATCGAGCGAGCCGCCGTCGAAGGTGACGAAGTGCGGGTCGCCGTACGATCCGCCGGTCGCCGGTGGCAGCGGCCCGTCGTCCCGGGTGGTGCCGCCGTCGCTACCGCCACCGCCGCCGGGCACGCCGCCCGGCGGCAGTTCGCACTTGTCGGGGTCTGCGGCGGCGCTTCTGCCGCCCGCGAGCTGAGGCTGGGGGCAGTTCTGACACGCGTCACCGATCCCGTCGCCGTTCCGGTCGGCCTGGTCCGGATTGGGGTCGACGGGGCAGTTGTCGAGTTTGAATGACGCCCCCGCCCACGGTTGGGCATCCGGAATTCCGTCCTTGTCCCTGTCATTTCGGGGGTAGATCGCGGTGATGTTCCACTTTTCCTTCTTGAGCTTTGTCTCGGTGCGGAAAAGGTACGGTTTTCCGGCCACTTCGCCGGGGCGGCCGCCCGGCTGAGGAGTCGCCTCGAGCTGGCTGAGCAGGATCGTGCCACCGATCTGAGCGGCGATCCCACCGGGGTTGCCGTCGCAGAAGTCGATCGAGTCGAGTACCTCGAGGCTCGGCTCGACCTCGAGGTCCACCCGTTTCAGCACGCCCCGGTCGTCCGCCGTGGGGATGAACCGCATCGGTCCGGAGTAGTTCCGCTGGTCAGGGAAGGTCGTCGGCCCGGGGGGCAGGGTGACCTGCCCGGGCCCACCCGCGATGATCCCGGGAACCCGCATCACGTTCGCCCAGGTGATGTCGACCGACCGGCCGACCTGGCCGTAGTCGGAGAACCGCTTGGTCGTGGGCGTCTGCGGTGCCGCGAGGGGCGGGGGCGCGGCACTGATCGCGTTGATCAGGTCGCTCATCACCTCCTTGGTCGCCACCGCGGTCTCCGGCGCGTCGCGGAACTGCGCGAGCGCGCCGGCGTCGGTGACCTCGGTCCGGTTGTGCGTGCGCTGCCCGCCCGCGACGAACTCCTCGATCATGTTCGCCGAGGTCTGGCTGCCGTCCGGCGGAGAACCGCTCGTGGCCATCAGGAAGGGGATCAAGGTCCGGCGCAGGTCCGACCTGGCGAGCCAGACGTCGGACGCCTTGAGCGGCTTGCACCAGGCGGCCGGGGTCTCCGGCAGCGTGGCCCGTACCTCCAGCCCCCGCAGCCGGTCGACCTGGAACACCACGTCCTTCCCGACGACCTTGGTACGCGGCGTCGTGACGGTCAGGTGATCGGGATCGAAACCCTTGATCACCGTCTTGGCCGGTTCGAGCCCGATCACGCCGGGCTCGACGGCCACGGTGATCGGCTTGGCGAAGCGCAGGCCGTTCGGTGACAGATCGAGTACGCCGGTGCCGAACACCTCCTTCATCCCGGCGGCCCGCAGCGGCGTCAGGTTCAGGCGGGTCGGCCTGCGCACCGCGCCGGCCGGTACGGTCACCCGCCAGCCCTTCCCGGCGTACGAACCGCCGCGCGGACCGACTCGTACGGGCTCGGCGAGGCTCTGCACGGGCGTGTCGATGGCCTGGCCGCGCCCGGCGGACATGGTGGCGACGGTCAGACCGCCGAGGCGTCCGGGTGCGCGGACCGAGACGGCGACGCCGCCGTCGGGCAGTCCCGTGAGGGTGTACCGGCCGCTGCCGTCGGTCCTGGCGGTCCGTGACCCGTAGCTCGCCACGGCGCCGGCGACCGGCCGGTGCGTGGCGGCGTCGAGCACCCGGCCGGTCACCTGGCCGTGGGCCTTGCCCGACCGCTGCTCGACGGTCAGTCGCTTGGCCGACCGCCGTTTGCCGGAGTACGCCGTGACCGTCAGGTGGTTACGGCGAGAGGGGCGCAGCAGCACCTCCACCGAGAACGTGCCTCCCCGCCCGGCGATGGCCATGGCCGGCAGGACGCCTCCGCGGACCGTCACCACGCTCCGCGGGGCGGCGTGCCCGCGCAGCAGGACGCCGGCGGACCGAGTCTTGCGTGGCGCGGACACCGTGAGCCCTCCGGATCCGCCGGCGGTCGCCCGCGCCGGGGAGCCCGTGGCGGGCCGGGTGACGGACGCCGCCTCGGCGGCGACCGGCGCCAGGCCGAGCGTCATGGCGATCGTCGCCGTGATCGCCGTCGCCCGGATGGTCGCCCGCCGGGCGTTCGAGGGCCGGACGCGCACCCGGGGCACCGGCCCACGCCGCCCCGAGCGATACCGCCGCCAGAACGCGATTAATTGATTGCTCATTAGTAAATCCCCTTATTCTCGCGTGAGCCACTAATATCCGCTTAAGCGGACATCCAAGGCTGCGATGTCCTGCTTAGTTCATCAACAGCACGAAAGCGCCGACACTAGTCGGCGTCATGGGCTTCGGCCAGAAAAAACGCCGCTTATCTCCAGGTGAATTCTTGCGCAGCTTCCGACATATCTGATACCGACCCATTTACCGGTCTTAATCCACCCGGCCAAGCTCACCGACCGTGAGCTCCTCGACCCGATCGTTCGGGCGCGGATGCGGACGCTGGACGCCGATGCGAACCTTCCGGCCTGCCCGCGCGTCTTTATCAGGCACGACGGCAAGATCACGCACCCGACCGGCGCTCTCTCCTTGTCCGTCTTTCCTGGTTACGAAGCCGAGGAGGTCGCGCTGTGTCCCGTGAGCCCGACGACGCACGGAACGAGGCCGCTGGGACGCCGCAACGGGAGGATCCCGGCCCCGGCACCGAACCACAGGAGGAGCCGGACACCGGCTCAGCAGGCGTCGCGGATGCCGACGCCAGGTCCGACGCGCCCGCCTCCGGCCAGGAGGACTCCGCGCCGTCGGAACCCGTACGCGCGTCCGAGCCGGAGTCCGAAGCGACGGCCGAGCTCGGCCGGCCGGCCGCGGCGTTCAGCGGCGAGGCGGCGGAGAAGGACGAGACCGACGCCGACGCCGTGGCCGAGCAGCGGGACGACCAAGAGGTGCCGGAGCCGTCGGCCGAATCCGCCGAAACCGGTGACGCCGAGGCCGGCGAACAGCCCGCGGCCGACGAGGACGAACCGCTCGAAGTCGAGGCCGACGACGATACGGCGGTCTCCGCTGACGCACGGTCCGAGCAGGCGGACGAGCCTGAGGGACCCGAGCCCGGCGACGAGCCCGAGGTCGAGCACGAGCCCGAAGACGAACACGAGGTCGAGCCCGAAGACGAGCCCGACCCCGAAGACAAGCCCGAATCCGGAGACGAGCCCGAACCCGACCCTGGGCACGGGCCTTCCGTCGACGAGAGAGACGGGGCGGCCCGGGAGGAGGGGAGTACGCCGACCGCGGCGTTCCAGCTTCCGCGCACGGTGCGGGTGCCCGCCGTGTCCAGCGATCTCACGGTCATGGACATGCCTCGCCCGACGGTTCCGAGGGAACGGCCGCGCCCCGAACGTTCCGTCTTCGAACCGGCCCCCCGGCCGAGTTCGGGAGGCACCCGCGAGGAGACGGAGCCGGCCGTGCCACCGCGTGACAGGGGCGCGAACACCGCGCTCACCCGTCCCGCTCCGGACCGCGAAGGATCCGCGCCGGGCACCGAGACGCCCGGGTGGTTCGCGCCCGCGCAGGGCCCCTCCTCCTACGCCTCCCCCACGGCTCCACGGACGGTCGAGGAGCCGCTTCCCGTACGCCGCCCGCCCACCCGTGGGAGTCTCGCGGACACGACCCAGCGGGACGGCCTGCCCATGCCCACCCGGCTCCCGGCCCCTGCGGCGGGTCCGCCCGCCCCCGCCCCTGCTCCGGCCCCCGCGGCGGGCCCGCACGCGCCCGCTCCGCTCCCGGCTCCCACGGCGGCGTACGCACCGCTCCCGCCGCTGGCGCTGCCGTCCCCGTCGGCGGCTCCGCCGCAGGCCGTACGGCCGCCTGTGGCCGAGGCTCCGGCCCAGGCCCCCGAGGCGGAGCCGCGACGCAAGCGGCGGCGCACCGGCTGGATCGTCACCGTGGCCGTGCTGATGCTGCTGGCGCTGGTCGTGACCGGACAGCTGGTACGGCCGACGCCCCGGCCCGCGCTACGTCTCACCCTGGCGGCCACCCGGCACACCTTCGGCGGTGCCGCCCCCGACCTGCCCTGGCCGCAGCAGGGGCAGGCGACCTTGTCCGTCGACGGGCTGGGAACGATGGGGTCGTACGGCGGGCAGACACCGATCCCCACCGCCAGCGTGGCCAAGGTGATGACCGCGTACGTCTTCCTGAACGACCATCCGCTGGCATCGGGCACGGACGGTCCCACGTACCGGATCTCCAGCGAGGAGGCCGCCCAACTGCCGGCGCGCAAGGAGCGGGGCGAGTCGCTCGTCGAGGTCGTCGCGGGACAGGCGTTCACCGAGCGCAAGGCGCTGGAGGCGCTGCTGCTCGTGTCGGCGAACAACATCGCGCACGAACTGGCCCGCTGGGACGTGGGCGACGAGCAGGCGTTCGTCGCGAAGATGAACGCGACCGCGCGGTCGCTGGGGATGACCGGCACCACCTACACCGATCCGAGCGGGTACGACTCGACCACCGTCAGCACGGCCGCCGACCAGGTCAAACTGCTGACCGCCGCGATGCGGATCCCGGCGTTCGCCGAGGTGGTGAACCACCACACCTACGTGCCCAACGACGGGCGTCCGTCGCGTACCGCCGGCAACGCCCTGCTCGGGCGCTACGGGGTGGTCGGCGGCAAGACCGGCTACACCGACGCGGCGGGCGGCAACTTCGTCTTCGCCGTCCGCAAGCGGAAGGGGAACGTGACGACGACGATCGTCGGCGCGGTCATGGGGCAGCGGTCGCCCAGCGCGATGGGCGCGATCGAGGCCGCGCAGCCGCTGATCATCGCCGCGGAGAAGGCGCTGACCTCGGTCACGCTGGCCCGTACGGGTGCGGAGGTCGCGCTGGTCGACGACGGCCTGGGCGGACACACCCCGCTGCGGGCCACCGCCCCCGTGACGGTGGTCGGCTGGGGCGGTCTCACCGTTCCGGTCCGCGTCACCGGCGCCCCGCCGCGCCAGGCCTCCGCCGGCGCGTGCGTCGGCGCGGTGCAGGCGGGCGCCGCGGCCACTCCCCTCGTCGCCGACCGGGGGCTGAACCCGCCGTCCCTCCTCAAGCGGCTCCTGCGCCTCGCCTAGAACAGGCCGCCGGGTGAGCGGCCGAACGCGGGCCGCGCGTATGGCGGATCCTCCATGGTCCGTGCCTACTCGTAGGGGTCGGCGGGTTCGGTGACGCGCCCCTGATCGGTCGCGGTCAGCCGGGGCAGGGCGACGCCGTCGAGGTGCGCCCAGGTCGGTGACCACGTACCGGTGACCCGCGTCCAAGTGCCAGGACGCGGCGCGGGCGCGTTGCCGATGACGACGCGCATCGGGACGGCGTCGGCCGCGCAGCAGGTCATGCGGAGGCGGACCAGTTGCCACCGGCCGGGGCCGGCCGGGCGGGCGAAGCCGGTCAGGGTGACCTGGCGTCCGGTCAAAGTGTCGTGCCCGGCCTTGGCCTGGAACGCGCGGGCGGTGAACTCGGTCAGGGAGATCCGGGCCGGACCGCCGGCCGGCAGCGTGGTGAGACGGTGCCCGGCCGGCGGCGGGGCCCGGTCGGTCGCGCGTACCGCGGTGAAGGAGCCCAGGGCCGCGGGCGCGACCACGGCGATCACGAGCGGCGGGAGGAGGAGCAGCCAGGCGGCCCGTGGCCCGTGACCGTGATCATCGGTTCCGCGGTCGGCGGCTCCGCGGTCGGCGTGGCGCCACGTGGCGGCGATGCCGCGCGCCCCGAGCCCGCACAGCACGGCGCCGGTGGTGATCAGCGGGATCCGGAAGCCGGGACGGACGTAGTGCAGGTACTCGTGCCCGGCCAGCGTGATCCACAGGAGCGCCCCACCGGCCGCGAGGAGAGCGACGTTCTGGGCGGCCGTTCTCACAGCAGCACCCGGCCGACGACGACGCTCGCGGCAACGGCCAGGGCGAAGGTCATGGGGATGAAGCGTGCCGCGAAACGGTGCCCGAAAGTGCCGGCCTGCAACGCGATGAGCTTGAGGTCCACCATCGGGCCGACCACGAGAAAGGCCAACTTCGCCGTCGCCGAGAACTGGGTCAGGCTCGTGGCGACGAACGCGTCGGCCTCCGAGCAGATCGACATCACCACGGCCAGCATCGCGAGGACGGCGACCGACAGCCACGGGGCGGCCGCGACGGCCGCGGTCCAGGACGGTGGCACCGTGACGTTCAGGGCGGCGGCGATCGCGGCGCCGATCACGAGCAGGCCGCCGGTGTGCAGCAGGTCGTGCCGCATCGCCGCGGCGAACGCGGCCCGGCGGGTGTCCTGCGCGAGGCGCGGGCGGCGCGGGATCCGCAGCCATTCCGTACGGCCGAACCGCAGCCACAGCCACCCGGCCGCCACCGCGACCAGCAGCGATGCCACGAACCGGGCCACGACCATCTCCGGATGACCGCGGAAGGCCACGGCCGTGGCCACCAGGACCACCGGGTTGATCGCCGGCGAGGACAGCAGGAAGGCCAGCGCGGCGGCGGGCGTCATGCCACGGGCCATCAGCCCGCCCGCGACCGGAACCGACGCGCATTCGCATCCGGGCAGCAGGGCACCGGCGGCGCCGGCGACCGGTACCGCGAGGGCACCGCGACGCGGCAACGCGCGCCGCCAGAACGTCTCGGGCACCAACGTCGAGATCAACGGTGGCCCGCACGTCAGCTGTCTTCGGCTGCGCAGTCGGGGCACCGACCGAAGATCTCCACGGTGTGGTCCACGTCGGTGAAGCCCGCTTCGGCGGCGACGCGTGCGGCCCAGCGCTCGATCGCGCGTCCTTCGACCTCGACGCTGCGCCCGCACCTCGCTGCCCTACGGCTGGGAGGTCGTCAGCGGTCTCGTCGACCGGCTGCGGGACGGCGACGGCGAGTTCGCCGACAACCAGACCCCGCCGCCGGACGAGGCCGCGCGTGGCCAGCTCCTGCGGATGATGGCCAGCGACGCCATGCGCGCCGCCCTCGAGGACCACTTCGGCGTACGGCTGGCCTTCCAGAACTGCCACCGCGTCGCCGTCTTCCGCCCCGGCGCCGGCCGCGCGTACCGGGAGTTCATCGGCGCCCGCGCCCAGATCCTCAACCAGAGCCCCGAACTGGTCGACTGCTGAGGCACCGGGCCGACCCGCACCCGGTACGCGCGTCATCGGGTGCGAGTCGGGCGGGCGAGGAAGCCGAGGAGGTCGAAGGAGCCGGCCAGTGCTTCGCGGTGCAGGTCGGTGAGCATGCGGGTCACCGCGGTCGTGACCGCGGTGACGCCGGCCCTCTCCTCCGCCCAGCGCCAGTCGCCGTCCGGGTTGGCCTCCAGGAAGACCGGGACGCCGTCGCGGAGGAGGAAGTCGAACGCGCCGTAGCGGAGTGACATCGCGGCGGCGAGACGCGTGGTCGCGGACAGCACCGCCGCGGGCGGTTCGGCGGACCGGACCTCGACCCGGTCCGCCGCGGTCCACGGATCGGCGGGCGACTCCTTGCCGACCTCGAATCCGTGCACCTGCCCGGCCACGTAGTAGACCCGCCACTCGGCCTCGTGCTCGACGTACTCCTGCACGAGGACGGGCGGGCCGGGGCAGGGGCGGCCGGGCAGGGCGGCCCGCTCGACGATCGTGGGGAAGATCCCGCTCAGCCGCCCCGGCGCCGCCTCGACGAAGTGCCGGTGGACGGCCTTCACGACCAGCCGCGGGCA
Source organism: Actinoallomurus sp. NPDC052308 (assembly GCF_040679195.1). Lineage (NCBI taxonomy): Bacteria > Bacillati > Actinomycetota > Actinomycetes > Streptosporangiales > Thermomonosporaceae > Actinoallomurus > Actinoallomurus sp. NPDC052308. Next base: position 291,091 of record NZ_JBFAUM010000005.1, on the reverse strand, counting down.
CGTGAACGCGTCCCGCGCGCGGGACGGGTCGGTGGTCAGCATCGTCCGCGGCACCGCGACCTCGTGGCGGCGGGCGAGGCGCAACTGGGACAGCGGCCCCGGCCCGTACGGCCCGATGCCGGTCGGGGAGATCGCCGCCAGCTCGCCGGCCGCGGCCTGCCAGGAGTCCTGGAGGAACATCCGGTGCGCCGGGTCGCCGCCGTCATCGATCGCGCGTACCGCGAAGTGCCTGGTCCAGGTCACGGTCGGAACGATCCAGCGGCCCCGCACGCAGGCGGCGCGGCCGTCCGTGTCGACCACCAGGCCGGCGGCGGTCAGTTCGTCAGAGTTCAGCCGGAGCACGCGGACCCCCGCGCCGGCGAGCAGGTCCTGCACCGAGTCCAGGGCGGCGTCGCAGGAGCGGCTGAGGAGCAGGACGCACGGTACGGGCCGTGGCCGGACGTCGAGGACGCGGGCGGGTTCGGAGAGCTGGTCGAAGAAGGCCGCGACGCCGTCAGGCATCGCCGTCGGCCAGCAGTTCGTCGGCCATGACCAGGAGCTTGGTCACCGTGGCGGTCACGTGCTCGGGCGCCGTGGGGAGCCGTTCGGCCACGCGGCGCAGCAGCGGCAGGTCGAACTCCGGGCTCCCCACGGGCGGAGCCGTGTCCCGTACCTGGACGAGCAGTTCCAGGACACTGGCCATCTCGGTCGCCAGGAGGCCGAGCGAGTTCATGTCGCCGAGGTCGCAGCGCGGGCGGCTGTCGCGGTCCAGCACCTCGAGCACGCCGATGCACTCGCCATCCGCGATCAGCGGCGCGGCCATGATGCTGCGCGGCACGTAACCGGTGGACTCGGCGGCTGCCCGGGCGAACATCGGGTTCTCCGACACGTCGTCGACGACGAGCGGCTGGCCGCCCATCACGGCCCAGCCGGCGATTCCCGTGCCGGCCGGGAAGCGGGTCCCCGGCAGGTGCTCGTCGCCCTCCCCCGCGACCGCCTCGAAGACCAGCTCTCCGGTCGCCTGGTCCACCAGCAGCACGGACGTGGCGGCGGCGCCGAAGATGCTGCGGGCCACCTCCACGAAGGACTGGAGCAGCCTCTGCTGCGTCAGGTCGGCGCTCTCCGGCAGGTCAGTCGACATGCGCGCCTCCAGTGGGTTCGGCGACGTTCTCGGCGGCCGAGTAGAGGACGGACTTGAGCTGGAACGGGGTGAGCGAACGGTGCTTGCTGAGAATGAGCGCGCTGATGCCCGCGATGTGCGGGGTCGCGAAGCTGTTGCCGGTGCTGAGGATCTCCCGGCCGCCGCTCCAGGCCACGCGAACCCGCACTCCGCGCGCGTAGAACTCGACCGGCGGCGACGGGTTGTAGTAGTAGGTCATCGGGTCCGGCCCGTCGTGGCTGGCCACCGAGATGACCGCCGCGAACGGCCACGGATAGCTGCGTACCGGCATGTTGTGGGCGGACGCGACGATGACGCAACGCCGGAAGTACGCGCGGTCCGACAGCTCGCGCAGCGCGTCGCAGAACTGCGGCTTCGTCGTCGACAGGCTCATGTTGATGATGTCGTAGCCCTCGTCGATCGCCCAGCCCAGCCCCGCCAGGAGGGCGGCGCCCGTGCCGTGCCTGCCGCCCGCCAGGACACGTACGGAGGTGAGCGACACGGCGGGGGCGATGGACCGGATCACGCTCGCGCACGCCGTGCCGTGACCCGCCTCGTCGCGGGGTTCGGTCGGCACGACGACCGGCCCGTCCTCTCCGGGGACCACGTCCATGGCACGGTCCAGCCCGCCGACGAGGGGATGCGACGCGTCCACGCCGCTGTCGAGCACGCACACCCGGACCCCGGAGCCGTCGGCGTCCCCCCAGGCCCACTCCCGGGTCACGGACCCGATCGGACTGACCTCGAAGCGTTCCTCGGGTACGGCGGACGCCGGCATGCTCCAGGCCGGCACGCCCGGGAAGTGGTCCCGCGGCGGCTTCCGCCACGGCGGAAGGTCGATCATGGGGCCTCCTCCGTCGGCCTCATGACCACGGTGCCGTGCGGGGCATCCCCCGGTTCGCCGGTCCGCAGCCACGCGCGCACCCGGTCGGCCGGCAGCGTGACGCCCTTCGCCTCGAACCTGCGCAGGGCCGCGGTGCCCTCGAGCATCGCCTGGTCCGTCTGGCCGGCCGCTCTGAGCACGATCGCGAGGTCGAGGAGCGTCTCCCCGGCGAGGCAGAGGTCGTCGGCGTCGATGCTGAGGTCCCGGGCGGCCGTCGCCGCCGTCACCGCCTCACCGTGCCGCCCCTGCGCGGACGCGATCCGGCCGCGCAGCGCGGCCGAGCCGATCCGCGCGCGCAGGCTCGTCAGCCCGCCCTCCCGCTCGACCCGGTCCAGCGCGGACGCCGCGGCGGTGAACTGGTTCTGGTGGAAGAGCTCCCGGGCGATCGCGACCTCGGTGGTCTGGGCGTCGACGGTGTTCCGGGTCGCGCGCAGCACGCTCAGGCTCTGGCGGTACCGCGCCTCGGCCGCGTCGTGCGCGCCGGCCAGCGACTCGACGAAGCCGTGCGCGTCCATGACCGCCGCGGCGGCGAGGTCGACGTGCAGGTCGCGGGAGTACGCCAACGCGTCCGCGAGCGTACGCCGCGCGCCGTCGATGTCGCCGGTGAGCGCCTCCAGGTGCGCCCGGGTCACCAGGACCGGGACGAGCAGGGCGCGGTTGGCGGCGAACCGGTCGGTCAGCATGGCGCACAGGTCCAGTCCCGGAACGGCCGGGGTCCGCGTCCACTGCGCCAGTTCGCAGATGGCGCAGAGCAGCCGGTCCTCCTCGTACCGGTCCCCCATGGCGCGCGCCTGTGTCAGACCGAGCCGCAGCGACGCCTCCGCCGACGCGGCCCGTTCGGTCAGCAGGTCCAGGTAGGAGAGGAGCTGCCGCAGCCGGCACCAGCTGAGGTGGTCCTCGGGGTCGTGCTCCAGGGCCGCGGCGATCAGGGCCGCGTCCGCGGTGACCGTCTCCGCCGGCGCCCGGCCGAGGCGGAGCATGACGATGCCGCGCTGGATCGCGCACGTGGCCGAGTTGCGCCGATCGTCCGGCAGCGCGGCCTCGGCGGCGGCCAGCGCGCTCAGGCACCGCGCCTCGTCCCACAGCCACAGTCCGGCGTCGCAGATGTGCAGCGCGAGCGGGGTGTGCCTCGCGTCGCCGGCCGGGAGCAGGTCGCGGCCGCGCTCCAGCAGTTGGACCGCCGCCGGCAGGTCCTTGCGGTTCAGCGCGTTCATGCCCTCCGCGATCAGGGTGTTCGCCGCCGTCTCCGCCAGCGGCGGCAGGCTCGGGCTGCCCGGCCGCAGCTCCCGGCGCAACCGGCAGGCGGCCTCGACGTGGTACGCCAGGGCCATCGCGTCCTGCGAATGCCGTCCGGACAGCCATTCGGCCAGGAGGTCGTGCCAGTGCGCGCGCCGCGTCTTGGGCGTGAAGTCGTACGCGGTGTCGCGCAACAGCGCCTGGGCGAACCGGAACGTGCCGGCCGGGCCGCGCTGGAAGACCCGCCGCCGGACCAGCCGCGCCAGCAGCTCGTCGGTCACGGCGGCGCCGATCCCGTCCGCGTCGGCCATCACCTGGAGCAGGTCCCGGGTGAACTCCCGCCCGATGACCGCGGCGATCTCCAGCAGCCTGCGTTCGGTGGCGGGCAGCCGGTCCAGCCGCGCGCCCAGCATCGCCTGGATCGTGGGCGGCGTCTGGGCGCCGGGGGCGGTCTCGGCCAGGACGTCCACCAGCAGCTCGGCGAACAGCGGATTCCCGTCGCACTGCGCGGCGACGCGGCCGTACACGTCCTGGTACTCCTGCGGGTACACGTCGCTCTGCAGGACCAGGCGGCCGACCAGCTCCGCGCTCTGCTCGTAGGTCAGCTCGCCGAGCTCCAGCGTCATCGCGCACGGCTTCCCGCCGCCCCAGGCCGGGCGGACGTCCAGCAGCTCGGTACGGGCGACGCACAGCAGCAGGACGGGGACGTCGTCCAGCCAGGTCGTGATCTCGTCGATGAGGTCCAGGAGGGTCGCCTCCGCCCAGTGCAGATCCTCCCAGACCAGGATCACGGGACGTTCCCGGCTGAGGACGTCGAGCAGGTGCCGTACCGCCCAGGCGATGTCCTCGACCCCGACCTGGCCGGTGTCCCCGCCCCGGCCGACCTCCTCGTCCCGGCCGTCGGCTCCGTCCCGGACCACGTTCTCGCCGCGATCGGTCTCCTCGTCCTGGCCGGGGTCCGCGTCCTCACCGACGACCGTGGTCAGGGTCCGCGCGGCCAAGCGGTGTGCCCTCCGGGCCGCCGGATCGGCGGCCCCGTCGAGGAGCCGGGTGATCGCCCGCCACCCTCCGGGGTACGAGCCGAGCATCTCCGCCAGCGGCTTGTACGTGATGCCCCGGCCGTACGCCGAGCAGCGCCCGAACAGCACGGTCACCTCGTCGTCCGCCAGCGTGGCGAGGAACTCCTGGACCAGCCGCGACTTGCCGAGCCCGGGTACGCCGAGCACCGTGGCCAGGCAGACCTGCCGTCTCTGCCTGGCACGCCGGAAGACGTGCCGCAGTTCGTCCAGTTCGTCGTCGCGGCCGATGAACGGCGTCGCCGGCGCGGGCCGGTCCTCGCGTGGGACCGCGTCGGTGACCCGCCAGGCCGGAACCGGGCGGGCCTTGCCCTTCAGCCGCAGCGGCGGGACGGGATCGATACCGACCCTGCCGCGGACCATGGCGGCGGTATCGGCGCAGAGCAGGATCTCCCCCGGCTGGGCGGCGGTCTGCAGCCGGCTCGCGGTGTTGACCGAGTCGCCGATGACGCGGAAGTCCTCGCCGGGCATCGTGATCACCACGACGTCCCCGGTGCAGATCCCGGCCCGCGCCTCCAGCCTCACCTGGTAGTGAGCGCTCAGCTCGGCACTGACGTCCTCCAGCGCCGCGAGTGCCCCGGCGGCGGCGCGTGCCGCGCGGACCGCGTCGTCCTCGTGGGCGACGGTGGCGCCGAAGGCGGCGAGGATCGCGTCGCCGATGAACTTCTCCACCGCCCCGCCGTGCTCGGCGATGCACGCTCCGCAGGCCTCGAAGTAGCGGTCCATGATCTGCCGCAACGGCTCGGGGTCCAGCCGTTCCGCGAGCGCGGTGGAACCGACGATGTCCAGGAACAGCATGGACACCTTCTTCCGCGTCTCCTGCTGCGCCGTCCCGGCCGCCAGCGGGGCGCCGCAGCCCGCGCAGAACCGATCCGACTCGCCGGTGTGCCGTCCGCAGGCGGGGCAGCTCACCGAGTGCCACCCGGCGTCCGGGCGGCGCGCGCCGCGTCGGGTCCGGGCACCGCGTCGGGCGCCGGTGTCGCCTCGGGTGCCGATGTCGCCTCGGGCTCGGAGGCCGGTTCCGGCTCGGAGACCGGTTCCGGCTCCGAAGTGGGGAGGGCGATGCTTGCGTAGACACCGGCGAGCATGACGAGTACGCCGGCCAGCGCGAAGATCGTGTCGATGGGGCCGAACCGCAGGCCGGCCGCCGAGCCCGCGAAGTTTCGCAGGCCGGAGCCGGCGAGCCAGCCGGCCGCGAGCGCGCCCAGCATCGACGCCAGCCGCGTGGCGGGATAGAACACGGCCATCACCCGGCCCGTGTACTCCCGGGTCGCCGCGTCGAGCAGCATCGGCGACATCGCGGCGTTCAGCATGGTGAGCGGGACCGCGAAGGCGAAGATCGAGGCGACGCCGCCGACGAAGCCGCCCTGGCGCGAGTAGACGACCAGCATCAGGCCGCTGACCAGCAGGCCGATCCAGGTGGTCCGGCGCGCCCCGATCCACCCCACCACCCGGCCGGAGCACAGCGCGCCGGCGACGCCGCCGAGGCCCATCGCCATGCCGAGATAGCCGTACAGGTGCGCGGACGAGTGCAGGTTCCCCGTCACGAAGAAGACGTTCAGGGTGTTCAAGGAGCCGGTACCGACCTGGCCGATCACGGCGAGCGCCAGCAGCGCCATCAGGAACCGGTTGCCGGCGAAGAAGCGCAACCCGGCCACGAACTCCTGACGCAGCCCCATTCGCCCGGACTCCGCGGTCCTGCGCGGCACGTCGTCCGGCCCCGGCGCGACCGACCGGATGGCGACGTACGACACGGCGTACGACAGCGCGTTCAACAGCAGCGCCCACTGCAGTCCGACGCTGAACAGCAGTGGCGCGGCGAGCGGCGGCCCGATGATCCAGGCCGTCTGCGCGGTCGCCTGGGCGATGCCGGCCGCCCGGGCCCGGTCGGCTTCTCCGGTCACGTGGTCCCCGATGACCGCGAACCGCGCCGGGATGAAGAACTGGCCGGCGGCGTTCAGCGTGAACACGGTCACGTAGATGAGGCCGAGCCACACCCCGACCGGGAGAACGTGGGCGGGCAGGAACGAGATGACGGTCAGCAGGGCCACCAGCGCGCCGCGGATCACCTCCGTACGGAGCATGACGCCGCGCCTGCTCCACCGGTCGACGAACACCCCCGCGAGCGGGCCGACGAGCAGCACCGCGCCGCCGGTCGCGACCATGACGCCGCTGACCGCCTCCGGGCCCCACGGTCGCCCCTTGGCCAGGACGGCCGCCACCCACAACACCAGAGTGGTGCTGAAGACGGCGTCCCCCACCGACGAGACGACCTGCCCGACCCACAGCCGGGTGTAGGCGGGGTTGATCAGCGTCAGCCGACGGGCCATCAGGGGCGCGCCGAGGTGAGCATCAACGACATGAGGGCCGTGACGATCGTCGTGTGGTACGCCTTCCGGAAGGCCTCGGCCGCCGAGACGGGGGCCGTCGGGAGGAGCGCCGCCGATCGGGCGGGGATCGCGCCGTCGGAGGCCTGAGCCCGTACAAGGCACTCGACGGCGGCGACTCCCGACGGCGTGTCCAGCGGGTCGTGGCCCAGGCAGAACCGCGTCATGACGAGTTCGCCGACCAGGTCCCACCGGTCGTGCTCGACGCAGTGGTCCAGCATCCGGCGGGCGAGGTCGTCGGTCCGCTCCAGCGCGTAGGCCGGCCCCGGCTTCTGGCGGCCGAAGTCGCTGAGGAAGAAGCTCGAGTGCGTGAGGGCGTACGCATCCTCGGTGGACAGCGGTGCGCCGTCCGAGGCCGCCGTGCCCACCAAAGTCACCAGGGGACTCAGCGCGACGAGTTCCTCGTACGGTTCGACGTCGTGCTCGGCGCCGGCCTTGTCCGCGTAGAAGCGGGTCTCCAGCCGCTGGTACGGCGACTGACCGCGCGCGGAGAGGTGGCCGTCGGCGACCAGCCGCGCGATCGTGGCCCGGCACAGCCGGTCGTCGATCCCGGTGGGCGCCAGCGCGGCGTAGATCAGTCCGTACCGGGGGGCGTACTCGGGCTGGGAGTCGATGAGCCGCTGGAACTCGCGGCTCTGCCAGAGGGCCCGGATGAGCGCGGCGCCTTCGCTCAGCCGGTCGTCCCGTGCGTCGAACCGGCTCTGGCAGTGACAGAGCAGCGCGAGTTCGAGCACGGCCTTCACCGGTCCGTGCGTCGCCGACCGGGCGCTCGCGGACCACGGGTCGAAGAACTCCAGGTTGTGCCCCAGCCAGTCGAGCGTTCCCTCGGCCAGTCGGTCAAGAGTCGACGGCATGGTCACAGGCGCCCCATCTCGTCCAGGGAATCGAGCAGGGCCGCGTCCACGGCGTCATGGAAGTCCGCGAGCGTCCGACCGTCCTCGCCGTACCGGTACAGGTCCTCGCACGCGATCCAACGTTCCCCGGTCACGGCGGCGGGCAGGTACCCCTCGGTGACCGTGCCGACCTTCCAGTCGGGTTTGCCCGCGGTCTCCCAGCAGCTCGACAGCGTCCCGTCCGCGCTCACCACGGCGCCGTACCGGCCCGCGTGACCGCAGGTGTTGCACTGCCGGCGCGCCTGCGGGCGGGCCACGGTGAAGCCCAGCTCGAGGGCCCGGCGGTGCCACCGGGTGAAGGACGCCGCCAGCTCGCCCGTGTGCAGCAGGTCGTTCCCGTATCCGACGCCGACGTCCCCGACCCGGGCGAAGTAGATCGTGCACCGGGCGGGGTCGAGCGCCGCCGAGAGACGTCCGATCAGCGCGTCGATCCCCCGGTGGTTGTGGTGGGAGACGTTGACCCGCAGGAGCCAGCGGATCGTCGACGCCTCGGACGCGCGGGCGATGTTGCGAACGATGGTGTCGAAGGTCCCGCCGTGCGACCGCCGTACGCGGATCCGGTCGTGGTCCGCGCGGTCACCGTCGAAGGTGACCTGGATCGTGTCGAGCCCGAGGCCGGACAGCTCCCGGGCCAGCCGCGGGGTCAGCAGGGTCGCGTTGGAGATCATCCAGGCGCGCGCCAGACCGTAGTCCGCGGCACGGGCCAGCAGTTCGAGGCAGCCGCGCGCGTTGAGCAGGGGCTCCCCGCCGAACAGCAGGATCGTGAGCCTCTCCAGCTCGGCCGCCGCCATCCGCCGGCCGGCGAACTCCAGGATCGACGTGATGGTCTCCGACGTCAGCCGCGCGTGGGTGATCCGCGGCGGGCGGGTGCCGCCCGCCGTGTCCTGGCCGACGTTCTGGAAGCAGTAGCCACAGCCCAGATTGCAGTCGGTGCTCGTCAGGACGGTCAGCGAGTAGCCCTTCCTCGGCGCGGTGGAGAGCAGCCCGCGCTCGTCCAGCTGCCGTTCCGTGCCCGGCCGCAGCGTGCCGTCGGGAGCCAGGTGTCCGGGGCGGAGGCGTGCCACTCCGCCGGGGCCGAGAAACCACCAGTTCCGCTCTCCCTTGAGGAGTCGCGCACCGCTCTCCCGGTCGGCCTCGTCCAGGTCCACTGCACCCTCCCCGGCCGGACACGGCGTTCGTCACGCCCGGCAATCCGAAGCTAGGGATTCGCGGTATGAGGACGATTGGTCACCGGTTCGAAACCGGTATGACCGCAGCGTGCGGGCGTCCGCGGCGACGCGCTGGCCCGAAGGTCGCATGGAGCCGTTCCGGCCGGCAGGTGACCATGGTCTCCGGCTATCGAGGAGTGATGATGCCGGACACCATCGCCTACCGGACCGGCACCTATCGGACCGCCGACCCGGAGGAGACCTGGGAGCGGGTACACCGGGGGCTGTCACGCTTCGGCATCACCCGAGTCGCCGACATCACCCGGCTGGACGACATCGGGCTGCCGGTCCACGTGGCGTACCGGCCCGCCGGCCTCACCTACGCGGTCAGCATCGGCACCGGCGACACGGCCGCGCAGTCCCGGGTCAGCGCGGTCATGGAGAGCATCGAGACCTGGCACGCGGAGAACCTCACCCTGCCGACGGCCGCCCGGGCCCCCGCCGCGGCGCTCGACCTCGGCTACGACGTCCGGGCGCTGAATCTGGCTCCGCGGTCCCCGCTGACCTCCTCCGTGGTGCTGGACTGGGTGAGCGGGCGCGGCCTGCTGACCGGCCGCGAGATTCTCGCCCCCGTCGACTGCATCCGGCTGGACTGCACCAGGGCGCACGACTGGGCCACGGTGTTCTTCTGGCCGACCAGCGCGGGCCTCGCGACCGGGAACACGGAGGCCGAGGCCGTACTCCACGCCCTGCACGAACTCGTCGAACGGGCGACCGTGGCCGCCCTCCGTGACGCGCCGCTCGCGCGGCGCCGCCACGTGGATCCGGACAGCTGTTCCGACCCGGTGACGCGACGGATCCTGGACGCGCTGCGGGCGGCGGCCTGCTCCGTCCTGGTCCGCGACATCACCGGGCCGGCCGGGCTGCCGTGCTACGCCGCGACCGTCTGGTCCGAGGACGTCCCCATCCGGTGCGCCGGGTACGCGTGTCACGTGGATCCGTCGATCGCACTGGGCCGGGCGATGGCGGAGGCCGTGCTGACCCGGCTGGCCGTGATCTCCGGGGCGCGCGACGACATCGACGGCGAGGTGTACTACGAGATGTCCGCGCCGCCCGAGCCCGTCGATCCCGTCCCCATCCCCGGCGAGGTCGCCTGGGCCGACGACGGCGACCTCGGCTCGGTGATCCGGCACTGCGCGTCCCGGGTGGCCGCGGTGACCGGCTGCGAGCCGTTCGTGGTCCGGCTGGACCACGAGGACATCGGCATCCCCGCCGTCAAGGTCATCGCCCCCGGCATGAGCGTCACGCACGCCGGACCGGAGATACCGCGATGAGCCGGGCGACGACCGGCGGTACGGCGACGAGCCGGACGCACGTTCGACCGGAGGTACGGGCGTGAGACGGTACGTGGTGTTCGTCGGGCCGTCGCTGCCGCGCGCGGAGGTCGCCGCGCTGCTGCCGGACGCGGAGATCCGGCCGCCGGTACGCCACGGCGACCTGCTGCGCCTGGACGTCGGCGCCGAAGACGCCGTCCTGATCATCGACGGGCTCTTCCTCCAGACCGCGTCGGTCCGGCACCGGGAGATCATGTACCTGCTGCAGCGCGGGGTCACCGTGGCCGGCGGCTCCAGCATGGGGGCGCTGCGCGCGGCGGAACTGTGGCCGTACGGCATGCGCGGCTTCGGGGAGATCTTCCGGCTCTACCGGGACGGTGAGATCGACGGGGACGACGAGGTGGCGATCGTGCACGGCACGGCCGAGGACGGCCACCGCGCCTACAGCGACCCCCTGGTCGGCATCCGGATCGCGCTCCGCGACGCGGCGGCGGCCGGCGCCATCGGCCAGGACGACGCGCGGCTGATGGTCGACCTGGCCGTCGCCATGCCGTTCCGGTCCCGTGGCTTCCGCGCGCTGGAGACGGTCGCCCGCGGTCACCTGCCGGCTCACGTGATCGAGGCGTTCCGGTCCTGGCGGTCGGCGCACGCCCCGGACGCCAAGGCGGCCGACGCCCGGCTGCTGCTGGCGGCCGCCGCGGCCGGCGACCCGGAGTTGCGCCCGGCCGGCCTCGGCGACCGGGCGGTCCGCAACGTGCACACGTGGGACTTCGAGATGTGGGAGCACCGCTACCACGGCGCCGAGGCCGACGGCGCGTGGGTGGCCGACGTCGACGCTGCCACCGCACTCCGCCTGGTCCATCCCGCGTTCCCGGATCTGCACCGCCGTCAGGTCCTGGCCAGGGTCGCCGGCCTCGACCCGGACCACCCGGCGCTGGCCGAGCACGCCGTCGCCGTCGCGCGGGCGCGCGGACTCGAACCGCCGCGGCGGGACGGCTGGCTGACCGAGCGGGACCTCGCGGGATCCGCGGACGAGGCGCTCGCCACCCTGCTGGTGCGCGCGTTCGGTGTGACGCATGGCAGGGCGTGGACCAAGTGGGACCTGCCACCGGAGCTACGGACCCCGGCGGCGATGGTCTGGGGCCGCGAGGTCGTCGCCGCCGCGCGGCGATGCCGTGAACGGTTGCTCGGTCCCGTGCCCGACGGAGGGCCGCGCCGGCGGTTCCGCGCGGAGGTCGCCGACCGGGTGATCGCCAGGGAGTGGGGCTGTGACCCTGGCGGCCTGACGGTTCACGCCTGGGATCGGGGCATCGCCGATCTCGCCGCGCTCCGGCGGCTCGCCGAGCCGTTCGTCGCCCTGCTGAAGAGCCGTCAGGCGGGTGACGCCGAGATGATCAGTGACGCCAGCGCCGTCACGAGCGTCGCCTGGTAGGCCTTGCGGAACAGCATGACCGGCGTCGCGGACTCGTCCACCCGGTCGGTGGACGATCGGCCGGGCATCGCGCCGTCGGGCCGCTGCGCCCGCGCGAGCAGTCGTAGGCCGGCCGCTCCCGACGGCGTGCGCGCCGGGTCGGCGCCGAGGCAGAACTGCGCGAGCAGGAGCTTGCCGACGAGATCCCACTCTCCGCGCCGCACGCTGTGCTCCGTCAGCTCCTCCACGACGCGCAGCGCCCGCTCCCGTTCCTCGGAGGTCAGGCCGGAGTCGCGGAAGCCGAAGTCGCTGAGGTAGAAGACGGTGTGCGTGACGTTGCACACGTCCAGGTCGGCCACCGGCAGCGCTCGCCGGGCCAGCAGGCTGGCCTCGTACAGCTCCCGGTACGACTCGATCAGATGGGGCGCTCCGGCGAGATCGGCGTAGTACCGCGTCTCCAGGCGCAGGTACGGCGACTTACGGTTCGGTGCGAGGTAGCCGTCGGCCGCCAGCCGGGCGAGCACGGCCCGGTGCGGGCCCTCCGGGGCGGGCGCCAGCCCGGCGTACATCACCTGGAACTGCCGCGCGTAGCGCGGATCGAGGGCGAGGAGCCGGACGAATTCGGGGCTCCGCCAGACGCGTTCGACGAGGGCGGTCACCTCATCCAGGCCCGAGTCCCCCGGCCGGGCCTTCGCCCAGTGGTGACGCAGCTGCGCCAGTTGCAGGAAGGCCTTCGCTCGTGGGGTGGCCCGTATTTCCGTGCGCGCCGAGGCGGAGTCGAGATATCCCGCGTTGAGCCGTATCCAGCGCAACGCGCTCGCCGACAGTGCGGCCGGTTCCGCCGACTCGACCGATCGAGTGTCCATGCTCTCGCCTCTCGCCTCCGTGAGCCACCTGTTCGATGACGTCGGCCGCGCGGGCCGCGCCGTTCGCCGCGGCCAGCCTGCGGCCGAGCTCGCCGGCACGTCTCCGCAGCACCGGGTCCCGCCAGGCCGACGCCAGCAGCGCCGACGGCTCCGGCGTCGGCACGCCCGGGACCCGTACGGCCACGCCGGCCCGGACGCACGCGCCCGCCAGCAGCGGCTGCTCGGAGCCGTTGGGCGAGACGCCGAGCGGCCGCCCGCGCAGCAGCGCCGCCAGCACCGGTGCCGACGTGCCGCTGGTCAGCACCAGCCCGGCCCGGTCGATGAGCGGCCCCATCCACCGCTTCCGTACGAGCAGGATGTCGGCGCCGGGGTCGGGGCGCGGATCCGTCGACCGGCCCTGCTCGACCACGGCCTGGAACGGACCGCCGGTGAAGGCGGCGTTCAGGGCCGGCCACTTGTCGGCGCCGCCGAAGAAACGGCCCAGGTGCGCGTATACGACGGGCTTGCCGGACCTGTGCAGGTGGGCCTCGATCGCGGCAAGGTCGGCCGCGTCCGCCGCCGGCTCCCAGGCCAGCGGCCCGACGTGGTGCACCCGCTCGGGCAGCACCGCGCCCGGGTACTCCAGCGCGGGATCGCCGCGGAGCAGGAGCGCGTCGCCGAGCAGCGGGTCCTTCCTGGGCCCGCGCGCGGCCAGGCCGGCCTGCTCGCGTACGGCGGCGTAGAGTCGCATCGACTCGCCGGTCCGGTTCTCCCGGGTCCGGCCCAGGGGCGGTTCGCCCTCGCCGCCGGCGCGGTACGTCCACAGGTGGACCGAGAGCCCGACCACCGCCACCGGGATGTCCAGCACCTCGGCCGCGAGCAGAGCACCGTTGCACAGCACCGAGGTGACCAGCAGGTCGGCGCCCGCCTGCGTGGCGGCGCGCAGCGTCGCCCGGTACTGCGCGAGGCCGGTGGGGCCCCACCACGTCGCGGAGAATCCACGTCGCCCGCCGAAGTCCTCCGCCGCCGCGAACGGCAGCCCGGCCTCGGCCGCGATCGGGGCCGCCGCGGCCCGGCCCAGCACGCTGACGATGTGTCCTCGGTGGCGCAGCTCCAGGCCGGCCGCGATCGTCGGGTAGAGATAGCCTCCGTCGCTGAGCGGGCAGAGCAGGATCCTCATGACGCGGCCGGGTGGTCGAGCGCCTCGCGGCCCTCCTGGCCGAGTGCGGCGGAGTTCCCGCGGCCGGGCGCTTCGTGGCCCGGGTGGCCGGGCGCGGCAAGGCCGACGTCGCCGGGCGCGTCGAAGCCGGCGTCGCCGGGCGCGTCGAAGGCGGCGTGGGCGGGCGCGTCAAGGCCGACGTGGGCGGCGAGGAAGGCCAGGGTCTCCCCGTGCAGCGCGACCGTACGGGACGTGGCGCGGTCCCCGTGGCCCACCCCGCGTTCGAGCCGGAGCAGCACCGGCCCGCCGGACGAGGCGTGCTGCAGCGCGGCGCACATCTTGCGCGCGTGCAGTGGATCGGTCCTGGTGTCCCCGTCGGCGACGGTGAACAGCACCGGCGGGTACGCCGTGCCCGAGATGACGCGGTGATAAGGGGAGTAGCCGAGCAGCGTGCGCAGCTGCGCCGGATCGCTCGCGCTGCCGTACTCGGGCACCCAGCTCGGCCCCAGCCCGGACAGCTCGTAGCGGACCATGTCCAGCAGCGGTGACATGCACACGACGGCGGCGTACTTGTCCGGACGCTGGGTGAGCGCCGCGCCCACCAGCAGCCCGCCGTTGGAGCCGCCCATGACCGCGAGCCGACCGGGCCGGGTCCAGCCGGTCGCGACCAGGTGGTCGGCGGCCGCGGCGAAGTCGTCGAACGTGTTCTGCTTGTACTCCCGGCTGCCGGCGCGGTGCCACGGTTCGCCCTCCTCGCCGCCGCCGCGCAGGCACGCCCAGGCGAACACTCCGCCGGCCCTGACCCAGGCGAGGACCCGAGGGGTGTACCGGGGTGACATCGACGCGGCGAAGCCCCCGTACCCGGTGAGCAGGGTCGGCCGCGGCGTGTCCGGGCGACCGGCCGCGGAGATCACGAACATCCGTACGGTCGTCCCGTCGCGGGACTGGAAGGCGACCTGCCGAGACGCGACACCCTCCACTCCCGGCCCCGGGGCCGACCCGCCCGGTGCCCAGGGCGTGACCCGGCCGGTGCGCCCGTCATAGCGGAGGACGTACGGTGGCGTGGCGAAGTCGGTGTAGGTGAACCACGCCTCATGGCCCCCGCCCGGCCGTACCGAGAAGAGGCCGACCGAGCCCGTACCGGGCAGCGCGATGGTGTCCATCCGGCGGCCGTCGGTCAGGTCGTGCACCGTCACCTCCGCCGCCGCGTGGCGCACCCAGGTGACCAGCCCGATGGGGTGGGCGAGTTCCGGGCCGGTCAGCAGAGCGAGGTCGGTGAGCACGGCGTCGGGGCGTTCGGCGATCACCTCGCGCCAGCCGTCGGGGCCACGGTCGAGGTCCGCCGGACGGCACGCGACGACGCGACCGTGCGCGGCACCGTGGTCGGTGCGCAGCCAGACCGTGTCGTACGGGCCGGTGCCGGACGCGATGTGCAGCCGGGTCCGGGCACGCGTGCCCTCCTGGACCGGCCGCAGCCCCGGGCGCTCCGGCGGACCGGCGGAAAGGTCGGCCAGGTGGACGTCGGTGGCCCGCCCGGTACCGGTCGTCGCGGTGACGGTGAGCCAGCGGCCGTCCGCCGTGACGGCCACGCTGTAGAACCGGGTCTTGTCCCACCCGTCGCCGAACACCACGACGTCCGCGTCCGGTGCGGCGCCGACGCGGTGCAGGCAGACCCGGCGGTGGTAACGCTCCTCGCCCGAACGCGTCCCGAGGTGCCGCACGTAGTAGAACATCGCGCCGCCGGGCAGCCAGCCGATCGAGGACCTCCGCACCCGATCGATCGGACCGTCGACGACCGACCCGGTGGCGACGTCGAGCACCCACAGGAGCGAGTCCTCGGTGCCGTCCCGAGAGATCTGGTACGCGAGCAGGTCGCCCTCGACGGACGGCTCCCAGGCGTCCAGCACGGTCCGTCCGGTCGGATCCAGGACGCACGGGTCGAGCAGCGTCCGCTCGCCCGCCTCGCCGTCGGCGACGAAGAGGGCCGGGTGATCCCGGTCGGCGCGTTGCCGCAGCCAGAAGGTCCGGCCGCCGCGCACCTTCGGCGTCAGCACCCGGTCGGTCGCGGTGCGGGCCGCGACCTCCGCCGTCCAGCGGTCCAGGCCGGGCCAGGTCTCGCGTTCCGCCTGGTAGAGAGTGTCCTGTTCGGCGCTCCACCGCGCCGTCCGGGGATCCTCGGGGTCCTCCAGCCAGCGGTACGGGTCGGGGACGCGCTGTCCGTGGAGCTCCTGCACCACGCCCTCGCGCGGCGCCTCCGGGTACCGGCGACGCGCTCGCGCGGTGGCCGCTTCCAATGACTGCTCCGTGATGGCGGGCTCCCTGGTGGCGGATCCGGGAACGACGGGCGGGTCATCCGGTCGCCGGCCGGCGGAGACCGCCGGCGGCGACGAATGTCCCGCCCGTCGTCACGTCGTGGAGTCGTCAGCCGTCGGTCTGGCTGCTGCCGTTGATGATGCAACCGGCGTTGAGCTCTTCGTCCTCGTCGCCGTGCGCGACGACCTCGATGTCCTCGGCCTCGGGTGCCTTGTCCTCAGGCTCGAGCATGGCATTCCTCCTCGCGTCGCATGGCGTCCGTTACGCCCCGACTGTCCACACGGTAGGAAGGCGCGGTATGGGGACGGCTTGCCGCCGGTTCGATAGTGGTAAACGGCGCGGGTTCCGAGGGGTGAGTTGAGCGGCGCGGGCCGTACGCGCGAAAGACGGGCGGGACATCCGATCTCCGGCGAAGTGGCTCGCCGGGAGGCTCGGATGGTCCCGCCCGTCTCAGATCCGCGCGACCAGGTCAGTTGATGACGCAGCCCGCGCCGGGGTCGGTGCTCTCCTCGGGCTCGGCGTCGCTGTGCGCGACGACCTCGACCTCTTCGGGCTCGGTCTCGGCGGGTGCGTGCGCGGTCTCCTCGGGCTCGGGCATGGGAGTCCCTCCTTGAACTGCACGGCGTCCGTTACGCCCTGGTAATTCGAAAGATAGGCCGACGCGGTATGGCGACGGCTGGTCACCGGTTCGATAGCGGTAAACAGGGAGGATCAGGAACCGTCAGGGCCGTCGTTCCCCAGGTCGAGGATGCAGCACCCGTCCGGGCCATCGGTGGGCCGGCCGTGCGCGACGACCTCGATCTCTTCGGACTCGGTCTCGGCGAGTCCCTGGACGTTCTCCTCGGGCTCGGGCATGGAATCCCTCCTTTCCGCGCGCTCTCTACGCCATTTCCGTCGAAGCGTAGGAACGAGCAGTATGGGATTGGCCGAGCGCCGGTTCGATATCGGTTAAGGGCGTGCTGCGCGCGGCCATCTCCCGGGCATAGGCATAAGGCAGCACGGGGATCTCATAACGGACGGTGTGCGCGAGCCGCTCCACGCGGGGGACGGTGATGATGCTGGCCTCCAGCAGGCTCTCCAGGACCCGTACCGCCGTGCCCTCGTCGGCGCCCAGCACGGCGGCGGCCTGTTGCAGGGTGAAGACCGGTTCGGGGAGCATGCCGAGCCGCGGCACCGCGCGGTGCGCCGGCTCGGGCAGTTCCCCGATGGCCTCGGCCAGCCGCGCCCGGATCGCCACGTCGCCCGCGGTCAGCTCGTCCAGCAGGGCCCGGGTGCCGGCCATCCGCGCGGCGTACTCCCGCAGTGGCACATGGTGCAGCAGCGCCAGGCGCTCGGCGACGAGCCGGACCCCGAGCGGCAGCCAGCCGGCCGCCGTGACGATCAGCTCCGCGGAGGGCCGGTCCGCGGTGACCCGCTCCGCGCCGATCAACCGTCCCAGGAGGCCCACCGCCTCGTGCATGGCGAAGGACGAGATCCAGAGCCGGTAGGCGGCGTCGAGGCCGGCGAGCCGGGACCGGGCGGTCACGATCACCGCGCTGTCCCCCGACTCCGGCAGCAGCGGCCGGACCTCGGACTCCCGCCGGGCGTCGTCGACGATCACCAGCGCCCGGCGACCGGCCAGCCAGAGTTGCCAGGCGCGCCGCGCCTCCGACGGCGATCCGGGCGGAGCCGCCGGCAGGAGCCGGGAAACCACGTCCTCGAGCGGGCGCGGGCTCCCGTCCTCACCGCGCAGCCGGACGAACACGCGGCCGTCCGGGAAGTGGTCACCGAGCCGATGGGCGACGTGCACCGCGATGGCGGTCTTGCCCGCGCCGAGCGGCCCGGTCACGACGGCCAGCCGGTTCCCTCCACTGGTCAGCGCGTCCGCCAGTTGCCCGGTGGCCGCCGCCCGGCCGGTGAACGTCGGCAGGTCCCAGGGCAGCAGGCTCGGTGGCACCGTACGGCGCGCCGGAGGCGCGGACGACGGCGACGCGGCCGGGCCCTGCTCGCACAACAGCGACTGGTAGAAGCCGGCCAGCGCCGGGCTCGGGGAGAGCCCGAGCTCGCGCGCCAGCGACTGGCGGAGCTCGTCGTAGACCGCCAGCGCCTCCGAGCGCCGTCCCGCCTGGCAGAGCGCGGTCATCTGGGTCATCCGCAGCCGCTCACGGAGCGGATGGCGCTGCGCGACCTCGCTGACGTGCTCGATCACCTTCGCTCCGCCACCCGCGGCGATCTCCCGCTCCGCCCAGTCCTCGAAGACGGCGAGGAAACGCTGCTCCAGCCGAAGCGCGGCGGCCTCGATGAGAGGCACCCCGCGGAACCCGTCGAGGACCGGCCCGTGCCACAGGCCGAGGGCGTCGGCCAGGGCGCCCGCCCGGGCCTGCTGCTCGAAGCCGAGTGAGTCGAGCTCGGCGGGGGTCGCGTGGAGCACGTATCCGCCGTTCCGGAAACTGATGCGCTCGGCGCCCCCGCCGACGAGCCGGCGCAGCGCGGAGACGTACACCTGGATGTTCTTGCGGGCCGTCCGCGGCGGCGCGTCGTCCCACAGCGCCTCCACCAGAGAGTCGAACGACACCAGTGAGTTCGCGTGGCAGAGCAGAGCGGCTAATACGATCTGCTGTTTCCGCGATCCGAGATCGACGGGGCGACCGTTCTCCAGCACCCGCAGGGAGCCGAGAATCCCGAAGCGAGGGCCCATCTCACGCGATCTTGATGACGAGGGAGTGTCCTTCGACTTCGGCGTCCGAGACGGCGTCCAAACGCTGTTTGACGGAGTTGAGGACGGCCACTTCCTGTTCGGTGAGCCCGGCGAGGACATCGCGTTGGGCGGTGGTCAGCAGATCGACCGGGTTTCCGGCCTGCCGGAGGGCGGCGAGCGCGTCAAAGGTCATGGTCCCCTCCTGTGTCGTATGCGGCCACATCGTCACCTGCGGCTCGGGCCGAATCCATGAGACCTTCGGGCCAGGAGGCGTCCATGGCCGTGGCCCACGAGCAGATCAGAGCGGACAGACCGGCCTGCAGCCGTGACCGGAGTTCCAGCTTCGTGAGAATGGCGGTGACGTACCGCTTGACGGTGCGTTCGCTGATCTTCAGCTCGCGCGCGATCGACCGGTTGTCGTAACCCAGGCCGAGCAATCGGAAGACCGTGCGTTCCCGGGGGGTGAGCGTCCGCGTCAGCAGCAGCGCCGCGGCCAGCGGTTGTGGCAGTTCGGGCCGCAGGGACGCTCCACAGCTCGGGCAGGCGGGCAGGGGGCCGGTCAACGGCCGTCGGGGCCGCGGGCGAGGATCTCCCACCGCCCGCGATTCGCCGGCTTCGAAATCTCGGAAGTAATGGCGTTCTTCGACGTGGTGGCCGTCCAGGTGTCGTTCACCCATGCGTTCGCGCCGACTAGCTGCGCGGACCGGGGGGCGGGTTCTCCATGGTCACACTTGTGCCTCCGTCCTGCCGATCAAACCGAACAAGATCGTTCCTCCCCACGGCCAATTGTCCGTCTAGTCCGTTATCTGACGTAAGACCGATTACAAGCCTTTCGGCGGCCAGTGGTGGCCATGGGCCCAGATCCCACCCCACCCCCAGGCGAAAGATCATCCAACGACACCGGCGGGTTCGGCCGCCGCCCGCCCGTCCAACGGCGGCCACGGGCACGGAAGATCGAGATCGGCACCCCGGTCCGGATTCACTCGAACACCGACCGATCGGTATACGAATCACCCTCGAAATCAAGATCAATTCCCCCGAATCCGAAGCCCCCGCACCAGCGATCCTTTACCCGCACCAGTACGGGTGGGCCGCTCACCAGGCCGAGCACCATGGACTCAACACTCACGAAGCTCCCGAATAAGGTTCTGCAAAATCGTCGGTCAGGGCAGCCCCCTATTCAGTTTCGGATGTCCGGATTAGAGCTTGATAACGAGGTCATCACTAGCAGGCTTACGTTTCGTAACCACGGCAATACGCAGGAACCAGGCGGACGTCATTCCGGTCGAATACCCCGACGCCTAATTGACGGCGAGCCAGGAACCAAGCAAAAGGATCATGGCATGAAATCAGGCGCATTCCGGCAAACCTGGCGCATTACCTGCTCACTGGCCGCCCTCGCCACAATGGGATTCCTCCTTGTTCTCATGGGGCCGGCCGAAGCCGCACCGGCGCCGCAGACGATCCCGCTGGACATGGTCGTGGCGGTGGACGAGTCCGGGAGTCTCTCCGCCGACGACGTGTCCCGGGAGATCGCGGCGACCTCGACCATCACGGAGGGCGTGCTCAATCCGCAGAGCCGCGTCACCGTGCTCGGCTTCGGCAGCGACAACGGCCAGGCCGGCCAGAACGCCGTGGACGCGGTCTGCCGGCCCACCGTCGTCGACGGCGCCGTCAGCATGCAGTACCTCGCCACCTGCGCCAAAGGCCTGCACCGGCGGACCGACGCGGAGGGGAACGACACCGACCACGTCGCCGCGCTCTCCCAATCCCTGTCGACGCTGCGCAGCGGCTCCCCGCCGAACGCGCTCAAGGTCATCTTCCTGTTGACCGACGGCCGGCTGGACGTCCACCGCAGCCCGTCCTACGGAAGCGGCGACGACAACGACCCGGAGGTCGCACGGCGGCGCAACGACGCCGCGAAGGCCCAGCTCAAGACGATGCTCGGGCAGGCGCAGCAGGACAACGCGCAGATCTGGCCGCTCGGCTTCGGCGCCGAGGCGACCCAGGCCGGACTGGACGCGTTCGCGGCCGGCGGGTCCCGGCAGGGCTGCGACGGCCGGAACGTCTCCCAGCCCACGGCCCGGATCGTCCACGACTCCCAGGACGTCAGCCGGTCGCTGTCCGAGGCGTACGCCGCGGCGGCCTGCATGGGCATGCACCAGACTCCTCCGCAGCCGCTCGGCCCGGGCGAGACGCGGAACCTGAGACTCGACATCCCGCTGATCGCCACCGACGGGACGATCACCGTCGACAAGGGTGATCCCCGCGTGCGGGCCGAGTTCATCGACCCCAAGGGCCGTACGGTCCCCACCAGCGGAAAGATCGACGACTCGACCTTCTCCCGCAGCGGCGGCAACGCCGCCGTCGAGGCGCTGCGCATCGTCAACCCGGTGAACGGCACCTGGACCGTCCGGCTGACCGCGCCGAAGAAGCTGGCCCGCCAGCTGGTCAGCGCGACCGCGTTCTGGCAGGGCGCCGTGCAGGCGACGATCGTGCCCGAGCCGCCCGTGGCGCGTGCCGGGCAGCGGGTCACGGTCCGGCTCTCGCTCGTCACCCGCCGCGGCGCCATCACCGACGAGAACGCGCTGCGCGGGCTGACCTTCTCGGTGACCGCCTCCGGGCCCGGTCCGTCGGCGCGCCAGGACATCGCGGTCCGCGACGACGGCCGGGCGCCCGACGACACCGCGCACGACGGCCGGTTCGCCGGCACGTTCACCGCGCCGCCCGGCGCGGGCGACGTCAGCCTCAGCGGGACCGTCTCGGGACCGGCCATCCGCGCCGAACGGGTCCCCGTCACCGTACGGGTCGACGCGAACGAACCGGTGCTGCGCGGGAACGTCCAGTTCGACGACCGCACCACCGTGCACCCCGGCGGCGTCGTCCACGGCAGGCTCACCCTGCGGAACGGCACCACCACCCCGCGGCGCGTACGGCTGGCGCTCGACGGCGCGCCCGACGCCCGCGCGGCGCTCTCCCCTGCCGGGGACATCGACATGCCGCCCGGGGACTCCACCAGGGACTTCAGCGTGGCGTTCGGGAAGGACGCCGGGCTCGGCGGCGCGTCGCTCACCGTCAAGGTGGTGGACGCCGCCGACCCCTCGGCCGTCTACGCCAACGGCCTGCTCACCGTCACCGTCAAGAACCCGCCCACGTGGTGGGACAAGGCCCGTCCGTACGTCGCGGGCGCGGTCGCGCTGCTCCTCCTGCTCGCGCTCATCCTGTGGCTGCGGCACCGGGCCTGGAAGCGCCGCGTCGGTGTGGCGGGCCTGCACGTGCGGCTCACCCACGAAGGCGAGCAGGTCGGACGGGAAGTCGCCGCGCCCCGCAAATGGTCGCAGGAGTTCCGGTTCACCCTCCACGACCCCGACGGATACGGCCCGACGCTGCGCCTTCCCCTGCCCGGTGACACCGGCTCGGTCTACGTCGCCCGTCGCAGGGGCGACGGCGCCGTCGCCCTCCGCACGCCCGGCGGTGAGGAGGCCGTGCTGCCGTTCGGTACGGAGAGCGAGCCGCTGGCGAGCGGTCACCGCATCGCCTTCCGGGACACCCGCAGGCCCCGCCGGTTCCGGTGGCCCTGGCGCCGGCCGAAGCCCCGGCCGGCCCCGCGTCCCGCCCCCGACCCCGATTCCCCGACGGGCCCGCGCCCGCCGCAGCCCACCCCCGACGACGACATCTGGTTCTGAACCCCCGGCCGGAGGATTTGATGAAGCTCTACCAACCCGTCCTGTTCGTCGGGCTCGGCGGCACCGGCTGCCAGATCGGAGCCGAACTCGAGCGCAGGTTCCGTGAGGAGATCTGCGGCCCGGACGGCAGCCTCTTCCAGCACAAGCGCGAGGACGCCCAGCGCTACCAGCTCCCCGCCTGCCTGCAGTTCGTCTACGCCGACGTGAACCAGGCCGAGCTGGACCGCATACCGCCGACCGTCGTACCCGGCGCCCAGCACATCCCGGCCGCGCAGGTCACGGCGCACTACGTCCGCGACCTGGTGCCCCAAGTGGACCTGTATCCCCAGGTGGCCGTGAATCTCCGGGCGGCGGCCGGTCCCGTCGTGCAGAACTGGCTCCCGCCGGCGCACGGCGAACCACGGGTGCTGGTGCGCAGCGGCGCCGGGCAGATGCCCACCGTCGGCCGCGCCGCGCTGTTCGAGACGTTCCGCTCGGGCCTCCGCCCCGCGGTCCGCGACCTCGACGACGCCATCGGCGCCCTGTCGGGCAACCAGGCCGCCACGGACCTGTACAAGCTCGCCGGCGCGAGCGGCGACCCGCAGGCGGTCGACGTCTTCGTGGCCTTCTCGGTCGCGGGCGGCACCGGCGCCGGGATCTTCTACGACTACCTGCACCTGATCGCCCAGCGGTTCCGGGGCCTGAGCCTCAAGCCCAAGATCTATCCGCTCGTGCTGATGCCCTCGGCGTTCAAGGAGGGCTCCGGCGGCGGCCGGCCCGCGGAGCTGAACGCCGGACGCGCCCTGCTCGACCTGTTCCGGCTGGTCGACCACCAGAACACGGCCGACGCCGTACGCGACCTGCCCGGTCTGGACCGCGGCCCGGCGGACCCCGACGAGATCGCGGTGCGCTACCCCGTGGACGGGCGGATCACGATGCTGCCGGGCACCGCCCAGACGGCGTTCCTCTTCTCCCGCCCGGTGGGCGCCGCCCCTGACGACCTGCGGCGCTCGGTCGTCTCCCTGATCATGTCGCTGGTCGGGACCGAACTGGGCGACCGGAGGGGCGACGACGGCGAGCAGCACCAGTCCTTCGCCGACAACTTCGTCAACTCGACGGGCCTGCGGCAGTCCCTCGCCGACAACGGCATCGGCTACCGCGGGGTGTCCACCTCACTCGTCACCTCCCTGACCACGCCCGTCGAGGAGCTGGCGGACGTGGTGGCGGGCCGCCTGCTCCGTGTCGGCATCGAGGAGCTGCAGCAGCCGACCCCGGGAGAGGAGTCGAACCGTTCCCTCATCGAGGAGTTCTTCACGCTCTCGCAGATCCACCGGGTCTTCGCCCGCCCGCAGCTCGAATTCGCCGAGCCGGAGCCGGCGGTCGGGGCGCGCGACGTCACCGCGGCGCTGAACGACCGCCTCGACGCCATGCGGGGCGCCCTGAGCGACCACAAGGTCCGGCTCGACCGCGAGGTCCCCGACATGGTGACCGCGTTCGATCCGGCACGGGCGATCGACGAGATGCTGCGCCGCCTCGACCCCTTCCGGGTCCGCCGAGTGATCTTCGGCCACGCCGCGCTGAACGGCACTCTCGACAAGGAGGGCGCCGCCGGGCTCATGCGGCAGCGCCAGGAGATGCCGCCGCCTCCGGAGGGGATGCGGGAGACCGCGCCGCCCATCCCGGCGCTGAAGGACCGCCCGCTCCGGGCGAAGGTGAAGTGGGCCGACGAGGAGCCGGTCGCCGCCCGGCAGCAGCAGGACGCCTGGTACCGCTGGCGCAACCGCTCGCTGTGGGCCGAGGTCTGGTCGACGCAGGCACTGCGCTGGGCGCGGGGGCTCGGTGTGGTCGAGGACGGGCTCCGCGGTCTCAACCAGGCACTGAGCGATCTGGCCCGGCAGGACCCCGACCGGTTCCGCGAGCGTTCGGAGTATCTGTACCGCCCCAGGGTCGGCGTCGCCTTCCACCTGCCGGCCGGCAACCTCGAGCAGTTCTACCAGAGCGTCGTCACGCGGCTCCGGGACCGCCTGCAGCTCCCCGCCGCCGCGACCGGCGCCGATCTCCTGCGCCATCTCATCGGTGAGGACGGCTGGCGCGAGGTCTACCGGCAGTCGCTGGACACGTCGCCGGAGCGGGCCGTGAACGACCTGCGCCAGCGGGTCAAGACGCTGGTGAAGACGTATCTGCGCGAGGAGACGCAGGGGCGTCCCACGTTGCTGCCGAAGCTGCGGGACCTGCTCAACCAGGCGGCGGGTCTGGAGTCGGACCGCCCGCGGTTCGGTGACGAGGAGATCGACGAGTTCAACGGCCGCCTCACCGGCCTGGTGCCGGCCAACTTCACCCCGCAGGGCAACGGCCCGCTCCGCATCCTGGTCTCCTACCCGGGCGGCAAGAACGGGATCGTCGAGGACCACCTGCGTACGTCGCTGCAACTGCCCTCGGGCCCCGGTGTGACCGTCGACTTCAGCAACACGACCGCCGAATCGATCTCCGTGGTCCTGTTCCGCTTCGGGATGGGCATCACCGACGTCCAGGAGGTCCGGCACGTGCTGCGCACCTGGGCGGCGGCGGTCCACGATCCCCGGCCCGACGACTACCTGCCCTGGCGGCAGCGGACCGGCTTCGACTTCGGCTACCTCGCCACCCGGGAGGAGCACCGGGTGCGGATCCTGCACCGCCTGCTCTGCACGATCTGGAACGGGGACCTGCGCGCCGAGGGCGACCCGGCCTCGCCGACGCGCGTGCACGTCACGCTCAACGAGGTCACCATGACCCTGGACCTGAGGCCGTTGGAGGACGCCTCCTCCTGGGGGAGCCTCGTCCAGTCGTACGAGCTGTGGACGCTCGCCGACAACGACGCCGCGGAGCGCGTCTTCTGCGGCCAGCTGATGCGGGCGACCCCCCATGGCGTCGGCGAGCGCGCGCATCCGCCCAGCAAGCTGTTCGAGCTCGTCGTGCAGCTCGCCGACGACCAGATCGACCGCATCGACCAGATGCTCGGCGAGATCAACCCGGCGAGCCGGGACCGTGCCCGGCTCCTGCGCGGGTTCTGGGCGCGCACGCTGCCGGCGGCGATGCGGCTCCCGTTCGACGTGCCGGCCACCCGCGAGCACCTGCGCGGCCTCTACGACGCCTTCCGGCGCGGGACAGGGGAAGGATCATGACGGAGCGCAGCGAGGGAACCAAGAGGCACAGCACCTTGGTCATGAGGCCGACGAAGGAGGTCTCATGACCGGCAAGGTCGTGCAGGTCGATCTGCGCGGCCGCTCCGCCGACGGGGCGGCGGAGCTCACGCGCGGGCTGCTGACCGGAGAGGACCACACCGACCTGACCCGCCTGCTCGTCATCGACGACACGGCGGCGCTGAACGCGCACCGCGCGGCGTACGAGTCGCTGCTGGTGTCCCGGTACACCGAACGCCTGCTGTGCGTCGCCGTGGGCCGTACCGACGCCGACCCGCCGCGGATCGAGCTGCCCGGTGTCCTCACCCAGACCGCCGGTGTGCTCTGGGTACCGGATCCGGCCGGGATCAACTGGCGGCTCTCGGCGGCGTCCGCCACCCGACGGGACCGGGCCGAGGGAACGGACACCGGGCTGACCCGCCTGGTGGAGGTCCTCAACCTGGACGACGTCTTCCAGCGGACGGTCGAGCTCATCGACAAGGTCCCCGGACGGGTCGCCAACCCCGGGCTGCGGCTCGCCGGCGTCGGTGGCGGGCGGGCGGAGTTCCTGCAGGCGCTCCTGGCGGCCGGGGAGCGCGCGCTGGCGTCCGGGACCGGCCGGGTGCCCGACCTGCCCGAGTCGACGGGCCGTGCTCCGGGCCCGCGGAACGTCCGGCTCAGGGGCGGCGGCGCGGTCCAGCAGTCGGCCGACCGCACGCGCGAGGCCGTGGCCGAGGCGCGCGGGCTGGCCGACGAGCTGACCGAACCCGGCGCCCTGTTCGCGGGCCCGGTGCCGGTCGAGCAGGCCATGGCGACGGCGGGCGAGCGTCTCGGGCTGCTCCGCGCGTCGCTGGAGGAGCTCTTCACCGCGGCGCACGGCACCACCGGCCTGGGCCCCGCGCAGCAGCAGGCCATCGACCGTGCCGGCGTCGTGCTCCCCGAGCCCGAGGACTTCGACGCGGCCAAGACCCGCAAGGTCGTCGACACGTACCTGGACGACGGGCTGCGACAGCGCACCCCCCTGCCGCAGCTGGTCGCGGGCCTGGACACGCGGATGGCGGGCCTGTTGCCCCGGGGCAGCCGGGAGCGCATCCCGGCGCTGCGCCGCGCCTGCCCGGACGAGCTGCCCGCAGGGCTCCGGGAACCGGCGCCCATGCCGGGTCCGGAGCCCTGGCTGCCCGTCGTCGGGCTGCTCACCGCGGCGCTGGCCGGCCTCACACCGTTCGGGCCGGTCAGCGGGCTGGTCATGGCCGTGCTCTGGACGCTGCTGGTGACGCTCACCGTGCTGCGCGGCCCGGGCGGCAGGTCCGAGGGCACGACCGGCGCGCTCGCCGCGAACGGTGTCGCCTCCACCGTCGGCGGGGTCGGCGTGGGATTGGTGGCACCGTCCCCCGCACCCGTCGTGTGGGCGCCGGCGGTCGTCGTCGGCCTCGTCGTCGCCGGATGGGCCGTGATCCGGTCCTGGCGGTCCAGGACCTCGGCGTGGATCGCCGAGTCGGGGATCGACGCGGCCGGGGAGGCGGTCGACGACCTCCTGTCCGTCGTGTCCGCGGCCGCGCTGGAGTGGTCGCAGACGGACGCACGGGTCGCCACCGCCGACGCCGTCGGCCGGATGACCGTCGCGTTGGACCACGTCGCGGAGGAGATCCAGGCGCAGGTCGAACGGGCGCGGATCGAGGCGCCCGGCCCGCTGCGCCCGGATCCGCGGATCGAGCACTACCTGGCCGACCTCGTGCGCGCGGCGATGGCGCCGAGGCTGCGCGGGCTCGCCGCGGACTCCGCCGACCGGCACGGCGAGGAGGCGCGGCGCACCGCCGCCGAGCGGTTCGCGGCCTGGCACGAGCACGTCGCGGAGCACGGACCGCTCGCCGCTCCGCCCTTCGCGACCGAACCCCCGCCGGAGACGTCCGGCACGCCCCGGGACGAGCTGCCGGACCTGGCCGTGGCCGTCGCGTACGACCCCGGCTCCGTGATGTGGCAGCTCTGCGCGGCCGATGACCTGTCGGTCCTCGACCCGGGCTCGACGCCGCCACCGGTCGTGCGCTTCGCCCCGCGGCACGGCCGGACGGCCGGGTCGGACGCGCTCCCTCCGGACACGGTCTGGGTGACATCGGCGCGCCATGCCGGGCTGCTCCGCCTGGTACCGGTCCGCCCCGGTCTGACCGCTCAGCGCTGGTGAGCCCGTACGGGCAGGAGGAGACACACCGATGACGCGATCGGAAGAGACGCTGCGGTTCCAGCGGCCCGACGGCACCACGGTCGAGGCCGTCGTCGCCGAACGCCGCGACGATCCGCTGCCGCCCTCGGCACCCCTGACGGCC
This sequence comes from Actinoallomurus sp. NPDC052308, assembly GCF_040679195.1. Lineage (NCBI taxonomy): Bacteria > Bacillati > Actinomycetota > Actinomycetes > Streptosporangiales > Thermomonosporaceae > Actinoallomurus > Actinoallomurus sp. NPDC052308. The sequence continues at coordinate 263,447 of NZ_JBFAUM010000005.1, read as the reverse complement.
TGCCGCCTCGTCCTGGAGTACGCCGACGGGACCCGGCAGGACGTCCGCCACATCGCCCCACCGGACCGCGGTGCCGGCGGCACCCGCGTCGGGCCCGACCGTGAGCTGGACGCCGCCTACGCCGCGCTGGACAACGAGATCCTGGCGGGGGTGCGGCTCAGCCGGTTCCGCGAACCGCACCCCCACCCGCCCTCCGTCTCCCGCCTGGTCGGCTACGACGCCGACGGCGTCCGGCCGTACGCGCTGCTGGAGCCCTACCGCGGCAGATGTGTCGGCGCCGGCAGCAGGATCCTGCCCGGCGAGCGGGCGCGCTTCCAGGAGAGCCTGCTCACCGGGCTCCGGTGGATCGGCGCGGCGGGGATCGCGCACCGGGCCCTCGGCCCGGACTCGGTCCACTGGGACGGTTCGGAGGCCCAGATCACCGACTTCACGTCGGCGGCGCCGCTGGGCGTGCCCCGCGAGGTGGCGGGCGCACCGCCGTGGCAGGCGCCCGAACAGCGGCCGGGCGGCACCGCCGGCACGGTGACCGACCGGGACGACGTCTGGGCGGCGGGTCGGCTGATCTTCTTCGTGATCACCGGGACCGAGCCGACCGGCCCCGACCGGCTCGCGGACGACCCCGAACTGGCCCGTGTGCTCGCCGGCGTCTTCGGTCCCCCGGAACATCGCCCGGCGGTCCGGGAACTGCTCGCCCGGATCGGCGTCGCCGATCCGATCCCCCGGATCCCGCCGCCCGACGCCGCGCTGCAGCGCGGCCGGGACGACTTCTACACCCACCGGGCGTACAAGCATCCGGAGACGGCCGCCCGCCCCGTCCCGGAGGCGCCGCGCACCGCCGGACCGTCCGCACCGTCCTGGACGCCACCGTCCGGTCCGGTCCCGAACCCGGCGCCGACCGGATGGGTCCCGGCCGCACCGGCGCGGCGGCGGAAGAGGAGGTTCGGGCGATGACCGTCCTCCATCAGGTCGCCTACACGTGGCGGGAGAAGCACTCCGGGTGGGCCTTCGGGCCGCGGGCCGCGACCCTCCCCGACCGGGCCGTGCTGAGGTGGACCGAGAGGCTCGGCGACTGGCTGCGCACCGATCCGAACGGCTCGACCGGCTACAACCACTTCTACGGCGTCTTCCGGAACGAGGCCGTGTTCGTCCGCCGTATCCAGCGGCACAAGGTGCGCAGTGCCAAGGCGTGGCTGCTGATCGGCCCGCCGACCACGCTGACGCCTCGCCTCGCGCTCGAACTACGCGAGTGGAGCTGGCTCGAGGGCGGCGACGGGAGGCTCCTGCCGCTCGGTCCCGACGTGACCGCCGCGCACCGCCGCGACCTGCAGGCCGAGGCGCGGCATCCGGAAGTGCTGGAACGGCTGGTCGCGCTCATGTCCCGGTTCCTGTCCGGCGCGGGTGGCTCGATCGTGCTCCCCCCGACCGAGTTGGCCTACCCCCTGCTGTGGGGATTCCAGGAGATCGTCGGCGGTTTCGCCGTCGACGAGCCGTCGGTGGACCGCCGGCAGCTCGCGTTCGAGACGTTCGACGACCGTACGCGGCCGCCCTTCCACCCCGGCCTCTTCGTGCGGTTCCGCAAGGGAGCGCCGGACCTCGGTACGGACCACGCCCACGACGACATCGCCCGCCTCCTGGTCGCCGACTTCGCGCGCAAGATCGACGGCGCCATCCCGATGCCCGGTGTCTCCCACCCCGGCGGCGGGGCGACCGAGCCCACCGTGCCGGACGCCGCCGCCCGGCCCGCGTCACCCGAGGCGCCGGTTCCCGAGCCGGCCGCCGCCACTCGCCCTCCCGGCCGACCGGCCGCACGTACGACATCCGGAGCACCCATGCCCCCTCCCACGCCGAGCCGATCGGCGGACGCACCGGCCCGCGGACGCGAGGTGATCTGCCCGATCTGCCTGTCGACGCTGGCCTGGAACGACCTTCCCCTCTACCGCTACAACCCGGATATCGGCGACTACACCGGACTGGACCTCCCCGCCGACGCGAGCGCACCCCAGCGGGCGGTCGCGCTCCGCACGGCGTTCGTCCGCTGCACCGACCCACGGGAACAGGGCTCTTCGCACTACCTGCCGTTCGCGTACGGGATGCACGGGCCGCCGGCGGTGTTCGGATTCGTGGGCGCGACGAGATCGGGAAAGACCCACCTGCTCACGGCCATGATCGGGCAGTTGGAGAAACGGGGACTGGGCCTCGGGGTCCGGCACGCGGCCCTCGACAAGGCCCGGCACCAGGCCTTCCTCAACGAGCAGGTCAGTCCGTTCTTCAACCGGTCCGAGGTGATCGAGCAGACCCGGGCCGGGACCGTCGGCCTCGTCGACTCCTTCCTCGTCAGCGAGGAGGGCCGCGAGGCACGGCCGGTCGCGCTGTTCGACGTCGCCGGCGGTGACCTGCTGGAGATCGAGTCGGCCCGGCGCTTCCTCGACGTCGCGGACGGCCTGATCTTCGTGGTGAACGCCGCCGAGATCGGGCACGACGAGCTCGGCGACCGCACGTTCGGCACCGTGCTCGAACTCCTCCAGGGTTCCGGCCGGCTGCCCGAGGTCAGCGCGGCGGTCGTGCTGAACAAGGCGGACCTGGTCCGCTTCGACGAGCCGATCGTCCGGTGGTTCCGGAGCCCCGACCAGGTGCTCGACGCGGAGGCCTCGCTGCGGGAGAGCGCCGACGTGTACGCCTACCTCCACTCCCGCGGCGCCGACGCGTGGACCCGCCCGTACCGGGAGTGCCGCAAGGCGACGTTGCACGTGGTCTCGGCCGCGGGGTCCGACGCCGTGGTCGACAAGACCTTCGTCCGCGGGGTGACGTCCCGGCGGGTGCTCAATCCGCTGCTCGCGCTCATGGCCATGACCGGTCTGCTGACCTCCCCCGAAGCCCAGAAGATCGGAGTCTGAGCGATGAACCAGGACTCATCGGCCCCGGCGCACCAGATCGAGTTCCGCTGGCGGCCGAGCCAGGACTTCGGGCCGATCGCCTGGTCGCCGATCGACTCGCAGTTCCTCAGCGACTGCCACGTGATGCTGGGCAAGATGGCGGCGCCGCCGGCGGGCGTTGTCCACGGGCACCGCAGCCTGGTCTACCTCGACCTCCCGCAGCGCGGTCTGCGGGCGGTCATCGAGCGCTCCTTCGACGAGGACGCGCTGCGGATCGACCAGGGCCGCTCCCCGGAGGACGGCGGACGGCGTCCCCAGGTCGCCCGCGCGATCGTGGGGCGCCCGGACGTGGTCGGCATCGACTTCGCCCTCGCCTGCGTTCAATGGAGCCTGTCCGACACCCTCCGCCTCGACACCGGGCACATCCGGCCGCACGACCCGCTCAAGGTGCTGGACGCCGCCGAGCTCAGGCAGGTGGCGGAGCAGGCCGCCGGCGCGGGCGATGGGCTGTCGCGTAACCCGCACGGCCTGTACACCGTCATCGCCGCCATGCTCCGCCATCCCTCGCGTCCGGTCTCGGTGCTCATCCCGGGCGGCGGCCGGACACCAGGCGACGTGGAGGCCTATCTGCGCGGGCTGCGGCACACGGCCATGATGCTGCTCGCCCGGGCCGGCACCCCCTGGCGGCCGTCCTTCTCCACCTTCGAACCGCCCACCGGGCGGGCCACGGGATCCATGCCGCACCTGGTCTTCCGGGACATCGACCAGGTCGGGAGCGCGTCGGCCCCGGTCGAGACGCGCCAGGAGACCAAGGTCGCCCCGTACGACGCGGACCCCGGCGGTGGTCCGGAGGTGGACCTGTACGACCGGCTGGGCCTGTGCCTGGCCAGGGCGTACGCCGAGAGGGGCAAAGAGTGGGTCACCGCGGTCCTGAAGCCGATCGCCCAGCGCGTCTCCTCGTTCGACCAGCGGCTGAACGCCGTGCTGGATGACGAGAACCTCGCCGATTTCCTTCCCCGGTCGCCGGCGATGCCCAGGCCCGCGCACCGGGCCGACGACCTGCCGCCCGGTCCGGTGGAGCGCGTCGCGCCCGGCCACCCGGGCGGCACTCCGCCCGTACCGGTGCGCCACATCCCGCCCGCATCCGTACGCGAGACCGCGCCGTCCTCGCCGACGAGCGCGGCGAGGTCCGGGCCCGCCGTTCCGCTCACCGGCCCGCCTCCGCCGGCGACGGCTCCCGACGCGCGACGGCCGGTGCCGCAGGAGGTGCGCGCGGCCCTGGCCCAGCTCTACGGCCACTTGCACACCCGGCGTGGCAGGGACGACTTCTTCGAGGTCCTGGAGCTGATCAGCGCGCAGGCCGAGCACGGGATCACCCTGTCCACGAGGGACTCCGACGACGCGATCGACCGCCTGGTGCAGCACCGCTGGTACGTCCCGGAGCTGGAGGAGCGGTACGCCGCGCAGGCCGCGAGGCGGCTGTCCAGGCTGATGTTCCCGCTGTTCGCGGACCGACTCGATGACGCCGAGTTCCGAACCTGGCTGCACCAGGGGGTCGCCGATCCTACGACACCGGCGACGTGGGCCCGCGCGATCACGTCGCTGTACGCCGAGCTGGGGAACCATCCGGGCGCCGACGTGCTCGGTGCCGTGCTCCCCGCCGCGCTGATCGCGCGGTCGCGCGCGGACGAGCGTACATCGACGGACGGTTGGCCGCCCCGCGAATCGGCCCGGTCCGGGCAGGAGGAGGACACCGGCCGGTCATGGTTCAGCGCCTGGGCGCTCTCCCCCGTACCCGTCCCGGCCTTCGTGCTGGGCGCCGTCGCGGTCGTCGTCATCGTCCTGCTCGTCCTCGTCAGGGGCTGAGCCGTGGAGCCACGCAACGAGCGCAGGCTGGTCCTGGCGGTGCGAATCCACGAGTTCGACGCGCGCACGGTCCGGATGCAGGACCAGATGCGGCAGGGGATGGCCGAGGTTCTGGACCGGGCGGCCGCCCATTCCGGCCTGGACCGGGCGTCGTGGAGTCTCGTCCCGGGCGACGGCGGTGAGCTGGCCATCCTGCCGCCGGCCGAGCCCGAGGTGCGCGTCGCCGACTCCTTCGTGCGGCGGCTGGCCGCCGGCCTCATCGAGTACGACCGCCTCGTCGCGACCGAGGCGCGGCTCCGGCTGCGACTGGCGATCCACTTCGGCCCGGCGAACGTCGAGAAGCACGGCTTCTCCGGGCGCGCCCCGAGGGTCGCCCGGCGGCTGTGCGACAGCGTCGCGGCGGGACGCGTGCTGGCCGAGACGGCCGCCCACCTGGTGGTGGTCGTCTCCGCGCAGATCTTCGAGGACACGATCGCCGAGCAGCTCACCTCGCTGGAGGCCGACCATCTCCGGAAGGTCGACGTGCGCGGCGAGAGCGCGTGGGTCTGGGCGCCGGACCACCGGCTGGACGGCATCGACCTCGAACGCGACGAGCCGGGTGAGCGCGCCGATCCGAGCGGGCGCGAAGAGCGGAGCGGGCGGAGGCACCCGGACGGGGCCGGGCCGGTCCCCGGGGCGTTCCACGGGGCCCACGTCGAGATCCACGGCAACGGTTACCTCGCCGCCCGTGACATGGAGATCCACTACGACGGAGGGTCGGAATGAGCGAGGACAAGATCCCCCGGGAGCAGGAGAAGCTCGGCGACACCGGCTCCGACAAGCCCCAGGACGGTGACCAGGGGCTCGGCGAGCGCAGCCCGAAGGACCTCGGTCGGGAGTTCTCCGCACGGGCCGGGCGCCCCGGCACCGCGCAGGAGCGGCTCGGCACCGAGAACGACGCGATCTCCAGCTTCACCGGCGCCCACGTCGAGGGCGAGCACGTCGCCGGCGGCGACATGAACATCGTCTACCAGACCGTCCCCGACGCCAAGGAGACGGTTCGCTTCGCACAGATTCCGCGGGCCGCGCTCGACGAGGTCGTCGAGCTGTTCGTGCGGCCCGCCGGCTACGCCGCGCTGGCGGAGGCCGTGGCGAGCCGGCGCCTGCTCTTCCTGCGCGCCGACGCCGACCGCGGCAAGTTCATGACGGCCAAGCACCTGCTTCTCGGCTGCGCGGGCGTCTACCGGCTGCACCCGCGTACGAGGCTCGGCGCCCTCACCGGCAAGGCGCTCGAGAAGGACTGCGGATACGTCCTGGTCGACCTGCCGTCCTCGGCGGCGCGGGAGCTCACCGCGTACGACCTGACGAACCTGTACGGGCTCCTGGAGAAGCGGAACGCCCGGCTGATCGTGACCGTCCCCACCGGACGCCGCTTCCGGGACGCCGAGGTCACCGCCGCCGTCACGGACCTGGGCGAGGTCGCCGACCGGATGGAGGTGCTGCTGCGGCACCTGGAACGCCGCCTCGGCGACCAGGCCACCGACGACATCACCGACGACCAGGCGTTCATGGCGCTGGCCGGCGAGGAGCTGGCCAAGAATCCCTCGTGCGCCCATGCCGCGCTGCTCGCCGGGTACGCCTCCGACGCCTACGAGAACAAGGAGCCGCTCGCCGACACGGTGCGCGACCGGCTCGGGGCGCTCGGCGAGGCGGCGTTCACGAGGTGGGCCGAAGGCCTGCCCGACCTGCCCACCCAGAGCATGGCACTGGCCGTCGCGGTGCTCGCCGGCGAGGCGTACGAGACGGTCTCGGCCGCGGCCGACCTGCTGCAGCGTCGGCCGGAGGCGAAGAAGCCGCTGCCGAGCACGGAGGCGGCCCGCGGCACCGGCCCGTACGTCGCCCGGAAGAACGCCCGGCTGCGGGAACTGCGCGCGCACGTCGTGCCGTCCACCATCCGGAGCAGGCACGGCGGCACACTCGTGGACGTCGTACGGTTCCGCGATCCGGACTTCCAGGAGAAGTACCTGCGGTACTTCTGGGACGAGTACGACGACGCGCGGCCGACACTGCTGGCGTGGCTGCGCCGCTGCGCCCGCCACGAGCTCGAGTCGGTGCGGGTCCGTACGGCGGTGGCCACGGGAGTGCTCGCCGCCCAGTCCTTCGACCACGTGTGCTCGCTGGTGATCGAACCCTGGGCGCGGTCGGACGACGCACGCCTGCGGGACGCCGCCGCGATCTCGCTGCGCAGCGCGGCGACGACCAAGCCGGCCCTGCTGCCGCCGATCCGGAACATGGTCCGCACGTGGTCGCTGGAGGAGTCGCCGCGGCTACGGGCCACGGCGGCGCGGTCGTGGCGGATCGAGCGCGACGGGGGCGGCGCCGACGCGGCCCTCCGGCTCCTGGAGGAGCTCAGCACCTCCGATGACCTGCACGTGATCGACGCGATCTGCGACAGCGTCAGCGAGATGTGGCAGATCGAGGCCGAGCGCGTCGACGCGGCGGCGATGCTGCTGCGCTGGCTGCGGAATCCGGCGCGCAAGGAGACGGCGCGGCTGGCGTTCCTGCTCGCCGCGGCCGACCTGGTGCGCCGGGAGGGCGACGTGACCTGGCCCGCGCTGCTCTACCTCAGCGCGACGGACCCCCTACGGCACCGGCAGATCGCCGCGCTCTGGCAGGACGCGTTGACCGCGCCCTGGCTGCACCCGGCCGCCAAGGAGATCCTCGCCGAATGGGCCCGCACCGCGGAGAAGGAGCGCCTGGTGCGCATGTCGTTCGCCCGGCTCATGGCCTCCGCCGCAGAGGGGCGCAGCGCTTCGATCATCGTCCACGAGGCCGCCAAGTGGGCCTCCGGCGCAGGCGGTGCGGCGACCACCTCGGCCGCGGTCCGCGAAGCAGTCAGCACAGGAAGGCGTTGACCCGTGAACCAGCCGATTCCCGACCAGCCCGTGCCGTTCCCGGCCGGTCTCCCCCAACCCGGCCACGGCGCTCCGGGCCCCGCCCAGGCCGACCTCCCCCCGGGCGCGCCGCCTCAGCCCGCCCCACCGCCCTCGGGGCCGCCGGTACCCCTGCCCCCGCCTCAGCCCGTCGAGCCGGCGGACAACTGGGGCCAGTTGCCGCCGCCGCCCGTACCGCTGATCCTCAGCGAGCAGCGGGTCGGCGCCGGCGGCGGAGCGGTCGTCCGGCCCGGCCGGGCGCTGCTGTTCTCCCACCGTGACGGCCGGATCGTGCAGTTCCCCAAGGCGCCCAGGCTGGCGGCCCTGCGAAGGTTCTACTGGCAGTACGAGGTCGACGTGTCCGACCACTACTCCGTCTTCTACCTGCTGATCCCCAGTAGGTCGAAGGCGGCGAAGTTCCGGCTGACCGTCCAGGCCGGGTGGCGGGTCATCGACCCGGCCCGAATCGTCAGCTCCCGGGTCACGGACGGCAACGCGATCGTGGCCTCCCGCATCACCGACGCGTTGCTGCCCATCTGCCGCAGCTATGCCATCGAGGACGACGCGCGGCTCGAGCGGAACCTGGCCGAGACCCTGGGCGGCGAGCGCCCGCACCGGTATCCGGAGGGCATCGCGCTGTTCCGCTTCTCCGCGCAGGTCGACCACGACCGTAAGTCCGCCGGGCGCATCGAGGACTGGGTGGACGCCTCGCACCAGGCGGAGCTGAGACGGGACGGCATGGACCGGCTGCGCGGACACGTCAGGACCCCGGTCGACCTGTATCTGCTGCAGCTCCAGCAGAACCCCGACCAGGTGCACCAGGTCATCGCCGACATCCAGAAGAACCGGGAGATGAGCGCCCAGGCCCGGCTCGACCTCTTCAACAAGATGGTGGAGAACGACCTCATCCAGGAGGCCGACCTCGAGTCGTTCCGCCGGCAGATCGTCGCGCCGATCGGCGAGATCGTCACCTCCAGCGACACGATCTTCGGCCCGCAGGACCTGGGGCAGTCGGCGCCGCCGGCCATCGTCCCCCCGCAGCACACCGACGGGAACCCGCCGGACGAGGAGGAGGACGTCATGCCCGGCCAGGTCATCGGCGGATCGGTGGACGGCGTGACCGAATGGCGACCGCTGCCCTGGCGGCGGAACGACGGGGAACAGGACGGCGCCTGATGCCCTGGCCCTTCCGAAAGGACACCGGGACGGCCGCCGCGGCGGTGATGGAGTTCCCCACGCCGCTCGGCGGCGTCCCGGGAGCCGCCCGCCTGCCCTGGCGGCTGCCGGACGAGCCCTCCCTGTCCGGGATAGCCGCCGACGCGGCGAGCGTCGGCGGCCTGACCGTACGAGCCGCGTCGCTGGTCGGCCCGGGCCACCGGTGCGAGGAACCGGCGACGCCCCGACAGGACGCCTACCGGCTGGGCCGGGACACCGCCAAGCGCCACCTGATCGTGGCGATCGCCGACGGGATGTCCGACAGCCGCCGCGCCCACCTGGGCGCCAACGTCGCGGCCACCGCGATCGTCGGCCGAATCCGCGCCGACCTCGACCGCGACGCGCCCCTCGTGGCCTCCGAGATCTTCCTCGACGCGGCCCGGCAGATGGCCGGGGCCGCCGAGCGCGACGGCGTGACCGAACACGACGTGCGGGCGGCGGCGCTGGCCGCCGTGATACCGGTCCACGCCGGCGAGTCCGGTCGGCGCGCGGTCTGGCTGGCCGCGCTGGCCGACGTCAGCGGGTGGCTCCGGCAGCCCGGCGGCTGGACGCGGCTGACCGGCGTGGCCAAGGCGGCGCTCGACGCCGGGCGGCTGGAGGAGTTCCTGCCGTTCCACCCCGACCAGGTCCAGGACGCCACCATCGCTCTGGGACCGGACTCGGTACTGGCCCTGACCACCGACGGGGTCGGTGACGTGCTGGCTCCCGGCGAGGCGCTCGCACCCTGGTTCGCGGACCGCTGGCGGCAGCCGCCGCACATCGCCGCGTTCCTCGAGGACGTCGGCTTCGAGGCGGCCGGGCGGCTCGACGACCGCACCGCCGTCGTGGTCTGGTGCGCGCCATGAGGGCGTGGTCCGAGAGCCCGTACGAACGGGTCACCCCGCTGCGGGAGGTCACGGCGCGCGGCACCGTCCTCGCCACGGAGAACGGCGAGTCGGAGGTCCTCTACGAGATCGCCGACCAGCCCGGCTGGATCGTCAAGCGCTACCGGCCCGGCTTCCCCCGCGATCCCGTCGACGTGCTCGACCGGCTGATCGCGCTGCCCTCCGGGATGCCACCGACCGACCTGGCGCTGGTCGACTCCAGCACCTCCTGGCCGGTCTCCCGGGTCGTGGACGGAGACCGGACCGTCGGCGTCATCCTCGCCAGGGCGCCGGCCGCGTTCTCGGTGCCGATACGGCTGATCTCCGGGACGACCCAGGCACGGCTGCTCGAGGTCGACCAGCTCGTGCAGACGGATCCGGACTTCTTCACCCGGCGCGGTTGGGAACCGCCGACCGTCACCGAACGACTCGCCGTGGCGCGCGGGCTCGCGGCCGTGGGCGCGGTCTTCGAGCGGCACGACGTCGTCTACGGCGACTGGTCGTACGCGAACGCGTTCTGGACGCGCGGCGACGGGCGGGTCTTCGTGATCGACGTGGACTCGTGCGGCATCGCCGACCGGCCGTGGGCCGAGTCCAAGTCCTGGGACGATCCGAGCTTCGCGCCCGGCACCCGGCTGACCACCCTGACCGACCGGTACAAGCTCGCCGTCCTGGTGCTCCGGTGTCTCTCCGGCGTCCGGGGCATGGACTTCCAGGCCGCCCACGCCGCGCTGCCGCCGCCGATCCGCGGTGGACCGTTGGGTACGGCGTTGCGGACGGCCCTGACCGCCGATCCGGAGCGACGCCCGGCGATGTCGGAGCTGCTCGCCCTGCTCGACTCCGCGGTCACCGACCTGCCCGGCACAGCCTCCGCCCGGTCCAGCACGACGTCCGATCGGTCCAGCGCGCCCCCGGATCGACCCGGACCGCGCACTGCCGACCGGTCCGGGGCGCGCGTCGCCGACCGGCGCCCGGATGCCGTACGGGCACCCTCTTCCCGGTCGGGGTCCCCCGAACCGTCGAGTCCGGCGGTCCTGAAGGCCCGCGCGTCCGATGCGACGGATCCGGCGGCCCCGGAGCGCGTGGTGTCGCTGATCGTCATGCTCTGCTTCGTGCTCCTGGCGGTACTCGCCGTCGCGGGCCTCGTCACCCTGTTCGTCCCCTGAGACCTGGAGTCAGCGTGAACGTTCCCGACGGCACGAGCGAACCCACCGGCCCCCGCCCGGACACCCGTTCACAGGGATTGCCGACCTACCTCGTGCTCGACGTGTCCAAGTCGATGAAGGTCCACGAACAGTTGCTGAACGAGACCCTCGTGCACATTCTCAACACGCTGTACGAGGCCCCGCGGATCTCCGAGTTCGTCCAGCTGTCGATCGTCACGTTCGCGACCCGGCCGCACCTGGTGCTGGGGATGACGGAGATCTCCAAGCTGACGGGCCTGCCGAAGGTCGAGTGCCGAGGCTCCACCTACTTCGCGCCGCTCTTCGAGCTGCTGCACGACCAGATCGAGCTGGACCTGCCACGGCTGATCGCACGCGGCGTACGCCCGCTGCGGCCGGTGGTCTTCCTCCTGACCGACGGCGCGCCGGCCGATTGTCCGCCCGAACGCTGGGAGAACGCCTTCGAAGCGCTCACCGACCGGAGCTGGCGGCCCCATCCGCATGTGATCACGTACGGGTTCGGGGAGGCGGTCGAAACGGTGCTCAAGCGGATCGCGACCGCCGCGGCGTTCATCGCCGATCCGCATCAGGGCACCGATACGACCGCCCTCACGGCGGCGTTGAGCAACATGCTCAACTCGCTGGTCGCCACCGCTCAGGCGCAGACGCTGCAGGTGCCGCAAGAGGTGAGCGGGTACCGGTCGCTGCCCCTCGACTACATCGAATACTGAGGCCGATCGCGGATCAGCGGGAGGTGTGGGGTGAGCGGCCTCTGTCTGACCGTGAGCGTCGACGACCGACATCGCTGGGGGATACCCGAACGGATCCTCCTCCGGTCCGTTCTGAACCAGGCCGTCGAGATCGCCTGCCGGCGCAGCGGGTTCGCCGGCCGGGCCGGCCACCGCCTCCACACCGTGGACGGCATCTGCCAGGTGCTCCCCGGCGATCCCGACGCGGGCTGGGTGGCGAGCGTGCCCGCCCTGCTGCGCGAGTTCACCGCGGCGATCGCGAACGCGGGCCGGCAGGTGACGGCGGACCCGCCGGTTCGGCCCCGGCTCGTCCTCAGTAGTGCTCCGGTGCTGCCGCCCGGGCTCGCTGGACGGGCCGTCGCCGAGGGACTTCGGCTGGCGACGAGCGAGCGGGTGGGCGCGGTGCTGCATGCTCTTCCCGACACGGATCCGGCCGTCGTCCTGTCGAACGGCTGCTACCGGGAGACGGTGGAACGGAACATGTCGCCCCTGCGCGCGGAGGAGTTCCTCCGGATCGACATGGGTCCGGGCTTCCCGTCGACCGCCTGGCTGCACGCCCCGAACGCGCCGCGGCGATCCGCGGCCGAGCAGGCGGCCGGACGGGCGGTCTCCCCTGCGGACGGCCTCCTCGTCCGCGCCCGTCGGCAGGTCGAGGCCGGCGATCCCGGCCGGGCGGTGCCCGCCCTGGAGAAGGCACTGCGGCTGCCCGAGGGGCTGGACGGCGGGCACAGCGAGAGTGCGCTCCTCCTGCTCGGCGACTGCCGGCTGCACCTGGGCGACCTGGAGGCGGCGGCACAGACCTGGCTGTTCCTGCTGCTGCGGCATCCGCTGAACCTGACGGCCTGGCACCGGCTGGGCCGGGTCGCGGCGCGCCAGGGCCGGACGCGCCTCGCCATGGCCTACCTCGGCGAGGGACTGCGGCTGCTCCAGGCGGATCCCCGCCTTTCCCCGGCGCCCGACCGGGCCGCCTGCGGCCTGTTACTGGATCTGGCGCGTCTCGAAGAGGCACTCGGGAACCCGGCGGCCGCGGACGAACGTCTCAATCAGGCGGCCGACGCGGATCCGTCGAATCCGTCACCGCTGGTGTCCCTCGCCTATCAGGCCGCCAGGTACGGAGACACGGACGCCGCTCGCCGGCTGTTCGACACGGCGATCGCCCGTGTCCCACCAACGGCCAGAAAGGAGTTTCTTAAGCAACAGTCAGCAAATATCACGGAAGAAGCGGATGGCAGCGCCATAATGGAACTGCTGCTGGAAAACGACCTCGATCCAGCAGTGGATCATTCGATGCCCGGCACCGGCCACCCTTCATCAGCGTTATCCGGGGAACCCTCTTATGGCACACGAACTGTGGCCGAAAGCGTCCTACCTCGCCGCCCTGACGAAGCCGACCCGGGATGAGTTGCTCCAGCTCGGCCGGGCGCGGACGTACGGGCCCGGGGAGAACCTGTTCCTCCAGGGCGACCCGGGAGGGGTCGTCTTCATCCTTCTGACCGGCCGGGTCAACGTGATCGCCAACGTGGAGAACGGAACCGAGTCGCTGCTCGCCATCCGTCATCCCGGCGACGTGCTCGGCGAGATGGCGGTCTTCGGCGAGATGCCGCGCACCGCCACCGTCACCGCCCGGCTCCGGAGCACCGCGCTCCTGATCTCCGGCGATCAGTTCAAGCGCTTCGTGGCGACCCATCCCGACGCGGGATTCGCCCTCACGGCCACGACCTCGGGCCGGCTCCGCCAGGCCAACATCTATCGCGCGGACGCCGCCGGATACGAAGTCGAGCAGCGCATCGCGCGCACTCTGCTGTACCAGGCGCAACGCTCGGCACGGAAGGCCGGTGAACACTGGTCGGTGGATCTGATGCAGGCCGAGTTGGCCATGCTCATCGGCGCGAAGGAGGGAACCGTCCAAAAGGCGTTCCGGAATATGAAGGATCTGGTGAGCAGCCGGCGCGGCCGCGTCTTGATCCACAATATCGAGAAACTGGCCGAGCTCGCCGAGATCGAGCCGCCCAATCAGTTACTGGGCGAAGGATGACCGTCCTTCGTTCCGAATCGACGTCGGGCCGCCCGCAGTTCGCCTCGCGCGCGCGAGGCGAGCGAGTCGCCCGGACTCGCACCAATGATCATTTCCGCCTGCTCCACCCGCGCCATCAAGTGCTCGGCGTCTCCGGGTGCATCGCGCTCCGCCAGCACGGCGACCAGGCGAAGCAGCGACTCGACGCGCTCCCCTCGGGTGAGGCCGATCCGGTCGACGACCTGGACCAAGGCGATGACCGCGGCGTCCCGCCCCGCCGCGTCGGTCGCGAGGTCGGCCCGGGCCAGAGCGGCGGCGGCGGTCAGCCGCGCCGCCTGGGGGTGGTTCGTGGCCGCCGCCTCCGCCGCGGCGATCACCATCTCGCATCCTCGGCGCAGGTCACCGGCGCGGCCGAGGAGTTCCCCCCGCAGCCGCCACGACCTGCCCAGCAGATGGAGCACGCGCGGCGTCCACGGATCCGCCGCCGACAGCCGGTTGAGTTCGGACTCCAGGGTCACGATCGCTCGATCGACGAGGACCGGATTCCGTTCCAGCCGGGCCCGGGCCAGTGTGACCCGCACCCGTTGGATGCGAAAAGGGCCTCCTGCCACGCCGGCGGGTGTTCCGTCCCCGTCCAGCATCCGCTCAGCGATCTCCAGGCAGTCGTCCGCCGTCGCCAGGTCGGTCCGGTCACCCGTCGTCTCGGCACAGCGCGCCAGCCCGATTCCGGCGACCGCCAGCACCACCGGGTACAGCGGATGTCCGGCGCCGAGGACGGCCGCCACCTCGCGCAGCCCGCGCGGGACGGCGGGATCGGCGAGCCCGGCCGGATCTGCTCCGCCGGGCCGCTCGGTGTGCCCGCTTCGATCCGCGGACGCCACGGGGTCGACCGGATCCCCGCCTCCGCCCGAACCGACCGGATCCCCGAGCCCGGCCGGGTCGGCCGGGTCGGCGGGACCGGCCGCGTAGGTGGCGCGCATGGTCAGTGCGACGCCCCGTACGGCCGCGGCGAGCACCGGGCGCACCGGGTCGGCCTTCGTCTGCACCGACTCGATCACCTCGTCGAGGTGCCCGGCCGGCGATCCGGCGACGAACAGCCCGAACAGCGTCCAGGCGATGGACACCAGTAACTCCGCGCGGAGCGGATGGTCGCCGCCGACCGTACGCAGCGCGCGGACGAGCGCGACCTCGGCCTCTCCGCCGGTGATCCTGCCGCGCTCGGCGAGCAGCCCGTGGGCCAGTCCCAGTCCCGCCATGGCCGTCGCACGCGCCGGGTCGCCGGGGCGCAGTGCCTCGTACTCCCGGAGCAGCGCAGCGCGATCGGGATCCCGCCCCCTGAGCCGCCACTCTCGCAGCCGCTCCAGGACGCCGTCCGCGGACGGCGCCACGGAATCCGTTCGCCCGGCCGTACCGGAGGTGGTGGCCGCCGACGCGACCGGCTCGGCGGACGAGGCCGTCCGGGCGGGCGCGCCCTCGGCGACGTCCGGCGCGCCCGCCCGGTCCGGCGCCGGCCGCTCGGGGGTGAAGCAGCGGATCGCGGCCAGCCACCGGCCCGCCCGCAGCGACTCCTCGGTCGACAGTTCCCCGGACGCCGCCGAACGGGCCAACTGGTGCATCGCCTCGTCGAGGTCCCGCCGGCCGTCCGCGCCGGACAGCCGCGCCGCGATCCGCAGCACCGTACCCAGGTCGTGCACGGCGTCCGGGGACGTGGGTACGCCGAGCGCCCTGGTCACCAGCAGTTGCCCGAGCAGGAGCCGCCGGCGGCCCGCCGCGTCGTCGGGGCCCAGGCCGACCCGCAGGTCGTGGATGAGCCGGTCGACCTCCGCGTCCGCCTCGGCCGTATCCGTACGGGCGGGAGGCGGCGGCAGGGATTCGAAGCGCATGGGTTCCTCTCCGGGCGTCGGTGCCCGGCCCGCAAGCCCCCGGGTCGCGGGCCGGACGTCCCCATCGTCGCCGCGTGCGCCGTTCCGCTGCCCGCACCAGTACGGGTGGCCCGCTTTCGTTACGCCGAACAATGTCCTTCCAACGACGATGAGCTGGGGGTTCTCATGGCGCTTCCCCGACGGGCGCTCTGCGGAGCGGTCGACATCAAGGGCTGGAGCGGGCGTCCGGTGCCCGAGCAGATCAGGGCTCAGCACAGTCTGGTGACCGTGGTTCACGAGGCCTGCCGGGAGGCGGGTCTCCCCGAGGAGATCGTGCAGAGCAGCGGGGACGGAGTCCTGATCATGCCGCCCAGCGACATCGACGAGACGACCGTGCTCCCCGACCTGGTGCGTGGCATGACCACGGCGCTGCGGCAGGAGAACCGGATGCTGAGCGACGCGGCCCGGATCCGGGTACGGCTGGCGCTGACGAACGGGATCGTCGCCACCGGACCCGCCGGGTTCAGCGGGCCCGCGGTGATCGAATGCTTCCGGCTGCTGGACAGCCCGCCGGCCAAGGCCGCCCTCGTCGACTTCCCGCGAGCCGAGCTGGCCTTGATCGTTTCGGACTACCTCTACCAGGACGTCATCCGCCACGGCTTCGCCGACCTGCGTCCCGAGGACTTCTCGAACGTGCAGAGCACGCTTCCCGAGAAGAGCTTCACGGCGAACGCCTGGGTGTGGGTGTCGGACCGCACGGACGGCCGCCGGGCACCGACGACCGCGCCGGCCGAGCCCGAGGGGACGCGGCCCGCCCTGCCGCACGAGGTCGCCGAGGCCCGGACTCTGGCCGCCACGGGTCATGCCAGAGACGCCCTGCGGCTGCTGAGCGCGTTCCAGCCCGCGGACGAGACCGAGGTCCTGGCCCTGTTGGACGTCAGAGCGGACGCGTACCTCGCGCTGGGCCGACCCGAAGGGGCGGTGAAGGACCTGGAGGAGATCCTCCGCGTGCGCAAGGAGCCGTCGCCGACCGCGCTGCTGCGACTCGCCCGGGCCTACGCGCAGGCGGGTGACGCCGAGATGGCCAGGCAGACCTTCGGTTATCTGCTCGACCACGACCCGATGGCGTTCGAGGCCCACCTGGAGCTCGGCCGCCTCGAACGACAGGCCGACCGCTACGCCGTCGCCAAGGATCACCTCACCGAAGCGGCCCGGCTCCTGGAACCCCAAGGCCCCCTGGCCGTACTGATCGAGGAACTCCTCGAACTCCCGCTGCCCGAGCGATGACGTATACGAATTCAGGATTCACCTTGGCCTGATCCCGAACACGCGAAACCGCGCGGCCGGGCCCGGCGGCGTGACCCGCATGCGGGTCCACAGCCCCACAGAGTCAGGACTCGGCAGGGGGTTCGGTGGAACGCTCGATCCTCAGGTCGCGGCCCGCGACGTAGGCGTCTCGGCCGGCGTGGACGTTCTGGATCGCCGTTCCCGCCGCCTGGTAGGCACGCGCCCAGCCCGCGAGCTCCCCCGCGAACTCCTCGTCGCGCTCCCCGTACCAGGTCAGGGCCTCGGCGAACGCGCGGACGCGGGGGGCGTCCGGCGTCGCGCACGCCTGTTCCAGGGCGTCGAGCGACCGCGCGTCCCCGTGGAACACCGAACGAACGCGGGCGCGGACACGGGTCACGATGTCCCGTGCCGCGTCCTCCGCGAGGCCCTGAATCCCGCCCGTGGCCGCCATCAGCGCCACGGCCTCGGAGATCTCCACCAGGTCCATCCCAGACCACCACCCGTCCCCTGCCCCGCGCCGGAAAGTCCTCCGGAGACGAGCGTACGGCGCACCCCGTGCCGATGTACGTCCGCGCGCGAACCGCAGATGCGAGCGGCTCGCGCGCGGAGGTCGTGCGTCAGTTGTCGATCTCGGCCGGCCGGCGGTCGGCCACCGTGTCGGGGGCCGCCTGCCCAGGACCGGCGGCGCGGGCGGCCGGGATGGCGGCGGCGACGAGCGCGGCCACGAGGGCGACGCAACCACCGATCGCCAGGCCGCCACGGAACCCGTGACTACCACCTCAGCCGATACGCCGCCTGCCTCGTCGCGATTAACGGCGACCCGAACAAGCTCGGCGCTGGGCTCAGGTCGGTACGCCGACTCGAATTGCGAACGCGCGCAGGCCAGGAAGGGCTCCGCGCCGATCGGCGCGGAGCAGATCGACGGTCATGCGGCGGACAGGCGGCCGGTAGCGGACCTCGGCAGGTGCGGCACGTTCGGCGGCCCGCAGCGCGCGGTAGCAGGCTTCGATCTTCCCCCATTGATGGCAGGCGCGGGCGACGTCGACCCAGTACCGGCCCCTGCGCTCGGCAGTGGGAATCGCAGCGGGGTTCAGGGTCTTGGCATGGGCGATCGCGGTGCCGTTGTCGCCCAGCACCTGAGCGATGCTGACCTGATACAGAGCGACGTTGGTCGGCCCGAAGGCGGTATGGCGATGGTTCGCATCGCGGCCGAGCCTGGTCGCGGCGGTCTTGGCCGTACCGATCAGGTCGTGGGCTTCGGCCCGGTCGCCGTCGACGGCGGCGGTGTAGGCCGCGGTCTGCAGCAAGGTCCCGTACATCGACAGCTGTTCGGGGGTGACGTCGCGTCCTGGAGCGATGTCTTCGGCGGTGTCGATGAGCAGGGCGCGGGCGCGGCTCGGCCGGCCGGTGCGGCGCATGACCGTGGCGACGCTGCGGCGGGCATCAGCGAGGGTGAGCGCGTCACCGGAGGCTTCGGCGGCCTGGGCCGCGCGGTCCGCAGTCGCCCAAGCCAGTTGGTCGTCATTCAGCTTGACCATGAAGCCGGAGGCGACGATGTAGGCGTCGGCGAGTAGCGCGTCGGCGGCCAGGCGCTCCTCGTCGTCGGCGTGATCGCGGGTGGCGGTCGCGCTGGCGATCAATCGCGGGAGCTCGGTCGTGAGCTGGTCATAGCGGGCCGCCTGGAACAGCGCCCGGGCCCGGCCGGTCGCGGTGCGCAGCGTCGACAGGGGAACCGGTTCGGTGCCGTCGAGTCCGTGACCGTACAGGAGGTTCTCCAGGCCGCCGGTCGGGTCCGCGGTCCGGGATGCTCGGGCCGTGCCGGGCAAGCCGAGCACGCCGACGGCTGCCAGGCCGACGGCACCGGTAAGGAGCTCACGACGTCGCACCGGGTCGTCACCGTCCTCCCATGGGGCATCGGCGACCACAGTAGGCGCATAGGCATCGCAGGTCACGCTTTCGCTGGTATCAGGCAGCAGACCGAATGCCTGCGGGGGCAAGGCCAGGGCGGTGGCGAAGCGGTGTAACACCGTGGTGTCGGTCAGCGGCGCCAGGCCCCGCTCGTACGGGAGACCTGCGAGGCCGAGTATCCGGTCCGGCGGCCGAGCTCGGCGAGAGTCAGGCCTTGGGCGTGTCGAGTGCTCCGCACGATCGCGCCGGTATCACGGCGGCCATGTGGGTTCATCGGCTGCTCCGCGCGCATAGTCCCCGGGCCACGGTAACCGCGACGAACATCATCAGCCAGACCCGTTTGCACGGCACGCAAACCGTTGCCGTGATCTGCAAGAACACCTCCCGCGTCGCTCTGCCAGGGCGTGTCATGGACCCACACCCCCCGATCACGAGGGAGATCCTCATGGCGACCACAGCCCCGAACCAGACCGTCGAGAAGTCCGGCACCAAGCGGGACCCGCGGTCCTTTGTCACCTCGGAGGTCTGGGACCGGCAGATCGCGCTCCTCGTTCGCGACCACCCCTTCGACAAGATCATGGCCGAGCGCCTGTTCGGCCAGGCCATCGCCTACCTCATCACCGCGATCGAGAAGTTCGGCCAGCACCTGGAGGTCGGGTGCGGCGAGCTGGTCGACACCGCGGTGCACGCCTTCATCCTCGACACCGTCAACTACCGGCAGTTCTGCCACAAGTACTTCGACGGGAAGTTCCTCGAGCACGTCCCGGAGATCAACCGTAAGTACGACGGCTCGGTCGAGCGCACCGCCCACGTCATCGCGAACAACGGCTTCGAGGTCGACTGGCCGCTCTGGGAGGCCGACTTCAGCAAGTGCACGCCCTGCTACCCGGGCAGCGACTGCCACTGACTCAACCCCGCGCGGATAGGGCCGAAGCCGGAAGGCTCCGGCCCTTCCCGCATTGATGAACGAGTCGCGAAACCCCGGTCGGCGGTCAGGGAGAGCCGCTACCGTGGCGCGGGTCCTCGTCACCGATGTCACAGGGCTCCCATGGTCACCATCAACGACTGCGCCGGCTACTGGGACCGCTACGCCGCCGGCGTCACCACGCAAGACCCCGAAGAAGCACTGAAGTATGCGTTCGGCTGGACCCAGTACGAAGGGCACGGCCCCGGCGACGAACTGCTTGGCGACCCGGCCACCGCGTTGGAACTCGGCTCCGGCCGTGGCAACGCCGTCGCGGCCCTGGCCACCAAAGGCGTCGACGCGACCGGTATCGACATCTCATCCATCCAGCGCGAACAGGCAGAACGCCGCTGGGGTCACCTGCCCGATGCCCACTACACCCACGGCGACGTCGTCGACTACCTCACCGGTACCGACCGGCGATGGGACGCGATCTACTCGATCTGGGGCGCCGTCTGGTTCACCGACCCCGAACGGCTGTTTCCCCTCATCCGTGATCGACTGACGCCGCGTGGCCGTTTCGTTTTCTCCCACGCGCCGGCCGTACCGGGCAGCTACGGCGTCCAGGGCATTTACGCGGCTGGATTCACCGGCCGCCAGGTCTGGGCGTACCGCTGGGCGTACGAACCCGGCGGCTGGGCGGAGATTCTGCGCCGACACGGCTTCGGCGGCGTCCGCGCCTGGGTCGAGCCCGCACCTGATCCGGACCACGTCGGTACCCTCATCGTCGAGGCCGAACCGTCGTGACGAGCGTACGGCGCACCCCGTGCCGATGTACGTCCGCGCGCGAACCGCAGATGCGAGCGGGTCGCGCGCGGAGGTCGTGCGTCAGTTGTCGATCTCGGCCGGGCGGCGGTCGGCCACCGTGTCGGGGGCCGCCTGCCCAGGACCGGCGGGGCGGGCGGCCGGGATGGCGGCGGCGACGAGCGCGGCCACGAGGGCGACGCAACCACCGATCGCCAGGCCGCCACGGAACCCGTTCTCGGAGGTGAAGGTGTAGCCGCCCATGGTGACGGTCAGCTGGGAGAGGACCACGCCCATCACGGCGGCGCCGACCGAGGTGCCCAGTGACCGCATGAGGGTGTTGAAGCCGTTGGCCGCGGCGGTCTCGTTGAGCGGGACCGAGCTCATGATCAGGGCGGGCATCGCGCCGTACGCGAGGCCCACACCGCTGTTGATGATCATCATGGCGAGCATGAGGCTCCAGGCCGAGCCCATCAGCAGCAGCGACACGCCGTACCCGATGGCCAGCACGAGGACGCCGCTGATCAGGGTGAACTTGGGGCCACGGGCGTTCGTGAGCTTCCCGCCCAGCGGGGACACGATCATCATCATGATGCCGCCGGGCGCCAGCCACAGACCGGCCGCGAGCATCGACTGGCCCAGACCGTAGCCGGTGGCCTTCGGGAACTGCAGCAACTGCGGCACGACCAGCATCGAGGCGTACATGCCGAAGCCGACGAAGATCGAGGCCAGGTTCGTGAGCAGGACCCGGGGGCGGGCCGTCGTGCGCAGGTCGACGAGCGGCTCCCGGCTGCGCACCTCCCACACCCCCCAGGCGAGCAGGACCACGACGGCGGCGGCGAACAGGCCGAGCGTGGTGCCGGACGTCCAGCCCCAGTCGGCGCCCTTGGAGACCGCCAGCAGCAGGCAGACCAGCCCGATGCCGAGTCCGATGGCGCCGGGGGCGTCGAAGTGCTGGCCCTTGGCGCCGGCCGGCACGTTCGGGATCAGGAACCAGATCAGGACCGCGACGAGCGCGGCCAGCGCGGCCGAGGCCCAGAACAGCACGCGCCAGCTGGTGTACTCGGCGACGGCCGCGGCGATCGGCAGGCCCAGACCGCCGCCGATCCCCATGGACGCGCTGACCAGCGCGATGGAGGAGCTGAGCTTCTCGCGCGGGACCACGTCGCGGAGCAGCGCGATGCCGAGCGGCACCATGCCCATGCCCATGCCCTGCAGGCCGCGCCCGACGATCATCGGGACGACCGAGGAGGACAGCGCGCACACCACCGAGCCCGCGATCAGCGGCACCGCGCACACCAGGAGCATCGGGCGCTTGCCCACCAGGTCGCCCAGGCGACCGAAGACCGGCACGCAGACGGCCCCCGCCAGCAGGGTGACGGTGATCACCCATGCGGCGTTCGAGGAGGTGGTGTGCAGGATCTTCGGCAGGTCCTGGATGAGCGGCGTGACCAGCGTCTGCATGATCGCTGCCGTGATGCCGGCCAGGGCCAGCGTGGTGACCACGCCGCCCGCGTGGGCCGCGTGGTCCGTGGAATCGACCGCGGGGCGGCCCGCGGGCTGGGAGGCGTCCAAAGAGGGGCTCCTGGGAGTTCGGTCGTCGTCGATATGTGCATCATGCACATCGCTTGCATGATACACATCATGTGTATGACGCAAGTCACTGTGAGAGGATGGTTACGGGCCGCTCTCCGGAGGTGGCGCGCCGAGCGGCCGGAACATGGACCAGGAGGCGGAGGCAGATGAGCAGGCCCACATACGACGTCGAGTACGAGCAGATGCTGCTCAGCCGGCACGGGCTCCGCCAGCACCGCGCCGGCGCGCTGGACCGCAGCGCCTACGTCCTGCTCAGCCGCATCCGTGTGCAGGGGCCGATGTCGATCAGCGAGCTGAGCGACGCCTTCGGGCTCGACTTCTCGACGCTGCAACGACAGACCACCGCGGCCATGCGCGCCGGTCTGGTGGAACGCATCCCCGACCCCGAAGGCGGCATGGCCCGCAAGTTCCGCATCACCGACAAGGGCGAGCAGATGCTCAACGAGGAGCGCGAGAGTCTCGTCGGCGGCCTGGACAAGGTCATGTCCGACTGGTCGGACGAGGACATCGCCGCCTTCGCCGCGTACCTCCGCCGCTTCAACACCGGCATCGAACGCCTCAGCGGCCGCCCCTGGCCCCGCCCCTGAACCGGGCTCGCCGAGGAAATGCCGGACCGGCCGCCGGGAGTCCGGCGGCCGGTCCGTTCACCGCATGAGTCAGCCGACGCGGCCGAGGCGGACGCCCACCTGCGCGTCCTTGCCGCCCACTCCGAGGGTCGAGGCCCCGATGGTCGCCGAGCCCGTTCCGGTGACACCGTTCGCGGTGCCCTTCAGCAGGCTCACCGCGCCGTCGGTGCCGTTCTCCTTGGGCGCGCCGGCGATCAGGTCGGCGTAGCCGTCGGTGTTGACGTTCAGCATGGTGACCGTCCAGCCGAACGCGTCGTTCTTCTCCGCGGCGCCGGGCACGCCGGGGAAGCTCTGCGACACGGCCTGAGCGCCGGTGCCGGTGAGCCCGGACGCGGAGCCGTACAGCACGACCGCCTCGCCGGCGTGCGCCTGGGAGCTGACGGTGCGGTACGGCACGCCGACCGCGAGGTCGTACTTGCCGTCCTTGTTCACGTCACCCGCCGACAGCGAGTAGCCGAACCGGTCGCCGGCCACCGCCGCGCCCGGCACGCCCGACGTGTCCTGTGTGATCGTCTTGCCGGTCGTCAGGCCGACGTTCGCGTCGCCGCTGAAGACGGTGACGTGACCGCCCTTGCCGCCGCTCTCGTCGGCGCCGCCCGTGGCGATGTCCGCGTAGCCGTCGCCGTCGAAGTCGGCCACGGCGAGGCTGTCCACCCGGGTGGTGGCCGAGCCGAGGACCGAGGCGTCCGTCGGCGTGAAGTTCCACACGTCGAAGCCGGACGTCGGGGCGGCGGTGGCGATCCAGCCGAGGACCAGGTCGGCCTTGTTGTCGCCGTTGACGTCGCCGATGGCCGGGATCAGCGCGGTGAAGCTGCGCGCCGCCGCCGCGGAGACGGCGCTCGTCTTCCTCACCTGAACCCGGTGCGGCCGGCCGGCCGGACCGAAGCGCTGCGCCTTGACCTGCGCGGTCGTCGGGGCGGAGCTGTAGGTCCAGAAGTAGCCGTCGCCGGGCGTCGTGTCGACCCAGTCGGTGTAGCCGTCGCCGTCGAGGTCGCCCGCCGCCAGCGCGTACCCGAAGCGGTGATTCGCGCCGGCGTACCCCGACGGCTCGGAGATCGCGTCCGAGCCCGAGCCGGTCAGCCCGGACTTCGAGCCCCAGAGGATCGTCTCCGAGCCGGCGTTCGCGCCCGCGGAGGTGTCCTCGTCGGGCGCGCCGACGAGGAGGTCGGCGTAGCCGTCGTGGTCGAAGTCCAGCGACGTGACCGAGTAGCCGAAGTGGTCGCCGGCCTCGGCGGCGCCGGGCACTCCGCTGCTGTTCTGGCTGAAGACCTGCTTCTTGCCCGTGTTCAGACCGGACGAGGAGCCGTACACGATGGTGACGAAGCCGGCGCCGGCGTGGCCGCTGACCGTGCCGTACGGGTTGCCGAGCGCGAGATCGGGATAGCCGTCGCCGTTGAAATCGTACGGCCGGACGACCTTGAGGGGCGCTGCCGCCCTGGGGAGGGGAGACGCGTGGGCGACGCCGGCCAGCCCGGCTCCGATCGCCGTGATGGCGGACACCGCCAGGGCACGCGTGACACCAGTTCTCAAAGAGCCTCCTAAGAACCGCCGCGCCGGAGGAAACGCGCGACAGAGAAGGGACGCTTTGAGTTAAGAACCGGTTTACCTTGTGGCGTACGCGACTAGTGGCCGTACTGCGGGTAGCCGTAGCCGACGACGGAGTCCTCGCTGCGGGTGCGGATCTTCACGGCGTCGTCGGTGTTGCCCTCGACGGTCTGGATCGTGCCGTCGTGATCGTCCTTGATGACGAGGCCGACGTGGTCGATGCTGCCGATGTCCTTGCCGCCGTTCCAGGAGAAGAACACGACGGCTCCGGGCTTGGGAACGTCGCCCCAGCGGCCCTGCTCCTTGAACCACCTGGCGTGCGCGGGAGTGAAGGCGTCACCGCCGATGCCCTTGACGCCCGCCTTGACGCCGACCCACGTGACGAACATGTCGCACCAGGACGCATTGGCGTAGTCGCCGATCGACCCGCCGTCGCGCTCCACCCCGGCCTTGGCGTACGGCGAGGCCATGAACCACTGGTTGAACTTGCTGCTGCCGGCGGCGTCCTCGGTGGTGCCGACCTGGGACAGCGCGACCTTCAGCGCGTCGTCGGCGGTGGCCGACCTGTGCAGGCGGAGGCCGATCAGGACCGCCGCGAGCAGAATGATCACGGCCATGGCGACCGCCGCGACGCCTGCGAGAGGGTTGACGAGACGTCCTCGGAAGGGGATGCGTCCGCATCGAGGGGCTGGGGACACGGGAGACTCCTTGCGGCTTCCACCTCAGGCGACACGCTTCGTCCGTCCGCGGGCGCCTTGGCCGACAATGGCGCGCCGCATCCGGCGCACCAAAACGCATATTGCAAGGTAGCAAGCGTGCCCGCGATAACGGTGTCCCGTGTTTCGCCCCATGGCAAAGAGAAAAAAGAGCACTGTTTTATCTCATGTGACTCCTGAGGCCGGGCCGGCCATGGAACCGGGCACTGAGCCGCGCCTCATCCCGTGCGCGGCCGGCCGGCCTCCGGGGCGTTGAGCCGGGACAGGAGCGCGTTGTACGCCTGGAGGGCCGCGTCGTCCTCGTCGACGTCCGCGCTGGTCCGCAAGCGGGCGCGGTCGGCCTCGCCCGTACCGGGCGCGGCCTCGTCCCCGGTGGCGGCGAGGGTGGCCTGCCGGACGGACTCGAAGAACCGGCCCGCCTTGGCCGCCTCCGGGGACCGGTCGAACAGCCAGCGGAGCATCACGATGATCGTCATGACGAACATCAGGCCGTCGCCGCCGATCCACATGGCCGCGCCGCCACCGTGGATGTCGGCGAGCGGGCCCGGTCCCCAGGAGGGGTGCATCCGGGCGTACGCGGGGAAGGGCGGTTCGGTCGCCTGCAACAGGACGATGCCGACGATCGTGTCGGCCGACATGCCCATGAACAGGGCGAACAGCCGCAGCGGGTAGGACAGCTCGCGGGGCGGCGCGTCCTGGGTCAGCAGCTGGGAGAAGTAGAGGTACCCGCCGCCGACGTACAGCACGTGCTCGAGCGCCATCAGGGCCGGGGAGCCCATCATCGCGTCCATGAACCCCGACAGGTGCACGCCGAACAGCACGCCCGCGTAGACGACGAGGCCGGTGAGCGGTGAGGTCAGGAACGCCGCGGCCTTCGACTCGCGGATCCGCTCGACGCGCTCGTGGGCGCGGCCACGGGTGGCCGCCCGCAGCAGGCTCAGCGGGTGCCCCAGGCACAGCAGCCACGGCACGACCATGATCAGCATGAGGTGCTGGATCATGTGCACCCAGAACAGTCCCCCGTCGCCGTACACGGCGGGACTGCCCATGAGGGCGGCGACGGCCACGGCCAGGCCGGCGGCGAACGCCGCGGTACGGGCGACGGGCCACGTCCTGCCGTTCCGCCGCGCCGCGAGGATCCCGGCGAGATAGAGGAGCAGGGCCACCGCCACGAGTGCGGCGGTTACCGGCGCGAACCGCCAGCTGGTCAGGGCTCGCGCCCATGTGAGGGGCGCCAGCATGTCGTGCATGCCGTGCATGTCGTGCATCAGAGTGACTCCATGAGGTCCTGGCCGAGGTGGCGCCCCGGCCGGCAGCCGCGCGGGACCGCGAACAGGGCGCTGGAGGTGTGCCGGATGAACCGGCTGAGGTCGTCGGCGAGCGCGAGGCGCTGCTGGATCCGGGTGAAGCCCGAGCCGGGGTCGGACTGGAACGCCATGA
Organism: Actinoallomurus sp. NPDC052308; assembly: GCF_040679195.1. Lineage (NCBI taxonomy): Bacteria > Bacillati > Actinomycetota > Actinomycetes > Streptosporangiales > Thermomonosporaceae > Actinoallomurus > Actinoallomurus sp. NPDC052308. The sequence goes on along the minus strand of NZ_JBFAUM010000005.1, from coordinate 237,104 downwards.
ACAGGAGGCCCGCGTCCGGACGCCCGTCCGGCAGCACACCGTCGAAGTAGGAGAACCCCTTGCGCAGGATGACGGCGCCCTCGTTCGACTCCGGAGCCGCCTGCCGTACGTGGGCGCCGGGCCCGATGACGAGCCCGCCGTCGGGGTGCTGCGCGGCCAGGTCGAGCGGCGTGAACTCCGACCCGCCCGACAGGGGTGCCCCGGTGTCCTTCCGCCGCCCGACGATCTGCTCCTGCCGGCTCCGGGAGAGCGTGTCCCACTCGTCGAGCAGCATGCGGATGCGGCGGAAGACCAGGTAGGTGCCGCCGCGCATCCACGCCGGATCGCCGGCCGGCCCCACGACGATGTTCCGGTCGAACCCGGCGTCGCCCGGCCGGGGGTTCCCGCTGCCGTCGAGCTGGCCCATGAGGTTGCGGGGGGTGGCGTCCCGGCCGGTCACCGCGCCGTCGCTCGTGCTGAACCCGCTCATCTGCCAGCGGACGTGCGCGGCCCCCCGTGCCAGCCGGGTGAAGGTCCGCAGGGCGTGCGCGACGACGATCGCGTCGTCGGCGGTGAAGAGGACGCCGAGGTCACCGCCGCTGCGTCCCTCGTCGATCTCGTCCCGGGGGAACGACGGCAGCGGGGCGAGCGCGGCGGGCACCGGCGCGCCGAGGTGGCGAAGCAGGGACGCGCCGAACCCGACCGTGACGGTCAGCGAGGCGGGTCCGTAGCCGGTCGTCATCGCGTCGTCGCCGGGAGCCGGCCGGCCGGCGGTCAGCCGCCTCGCCGCGTCGGTCCACGCCCGCAGCAAGGAGGTCAGGCCGGCCGCGCGCACCTTCGGCTCGACGTCGAAGGCGGCGAACCAGCCGTGCGCCGCGTACGGGGCGAGGACGCCGGCCTGGTGGTCGCCGTCGAACGGGATCCGGCGCTCGCCCCGTTCCCGGGCGGACTCCCCCGCGACCGCCGAGGCGGCGCCGGCGCCCGCGGTGGCCGCGGCGGCGGCGCCGACCAGCGAGGTCACCGCGAGCAGCCGGCGCCGGCTCACCGTACGGTCCGCGCCGGCGTTCCCCGGCCGGTCGGGAGAGCCCGTCACCGCGCCGCCTCCGGGCCGTGGCCCATCGGCTCGACCGGAGCCTCGACGGTGATCGACGAGGACCGGCGGAACCGCAGCGTGAGCCGTACGTGATCGCCCTCCCGCAGCGTCCGCACCGGGTGCTCGAGCATCACGTGGTACCCGCCGGGCGCGAACGTCAGGCGTCCGTGGGCGGGGACGGGCACCCGGTCGACCATCCGCATCATGTGCCCGGTGCTCTGGTGCATCATCGCCTCGGCGGAGACGTCCGCGGTGACGCCGGTGAGCTCGTCGCCCGTGTCCCCGGAGTCGGTGACGGTGAAGTACGCGGCGGCGACGTCCGGCGAGGCGGGCCGGGGCACGTACGCGCCGGTGACCTTCAGCCGGGGCCCGCCGGCCCCGGACGAGCAGGCGGCCACCGTGACGGCCGTCAGCAGCAGGGCCGCCGCGGCGCGCGGACGGGCGGTCACGCCCCGCCGCCCTGGGTGGTCGCGGCCGGCATGCGGGCCAGCAGCTTGGTCAGGTCCGCGGCGAAGTCACGGGAGGACACGCCCGCCGTCCAGACGACGTGGGCGAGGTGGTCGGTCCCGAACGGCAGCACCTCCGCGCCGTGACCGACCTCGTAGTCCGCGCCGGTCCGCTTCGGCTGTTCGATGGCGATCCCCACCGACTTCGCCGCCGCCTGGATCTTGGCGTAGTCGCCGGTCAGGCCGATGAAGGACGAGTTGAAGGAGGCCAGCCAGGACCGCAGCACCTTCGGGGTGTCCCGCCACGGGTCCGTGCTGATGAACACGACGGCGATGCGGGCCTGCTGCGCGGGGGTGAGGAGCCGCAGCGCGCCGGCGAGGTCGGCCATCGTGGTCGGGCACACGTCGGGGCAGTGGGTGTAGCCGAAGTACACCAAGGTCAGCTTGCCCTTGGTGGCCTCCTTCAGATTCACGGGCGCCCCGGAGACGCCGGTGAGGGTCACGTCGGGCTCGCGCAGCGCGGTGCCGAGCGTCGCGGCGTGCAGGTCGGAGGCGGGCGTGGAGATCCGGACCGGCGGTGACGACCGGTCGCCCGACTCCCCGGCGCACCCGGTGGCCGCCGAGGCCAGGACGAGGGACGCGGCGATCAGCCGGGAGGGACGGGCGAAGCGCCGGGTACGGGCGTGGGCGCGGCGCGGTCGCGTACCGCGCCGCGTGAAGGCAGAAAACGGCATGACAGGTCCTCAGGAAGGGCAGACGAGATCGGCTCTCAGACCACGGCGGACCCGGAACGCCGCTCAGGCGTCCGGATCGGCGGGTTAGATCCCCGGCCTCGGCCGATGTCGGCTGCGCGTTCCGCCTCCGAGCGATCTCCAGGCCGGCGTCAACCCGCCGCGGTCACAGCGAGACGGGTGGGTTCACGACGCTCGGACGCGGGCGGACCCCGGCGCACCACGGTGTGACGCAGGGCGCCGATCTGCGGCCGCGGGCCCGTTCGAGAGCCGCCGCCGGCCTGCGCTCCGCCGGGCCGCGGGGTGATCGAGACGCCCAGGAGCAGGGCGAGCACCCGCAGGGCGGGGGCGAGCAGCAGCCGGGTCACCGCGGTGAGCGCGCGCCACGCGGCCCGCTCACCGGCCGACAGCCAGACCGCGACCAGTACACCGGCCAAGAGGTGCGCGATCAGCATTCCCCAGCCGCCGTGAGCCGTGGCCGGATGGCCGGGTCCGGGAGCGAGGTGGTGCATGCCCGGCATGTGCGTCCGCGCGGTGTCCCGCTCCACGGCGGGTCCGGCCGAGACCGCGCTGAACCACAGGTGCAGGCCGCCCTGGACGACCTCGACCGCGAGCAGGAGCCACCACACCGATCGCCGCCGGTCGGCCAGGAGGAACCCGACGCCGGTCAGCGCCGCGAAGGCGCCTGGGCCGGCGTACGCGGGCAGCGGCCGCGGATGCATCACGCCGTGCGCCGCCACGGACAGCATGACGCACACCGCGGCGAAGACCCCGGCGCGCATCAGACGGAACCATGCTGGAGGGCGCACGACTTCACAATAACTACAAGCCGTAGTACATCGACCGCGCCCTCGGCCGTCCGCCCGGCCTTTGGCATGGTGGGGGTATGGGCAGCCCCAGTTCGCCGGGGGTGCCGTCGCGACGACTACCCCCTCGGCCGGAAAGCGCCGCGGTGGCCCGACGATTCGTACGGTCGGCGCTGCAGGGTGTCGCGCCGGATCTGGTGGACACCGCGCAACTGCTGGTCAGCGAGCTGGTGACCAACGTGGTCATGCACGCGCGGACCGAGATCGAGGTGCGGGCCCAGAGCATCGCGGGCCGGGTCCAGGTGTGGGTCAGCGATCACCGGCCGAGCCGCGGGCTGGTGCCGCACCAGCGCCATTCGTACGCCGGCACCGGATGGGGCCTGGCACTGGTCGAGAGCCTGGCCTCCAGTCACGGCGTGCAGATCGGAGAGGACCGCAAGACGGTCTGGTTCGAGCTGTGGCCCGAGACCCCGCCACCACCGAGCTCCGGATGGGACACCACGTCGTGCTCCGGCCCGACGGTGACCGTGCGGCTGATCGACCTGCCGTACGCGCTGTACTCGGCGGGGCGGCAGCACCGGGACGCGCTCCTGCGCGAGCTGCTGCTCATGAGCTCCGCCGGAGATCGGATCGGGATGCCCGTACGGCCGGAGGACCTTCTCGCCGCGCACGACATGAGCAACGCGATCAGTGCGGGCATGGGCGCCGCGATGGGCAGGAGGTTCTCCGACGCCGACACGATCTCCCTCCTCGTGGCGATCCCGGCGGACTCCGCCGGGGATCTGGCCGCCTTGCGCCGAGTGCTCGAGATCGCCGACGGCGCGGCCCAGCAGGAGAGCCTGCTCACGCTCCCGGCTCTTCCGCAGATCCGCGCCTTCCGGCGGTGGCTGCTCGATCAGATCGCCGACCAGGTCGCGGGTGAGCACCCCACCGCGTGGACGCTGGCCCCCGGCACGCCGAGCGCCAGGCCTCTCGAGCTGGCTCCGTGGGACGTGAGCGACCTGCAGACCAGCGCCGTCCCGACGATCGCGGCCGACGACGGGAACCGGATCATCGCGGTCAACGGTCCCGCGGCGGACCTGCTGGGCTGGCAGGCGGACGACCTCGTCGGGCGGCGGATCACCGCGCTGATCCCCGAGCACCTGCGGGAGCGCCATATCCGGGCGTTCAGTTCGCTGCTGCTCACCGGCCAGCCCCGCGTCCTGGGCCATTCCATACCGCTTCCGGCGCTGCACCACGACGGCCGGCTGATCCCCGTCCGCGTCAACATCCAGACCCAGGAGGCGGTCGACGGCCGCACCGTGTTCGTCGCCCAGCTCACCCCGAGGACGGCCGTACCGGCCGCGCCACGCGCTCGGAGGGAACACCGGCACACGGCGCGACCGGAGTTCGGCGCACGGTACGTGTCGGCCGGTCCGAAGCGGGCGGACCGAACAGGCGATGACGAGACGGGCAGAGCGGCGATGGAGCGCCTGTCCCTGCTGGCCGACACCGGAAGCGCGCTGACCAGCACCCTGAATCTCAAGGAGGGGCTGCTCCGGGTGTGCGAGGTCCTGGCTCAGCGGCTGGCCGACTGGTGCGTGGTGGACCTGCTGGCCGAGCACGGCCACGTGGACCGCGTGTGCGTCGTCCACCACGACCCCACGGTGCTGGCCTCCGGGGTGTACATGGGCCGCCTCCCGCCGGTGTCCGAAGCCTCGCGGGGCCCCCTCCCCCGGGTGCTGCGCGGCGCGGGTCCGCTGCTGCTCACCGACTTCCCCCCGCCGAGCCGGGCGGCGAGTCCCCTGGACGCCCGCAAACTGGAGCTGTTCGAGCAACTGGGCGGGAACAGCGCCATCATCGCGCCGCTGCGGGCCCGCCGGGAGGTCCTCGGGGCCCTGACCGTGGTCCGTACCGATGCCGAGCACCCCTTCACCGAAGCGGACCTCCCCCTGATCTCCGACCTGGTCCGCGGCATCGCGCTGGGCGTGGACAACGCTCGCCTGTACCAGGAGACCCGGCACACCGCCGAACGCCTCCAGCGCTCTTTGCTGCCGGACCTGCCGCGCATCGAGCACCTTCAGCTGGCCGCCCGCTACGCGCCCTCCACCACCACCGCTCAGGTCGGCGGGGACTGGTACGACGCGTTCGTCCTGCCGGGCGGCGACACCGTGCTGGTGATCGGCGACGTCACCGGCCACGACCTGCGGTCGGCCGTCGCCATGAGCGCGCTGCGGAACATGCTCCGCGGTATCGCCGTCGACCGCCGGCAACCGCCCGGGGACGTTCTGCGCCGCCTGGATCTGGCGAGTCAGACCCTGTACCGGCGGGCCACCGCCACCTGCATCTACGCCCTGGTCAAGGGACCCGCAGGCGGCCCGTGGCACCTGCACCACGCGTCCGCCGGGCACCTGCCGCCGCTGCTGACCACCGCCGACGGCGACACCCGCTACCTCGAGGAAGGCGCCGGGCTACTGATCGGCATGGATCCCGACCTGCCGCGCCCATCCGCATGCGATCCGCTGCCGGCCCACTCCACCCTGCTGCTGTTCACCGACGGCCTGATCGAACGCCGCGGACAGTCCCTTGACGACTCTCTGGCCGTGCTCCGGCAGCACACCGCCGCGCTGGCGCGCGCCCCCCTCGACGTCTTCTGCGACGACCTGCTCCTCGGACTCGGCGCCCACGGCGCCGACGACGTCGCCCTGCTCGCCGTCCGCACCGTCCCACCGGCCTGACCCGCCGCCGCGCACCTCATCGGGCCGCCTCCGCGTCCACGACGACGACCAGCTTGCCGCGGGTATGGGAGCCCGCCAGGTCCCGGTAGGCGCGCACCGCGCCGCTCAGCGGATACGCGCGGGTCACCGGGTCGGGCAGCGTGCCGTCGAGGGCGTGTTCGGCGAGCGTGGCCAACGTGTCGGGCTTCAGGTTGGTGGTGCCCATCACCGTGGTCACCGCCGGGTGGCTCGGCGTGCCCGGCGTGGTGCTGAGCAGACGCCCGCCGGGACGCAGCGCCCTGGTCGCCGCGACCACGTCCTCCCCCTTCAGCGCCAGGTTCACCACCGCGTCCACACCCTGGGGATGACGGCGCAGGACCTCCTCGACCAGATCCGTCCGCAGGTGATCGACCACCTCCGCGGCGCCCATGCCCCGCACGTACTCGCGATCGCCCGTGGTTCCGGTGGCGATCACCGTGGACCGCCGGGCCAGCAGCGGAACGACGACGCTGCCGATACCGCCCGGCGCGCCGATCACCAGGACCGTCTCGTCCGGCTGGAACCGGCCGAGCTCGAGCACCGCGAGGCCGGTCATGCCCGTGCTCGGCAGGGCGGCCGCCACGGTCGGGCTCAGCTTCGGCGGCCGCTTCGCCAGGTACGGGCCGGCCTGGAGGACCGCGTATTCGGCCATCGTTCCGGAGGCGGCGGCGGGGATCCCCACGCCCGAGGCGAATGACGGGGGCGCGCCGAACCCGAACACCTCGTCGCCCACCTCGAACCCCTCCGTGCCCGGCCCGAGACCGGTCACGGTGCCGGCGACGTCGGTGCCCGGCACGAACGGGAAGTCGAGCGGGACCATCTCCCGGATCGTTCCCGCGGTCATCAGCAGGTCGGCCGGGTTGAGCGAGGCGGCCGTCACCCGGACCTGGAGTTGTCCGGGACCGGGTTCGGGAGTCGGCAGGTCTTCGATGGCGAAGGAGTCGGGAGCGCCGTACGCGCGAACGACCAGGGCTTTCATGACCATCCCTTTCAGTGAGACACTTTGTCTTGGAACACACATGCTGTCTGGGACGGCGCCGAGTGACCAGTCTCAGCCTCGTTGTTCTGTCTCATGCTGGACAAGGAGCCGAAAATGTCTCAGGAGAACGTCCGGGTCCGGCGCACGCGCACCCTGCTCCGGCAGGCGCTGGTCGAACTCATCGAGGAGCGCGGGTTCGACCGGATAACGGTCGGGCAGATCACCGAACGGGCGATGGTGAGCAGGGCGGCCTTCTACCGCAACTACCGCGACAAGTACCAGCTCGTGGAGCAGATCTTCGAGGAGGCCCTGGCCGAGTTGCTCGGCACCGTGGCCGACGGCCCGGACACGCCGGTTCTCGAGCGGTGGACCGGGTTCTTCGAGCACTTCGATCGTTACCATCGCCTCTACGGCGCACTGCTGGGCGGGAACGGCAGCAGTTGGTTCGCCGCCCGGATGCGGTCCGCCCTCGCCGACATGGCCGCCGAGCACCTGCCGCAGGCTCCCGGCGACCTGATCCCCACGCTCCTGGCGGGGATGCACCTCCAGGCCATCACCTGGTGGCTGGGCACCGGCCGGTCGATACCGGCCCGCGAGATCGCCGTCCGGACGGCGAAGCTCGCCTCCGCCCTCATCACCGAGGCCAACGCCCACGAGGGAGTGGCCCGGATCTCGGATTGACGGCGGGCGGCGGTAGAAGTCGCCGGAGAGTCATTCGTCGTCCACACGAACGCGTCCGCCGGGCGCCGTGAGACCGGAGTGAGCGATGCCGCACGAGAACGCCCGGCGAAACGCCGTCATCTTCCATGGGACGGGGGCCCGTCCCGAGGTCTGCTGGTATCCCTGGCTCGGCCGGCGGCTGACCGAACGCGGGTACGCCGTCGAGATACCGCACTACCCGGGCCTCAACGTGGAGCCGATCGCCGCCTTCCTGCCGAAGGTGCTGGCGAACCACAAGTTCGACGAGCACACGGTGCTCATCGGGCACTCGGGAGGCGCCGCACTGCTCCTCGCGCTCCTGGAGCGCATCGACGTGACGGTGGCGCAGGCGTTCCTCGTCGCCGGATACTCCACGAAGCCCAACACCGGCGAGGAGCCCGTCCTCCAGGAGACCTACGACTGGGCCGCGATCAAGGCCCACGTCCGCGACCCGTACTTCATCAACTCCCGCGTCGACCCCTATGGCTGCGACGACCGGCAGGGCCGGGCGATGTTCGACCGGCTCGGCGGTACGCAGATCGTCCGCGACGACGGGCACTTCGGCGACCACGACCAGCCGTACGACACCTTCGAACTGCTCGACCGGCTCATCGGCTGAGAACGCTCAGTTCAGGCCGTCCAGGAGCAGGTCGAGGGCGTCGAAGACGGCGATGGCGAGTGCCCGCAGCCCGGCGCGGGCGCCGTCCGCGGGCTCCAGGGCCGCGGTGAGGGCGTGGCCGAGCACCTGATCGGCGGCCTCACGCTCGCCCGCGTCCTGCACGTCCACGGCATCCCGGCCACCGTCTACGAGGCGGAGCCCACCCCGACGGCGCGCGCCCAGGGCGGGATGCTCGACATCCGCGATCACAACGGCCAACCGGCTCTTCAGGCGGCGGACCTGATCGAGGAGTTCCGCGGCCTCGTCCTGGAGGGCCGCCAGGCGGCACGGGCCCTCGCCCCGGACGGAACCGTTCTGCTCGACGAACCCGACGACGGCACGGGTGGACGCCCCGAGGTGATGCGCGGCGAGCTGCGCCGGATGCTCCTCGACTCGCTCCCGGCCGGGGCCGTCCGGTGGGGCCACAAGGTCAGCGGCGCTCGCGCCCTCGGCGACGGCCGCCACGAGGTGACCTTCGCCGACGGCACCTCCGTCGTCACGAGCCTGCTGGTCGGCGCGGACGGCGCGTGGTCACGGGTCCGGCCGCTGCTCTCCGACGCCACCCCCGAGTACGTCGGCATGTCGTTCATCGAGACCTACCTGTTCGACGCCGACACCCGGCACGCGGCCACCGCCAAAGCCGTCGGCGTCGGGGCGATGTACGCGCTCGCGCCGGGGAAGGCGATCCAGGCTCACCGGGAGACCGGCGGGACCCTCCACGCCTACGTGGCGCTCCGCAAACCACAGGACTGGTTCGCCGGCATCGATTTCACCGATTCACCCGCAGCCACCGCACGGATCGCGCAGGAGTTCGACGGCTGGGCGACGGAGCTCACCGTACTGATCACCGACTGCGACATCGCACCGGTCCTGCGCCCCCTCAACACCCTGCCCGCCGCGCACCGGTGGGATCGGGTGCCGGGGGTGACCCTGCTCGGCGACGCCGCCCACCTCATGCCCCCGTCCGGCGAAGGCGCCAACCTGGCCATGTACGACGGCGCGGAACTCGGCAAGGCCATCGCCGCGCACCCCGATGACATCGAGGCCGCGCTCGCCGAGTACGAGCAGGCCCTGTTCCCCCGCAGCGCCGCGGAGGCCGCCGACGCCGCCCACCTCCACGAGCTCATGTTCGGCGACAACGCCCCGCACGGCCTGCTCGAATTCTTCGCGGGCGGTGAGCAGGCCTAGGACCCCGAGGGGCGTCGCCGGAATACCCGCCGCCCCACCGCATCCGCCGGCGCCACGGCAAAAGGTTCAGGGCCGTCAGACCTGGTGGTCCGACGGCCCTGTTCGACCGGTTCATGGTCAGGCCTTGTTGAAGGTGTTCCTGGCCCAGAGGTAGGAGACGGCCGCGATGCCGACGCACCAGGCGGTGGCGATGGCGGCGCTGTTGCCGATCGGGGTGCCCAGCAGGAGGCCGCGGATCGTCTCCATGATCGGGGTGAAGGGCTGGTATTCGGCGAACCAGCGCAGGACGGTGGGCATGGAGTCGGTGGGGACGAAGCCGCTGCCGAGAAAGGGCAGCACGATCAGGGGCATCGGGGCGTTGCTGGCGGCCTCGGGAGTCGAGGACTTCAGGCCGAGTGCGACCGCCAGCCAGGTGATGGCCAGGACGAACAGGGTGAGCAGGCCGGCGGCGGCGACCCATTCGATGGCGGTGGCGTTGGGGCGGAAGCCGATCGCGAGGGCGATGCCGATCAGGACGGCCATGCCGAGGAGTTGCTGGATGACGCTGCCGACCACGTGGCCGGTCAGCACGGAGGCGCGGGAGATCCGCATGGTGCGGAAGCGGGCGATGATGCCTTCGGTCATGTCGGTGGCGACCATGACGGCGGTTCCGGTGGCGGCGGTGGCGGCGGCCATGAGCAGGATGCCGGGGAGGACGTAGTTGACGTAGACGTCGCGGCCGCCGCCGAGCCCCTTGCCGAGGGTGCCGCCGAAGACGTAGACGAACAGCAGCAGCAGGATGACGGGCGTGATGATCAGCTGGATGGTCATGGAGGGGTAGCGGATCAGGCGTTTGAGCTGGCGGCGGACCATGGTGGACGAGTCGCGGGCGGCGAGGGCGAGGGTGCTCATCGGACGGTCTCTTTCTGCTGGCTGGTGAGGGTGAGGAAGACGTCGTCGAGGTCGGGGGTGTGCACCGACATTTCGGCGACGTCGATGGAGCGTTCGTCCAGGAGGGTGAGCAGTTCGCGGACGGCGCGGACGCTGCCGTCGCTGGGGACCTGCAGGGTGAGCGCCTCGGGGGCGGCGACTCCGGCCTCGATGAGGTGACGGGCCGCCTCGAGCAGGTGCGTCTCGGCGAACGTGAGCTCGATGTGGCCGCCGGGGATGAGCCGTTTGAGTTCTTCGGCGGTGCCTTCGGCGATCAGACGTCCGTGGTCGAGCAGGGCGATGCGGTCGGCGAGCTCGTCGGCCTCCTCCAGGTACTGGGTGGTGAGGAAGATCGTGACGCCGCTCGCCACCAGTTCGCGGACGATGCCCCACATGGAGCGGCGGCTGCGGGGGTCCAGGCCGGTGGTGGGCTCGTCCAGGAAGATCAGGCGCGGTTCGCCGACCAGGGTCATCGCCAGATCCAGCCGGCGCTGCATCCCGCCGGAGTAGGTGCCGGCGGGCTTGCGCGCGGCCTCGACGAGATCGAAGCGCTCCAGCAACTCCTTGGCCTTCTGCTTGCCGTCCCTGCGGGACAGGTGCTTCAGGTCGGCCATGAGGAGCAGGTTCTCCTCGCCTGTCAGCAGCTTGTCGACCGCGGAGTACTGCCCGGTCACCCCGATCGCGCCGCGCACGTCGTCGGCCTGACGGTCCAGGTCGTACCCGGCGACCTGAACGGTGCCGCCGTCCGCGCGGATCAGGGTGGACAGGATCTGCACGGTGGTGGTCTTGCCGGCGCCGTTCGGGCCGAGCAGAGAGAAGATCGTTCCCTCGGGGACGGTCAGGTCGACGCCGTCGAGCACGACCTTCTCACCGTTCTTGTCGCGGTAGGACTTACGCAGCCCGGTCGCCGCGATGGCCAGATTCGTCACGGTTCTGCTCCTTTAGAGGTTGTGGGTCAGAGGCTGCGGGCGGTGATGTCGCCGTTGGAGGTGGTCGCGGTGATGGTCAGGTCGGCGGTGCCGTCGTTCTTGAGGGCGTTGGTGATCCGGCCGTGGGAGGTGCCGGCGTCCAGGGACGCGGAGACGCCGGCGGCGGCGCCGACCGAGATGTCACCGGACTGGGTGGTCAGCGCGACCTTTCCGCCCGTGGCCTCGGCGATCCGGATGTCGCCCCGTGCGGTGCTGATCTCGGCGGGACCGCCCAGCCGGCCGACCTCGACGTCGCCGTCGACCGCGGTGAGCCGGAGGCTCGCCGCCTCGTCGATCTTGATCTGGCGGTAGGCGCCGTCGAAGACGACGTCACCGAGGCGGCCGACGCCGCGCAGCTCGCAACTGGCGGTCTTGGCCTCGATCCCGGAGCCGGCGGGCAGCTGGACGGTGACGTCGATGGATCCGGACGGGCCGAAGTAGTCGTTCTTGGCCGGGACCTCGATCCGCAGGACGCCGTCGGCGTAGGCGACCGTGGTCTGCTCCGCTGCCTTCACATCGCGGCCCTTGGAGGCGTTCGCGGGCAGGACCTCGACCGTGGTGTCGGCCCGGTCGGTGGCGATGAACTGAACGCGTCCGGCGGGGATGTTCAGGACGGCGGCGATCGGGGCGGGGGTGTCGAACTTCTGCATCGTTCTCTCCTTGCGGCTCGTTGTTTCGAACAACGCAAACGCTACGTTGCTTTCCATATTTCTTCAACAAGCCCGTTGCGAGTTAGCAGCATTGGCGCAGCTCATCGCCATGAAATCGTTGCAACAGATCTGAATCTAACGCAACATTGAGGAGGGCGCTCGTTGCGATGGGTTGCCTGTGAACGCTATGGTGGGGGGCCTCAGGGAGCGCCAAGGAGGTCGCGATGCCGGGAGGCCGGCTCACTCAGCAGGACCGCCAGCAGATCGCATCGGGGCTGGCGGACGGGCTCGCCTATGCGGAGATAGCCAGACGCCTCGACCGTCCGACCTCGACGATCACGCGTGAGGTGATGCGGAACGGCGGCCCCACCGGCTACCGCGCCGAGTTGGCCCACCGCGCCACCGAACGCCGTGCCCACCGGCGCAGGGCGGCCTCCTCCCGAGGGGCGGAGGCGCGCCCGCAGCCACACGGACGCGACGCCGAGGCAGTGCGTGAGTACGAAGAAACGCTCACCACCGTCTTCATGGCGTCAGGCACGCCCAAGATGATGGCCCGGGTGATGGCCTGCCTCTGCACCGACGACGCGGGCAGCCTCACCGCGTCCGAGCTCGTCCAGCGCCTTCAGGTCAGCCCGGCGTCCATCTCCAAGGCGATCACGTTCCTGGAGAGCCAGGGCATGGTCCGCCGGGCACGCGACGAGCGCCGCCGGGAGCGCTACGTCGTCGACGACGACGTCTGGTACCAATCGATGATCGCCAGCGCCCGTGGCACCGCCCTGGTCGCCGAGACCGCGCGACAGGGCGTCGGCGTCCTCGGCCCCGGCACCCCGGCCGCCGCCCGCCTCGAGAACATCGCCCGCTTCCTCGACTTCATCACCGAGAGCATCACCCGCGCCGCGAACCAGGCCCGCGAGGTGCTCTACACCAAACCCGAACCGACCTCGAGCGACACCTCGCCCCGCTGACTGTGCCGTGGGTCGCACGCGGGTGTGCTGATCGGCGCGGGTCAGTCGGCCAGGGCGGCCCAGGTCTTGGGACCCACCTCGCCGTCGGCCGACAGGTGCGCGCCCTTCTGGAAGGCGGTGACCGCGGCGGCCGTCGCCGGGCCGTAGTAGGAGTCGACGGTCACCGGGTGCTTGTGCGCGCCGAGCCGCTGCTGGATCCACTTGACGTGCGCGTCGTGCATCATCGCGCCCGCGACGTACCGGTAGATCACGCCGGGGTACCGGCTCGGGTCGGAGGCGGCCAGGCCCGGCTTCACGAAGCCGTACACGTCGCTCCAGTGCCTCGTGCGGGTGGCGACCTGGTCGTTTCCGGTGTTGCCCTCGATCGACTCGAATGTCGTACGCCCCGAGTCCAGCCACGTGACGAAGAACCCGACGTGCTCCGGCTCGCCACTGCGGTTGAAATCGAAGGTGACCGGGTCGCCCCTGGCGATCAGCTTCCGGTCGGTGTGCCATTTCGACCCCACGCGGCTTTTCAGGCTCGGCACGTAAGCGATCTTTCCGCCCAGCAGGTGCAGCGCGCCGAAGTGATTGAAGCACCAGCACACGAAGATCAGGCACCAGGACGCGGCGGTGTTGTCGCCGTAGTACCACTGCGTGAAGTCGTTGACGTTCTCACGGACGCGGCCTCGTGCCGTGCCGCGCAGGGTCATCGCGTACGCGACCAACTGCTCGCCCGTCGGCGCCGCGGCGGCGCTGTGCACCGTGATGGGCGCCGCCGGATCGACGTAGATCCGGCCGTCGTCGGGCGGGTCCGGGAGGCGCGGGGCGGCGGCGTCGCTCGGGCCGGGTGCCGGAATCGGCTCGCCGGGGGGCGGCGGGGTGAATGCGTCGGGCATGAATTACCTCCTCGATGGCCGGAACTCGGATCGGTGGAAGCCCCCGGACGATCACCGTCCCGTCCGCGTTACCCGTCCTCAGCCGGGCCATGCGACGTCAGTACGCAAAGGGCATTAATCGCGGCGCAAGCGACTATCCCCTGCAAACGGTGTTTCTCGCCCCAGCGTCCCGCCGGCATCGGTCGCCTCGCAGGCGAACGGCGAAATCGGACTAAAACCGGTTTCACTTCACGTAACGACCACGCCACTCGCGTCGAATAGGCGCGCCCAAAACGGCCGAACCAGGCCAGAACGGTTTTCCGCCACCACGCAGGCAAGTGACGGTGACGACTCTCGCCGACCGCTACCTGCGCTGGGGGCGCAGCGTCAGGGTGTGCGCGGCCTCGCGGCGTACGGTGTCCGGAGCGGACCGCATCGGGATCGTGTCGCCGTGCGCCCACAGCCGCGCCTGGTCCCAGTAATGGTCCGCGAAGGCGTGGCCGGACGCGCCGGTGAGGTTGATCCAGCGAGAGCGGTCCAGGTCGGCGAGGTCGGCGATCATGCGCATCGACGGCACCCAGTCGACCTGGTACCCCTCCTGCGGATTCCAGCCGGTCGCGTCGACGAGCGAGTCGCCGCCGGACAGCTTCAACGGCCCCCGGTTGAACAGCCACTCGATCGGCCCGATGCCGGAGGTGCCGAACGTCTGGTTGGTGATCGTGAGCGTGTGCAGGTCGCCCCAGCGCCACTTCTTCGGGTCGTCGCCGAGGCGGTCGCGCAGCTCGTGGTCGGCGTCCTTCACCGCGAGGCGGAGCATGTCGTCGCGGGTCTCCCTGGCCGGCGTGCGCACGTCGTCCCACCAGGGGTCGTCCGGGCGATTCAGGAGGTTCCGCAGCACCTCGAACCAGCGGTCGCCGCCGTCGGGGCGGGCGCCGTCGGGCAGTTCGTCGTTGAACGTCCGCAGCAGGAGGTGGCGGTAGACCGCGTTGTAGAAGGCCGCCGGTGCCGAGCCGGCGGGCTGGGTGAAGTCCCAGCCGCGCAGCAGCGCCACGGCGGGCCCGGAGCCGACGCGCAGCAGGTGCGGCACCAGCGTCGGCGCGAAGCCGTTGCGGTCGTCCAACTGGATCCGCCCCATCGTCGCCGCGTCAATCTTCGGCGCCCGCTGGACCAGCTCGGCGATGCGGGCCGCGCGGTAGCCGTACGCCCAGTCGCGGGTCAGCATCCTCGGGTAGCCGGGCCCGACGGCCGCGTTGTTGGCGGTGACGATGTAGCCCTGCGGCGGGTCGTACGTACGGGGCAGGTCGTCGAACGGGATGTAGCCCGTCCACTCCTCCTTGCCGGTCCAGCCCTGCGCGGGCCAGCGCCCGTCGCCGCTCGACCGGATCGGGATGCGGCCGGGCGCCTGGTAGCCGATGTGCCCGTCGACGTCGGCGTACACGAGGTTCTGCGCGGGCACCTCGAAGAGCCGGGCCGCGTCGCGGAACCGCTGCCAGTCGCCGGCGGTGTCCAGCGACACGATGGCGTCGGCGGTCCGGCCCGGGTCGAGCGCGGTCCACCGCAGCGCGACCGCCGTGCCGTTCCCGGCCGTGCGGACCGTGTCCATCACGTCGGACAGCAGCGGCCCGTGCCGTGTCGCCCGTACGGTGAGGGTGACGGGCTTGCCGCCGGCCACCTTGATCTGTTCGGTCCGGACGGTGAGGGGCTCCTGACGCCCCTTGTACTCGTACGTCGCGCCGGTGACCCGTTCCAGGAACAGGTCGGTGACGTCCGGGCCGAGGTTCGTGAAGCCCCAGGCGATCCGGGCGTTGTGCCCGATGATCACTCCGGGGACGCCGGAGAACGTGAACCCGGTGACGTCGAAGGGGCAGGCGGCCGACGGGGTGCGGCAGTGCAGTCCGGCCTGGTACCAGAGCGACGGCATCTGCGGCGCGAGGTGCGGGTCGTTGGCGAGCAGCGGCCTGCCGGTGTTCGTCCGCGCGCCCGACACGACCCAGGAGTTGGAGCCCAGGCCCGGGGCGCCGTTGCCGAGCATGGTCGGCATGGCGTGGATGGCGGCGGCGACGCGGGTCAGCGCCGGCGACAGCGCGCGGGCCCGCGGCGCCGGGCCCGTACGCCCGCCGGAGTTTCCGTCACCGGGGACGATCACCGGGTTCCGGTCGTACGGATAGTCGGGGTACAGCTGGTCGACGCGAGCGGGGGACACCTTGGTCGCGGCGATCGCGCGGCCCAGCTCCTCGTCCATGTTGCTGCGCAGGTCCCAGGCCATCGCCTTCAACCAGGACAGCGAGTCGACGGCGGTCCACGGCTCGGGGTGGTAGCCGCCGCGCTGCAGGCCCAGCACCGAGTACTCCAGGCTCTGCGTGGCGGTGTTCCGGTGCCCGGCCAGCCAGGCGTTCACGCCCTGGGCGTACGCGTCGAGGTAACGCCGGGTGTCGGGCCGCAGCAGCGGCAGCTCCTGCTCGGCGACCCGCCGCCAGCCGAGCGTACGGACGACCTTGTCGGTGTCGAGGGTGGTCTTGCCGAACAGTTCCGACAGCCGTCCGGCCGTGATGTGCCGCCGGAAGTCCATCTCCCAGAACCGGTCCTGCGCGTGCACGTACCCCTGCGCCCGCATCAGGTCCTCGGCGTTGTCGGCGTAGATCTGCGGAACGCCCCACCGATCCCGGAACACGGTGACGTCCGCGCCCAGGCCGGGGACGGTGACGCGCCCGCCGACCTGCGGGTACGACCGCCGGACCGTCCACCACCCGTACAGCGTGAGCACGAGCGCGAGGGCCAGGAGCACGGCCAGGATGCGGACCGCCCAGCGGGCCGGACGCGGCAGCCGGGCAAGCGGCGCAAAACGGGCCATTGACCTTCCTCACGCCAGAACCGGGATGATCGCGTCAGTAAACCATCCGGGCATGCCGGCCGCCCACGCCCCGAACCAGCGGATTCGGCGCGCGGGCGGCGGGTGGGACGGGTTTCCGGCTACTGGGCGTACTCGGGGTAGCCGTAGCCGACGACGGAGTCCTTGCTGCGGGTCCGGACCTTCACGGCGTCGTCGGTGTTGCCCTCGACGGTCTGGATCGTTCCATCGCCGTTGTCCTTGATGACCAGGCCGACGTGGTCGATGCTGTCGATGTCCTTGCCGCCGTTCCAGGAGAAGAACACGACCGCTCCCGGCTTCGGCACACTGCCCCAGCGACCCTGGTCGTGGAACCACTGGGCGTGCGCGGGAGTGAAGGCGTCACCGCCGAGTCCCTTGATTCCCGCCTGGGCGCCGACCCAGGTGACGAACATGTCGCACCAGGACGCGTCGGCGTAGTCGCTGATCGACCCGCCGTCGCGCGCGACTCCGATCTTCGCGTACGGCGAGGCCATGAACCACTGGTTGAACTTGCTGCCGCCGGCGGCGTTCTCGGTGGTGCCGACCTGGGACAGGGCGACCTTCAGCGCCTCGGCCGCGGTCGGCACCTGCTGCCGGCCCTTGTCCGAGCCCTGGGGATCGGCGTCCAGCCCTCTGCCGGTAACCTGTGTCACCTGACGTCCCTGGGTGGACGGCGCACCCACGGGCGCGCGACCGGCCTGCGCGGGGAGCGAGGACGCCTCGGCCGGGTCGGCGGCGAAGATGAACGCGGCCAGACCGGCCGCCGCGATGCCCGACAGGGCTGCGGTGATGCGTGCTCCGGATCGTTCGAGTCGAGGGGCAGCGGACACGGGGGTACTCCTTGCTTCCATGCCGCTTACCGGGTTAGCTGACGGGTTCGGGCGTGGAAGCTGCCCTACGGCACGAGCGGAGTGCCGATTCACCCCAGTAATACATTTGGGTCCCCGGTTCCACAGTGGTGTGGATTCAGCGGATCGCCCGAATTCGGGCGGCTTATACAAGAGACTGCCGGGCGGTCGCCATCGCGATGGCGGTGGATGGGGTCAGGGGATGGGCGCGGGCAAGGTTCTACTCCTTACTTCCAGACGCCTACCGGGTTAGCTGACGGGTTCGAGCGTGGAAGTCGCCCTACGGCACGGGGGATGTGCCGATTCACCCCGATGATGCGGTGGGTCCCCGGCTCCGTGAGGTCACGGACTCGGCGTTGCCGCTCTCGCGTACGCACTCCGCGGAGCGCTCGGCGGTAGCAGCGCGATTTGGATATGAACCGGCCGGGTCGGGCCCCGCTCGGGCAGGCGTCTTGTGAACGCCCTATCGCCTGGGTCGGCAGGCCGGCCGTGGCCGACGGATATGCGGGCGACGCGTGGGGAGCGCCGCGAGAGTTATTGGAACATAGCAGGACAAAACACTCACTTAAAGATGAGTTTACGTGATGTGGGTCACTTGCCGCACGCAATACCAGAGGTCGGGACTGCGAGCTGTATACGCCCGTGATTGCAGTGGCCATTGTTATTGATGTGACTGGTGTTACTCGTTTCGAGGGACCATCGCCTCTGGCCCGCACCGGTGTCCCGGTGAATCGTGGAAGCGAGGGGGAAGAGCCATGGCCTTCATTCACCGATTCGACGATGACTGCCCGCGCGAGGAAGAGGTCGAGATACAGGCCGGACCGGTCCGGCTGGCCGGCACCCTGGTCGTCCCCGAACCACCGCTCGGGTTCGTCATGTTCGCCCACGGCAGTGGCAGCAGCCGCCGGAGCCCACGCAACCGCTTCGTGGCCACCGCGTTGAACCAGGTGGGGCTCGGGACGTTGCTGTTCGATCTGCTCACCGCGGCAGAGGAGGCCGACCGCGCCAACGTGTTCGACATCGAGCTGCTGGCCCGGCGCCTGATCGACACCACCGCCTGGCTGTGCGCCCGCCCCGAGGCGAGCGGGCGGCGCGTCGGCTACTTCGGCGCCAGCACCGGAGCGGCCGCCGCGCTGTGGGCCGCCGCCGAGCCCCGGTCGGACGTCGCCGCGGTCGTCTCCCGTGGCGGCCGGCCCGACCTCGCCGCACCCCGCCTCCGGCAGGTGACCGCACCCACGCTGCTGATCGTCGGAGGCCGGGACGAGGTCGTAATCGAGCTGAACCGCCAGGCCCAGGCCCTCATGCGCTGCGAGATCCGGCTCGAGATCGTTCCGGGCGCCACCCATCTGTTCGAGGAGCCCGGTGCCCTCGAGGCGGTCGCGGAGTTGGCACGGGAGTGGTTCCTCGACCACCTCGCGCCGATCGGGCAACGCCCGCGAGGGGCCTGAACGGGCCTCACCACCCCCGGCGGCCGCCCATTCGCTGCGAGATCCTGCAGATCCTGTGCTTCTTCCGGCAGAAGGCCACTTGAGTATTGGTCCGTCCGCTCACGTTGGTATTCGACACCTGCTGCAGGCCGCGATTGACGGTGGGGCTGAGCACGGTCGTGTAGTTCTTGTTGAACTTCCCATTCCCGACGTGCATGGCGACGCGCACCCATTTGCCATGGCCGTCGCCTCGGGGCAGGGCGCCCATCCGCTCGAGCCGCCCGATCGCCACCTGGCTCGCGCGCGCCTGCGGCGGCGCGAGCACCCAGGAAACGCCGCATATGAGGACGGCGAGTGCGAGGGCGCGCCCGTTTCCGGACGGCCGGGCAATGGACCTCTCATCACGGCGACGAACCATTCGTGGAACACCTGGCTTCTCGCGCCCTTCGCTGGGCGCGGCTCGGTGGACATCCGGGACGTCGGCTTCTATACCCCGCGCACGACATGATCCCGTCACCGGCCCCCGACGCGGTCAGAACATTACCCGCCCTTTCACCGCCCATGCCGCAGCGATCCGGCGTGCGGGCATCGGCAAGAGGACGCTAAGCGGCCTTCAAATCTTTCTCATCCCGACAATGAACCGTTGACTTCCGAAGTCACTGTGATGTCATCTGAAATCGGGACATACATCTAAATGTTCTCAAATGACGCGCGTGGCTGCCGAATCGTCGCGCGCGAGCCGTACCGAAGGAGGTATCTTCCATGGGTATTTCGCGCCGGATGGGAGTAGCGATCTCTGGCCTGGCCTTCGCGGGAGCAACGGTCGCGACGCTCGGCGCAGCCGGGCCGGCAAGCGCGCAGACGGCGACGATCACCCCGCAGCACTCCGTCACCGCGAGTTACTCCCGCGTCACTCGGCACCGGCACGGGCGCGCGTTCCTGCGACACAGGCGCGCACACCTGCGGTACGGGCGCGCGCCCCTGCGGCGCTGGCGGACGACGAGCGGCACGACGAGTAGTTACTCGTACTCCTACTACAAGCGCACGTCCTACTGGTACTGGTGGGGCGGGTGCGGCTGCTGCTGCTAGCGAGGTGAACGGCGGAACGGCAGTGCTACCGGTCTGATTCCTCGTGACGGCCCGCCCCGGGCTCCCCCGGGGCGGGCCGTGCCGGACGTGTCATCGCGGCCGGTTCGGTTACTCCTGAGGCCGCCCCGCCCCGGCGCATGACCCCCTGGGCGGTGGTAGGGCTAGAGGTACCTTCGAAGTACCGCCGGCAGGATCGATCCGTCACCTGCCCCGTACGTAACGTGACCGCCATGAGCGATCATCGTTTCGGTAACCGCAGGCGTCTCACCACCATCGTCGCGCTGACCTGCCTCGGCATCCTCGGCGCCGCCGCCGCGCCGAGCGGCGCGCTCGCCGCGCGCACCGGCCGGACCGGAGGCGTCGTCCAGCAGCGGCTGAACCACCTCGTACGCGACGACGGATTCCCCGCCGCCCGAACTACACGTCCCTCTTCGCGAACGGCTTCCTGCCCTACCAGCACCGCTACTTCGAGCCCCGTGAACTGCTCGACCTGGCTCTCGCCAAGAAGGCGGACTTCCCTCCGGCACGAAGTGGGAGTACAGCAACACCAACTACGTCGTCGCCGGGCTGCTGGTCGAGAAGATCACCGGGCGCCCGATGGCCGAGCAGATCACCGATCGCGTCATCACGCGCATCGGCCTACGGCACACCGACTTCCCGGGCGTCGGCGACCAGACGATCCGCCGGCCCCACCCGGAGGGGTACGCCAAGGACGATCCGAAGGCGCCGCTCACCGACGTGACCGAGTCGGATCCGTCCATGGGCTGGGCGGCCGGCCAGCTGATCTCCACCCCGAGCGACGTGGACCGCTTCTTCACCGCGCTCCTCGCCGGTCGGCTGCTCGCGCCGGCACAGCTCAAGGAGATGCGCACGACCGTCGCCGCGCCGGAGATGGGGAAGGGCGTCCGATACGGGCTCGGCCTCATGAGCACACCGCTGAGCTGCGGTGGCGTCGCCTGGGGCCACGGGGGCGACATCCCCGGGTACTCCACGAGCAACGCCGCCACCGAGGACGGCCGCGCCGTCACCATCGCCGTCACCGAGCTGCCCACGGACCTGGCCCAGATCGGCCACCTGAACGCGGCCGTCGACGCCGCCCTGTGCGAGTAGCAGGCGGCATTCGCCTGTGGGCCGGTGGTAGGAAGCCTCTGAGGAACTCGCGAGGAGGGTCACTGATGATCGAGACGTCGTACCTCACGGTGGACGGCCTGAACGCCTACCTGGCGCGCCCGGAGGGTGGTTCCGCCGCCGGCATGCTCCTGCTTCCCATGCTCACAGGGATCGGCGAGCAGGTCCGGGAGTTCGCCGACGACCTCGCCCGGGCCGGCGTGACCGCGCTGAGCTGGGACCCGTGGCACGGGGTGAGCAGCGACAACACTCCGATCGGTGAGCTGCGGGCGCAGATGGACCGGCTCGACGACGAGGTCGTGCTGACGGAACAGCGGCGGCTGCTCGACCATCTGCTGGGCGAACTCGGTTGCGGCAGGGCCGGCGTGATCGGCTGGTGCCTGGGCGGCCGGTTCGCCCTGATCCTCGGCGGCCGCGACGAGCGGCTCGCCAACGTGGTCGCCTACCACCCGACCGTCCCGGGCACTCCGGCCCCGAACCACACCGTCGACGCGGTCGAGCACACCGCCCGGATCAAGGCGCCGGTCATGATGCTCTATCCGGGCGCGGACGCCCTGGTTCCCCTCCGCAGCTTCCAGCGCCTGCAGTCCGCCCTGCAGTCGCGCGAATCCGGCGCGAGCATCGTGCACGTCTACCCGAACGCCGCGCACGGGTTCAGCGCCCGCAGTCGCCGAGACGATCCGATCAACGCCGAGGCGTTCGACATCTCCTGGCCCCAGGTGCTCGACTTCGTCCGGGTGACCACGGCCGGGTGACCGGCACCGGCTGACCGGCACTGGGTGATCACGGCCGAGTGAACACGGCCGGGTGACGGAGCGCCTGGACGCCCGGGGCGGCGCCCTACTGTTCCCGTCTCGCCGGTCCCGCCGTGTCCAGGGCGACGCCGGCCTGGTCGGCGAGGGTGACGGCGACCAGACGGGCCTGAAGCGACGGTCGCTCCCCCGGCACGGGACTCAGCATGAACCGGCCCTGGAAGTGACCGTTGCCGAAGGCCCGCAGCTCGACGTCCGCCTCCGGCCAGCCACGCCGTTCCACCTCCCAGCGCCGGCGGCCGACGATCAGGCCGCCGTCCTGCTCCAGCCGCGGCGGATGGCCGAGCAGCGAGCCGTACTCGAACCGGCACGCACGCAGGTGCAGCAGGTCGCCGAGCTCTCTCCGGACGTGGTCGACGACCGCGTCGGCGGAGGTCGCCCCCTGCGCCAGCCGGGCGGTGTCATGGATCCGGGCGAGGTAGCCGGCGTCCGTGACGGTGATCACCTTGAGGCGCCGGGCGCGGGCGGCAAGTTGGGAGACCGCGAGGCCGACCGCCAGCAGCAGCACCGCGGTCTGGACGTCGGCGGCCCGGTGGATGAGGAGACTCTGGTAGGGCGGGGTGAGGAAGAAGTCGAACCACACGGCGGCCGACAGGGCGGCGAGCGCGCCGGCCGGCCGGTTGCCGAGGGCGGCGACCGCCACGACGACCACCACCAGGATCAGGGCCAGGTTGGTCCTCGACACGCCGGTACGGAACGGCAGCAGGACGAGCGCGACCAGCAGCGGACCGGCCAGCGCGGCCGCCACGGCGATGACGTCGCGATACCGGTGTCCGATCATGCCGCACCTCCCGCCTGTCCGGACGCCTTGGGCGGCGACCCGCGCGCTGGGCGGAAGCCGGTCGCGCCCGAGGCTGCGACGGCGTGGACCGGCGCGCCGATCGTCCCCTAACGAGGAGTACCCGCGGGCCGCCACCGACTACCGGCCCCGCAGGCGAGGCAGGGCCTCCGCGCCGTCGCTCCGCCCGGGAACCTCGCCGCCGAGGAGAACACTCCGGCCCGCATATCGCTCATTATTAGGTTATCCGCGCCGGAAAACCGCGCCGACAGTGGCGCTATTCACACGCTCGGTAATTGCTCTGTATCGTATTACTCACGTCATTAGTTGATAGTTCACCTAATGGCGGCCTCGTCGGCGTCGAGTGCCGAATGGCCGGCCGGAGGCGTGCCCCAGGCGACCGGCAGCCGGTCCACGCCGTACACCGCCGAGCGCTCACGGGTCGGCACCTCGGCCGCCGGGACGGCGAGGCACAGGTCGGGGAAGCGGTCGAACAGCGTGGTCAGCGCGATGCGCAGCTCGGCCCGCGCGAGGTGCTGCCCGAGGCACTGGTGGATGCCGTGGCCGAACGCGAGGTGCCCGGTGGCGGATCGCCCCAGGTCGAGGTCGTCCGGATGGGGGAAGCGCTCGGGGTCCCGGTTCGCGACCGGCAGCGCGAGCACGACCGTCTCACCGGCCGCGATGACCTGGCCGTCGATCTCGACGTCGGCGAGCGCGGTGCGTCGTACGTCGAACTGCAGGATCGACAGGTAGCGCAGCAGCTCCTCGACCGCACGCTCGGCGACGTCGGCGTCCTGGCTCAGTCGGGCACGCTGGGTATCGTCCGTGAGCAGCACGAACGTCCCGAGGGCGAGCATGCTCGACGTCGGCAGGTGCCCGGTGGCCAGCAGCACCATGCCGAGGTTGGTGAGCTCCTCGTCGGTCAGGTCGCCGGTTGCGGCGGCGTGCGCCAGCAGCCCTTCCTCGTCCGGACCGCCCGCGCCCGTGCGCAGCCGCGCGATGAGGCCGCGCACCGTCCCGGTGATCGACATCACCGCCTCGACGGCCCGCTCCGGGGTGGAGTCCAGGTCGTTCATCACCGCGGTCGCCGCCTGGATCGCGTGGCGGTCCTCCGCCGGCACGCCCAGGAGTTCGCAGATGACCAGGGCCGGGACCGGCACGGCGAACGACGTGACGAGATCGACGGGCGACCCGCCGGCCGCCATCGCGTCGAGGGCCTGTTCGGTGTACCGCCGGATCGCCGGGGTCAGCTCCGCGACGCGCCGCGGACCGAAGTGGCGGCTGAGCAGGCGGCGGTACCGCGTGTGCTCGGGCGGGTCCATGTGCGGGAAGATGCCCGGCTCGGCGGGGGCCGGCCGCTCGTGCGCGCGTTCGCGGCCCACCGGCTGATGGAGCAGCTCACGCCTGGTGCTGAAGCGCGGATCGGCGAGGACGGCCCGGGTCACGGCGTATCCGGTGGCCACCCAGCCGAGGTGCCCGTCCGGGTAGGCCAGCCGGCTGAGCGGGGGGCGTCGCCGCAGCTCGGCGGGCGGGTCGAAGGGGGTGGGCCGATCGGTCTCCAGCGGACGGGCCGTCCGGCCATCGGTCATCCGACCACCTCCCGGCCGGCTCCGGGCAGTCGTCGGCCCGGAGCATGATCATCAGCGCCGCTGATTATGCATGACAAGTCCGAAAAAACACACCACTAGTCATTTCCGGACCGTCCGATTAGCATCGGCGCTGACCGAACGGATCACATCTTCTAACACGTCGGGCGAACGGGCCGTCGCAAATATCGCAGGTCCGTGATCGGTGACCCGGCGTCTCCTTCCTCACGCTCACTGTCATCCCCATAGAGGTGTCAATGGCGGTTCGGCATGCTCACGTCGCGGTCGTCGGCGGTGGACCGGTGGGGCTCATGCTCGCCTGCGAGGTGGCCCTCCACGACGTGCCGGTGGTCGTGCTCGAACGACTGCCCGAGATCGAATGGCGCCCCAAGGCCGAGGGGATCACCGGCCGGGCCGTCGACATCATGGACCGCCGCGGCCTGATGCTCGGGGTGACCGAGACCCCCACGGCGCCGCCGACGGCCGAGCAGCAGGCCCGCGTCGCCGCAGGTGAGCGACGGCCGGACAGCCTGCTGCCCAAGGAGTTCCCCGGCGCGCGGCACTTCGCCAGCATGTTCCTGCTCCGCCCCGAGTCGCCGGACCTGCTGGTGCCGCAGCAGTTGCTGGAGGAGGACCTGGCGCGGCGCGCGACGGAGCTGGGCGTCGAGGTACGGCGCGGTCACACGGTCACCGGGTTCACCCAGGACGACGACGGCGTACGTCTCGAGGTCGACGGTCCGGACGGACCGTACGAGCTGGCGGCGGAGTGGCTGGCCGGCTGCGACGGCGGCCGCAGCACGATCCGCAAGCTGTCCGGGATCGCGTTCCCGGGCACGGACGGGGTCACGACCGGGTACCGCGCCTTCGCCGACATCGACGACCCCGACTTCCACCTGCCCGGCTGGTTCCGCAAGGACCGCGGGCTCCTGGTGTACGAGGAGGGGCCGCCCCGATTCATCACGCTGGAGTTCGACGGACCACCGGTGAACCGGGACGCGCCGATCACGCTGGAGGAGTTCCAGGGCTCGCTGCGCCGGATCAGCGGCACCAAGGTGACGGTCACCGGGATCACGAAGATCACCCGGTTCACCGACAACGCGCGGCAGGCGGAGACCTACCGCAGCGGGCGGGTGCTGCTGGTGGGCGACGCGGCGCACGTCCACTCGCATTGGAGCGGTCCAGGGCTGCGGCTCGGGCTGGGCGACGCCGTCAACGTCGGCTGGAAACTCGCCGCCGTCGCGCGCGGCTGGTGCGACGAGGACCTGCTCGACACCTACACCTCCGAGCGGCATCCGATCGGCGCGCAGACGCTGGAGATCCAACGGGCCTCGATCGCGCTGATGCGGCCCGGCCCGCACGTCGACGCGCTGCGCCGCCTACTCCGGGAGCTGCTGCTGCGCGACGAGGCGAACCGGCAGCTCACCGCCCTGGTCGACGACCTGCACATCTCCTACGACATGGGCGACCCGGCCGCCGCGAGTCCGCTGGTCGGCCGGTACAGCCCCGATCTGCGCCTGCGGGGCGCCGACGGGACGGTACGGGTCGCGGAGCTGCAGCGGAACGGCCGGGCGCTGCTGCTCGACCTGCGCTCCGACCAGGAACTGCGCGCCCTCGCCGAACCCTGGTCCGACCGGGTCGACGTGGTGACCGCCGAATGCGCCGAGCCTCCGGCGGACGCCCTGCTGATCCGCCCGGACGGCTTCGTCGCCTGGAGCACCCCCGCCGACCCGGCGACGCTGCCGGGCACCCTCGCCCGATGGTTCGGCCCGCCCGCCACGGTCGCCTGACGCGCGCCCCGAACCCCTGACAGAGACAGCCGCCGCCCCTGATCGGAGGCCGGAGTGAGCGATTCCAGGCTGACCACACTGCCCGCGTCGACCTCGGTCGCCAAGGCGATCGAGGTGGTCGACCGTGACGGAGCAGTGATCATCGAGGACTTCCTGGACGCAGAGACGCTCCGCGGGCTGTGGGCCGACCTCGGACCGGCCCTCGAACGCCAGGCGGACGGCGACGGGCGGCTCGTGGGCGAGAAGACCCGCATCCTCCCCGGCCTGGTCCGCCGGACCCGGCACTCGGCGACCGTCATGCGGCAGCCGCACTTCCTCGGCCTCGCGCGGCACTTCCTGCAGCGCCCGGTCAAGGCGTGGCTCGGCGAGCAGCGGGTCGAGTTCGTCCCGACGATCCAGCTCGGCATCTCCCGGGCGATCCAGACCTCGCCCGGCGTACCGATCCAGGCGCTGCACCGGGACGACACCGCCCACCTGCGCACCCACCCGGGCCCGGAGAGCCGGGTGCAGGTCATGGTGGCCGCGAGCGAGTTCACCGCGCGCACGGGCGCGACCCGGGTGATCCCCGGCAGCCACCGCTGGAACGACGAGCGGGCGCCCCGCGACGACGAGGCGGTGCCCGCCGAGATGCGGGCCGGCTCCGCGCTGCTGTGGCTCGGCAGCACCTACCACGGGGCCGGGGTGAACACCTCCGACGCGCCCCGGACCGGCCTGTCGTACGCCTACGACCTCGGCAACCTCCGTCAGGAGGAGAACCAGTACCTGTCCGTGCCGCTGGACCTGGTCCGCGGCTACCCCGAGGACATCCAGCGGCTCCTCGGCTACGAGGCGTGCCCGCCGATGTGCGGGCTCTACGAGCTGAGCGATCCGATGCTGCTGCTCCGCGACGGGGCGGCGGCCCCCGCCTCGGCGCCCGATCCCCGGTGAGGCCCGGCGGTCTCCGCACCCACTCCGCCCGTGCCGCGGCGGACCCGCGCGCTGAAGGAGGGACAGATGCGCACACCCGACACGTACCTGCGCAGCATCGGCGTCCATCTGCCACCGGTCGTCACCATCGAGACGGCCGTCGCCGAGGGCCGCTACCCGGCCGACGAGGTGGAGTACTTCCGGCTCGGCGGGGCCGCGGTGGCCGGTGACGTGCCGGCCCCGGAACTGGCGCTGCGCGCCGCCCGCCACGCGTTCGAGCGCTCCGGCGGGCTCTCCCCGCGCGACCTGGACCTCATGCTGTACTCCGACGTCTGGCACCAGGGGCCGGAGGGCTGGGAGCCGCAGTACTACCTGCAGCAGCACCTGGTGGGCGGCGACGTCCTCGCCGTGGAGATGCGGCACGGGTGCTGCGGGATGTTCAGCGCGCTGCAGCTCACCGCCGGGTACCTGCGGCCGGACGGCGGCACCGCGCTGCTGGTCGGCGCCGACAACCACGGCACCCCGCTGGTCGACCGGTGGCGGATGATCGAGGGCACCGTGATGGGCGACGCCGGGTGCGCGCTGCTGGTCACGACCGAGGGCGGGTTCGCCGAGCTGCGGTCGGTGAACGTGGTCGTGCTGCCGGAGGCCGAGGCGGTCAACGACGGCGGCGTGCCGATGTTCCCGCCGGACGCGACCGTGGGACGGCCGCTGGACTTCGCCGCGCGCAACCGGGAGTTCCGCAAGCGGCTGATCGGCGGGAACGGCGCCGACGTCATGCTCGCGATCCAGAAGACGCTGCTGGAGCTGGTCGACCGGACCCTCCAGGAGGCGGACGTCACGCTCGACGAGGTGGCGCGCGTGGCCTTCCCCCACGGGCGCTGGGACGACCTCGAGCACCGGGGCGTCAACTGGCTCGGGCTCACGCTGGCCGACACCACCTGGGACTACGGGGCCCGGATCGGGCACCTGGGGGTCGGCGACCAGTTCGTGGCACTCGACCACCTCCTGGCGACCGGGGCGCTGGCCGCCGGCGACCACGTGCTGCTCGTCGGGCTCGGCGCCGGAACCACCATGGCCTGCGCCGTGCTGCGGATCCTCGACATCCCGCCGGAGTACCGGTCCGGCGAGACGGCCTGAACGCCGGACGACGGCACCGGCGAGGCGGCCTGAGCACCGGAAGACCACACCGAGACGACGGGGGATGACGGGGAGGCGGCATGGAGACGGCGGACATGTACATCAGCGGGGTCGGGTCGTACGTCCCCGCGACGGTGAGCGTCGACGACGCCGTGGCGGCGGGCCGGTACACCGCCGAGGAGGTCGAGCTGCACGGGCTCGCCTCGGTCGCGGTGGCCGGCGACGTCCCGGCGCCGGAGATGGCGCTGCGCGCGGCGCGGAGCGCGGTGGCCCGCAGCGGGCGGTCCCCAACCGACCTCGACCTGCTGCTGTACACCTCCACCTGGCACCAGGGCCCGGAGGGCTGGCCGCCGCAGGCGTACGTGCAACGCCATCTCGTCGGCGACGGGGTGCTGGCCACCCAGCTCAAGCAGGGCTGCAACGGCATGCTCACCGCCTTCGAACTGGCCGCCTGCCACCTGCGGGCGGTGCCCGGCCGCCGGGCCGCGCTGCTGGTCGCCGCCGACAACTACGGCACCCCGCTGGTGGACCGGTGGCGGATGCTGCCCGGGGCGGTCGCCGGGGACGCGGGCAGCGCCGTGGTGCTCGACACCGAGCCGGGGTTCGCCCGGCTGGCGTCGGTGTGCTCGGTGTCGGTGTCGCAGGCCGAGGAGATGCACCGCTGCGCCGAGCCGCTGTTCCCGCCCGGCATCCTCGGGGGCCGTACGGTCGACTTCGCCGCGCACAACGACGAGTTCCGCAGGCGAGCCGTGGTCGAGGGCGACGGCACGCGCGTGCTGGTCACGCTCGACGAGCGGATGGCCGAGGTGATCGACCAGGCGCTGGCGGAGGCCGGCATCAAACCGGACGACGTGACACGGGTGTCGTGCATGAACACCTCCCGGGAGATCGCCGACCAGGTCTGTGAGATGCGGCTGGGCGTGCCCGCGTCCCGCTCTGCCTGGGAGTTCGGCCGGACCATCGGCCACTGCGGGGCCAGCGACCAGGTCCTCGCGCTGGAGCACCTGGTCCGCACCGGCGGCCTGGGCCCCGGCGACCACCTGCTGATGTTCGGCTTCGGACCCGGCGTGACCATCTCGGCCGCCGTCGTGGAGGTACTCGAGTCGCCCGTCTGGGCGCGGACACGGGGAGGCGATGCCTGATGGACCGACCGGTCGAGGCGATCGCGGTGATCGGGATCGGCTGCCGTCTGCCCGGCGGCGCCGGCTCGCCGGACGCGTACTGGGAACTGCTGCGCGAGGGACGGGACGCCAGCGGGCCCGCGCCCGCGGACCGCTGGCAGGACTACGCCGACCGCGGCCCGTCGTACGCGGCGGCGGTCCGCCGCACCGTCCCGCGCGGCAGTTTCCTGGAGGGGGCCGCGGACTTCGACGCGGAGTTCTTCGGGCTCTCGCCGCGTGAGGCGGAGCTGATGGACCCGCAGCAGCGGCTCGTGATGGAGACCGCGTGGGAGGCCCTCGAACACGCGGGCGTGTCGCCGGACGCGCTGGCCGGCACGGACGCGGGCGTGTACGTCGGCGTCTGCACCGGCGACTACGGGCACCGGCTGCTGGAGGACCTGCCCGACATCGAGGCGTGGACCGGGATCGGCGCGGCCACGTGCGCGGTGGCCAACCGCGTGTCGTACGCCCTGGACCTGCGCGGCCCGAGCCTGGCGGTGGACACCGCGTGCTCGGCGTCGCTGGTCGCGGTGCACCTGGCCGTGCAGGCGCTGCGCGCCGGGGAGACGGACGTGGCGCTGGCCGGTGGGGTCAACCTCATCCTGTCCCCCGGCGAGACGCTCACCCTGGACGCCGCGGGCACGCTCGCGCCGGACGGGCGCAGCAAGTCCTTCGACGCCGCCGCCGACGGCTACGGACGCGGTGAGGGCGCGGCCGTGGTGGTGCTCAAACGGCTCTCCGACGCCATGGCGGACGGGGACCGGATCCTCGCCGTCGTCCGCGGCAGCGCGGTCAACCAGGACGGCCGCACCGTCGGCATCATGGCGCCGTGCGGCCAGGCACAGGAGCACGTCATGCGCCGGGCGCTGCGACAGGCGGGCATCGAGCCGGGCACGGTCGGCTACGTGGAGGCGCACGGCACCGGCACCGCGGTCGGCGACCCCCTGGAAGCCGCCGCGCTGGGCGCCGTGTACGGGGCCGGCCGCCCGGCGGACCGGCCGTGCCTGATCGGCTCGGCCAAGTCGAACATCGGCCACCTCGAGGGCGCCGCCGGCATCGCCGGCCTGGTCAAGGCCGTCCTGGCCCTGGAGCGCGGCGAGCTCCCGCCGAGCCGGCTCGACACGCCCACCCCGGCCGTCGACTGGGCCGGCGCCGGGTTGCGCGTGGTCGGCGCGCCGACACCGTGGCCGGACTCCGCGCACCCGCGCCGGGCCGCGGTCTCCGCCTTCGGCTACGGCGGGACCGTCGCCCACGTGGTCCTCGAAGAGGCGCCACCGGCCTCGCCGGCCGACGAGGGGACGGCGGGCCGGCTGTTCCCGGTGTCCGCCGCGTCGCGGACGGCGCTGCGGCAGGCCGCCGGAAGGCTGGCCGACGCCGCCGGTGACCGCCCGGCGGCCGGTGTCGGGCACACGCTCGCGCTGCGCCGGGCGCACCTGGCGGAACGCGCGGTGGTCGCGGCGGACGACGCCGCCGCGCTGACCGGCGGGCTGCGCGCCCTGGCCGCCGGCACCCCGCACGCCGCCGTCACCACCGGGCGGGTGCTCACCGACCCCGGTCCCGGGCCCGTGTTCGTGTTCTCCGGCCACGGCTCGCAGTGGGCCGGCATGGGCCGGGAGCTGCTGGCGACCGAACCGGCGTTCGCCGCGGTGATCGACGAGCTGGAGCCGGTGTTCGCCGCCGAGATCGGCTTCTCCCCACGGGAGGTGCTGACGGACGGTGGGCTCACCGAGGTCGACCGGGTCCAGACCATGATCTTCGCGATGCAGCTCGGACTGGTCGAGCTGTGGCGCGGGTACGGCGTGCGCCCGCACGCGGTGATCGGCCACTCCGTCGGCGAGATCGCCGCGGCCGTGACGGCCGGGGCGCTGAGCCGCCTGGACGGCGCCCGGCTGATCTGCCGGCGGTCCCGGCTGCTGCGGCGGGTCGCCGGTCGCGGCGCGATGGCCATGGTGCAGCTTCCGTTCGCCGACGCGGCCGCGCGGCTGGCGGGCCGCGCCGACGTCGTCGCCGCGATCGCGTCCTCCCCCGGTTCGACGGTCGTCTCCGGCGAGCCGGACGCCGTGGCCGAGGTGCTCTCCGGCTGGCTCGAGGAGGGCACCCCGGGACGCCGGGTCGCCTCGGACGTGGCGTTCCACGGGCCGCAGATGGACCCGCTGCTGGCCGAGCTGACCGCCGCCGCGGCCGACCTGACGCCCCGAGTCCCGGACCTGCGGGTCTACTCGACGGCGCTGGACGACCCGCGTGCGGCACCGGGCTTCGACGGCGCGTACTGGGCGACCAACCTGCGCCGGCCGGTGCGCCTGGCCGACGCGGTGAGCGCGGCGGCCGCCGACGGCTACCGGGCGTTCGTGGAGATCTCCCCGCACCCGGTGGTCACCCACTCCGTACTGGAGACGCTGAGCGTGACCGGGCACGAGGACGTCTTCGTCGGCGCGTCGCTGCGCCGGAACCGCCCGGCCCGCGACACCCTCCTGACGGGCGTGGCCGCCGCGCACTGCGCCGGCCTGGACGTCGACTGGCGGCGACTGCAGCCGGCCGGCGGGCCCGTCGCACTCCCCACCTACCCGTGGCAGCACCGCAGGCACTGGCGCGCGCCGTCGGCTCCCGACGCCGGCGGCCGGGGCCACGACCCGGACGCGCACACGCTGCTCGGCGACGGCGTCGAACCGGCGGGGACCGACGTCCGGCTCTGGCGAACCGCCCTGGACGACCACACCCGGCCCTACCCCGGCAGCCACGCCATCGAGGGCGTGGAGATCGTGCCGGCCGCGGTGCTGGCGGTGACGTTCTTCGCCGCCTCGGGCGGCCAGGCGCTCGGCGAGGTGACGATGTCCGCACCGCTGCTGACCGCCGACCGCCGCGAGGTCCAGGTCGTACGGCAGGGCGCGGAGTTGCGGCTGGCCGCCCGCACGGCCGGCGAACCGGACGCCCCCTGGCAGCTGATCGTCTCCGCCACAGGCACCGCCACCGCTACGGCTACGGCTACGGCTACGGACAACGCCACGGCCGCCGCCGAACCGGGAGACGGGCCGACCCCGCCGGATCGGCCGCTCGCCCCGGCCGATCCGAGCTCGGTGACGCAGCGGCTCGCCGCCGTCGGCGTACCCGGCACCGGGTTCGACTGGACCGTCGAGGAACTCCTGCGCGGCGACGGCGTACTGCGCGCCCGCGTCCGGTGCGGGCCGTCCGACACCTGGGCGCCCGTCCTGGACGCGGCGATGTCGGTGGCGCCGAGCGCGTTCCCCGGCGACCCGCTGTTGCGGATGGTGACGCACGTCGACCGGCTCGTCGCGGTCGGGAAGCCGCCGGACACGGTGCACATCGAGGTCTGGCTCGACCCGGATCGCGCCGACACGGTGCAGGTACGGATGACCGACCCCGCCGGCGCCGTCGTCGGCCGGCTGGACGGGCTGCGGTACCCGGTGATCGACGCGCCGGCCGCACGGGAGAACGGCGCCGACGGGGCGGGACCGGCCGAGTCGTTCGCCGAGCTGGGACCAGAGGATCTGCGCGCCTTCCTGATCCAGGAGGTCGGCGCGCAGATCGCCAAGGAGATGCGGCTCGACCCCGCCGACCTGTCGCCGCACCGCCCACTGGTCGAACAGGGCCTGGACTCGGTGCTGACGGTCGTCGTCCGCCGCCGGCTGGAGAAGCGGTTCCGCTGCTCGCTGCCGACCACCCTGCTGTGGCGGCAGCCGACCATCGTCGCGGTCTCCGACTACATCGCCGGGCTGGTGTCCGCCCCGAACGGGAGCGCCGATGCGGGGTGAGCGAACGGTCGCCGGCCCGGCCGAACGAGCCGACGTGACCCGGGCCGAACGGGCCGATGCGGCGCGGGCCGAACGGGCCGATGCGGCGGGCGCCGACGCGGCGCGGATCGCGCGGCTCTCGACCCGTTGCCGGCTCGTCCTGCTGGAGATGATCCACCGGGCGGGATCCGGGCACGCCGGATCGTCGCTGTCCTGTACGGACATCATCGGCGTGCTGAAGTTCGACCAGATGGACCGGCGCGCGGACCGGTCGACGGGCGACGTGTTCGTCCTGTCGAAGGGCCACGCGGCACCGGCGTGGTACGCAGCGCTGATCGTCGACGGCGACCTGCCCGCCGAGGAGGTCGGCACGCTGCGGGCCCTGGACAGCCGGTTGCAGGGGCACCCGGACCGTACGCGGCTCGGGCTGGTGGACGTCAGCACCGGCGCGCTCGGCCAGGGCCTGTCGGTGGCGGTCGGCCGGGCGCTGGCCCGGCGGCTGCACGGCCGGGACTCCACCGTGTACTGCCTGCTCGGCGACGGCGAGTGCCAGGAGGGCCAGGTGTGGGAGGCGTTCCTGTACGCCGGCGCGCACCGGGTGCCCGGCCTAGTGGCGATCATCGACCACAACGGCGGCCAGAGTGACGGCGCGGTCGCCGACATCCTGCCGTTGTACTCGCTGCCGGAGAAGCTGCGCGCGTTCGGCTGGCACGTCGACGAGGTGGACGGCCACGACCACGGCGCGCTGCGCGACGTGCTCCGCCGGCGCGACCGCGACCGGCCCTCGGTGATCATCGCGCACACCCGCAAGGGCCGACTCGGCCCCGACCGCGTCCTGCTCCGCGGCAGCCACAGCGACCTTCCGTCGGCGGCGGAGTACGCGGCCGCGGTCGACTACCTGGAAACCCTCCTGGAGCAGGACCTATGACCGAGCGAAGCGGGGGAGCCAAAGGGCACAGCACGTCGACACGGGACTGGTTCGGGACCGCGCTGGTCGAGATCGCCCGTGAGTACGACCACGTCGTGGTGGTGAACTGCGACCTCGCCAAGGCCACCCGGACGCTGCCGTTCAAGGAGGAGTTCCCGGACCGGTTCTTCGAGTGCGGCATCGCGGAGGCCAACGCCATCGGCGTGGCCGCGGGGCTGGCGCAGGAGGGGTTCCGGCCGTTCGTCGCGAGCTTCGGCCACTTCCTGACCGGGAAGTTCCTGGAGATCTTCCAGACGGTCGGGCTCAACGACGCGGGCGTCGTCCTGGTCGGCACCCACGCCGGGCTGGCGATCGGGCGGGACGGCCCGACCCAGATGGGGCTGCGGGACCTGGCGCTGATGCGCACCCTGCCGAACGTCGGCGTGTTCCAGCCCGCCGACGGCGTCGAGACCTGGCAGATGACGGCCCACCTGGCGACCGACCGGCGCCCGAGCTACCTGCGGCTGTGCCGGCAGTCGCTGCCGGAGGTGCACGCCGACGGGTACCGGTTCCGGTTCGGGATCCCGCACGTGGTCCGCGCGGGCGCCGACGTGGTCGTCTTCGCGATGGGCGGCACGGTGCCGGTCGCGGTCGAGGCGGCCGGCCGGCTCGCCGCGCGCGGGATCGCGCCGACCGTGGTGAACGTGTCGTCGCTGCCGGTGGATCGGGCGACGGTCGAGCGCCTCGTCGGCGGGCACCGGCAGGTGCTCGTCGTCGAGGACCACTACGCCGTGGGCGGGCTCGCCGACGAGCTGGGCCGGATCGTGCTGGGCCTCCCCGACCAGCCCCGCTATGACGTACTGGCCGTACCCGACTACGGGCAGGCCGGCCCGCCCGAGGACCTCTACCGCCGGTACCGCCTGGACGCGCCGGGGATCGCGGACCGTGTCGCCGCGCTCCTCCAGGACGCTCCGCGGTGAGGCCGCCCGAGACAGCCGCCGACCCGAGGATGGCGACCGGATTGAGACTGATCGTCTGCAGCAACAGCGCGCCGCGGTGGCAGGACGGCGTGGGGCTGCTGCCCCGCTCCCCCGGCGGCCTGGTCCCGCTGCTGGCCACGCTGCTGGGCGAGCACGGCGGCGACTGGGTCTGCACGATGCCCGCCGACGGCCCGCCCGGCCCGGAGCCCGTCGAGGTGACGCGGCTGCCCGGCGACGTGACGCTGCACCGGCTGCGCCTGCCCCCGGCGACGGTCGAACAGCACTACGAGACGATCGGCGTGCGCCTGCTGCTGTGGCTGTTCCACTACCTGCTCGACACCGCGCGGCAGCCGGGCGGGCGGCTCGCGGAGGCGTGGTCGGCGTACGAAGCGGTCAACCGGGCGTACGCCGACCGGGTGGCGGCGCTGCTGACGGGGTCGGCGGAGGAGTTCGTGCTGGTCAACGACCATCACCTGTTCCTCGTACCGGAGATGCTCGGGCGGCGCGCGGAACGCCGGGGCCGGATCGCGTTCTTCCAGGGCCTGCCCTGGTGCGAGCCCGACTACTTCGGCGTGCTCCCCGCGTACATCCGCGACCGCGTCCTCACGAGCCTGCTGTGCGCGGACGTGATCGGTTTCCACTGCACCCGGTGGGCGCGGGCCTTCCTGGCCTGCTGCGCGCGGTTCCTGCCCGGCTGCGCGGTCGACGACGACGGCGCGACGTTCGACGGGCACCGGACGCGGGTGACCGTCGCGCCGTTCCCGCTGGACGTCGCGATGGTGGAGCGGCTGCGCGACGAGCCCGCCACCGCCAGCTGGCGGGCGCGGCTCGACCGGGACGCCGGCGGCCGACGGATGATCGTCCGCGCCGACCGCATCGACCTGTGGAAGAACCTGCCGCGCGGCTTCGCCGCGTACCGGAGCGTGCTCGAGCGCGAACCCGGGCTGGCCCGGGACTGGTGGTTCTGCGCGGTGGCCACCCCGCCGGGCCGCCCCACCGAACGCACCCGCGACCTCCAGCGCGAGTGCGAGGACCTCGTCGCCGACCTCAACGAGCGGTTCGGCGCGCCCGGCCGGCCGGCGGTCTCGCTGGTCTACCCGGACCTGGCGACCACGCGGAACTGCGTGGTGGCGGCCCTGTCGGGGGCCGACCTCACGCTGGTGAACCCGACGTTCGACGGCATGAACCTGGTGGCCAAGGAGGCCCTCTACCTCGGCGAACGCGGGCGGCTGCTGCTGTCGGTCAACGCGGGCGCCTACGAACGACTCGCCGAGCACGTGACGCCGGTGCACCCGTTCGACGTCGAGGCCACCGCCTCGGCGCTGCGGGACGCGATGACGCGCGGTACGGACCCGGCGGGGCGGGCGGCGGCACGACGGCTGCTGCGCGACCAGGACGCGACCGACTGGCTGAAGCGGATGATGGGAGTGGAACGGTGAAGACGACCGAGGTCACCACGCGATACGGACGAATCGGCCGGCTGGCGGACCAGGCGGCCGCCGGCGCCTACCTGTTCGCGGAGCACACGATCGAGCCCGGACAGGCCACCCCCTTCCGGACCCATGCCCGCGACCACCGGACGTTCGTCGTCATCCAGGGCCGGGTCAGGCTGGAGACCGCGCGCGCCCGCGGCACCGAGTCGGCGACGTACGAATACCTGGACGGCTGGCACGCCCTCCCGGGCTGCGTCTACCGGATCGCGAACACCGATGTGGAACCGGCGATCCTCATCGAGGCCGGGTCCGTACTGGGCGAGACGGAGGAGGCGACCGGGCCGGCGTTCCCGGACGCGGTGGCCCGTCCCTGTCCGGACGTCTCGGACTACACGGTGGACAAGCCCTGGGGCAGTGAGGTCTGGTACACCCAGAACCTCCCCGACCTCCCGTACGCGCTGAAGCGCATCCGGATGACCGAGGGGCACCAGTCGTCGCTGCAGTCCCACCAGCAGAAGCTGGAGACGAACTACGTCATCGAGGGAGAGGCCACGGTGCTGAGCGGAGCGATGGCCCCGGCGGACCTGACCGCGGTGATCGACATCGGCTCCCTCACGACGACCGTCCACGGTCCACGATCCGGCTGGACCAACCCACCGGGCGAGCTGCACCGGGTGATCGCGCGGACCGACTACACCTCCATCGAGATCTCCACCCCCGAGCTGGACGACGTCATCCGGTGGCAGGACGACGCCGGGCGCGGCCACGGCCGGATCGACGCCGAGCACGCGGGCGGCCGGTCATGAGCCTCGCCGAGACGATCGAGCTGTACCTCACCGAGAAGCGCCGGATCCTCGACGCCTTCCCCGTCGCGGTGCTGGAACGCGCCGCCGAGATGCTGTTCGCGACCTACGACCGGGGCGGCACCGTCTACGCCATGGCCAACGGCGGGAACGCCGGCACCCTCGACCACTTCTACTGCGATTTCAAGCATCATCCGTTCGTGACGGAGGACAAGACCCGGCCGCTCCCGGCCGACGTCAGGCGCCTGTCCTTCGTCAACCTGTGCGGGTCGGCCGCCGAGCTGACCGGACTCGTCAACGACATCGGCTTCGAGGACATGTTCGCCGCGGCCCTGGCCCCCGTCGTCACCGCGAACGACCTGGTGATGGCCTACTCCGGCAGCGGGAACTCCGCGAACGTGACCAAGGCCCTCGAGGTGGCGGCCGCCGCGGGGGCCGGGACATTCGCCATGACCAAGGGCGACGGCGGCCGGTGCAGAGAACTCGCCGAGGTGTGCCTGGTCGTGCCCGGCACGTCCCGGTTCCCCGGCCAGGTCGGCAAGAACGACAACAACTTCCACTTCGAGGACCTGATGCTGTCGATCAACCACATCCTCGTCGGCCTCCTCAAGGAGCGCGTCGCAGCCCGCCACCCGGCGGACTAGCCTTATCCCCGCCCGGGGCTGTGCCGAGCAATGTACGTGCGACGTCTTCCAGTGATCCGAGCAGCGGGTTGGGGTCGTCAGCGCGCGTGACGAGCACGACCTCGCAGGGGTCGATGTCGATGACAGGCACCAGGGCGATGTCCTCGCGCACAGCGGCGCGTCGATCGCCGGCAGGGAAGATCGCGACACAGTGGCCGGTCGCGATGAGTTCGAGCTTGTCCTCGTAGCTGTCGTCGACCGTGGGCGGGGGTGGTGCCGGGCGGTCGCCGACCGGCTTGGGCGTGCTCCAGACAACCGGGGTGCTGACGCAGGCCACCAGTTCCTCGTCCGACAGAGCCCGCAGGCTGACAGCTTTCTCGTTCGCCAGATGATGACTCGCCGACGTGACGAGCACCCGCGACTCCTCATGGAGCTTGGTCACCCGGAAGCCGTCCGTGGGGAAGGATAGGGGCCTGTACGCCACGAGGGCGTCGACCCGCTCTTCGGCGAGGGCGCGGGTGTCCCGCCAGTCGAGGTGTCGGGTGCGGACCTGGCCGTCAGGGTGCCGGCGGCGCAGTTCCTGCACACAGGCGGTAATGACCAGTCCTTCGGCGTAGCCGATGGTGACGGTACGGGGCTGGACGGCGGCTCTGGCCGTGCGAGCGGCTTGCTCGGCCCCTTGGAGCAGTATCCGGGCCTTGGGAAGGAATGCCTGACCGGCGTCGGTGAGGCTACTGCCCTGCGGCGAGCGATCGAAGAGCCGGACGCCGAGCTGAGCCTCCAGTCGCTGGATCTGGCGGCTCAGCGACGGCTGCGCCAGGTGCAGCCTGGTGGCGGCCCGGCCGAAGTTGCCGTACTCCGCCACGACCGTGAAATAGCGCACGAGCCGCAGATCAACGTCCATTCGCCCAGGGTACGTCGCGCGCCGTCATACGCCTGGGACATGACGGCATACGGAACAGGCCTTGGACAGGGCGTGCGGGCGGGTATTTGGCTTAAGGGCATGACCACTTATGACGGCAAGAAGATCGTGATCACAGGTGGAAGCAGCGGTATCGGCCTGACCACGGCGCGGTTGTTCGCGGACGGTGGGGCGCATGTACTGATCACCGGCCGCACCCGATCCACGCTGGACGCCGCGCTGGAGCAGTTGGGGGACAAGGCGGTCGCCGTCCGCAGCGACGCCGCGTCGATGAAGGACATCAAGGCGCTGGCCGGCACGGTCCGGGAGCGGTTCGGCGCGGTGGACGCGCTGTTCGTCAACGCCGGTGTCACTGCGTCCGCGCCGGTCGACTCGACGACGGAGGAGATGTACGACGCGCTGTTCGACATCAACGCCAAGGGGCCGTACTTCACGGTGCAGGCGTTGGCGCCGCTGTTGCGCGAGGGAAGCGGCGTGGTCCTCACCACGTCGGTGGTGAACGTCCGGGGCCTCGACGCGCTCAGTGTCTACTCGGCGAGCAAGGCAGCCCTGCGGTCGATGACGCGCACCCTGGCCCGCGAGCTGCTGCCGCGCAAGGTGCGCGTCAACGCCGTGAGCCCCGGCCCGATCGACTCGGGCATCCTGGACCGCTCCTTGCCGGCCGACGTCGTCGAGACGATGAAGGACACCTACCGGAGCACCAACCCGATGCAGCGGCTGGGGGCACCCGAGGAAGTGGCCGCGGCGGTGGCGTACTTGGCGTTCGGTGCGACCTTCTCGACGGGAACGGAGTTCCCTGTCGACGGAGGGGCTTCGCAACTCTAGGTTCTCTGACCGCATAGGTTCGCCGGTTCATCCGGGCTGCGGCGGCGAGAGCGGGCGGGTGGTGGCCGTCTGGACGCCTGGTCGCACTCCGGCGTCCGCTCGACCAGTGGCAGGATGCTTGCGACAGCCGTCATCCACGCCACTGGGCGGGCGGTCGAAGGAGGGCCCGATGAGCCGGAGGAACCACCACATCGCCGTGCTCGTGCTCGAGGGCGCGAAGCCGCTCGACGTCGGCATCCCGGCGCAGGTGTTCTCCAACCGGCCGAACATGCCGTACGAGGTGCGGGTCTGCGGCGCGGCGCCGGGCCTGGTGACCGGCGGCGACGGCCTCTCCTATCACGTGGCCGAGGGTCTCGAGGCCCTGGAGCACGCCGACACCGTCTTCATCCCCGGCTACCGGGAACCGGCGACCACGGAACCGCCGGCGGCGGTCGTCGGCGCGCTGCTGGCCGCCCACGAGCGCGGGACCCGGCTCGCGGCCATCTCGACCGGGGCGTTCGCGCTGGCGGCGACGGGCCTGCTCAATGGCAAGCGGGCGACGACCCACTGGCACTACACGAAGGCCCTCGCCGAGAGGCATCCGCTCGTGCGGGTGGACGAAAACGTGCTGTTCGTGGACGAGGGCGACGTGCTCACGTCGGCGGGCGCGGCGTCCGGCATCGACCTGTGCCTGCACCTGGTGCGCCGCGACCACGGCGTCGCGCGCTCCAACCACGTGGCGAGACGGCTGGTGGCCGCGCCGTACCGCAGCGGGGGGCAGGCGCAGTACGTTCCCCGGAGCCTGCCCGAGCCGCTCGGCGACCTGTTCGCGAGCACGCGCGAGTGGGCCCTGGCGCACCTCGCCGAACCGCTGACCCTCGAAGCGCTCGCCCGCAACGCGCGGGTGTCGGCGCGCACCTTCTCACGGCGGTTCGTCGAGGACACCGGCTACACGCCCATGCAGTGGGTGCTCCGGGCGCGTGTGGACCTGGCACGGGAACTGCTCGAACGCACCGACCTGGGCGTCGAGGAGATCGCCGATCGCGTCGGGCTCGGCACCGGGGCGAACCTCCGCCTGCACTTCCAGCGCATCCTGGGCACCTCCCCGACGGAGTACCGCCACACCTTCTCGGCCTGAGCTCAGGACGAGTTGGCGTGATCCTTGCGGTCAGTGGCGAAAGACGTGGCGTGATCCTTGCGCACGTTGTCTTTCAGGCCACTGTCAGCCTCGCGCTCAGGTGCCGACCATGGGGACGGGACGAAAGGAGCCTTCATGACCCGCATCGCCGTCAACGGATTCGGCCGCATCGGGCGCAGCACACTCCGCGCCCTACTGGAGCGTGGAAGCGACCTCGAAGTGGTGGCCGTCAACGACCTCACCGCCCCCGAGACCCTCGCGCACCTGCTCAAGTACGACAGCACGCTCGGCCGACTCGGCCGCCCCGTCGAGGTCGACGGGACCGACCTCGTGGTCGACGGCCGCCGCATCACGGTGCTCTCCGAACGCGAACCCGCCGACCTGCCCTGGGCCGACCTCGGCGTCGACATCGTGCTCGAGTCCACCGGCCGCTTCACCAAGGCGGATGCCGCCCGCGCCCACCTCCGCGCCGGCGCCAGGCGCGTGCTGGTGAGCGCCCCCGCCGATGGCGCCGACGTCACGCTCGCGTACGGCGTGAACACCGATGTCTACGTCCCCGGCGAGCATGTGATCATCTCGAGCGCCTCCTGCACCACGAACGCGCTGGCGCCGCTGGCCTCCGTGCTGGACGACCTGGCCGGCATCGAGCACGGCTTCATGACCACGGTGCACGCCTACACCCAGGAACAGAACCTGCAGGACGGCCCCCACCGCGACCTGCGCCGCGCCCGCGCCGCCGGCGTGAACATCGCGCCCACCACCACCGGCGCCGCCAAGGCCATCGGCCGGGTCCTGCCGAACCTCGACGGCAAGCTGTCGGGCGACTCGATCCGCGTTCCGGTCCCGGTCGGCTCGATCGTGGAGCTGAACACCACGGTCTCCCGCGAGGTCACCCGCGACGAGGTGCTCGCCGCCTACCGCGCCGCCGCCGACGGCA
Organism: Actinoallomurus sp. NPDC052308; assembly: GCF_040679195.1. Classification (NCBI taxonomy): domain Bacteria; kingdom Bacillati; phylum Actinomycetota; class Actinomycetes; order Streptosporangiales; family Thermomonosporaceae; genus Actinoallomurus; species Actinoallomurus sp. NPDC052308. The sequence continues at coordinate 195,615 of NZ_JBFAUM010000005.1, read as the reverse complement.
CGCTGAAGGGCATCCTCGAGTACGCCGACGAGCCACTGGTCTCCAGCGACATCGCCGGTCAGCCGGCGTCGTCCATCTTCGACGCCGCCCTCACCCGCGTCGACGGCAGGCACGTCAAGGTGGTGGCCTGGTACGACAACGAGTGGGGCTTCTCCAACCGCGTCGTCGACACGCTCGAACTGCTCGCCCGCGACTGACCGCAACGCGGTGCGCTCACCGCCGGCCGGAGCACGTGCCCCGGCCGGCGGTGAGCGCACGTCAGGGGTGGAGGGACGGACCCTTGAGCCCCCGTACGTCGGCGAGGCGGGGCATTTCGTCTTGTCCGGTCAGCGCTCGGTGTCGTCGGTGACGTGCCGCAGGTACCGGTCTGGCCGGGACATGAACCGCTTCCAGTGGTCGACGAGCTCCAGCTCGTCCCATGTGGTGTGGCGGAGGCCGTGGTCGCCGAGTTCGATGATGTCGGCGCCGGGCGTGGCGGCCAGGACCGGGGAATGGGTAGCGCAGATGATCTGCCCGCCGATCGCCGCCAGGTGATCCATCAGGGACACCAGGCGCAGGCAGGACATGAACGACAGAGCCGCCTCGGGCTCGTCCATCAGGTACAGGCCGGGGTCGTTGAACATCGCCTCGAGCACGGTGAAGAACCCTTCACCGTGACTCTGCTCGGTCAGGTCCTCCTCCCAGAAGCCGTACATGCCGGAAACGGACTGCCCGAGGTTGAACAGCGTTTCCGCGCGGAAAAAATAGCCGCGACGAGCCCGCCGCGGCCCGCGGACCAGCCTGGATCCCTCCGGGGTGAGGTCGACGTCGAGGACCTCACCGAGCGGCGTGAGCTCCCCTACGCTGGCGTACTTCGTGCCGGCCTTGCCACCCTGAGAGGGGATCTTGCAGGCGTCGGCGATGGCTTCGATGATCGTGGATTTGCCGGTGCCGTTCTCCCCGACGAGGAACGTGAGCGGCCGGCGGAAGTCCAGCCCGTGATCCAGCGCCGCGACGGCGGGAATCGTGTGCGGCCACCGCGTACGGTCGATCGGCTGACACAGCTCGATGTGCAACGTCGCTGTCCTGGCCTCCGGCTACGCCCTCCAGGGAGAGATCGAAGAAGCGTGTGCGAAGGGCCGAGAAGCAGTCGACCGTGCCGTCATGCTGCACTCGGCACGGGCCGTCACCTACATCCGGAATCTTCTGCTCGATCTGGCCGAGCAGCGGGACACCGGGGAGTGCCGCGAGTTCACCCAATACGCCCGGTTGCAGCTGCCCGCTCTGCCGCAGCGTGCATCACACCGATGATCGTCGCTGCGCCCATAATCTCGCCCCGAGCGATCATTTCCTGCGCCTCGCTGATAGGCACCCAGCGGACTTCCTCGGCCTCGTCGAGTTCCGGCTCGCCGACGTGGTCGGCGCCGTATGCGACGTAGATGTCTTGCGGGGCATCAGCGGAGCCGACCATCGGCTGGTACGACAGCAGGAACTTGACACTGCGGGGACGCCAGCCGGTTTCCTCCTCGGCTTCCCGGGCCGCCGCAGCCGCGCCGTCCTCACCCGGATCGACGTAACCCCCGGGGGCCTCCCAATCCCACTGGTCGACGATGAAGCGATGCCGCCAGATCAAGAGAATGCTCTCGCCGGTCTCATCGAGCACGATCGTCATCGCGCACCGCCGCATGCGGAATACGTACTGCTCGAACCTGGCCCCGTCCGGTAGCTCCACGCTGGCGATCGAAAGACGAATGTGCGGGTTTTCGTCGACCAGGCGCTCGCCGTGGATTGTCCAGCGGGTCCGCTCGGAGGAAGGCTCGGTCACAGGGCGACGCTACCCGGCGGTCTGCCCAAGCAGCCACCTACGGCGGCCGTAGCGATCAGCACGCCTCTTCGCACGCGATGTTGACGAGTTGGCCGCGCGGTTCGTCGAGACGCTCGAACTGCTCGCCCGCGGCTGACCACAACGCGGTGCGCGCCCGTCAGGGGTGGAGGGACAGGCCCTTGAGGATCTTGTCGACGGCGTTCTTCGGGCCGTGCAGCGCCAGGCCCACGAGGGGCAGGTCGTCGGCGGCGCGTTCCCGTACGACGGCGCGGTTGTCCTCGTCGTGGCCGGTCTTGAACATGTCCTCCGTGTAGACGCCGACGCGGAGGTCGCGGGCGAGCGCGCGGTCGTGGACGCGGGCGAGACCCTCCGCGTCGGCGGCGTAGACGAGCACCGGCTGCCGGAAGGTCGGCAGGTAGGCGTTGCCGGAACCGTCCTCGTACGGCTCGCCGATCAGCTCGGGGAAGCCGGCGGCCACCCCGCCCGCCAGGAACGCGGTGACGTTGAGCCGCTGCCAGGCCGCGAGGTCGTCCCGTACGACGAGGCCGATCTTGGTGTCGAAACGCATGGCCCTCAGGATGGCGTACGGGCTCGCGACCCGTCTTGAACGCTCGTGCGGCGGCCGGGCCAGAATCGGGGTATGACGCGCGACTGGTCCCGCTACTGGCACTCGGCCGACGAGCCGCTGGAGGCCATGCACGCGCACTTCGTACGGCACGTCTACCACCGGCACAGTCACGAGGGTTACTCCTTCGGAGTCACCGACGAGGGCGCCCAGGCGTTCTCCTGCCGGGGCGGGGCGCACACGAGCGCGGCCGGGATGGTGATGGCCTTCAACCCGGAGGATCCGCACGACGGCCGAGCCGCCGACGAGCTCGGCTTCACCTACCGGATGGTGCACATCGGCCCCGAGCTGGTCACCGGCGTGCTCGCCGACGTCACCGGCGGACGATCCGGTCTGCCGCTGTTCCGTGAGCCGGTCGTCGACGACGCGGTCCTCGCGCGGAACCTGCGGGCCCTGCACTCCGCGCTGCTCGGCGGGGCGAGCGCCCTGCGACGCGACGAACTGCTGACCGCGACGGTCGCCTCGGTCGTACGGCGGGCGGCCGCGTCCGGTGGCCGGCCCGCCGCCGCACCGACCGGCGCGGCCCTCATCGCCGAACGCGCCCGTGCGCGGCTGCACGACGCCTACCTGGAGGATCTCACCGCCGATGAGCTGGCCGCCGCGGCCGGGCACACCCGGTTCGGGGTCTACCGGGCGTTCCGGGCGGTGTACGGGATGGCGCCCAGCGACTACCAGCGGCAGCTACGGCTCCGGGAGGCGCGGCGGCTGATCGCGCTCGGCCGGCCGCTCGCCGACGTCGCGGCGCACACCGGCTTCGCCGACCAGAGCCACCTGACCCGCTGGTTCGTCCGCTGGTACGGCATCACCCCCGGCCGCTACCGCCGAGCCGCCCGACCGACGCCCGCCTGACCGAGCCCCGGCCCCGACCGCCGCCGGGCCGATGACCATAAGTGTCTGGCCGATAGCGGTCGGCGACATTCGCGTACGACGGCGGTAAGGGAAGGCTGCCGCGCGTGGGGGGTGTCCCGCCGGAAAGGCCGACCATACGATCCGTATCGGATCGATCACCTAAAGTGAAGGTCCGAGCGAGGTCAATTCTCCGTCCCAGCGCACTGTCGCGCGCGGAAAAAGGGAGGTCTCGGTTTGACGTCATCCTCGTGGCAGGAGCCGGTGTCCACCGACGAGACTGCGGAAGAGCAGTACCAGCGGAGCCTCAGCACCGCGGCGGCGCGGAACCTTACGACGACGACCAAGACCCCGCCGCAGATGCAGGCGATCAGCTCGCGCTGGCTGCTGCGGGTCCTGCCGTGGGTCGAGGTGTCCGGTGGTCACTACCGGGTCAACCGGCGGCTGACCTACAAGGTGGGCGGCGGCCGGGTCGCCGTCACGGGCAGCGAGAACCGCGCCCAGATCCTCCCGCCCAGCCTGCGGGAGATCCCGCTGCTGGGCGGGTTCGCGGACGAGGAGGTGCTGGCGGAGCTGGCCGGCCGGTTCATGCTGCGGGAGGCGGCGGCCGGTGAGACGCTCGTCGAGCGCGGCCAGCCCGGCGATCGGCTGTTCGTGGTCGCGCACGGAAAGGTGGACCGGCTGGCCACGGGGCCGTTCGACACGCCGGCCTCGCATGCCCCGGTCGGTGACGGCGGCTACCTCTTCCCCGGCGCGCTGACGGACCCGGACTTCACGTGGGACCACACGGTCGTCGCCATGACGACGTGCTCGCTGCTGGTGCTCTCCCGCCAGGACTTCCAGGCCATGCTCGACCGGTCCGAGGCACTGGCCGCGCACGTCGAGCGGTACCAGGCGGCGCTGCGAGCGCCGCAGAACCGTAAGGGCGAGGCGGAGATCGCGCTGCTCTCCGGCCACGCGGGCGAGCAGGACGTTCCGACGACGTACGCCGACTACGAGCTCGCCCCGCGCGAGTACGAGCTGGGTGTCGCCCAGACCGTGCTGAAGGTGCACACCCGGGTCACCGACCTGTTCAACGAGCCGATGAACCAGTTGGAGCAGCAGCTCCGGCTGACCGTCGAGGCCCTGCGTGAACGGCAGGAACACGAGATGGTCAACAACCGGGACTTCGGGCTGCTGCACAACGTCGACTACTCCCAGCGGATGCAGACCCGATCGGGTCCCCCCACCCCCGACGACCTGGACGAGCTGCTGTCCCGCCGCCGCAGCACCCGGTTCTTCCTGGCCCATCCGAAGGCGATCGCCGCGTTCCTGCGCGAGTGCAGCCGACGCGGGCTCTACCCTGACCCCGTCGACTGGGAGGGCAGCCGGATCCCGGGCTGGCGGGGCATTCCGATCTTCACCTGCAACAAGATCCCGGTCGTCGACGGGCACACCTCCTCCATCCTGGCCATGCGCACCGGAGAGGACGACCAGGGCGTGGTCGGCCTGCGCCAGACGGGGATTCCGGACGAGTACGAGCCGGGGCTGAACGTCCGCTTCATGGGCATCGACGAGAAGGCCATCACGTCGTACCTGGTCAGCACCTACTTCTCGGCCGCGGTGCTGGTACCGGACGCGCTCGGCGTGCTGGAGAACGTCGAGGTCGCGGCGCCGGGCTCGTGAGCCGGACGGTCACCGCCGCCGGCCCGTACGTCCGAGATCTCCCAGGAGCGCACGTGTCACACGACCTGCCGATCCGCCCGACCGGGCTCGGCACGTCCGCAGCCCAGCTGGCGGGCGCGCTTCGGTCGGCGGTCCGCGAGGTGCCACCTCTCCTCGTGGATCCGCCGAGCACCGCGGAGGGAGCCGCGGCTCCGCCCGCCGAGCCGCCGGAGCGGTCCGCGCTCCCCTGCCCGGGCGAGGGTGTCCGGGGCGTCGTACCGGGATACGCCGAACGGCAGTGGGGCGACGGCTCGTACCCGCCGCTGTACTGCCCGGAGACGGTCCGCGTCGACGAGGCCCTCGGACACCTGGTGAACGAGGCCCTCGTCGCCTGGGCCGAGGAGACGGGCATCTACGCCGATCGGCTGGACGCGTTCCGCAGCACCGGGTTCGGCCGGCTCGCCATGCTCGCCCATCCCGACACCGACGACCCCGACCGGCTCCTGCTCGCCGCGCAGCTCAACGCCGCGTGGTGGGCGTCCGACGACTACTACGCCGACGAGAGCGAGCTGGGGGCCACTCCGATCGAGCTGCCCCCACGTCTGGCACTGGTGATGTCGGCCATGGACCCGCCGCCGCCCGCGGGCGAGTTCACCGGTCCGCTGGAGGAGGCGGTCCAGGCCGATCCGGTGCTGGTGGCGCTGGCCTCGGCCGCCGCCCACCTGCGCCGGCACGCCACTCCGGACCAGGTCATGCGGATCTGCACCACGACGTTCCAGATGTACGTGAGCTGGACGGCGTACGCGGCCTGGCGCTACGGCGGCGGGCTCCCGCCCGCCTGGCGGTACCTCGCCGCCCGGCAGCACGACAGTTTCTACACGTCCATGACGTTGATCGACGTCGTCGGCGGTTACCGGCTTCCGGCCGAGCTGTTCTACGCGCCGGAGGTGCACCGTGCCGTGATGCAGGCGGGCACGGCCGCCGTCATCGTCAACGACCTGCACTCGGTCGCCAGGGAGGCGGCGGACGACCAGTCGGACAACCTCGTCCTGCTGGTCGCCGCCGAGGAGAAGTGCTCACTGCGCGAGGCGATCGAAACCTGCGTCCGCCTGCACAACGGATTCGTCCGGGACTTTCAGTCCGCGCAGGAGCGGCTCGCCGCCGTGCCGTCGGTCGAGCTGCAACGGTTCCTGCGCGGCGCGCAGGCATGGATGGGTGGCGGCTTCGAATGGCACAGCACGAGTAGCCGCTACCGCTGATCCGGCCGCGTGATCCGGGAACCGCTGCCCCGGATCACGCGGCCACTCCGGGCCGGCGAGCCACCGGCGCGCCGGCCCGGCACCCCCCGACCATGAGTAATGAGGAGGCCGGCATGACGTCCGTCCACGACCCCGCCCTCGACGACTCCGCAGTCGTCGCCAGCCCCTACCAGCGCGCGGTCGCCGAGTACTGGAACGCCGAACGCAACCCGGTCAACCTGCGGCTGGGCGAGGTGGACGGCATCTACCACCACCACTACGGGATCGGCGACGTGGACTGGTCGGTGCTGCAGAGCCCGCCGGAGGTCCGTGAGGAGCGGGTCGTCGAGGAACTGCACCGCCTGGAGTCCGCCCAGGCCGACTTCCTCCTCGACCACCTCGGCACCGTCGGGCCCGAGGACCGGGTGCTGGACGCCGGCTGCGGGCGAGGCGGATCCAGCCTGGTGGCCGCGGCACGGTTCGGGTGCCGGGTCGACGGCATCTCGATCTCCCAGGCGCAGGTCGACTTCGCGAACGAGCAGGCGAAGCGGCGCGGGGTCGACGGCTCGGTGCGGTTCCACCTGCGCAACATGCTCGACACCGGCTTCCCCACCGGCGCGTTCCAGGCGATCTGGAACAACGAGTCCACGATGTACGTCGAGCTCGGCTCGCTGTTCGCCGAGCACTCCCGGCTGCTCCGGCGCGGCGGCCGGTACGTCACCATCACCGGCTGCTACAACGACGCGTACGGGCTGCCGTCCCGGGCCGTCAGCCAGATCAACGCGCACTACATCTGCGACATCCACCCGCGCAGCACCTATTTCAAGGAGATGGCCGCGAACCGCCTCGTCCCGGTCAGCGTGGTCGACCTCACCGCCGCGACCGTCCCATACTGGCGGCTGCGCGCCCGGTCCAGCCTGGTCACCGGCATCGAGAACGCGTTCCTCGACGCCTACACCGGCGGCAGCTTCCAGTACCTGCTGATCGCCGCCGACCGCGTCTGAGACGACTCCCCGGTCATCGGGTGAGGAGGTCGCGGAGGGCCTTGGCGATGTCCTCCGGGGCCTCCTCGGCCATGAAGTGGCCGCAGGTCACCGTCGCGTGGTGCAGGTCGGACGCCCAGGCGCCCCAGACCGCGGCGGCGTCGTAGCCGAGGGCGGCGCCCCAGTCCTGCTGCAGCACGGCCACCGGCATCGTCAGGCGGCGGCCGGCGGCGCGGTCGGCCTGGTCGTGTTCGACGTCGATGCCGGCGGAGGCGCGGTAGTCGGCCACGATGGAGGGCACCGCGTCCCGGCAGGCCGCCAGGTACGCGGCGCGGACCTCGGCGGGGATCGCCTCCGGGTCATTGGCCCAGAGGTCGAGGAAGTGACCGAAGAACGCGTCCGGGCTCCCGGCGATCAGTTGCTCGGGCAGGCCGGGCGGCTGGGCCATCAGGTACAGGTGGAAGCCGACGGCGGCGGTGACGCCGTGCATCACGTCCCACATGTCCAGGGTCGGCAGCACGTCCAGGCACGCCAGGTGGGTGATCGTCTCGGGGTGGTCCAGGCCGGCGCGGAAGGCGACCAGCGCGCCGCGGTCGTGCCCGGCCAGCGCGAACCGCTCGTGCCCCAGCGCGCGGGCCAGGGCGATGGTGTCGGCGGCCATCGTCCGCTTGGAGTACGTGTCGCCGTCGGTCTCGGCGGGCTTGTCGCTGGCGCCGTAGCCGCGCAGGTCGGGGCAGATGACCGTGTGGTCGGCGGCGAGGTCGGCGGCGACGTGCCGCCACATCAGGTGGGTCTGCGGGAAACCGTGCAGCAGCACGATCGCGGGTCCCGACCCGCCGACGGCCGTGTTCAGGGACACGCCGTCGGCGACGGGCACGCGCGCGTACTCGAATCCGGGAATGGCAGGCGCCATGGTCTTCTCCTCAGGGTCGGATGCGGCTCAGAGTCGGATGCGTCTCAGGCTCGGATGCCTCCAGCCTGCCGGGCACGGATGAGCATCCGATGAGCGCGCTAACGTGGCGAGGAGGAAGGAGGCCGGGGGTTGCGCGTCGTGTTCGGGGTGCTGGGGCCGGTCACGGCCTGGGGTTCCGCCGGGGACGCGATCGACCTGAAGGGGCCACGGCACCGGGCGGTGCTGGCCCGGCTGATCACGGCCCGCGGCCGCGTCGTCCCCGTCACCCGGCTGGCCGACGACCTGTGGGCGGATGACCCGCCCGCCGACGCCGTCGGCGCGGTCCGTACGTTCGTGGCCGCCCTGCGCCGTGCGGTGGAGCCGGACCGGCCGCCGCGCGCCCCGGCCCGGCTACTCGTCACCGAGGGCCCGGGCTACGCGCTGCGCGCCGACCCGGACGCGGTGGACGCCTGGCGGTTCGAGCGGGCGGTCGCCGCCGCCGCGACGCTGCCGCCCGGGGACGCGCTCCCCCGGCTGGACGAGGCGCTGGGGTGGTGGCGCGGCCCCGCCTACGCGGAGTTCGCCGACGAGCCGTGGGCCCATGCGGAGCGTTCCCGCCTCGCGGAGCTGCGACTGCACGCGCTGGAGCGCCGGGCGGAGGCGCGGCTGGACCTGGGGCGGGCCGCCGAGGCGGTACCGGATCTGGACGCACACGTGGCCGAGCACCCCTGGCGGGAGCACGCCTGGCGGCTGCTGGCCCTGGCGCTGTACCGCACCGGTCGGCAGGGTGACGCGCTCGCGGTGCTGCGCCGGGCGCGCACGCTGCTCGTCGAGGACCTGGGGCTGGACCCCGGTCCGGCCCTGCGCGACCTGGAGGCGGACATCCTCGCCCACGCCGCCCGCCTCGATCCGGCGCCGGGCGGTACGGCGGGGCGGGTCTGGGCGGAGACGGCCGCCGCGTACGACCGCGCCGTGCCGTCCGGGGCACGGGCCCGGCTGGAGTCGACGGTCGGCCTGCTGCGCGACCTGGCGATGACCGGGGGAAGCGGGCTGGCGGAGGCCCGCCGGCATCGCGTGGCGGCGATCGAGGCGGCCGAGGAACTGGGCGACGCGGAGCTGACCGCGCGGGTGATCGGCGCGTACGACGTCCCCGCGATCTGGACGCGGGTCGACGACCCCGGGCAGGCCGCCCGGGTGGTCGCGGCGGCCGAGCGGACCCTGGCCGCCCTGCCGCGCAGCGGGCAGGACGCGGCACGCGCCCGGCTGCTGGCCACCGTCGCCCTCGAGTCGCGCGGCACCCGCGCGGAGCGCGGTCCCGAGGCCGCCCGGCAGGCGGAGCAGCTGGCCCGGGGCCTGGACGACCCGACGCTGCTGGCGTTCGCCCTGAACGCCGTGTTCATGCAGAGCTTCGAGCGGGCCGGTCTGGCGCCGCGCCGCGACGCGATCGGCGCCGAACTGGTGGCGTTGTCCGCCCGGCACGGCCTGCCGACGTTCGGGATCCTCGGTCATCTCATCCGCGTCCAGGCCCGGAGCACCCTCGCGGACTTCGCCGGCGCGGACGAGCACGCGGCGGCGGCCGGCCGCCTGGCCGAACGCCACGAGCGGCCGCTCGTGGACGTCTTCACCCGGTGGTACGCCGCGCTGCGGCTGGCCGAGACCGGTTCGGCAGCCGAGACCGAGGCTGCCGTCGAGACCGAGACGGCGGCCGAGACCCGTTCTGCCGTCGAGACCGGGGCGGCGGCCGAGGCCGAGGCGGCGTACCGGGACGCCGCGACCTGCCTGCCCGACTCGGGCATGCCGGGGCTGGAGCGGGGCCTGCTGCCGCTCGCGCTGCTGTGCCTGCGCGTACGGCACGGCCTGCCCGCCCGGCCTGACGAGCCGGCCGACTGGGGGCCGTACGAGCCCTGGGCCCGGCCCTTGCTGCTCCTGGCCGAGGACCGTCGCGAGGCGGCCGCCGCCGCGCTGCGCGAGGTCCCGGACCCGCCGCGCGACCTGCTGCTGGAGGCCCTGTGGTGCCTGACCGCCCGGGCGGCCGTCGCCCTGGACGACCGGCCGGCGATGGAGCGGGCGTACGCCGCGCTGTCTCCGGCGGCGGCGGAACTGGCCGGGGCGGGCAGCGGCCTGCTCACGGTCGGCCCGGTCGCCCGCCACCTGGCCGACCTCGCCGACGCGCTGCGCCGGCGCTGTTCTTGAAACTCGGACTTCGCTGGAAGTGCCGGGAATCCCAGGTTCACCCGCCGTAAGGTCGAGGATCGCAGGGCCGATCTGGGATCGACGCACTCGGGAGCCAGGGCTCAGGCGTCGGCCGACGATGCGCCGGTCACCGCGCTCTGGTCGGCGATCCGGCGCCGGGCGGGGATGCGCTTGCCGAGCGTGATGAAGAACAGGATCAGGCCCCACGGTCAGCAGGATGTGCCCCAACCCAAGCCGACGATCATGTACAGGTGGGGCTGAAGTGATCGATTCGCGCGCGCTCAGGGCCTGACGGATTCCCAGGCCGGGCTGGACATGAAGTAGGTGTCGTAGAGCTCCTGCACGTCCAGGAGGCTCTCGGGCGGCACCTTCCCGTAGGCGATGCGCTCCAGGTGACGGAAGTACTCGAACCGTTCGACGCCGGGCGTGATGACGATGAGGATGTCGGCGTTCTCGCCGGGGGCGGCGGCGAAGGCGTGCGGCGCACCGGGCGGCACGACCACCAGGTCGCCGCGTTCGGCGGTCACGACCTGCTCCCCGGACAGCAGTTGCGCGGTGCCGTCCAGCATGTAGAACAGCTCGGCGGACTGGTCGTGGCGGTGCGGTTTGGCGCCGTCCGCGCCGTCGTTCAGGGTGACCCGTTGGGTGGACAGCGCGCCACCGGTCGAGCTGCTGTCGGCCAGCAGCCGAATGGTGGTGGGGGCGCGGCCGATCACCTCGGCCTCGGCGGAACGGACGATGACGGCGTCGTTGAAGTCCGGCGTGATCATAGACATGGATCGACTCCTGTGCGTTGTGAGTTCGGGGATCTCAGACGGCGAACATGAGGGCGGCGCTGATGAGACACCCCATGGCGGTGGCGAAGTGGATCCCGAACGCGACCGCCTTGGTGCCGCCGTGGCGCAGGACGATGAGGGTGTCGCCGAGCGGGAGGATCGCGGCGATCAGCATGTACCAGCCGACGGCGTGCGCGCTGGAGAACGCGAGCAGGGCCGCGCCGAGGATGCCGTAGGTGAAGTCGCGCAGTCCCTTGATGGTCAGGTACGCCGGGTCACCGTTCTCCCTGGCCGGCACGCCGTACCCGGTGGCGGCGGCCTGGGGCGCCAGCAGGAATCGCAGCCCGATGATGAGCACGAGGACGACGAGGGCGATGGCGAGCCCGTAGGCGATGGGCGTGAGCATGACACTCTCCGATTGCTAGCAGCGCTAGGAACGAGATCGACACTAGCAGATCAGCGACACCTTGGCTAGCACTGCTAGAATCAGTGTCATGTCGATCCAGGCGCGCCGAGAGCGCGAGCGGGCAGAGCGGGAACGGTTGATCGTCACGGCGGCTCGGGAACTGGCCGAGTCCGAAGGCTGGGACGCGGTGACCACGCGCCGGCTGGCCGCCGAGATCGAGTACAGCCAGCCGGTCCTCTACAGCCACTTCAAGGGCAAGGACGCCATCATGGCCGCCGTCGCCATCGAAGGCTGCGCCGACATGGCCGCCGAACTCCGAGCGGCCCGTACGTCGGCCGCCGACCCGCGACAGGCACTCGCCGCGGTCGGAGCGGCCTTCGCCGCCTTCGCCGACCGACACCCCGCGCTGTTCGACGCCATGTTCGTGCACGCCGTCGACCTGCCGTTCGCCACCCCCGAGGCGCCGCCCGCCCTCCAAGAGGCGTTCGGCGAGCTGCGCGAGGCCGTCCGGCCCTTCGCCCACGACGACAACCTCGGAACGCTCACCGAGACCTTCTGGAGCGGCCTGCACGGCCTCATGACCCTCATGCACAGCGGCCGCATGCGCCGCGAGGACCACGAGAAGCGCATGGCCCTCCTCATCGACCGCTTCGCCCGCTGATCCGGGCGGACCCCGCCGACACGCCGACTGCCGGCGCGCCCAGATCTCGGCGGCGGAGCCGGCCGGTCCGTTGCGGCCGTCAGCCTGACATCCCCTGCCGTCGTCAGCCGGCGGGGAACAGGCGGGTGCGCCAGGACGCCAGTTCGGTGGCGGCGGCGGCGCGCTGGGCCGCCGTCACCGCCGTACCGCTCGCCGTGTTCACGACCAGGGCGAAGTGCACCCCGGCAGGCGCGGTGAGGACCAGCCGGTGGGCGGTGGTCGAGCCGGTCTCGTCGCCCGCCTTGACCGCTCCGGAGGAGGGGACACCGGTGAGGGTGCCGAGGTCGCTCACGACGGTGGTGCTCGCCGGGGCGAACGACCGGGGCAGGTGCAGCTCGGTGGTGGTGCCACCGGCCGTACCGCGCCAGACCAGCACGCCGTACTGGCGGTCCTTCACCAGGGCGGCGACGTTCGGCAGCGATGAGGGAACGGTCAGCCAGGCCTGCTGTCGCCCGGTGCCGTCCGGGGCCAGGTCCTCGTACGCGAAGGCGAGCGCGTCACCGGCCACGGCGGAGGGGTACAGCCGGTCCAGGAGACGTGCGTCGAGCCGGAGACCGACGTTCCCGGCCGTGTCGGTGGTGACGACGGAGAAGTCCTCGCCGTTCCACCCGTCCCCGGCGGTCTGTACCTTGTCGGGGTTGCCGTTCATGAGCTCGTGGTGGTTCCCGCTGTAGACGTCCCAGTGCCACTGGGTCCCCGACAGGACGGGGCCAGCGCTCGCGGCGGAGTCCCACCAGTTCTTGCCGGCCACGCCGTAGTCCATGGCCTGGTACATCGCGCGGACCATCCACGGCGTGCGGTCGCTGCCCGTCCCGGACAGCTTGTTGCCGAACTCCGACACCATTGGCGCGGTCCGCAGGTCCGTCGCCCGCTGCCGGATCTCGTTCATCGCGGCGTCGTACGTCCCGTCGCCGGCCGGGGTCGGGTCCACGGTGATCCGGGCCCCGTCGTAATAGTGGGTGTTGAACGCCAGCCGGGTGCCGAGCGGGCCGGCCGACGACAGGCCGCCCTCCTCGAAGAACCCGGTGTTCCAGAAGACCAGCGGTTCGACGAAGGCGGTCTTGGCGGCCCATCCCGCGTCGTCCATGGCCGTACGGAACCGCTGGTAGAAGGGCAGCAGGTAGGTCTTCTCCCAGTCCAGGCCGGTCTGTCCGTCCAGACCGCCGTCGAAGGGCTCGTTGAACGGGTCGAACCCGACGATGCTCTGGAACGCCTGCGCCGGCAGTTTCTGCCGCAGGTACGTCATGGTCGCGGCGGCCTGGCCGAGGAAGGCGTCCTGCACGCCGACCTGCCCGCTCGCCGTGGTCAGCGTCCGGTCGTGCCAGAAGTCATGGGCGGCCTGGCGTACGGCGGCGTTGGTCTGCATGTTCTGCCCCCACAGCAGGCAGATCCCGCACGACTCCTTCGGGTAGTTCCCCGCCTTGATCACCCAGTCGGGCGCGCCGTCGCCGGTGTACCAGCTGCCGCTGTTGAACAGGTGGGAGGAGTACAGGTCCTGGTGGTAGTCGAGCAGGACGCGGAACCCGCGGTCGGTGAAGGCCGTGATCTGCTGGATCGCCCGGTCGAGGTAGGAGTAGTCGATCCGGTCGGGGGCGGGCTGCACGCCCTCCCAGCTGATCAGGAAGCGGACGGCGTTCGCACCGGTCAGGTCCCGCATCGCCTGCGCCGACCGGGCCGCGTCGGCCGTGCCGCGGAACGGCAGCAGGCCGTTCTCCTGCAGCTTGGCGCCGCCGGAGACGTTGAAGCCGCGCAGTGTCACCTGGCGCCCGTCGCCGTCGCGGAACACCCGGTTCTGTCCTGCGGGCGAGACCACAACGGCCGGGCTCCCGTCCGCCCTGGCCCGCGGGGCTCCGGGAACGGCGACGGCGGCGGCCACGGCGAGCGCCACGGCCAGGGCTCTCCCGGTGCGAACGGACGCGAAGGACAGCCTCGGCATGGCGCGGCCTTCCTGGCAGGCGGGCCTTTCACTGTCCATCAGATGTCGCGCTCCGGCAATGGTTCTTGGTACCTTCTCTCGCTCGAATCGCTCAGACAGCCCCACAGTCGCATGAATGGGATAAAAACGATGAGGACTCGTAACTTCGCGATCGCCATGCTGTGCACCGGCATCGCGCTGGCAGGATGCTCGGGCGGGTCCGACGACAAGAAGTCCGCGTCGGCGCCGCCTCACACGGCCAAAGCCGCCGCGGCGCCGAAACTACCGGCCGGGTACCGGAAGATCGGCGGCCCGGACAACGGCTTCACCGCCGGTGTGCCGAAGAGCTGGAAACCGCTGAACCTGAACGCGCTGTCGAAGGCCCGCGCGGCGCTGGAGAAGAGCGGCACCTCCCCGGCCGCCGCCCAGCAGATGATCAAGACCCTGAAGGCGAACAACGCCGTCCTCGTGATCGACCCGAAGTCGGCGCAGACCGCCGGATTCGCCGCCAACCTCAACGGCTTCTGCCAGACCGCGACCGCCGCCTCCGCGGCGCAGGTGAAGGCACAGCTGCAGCAGATCGGTGGTCAGAACATCGTCTCCAAGAACGTCACCGTCGGCGGCCAGTCCGGGCTCAGGACGACGTACGACCGGAAGGTGGGCGCCGCCTCGACGGTGGGCATGCAGTACCAGGTCACGGGCGACAGCGGGAAGGTCTGCTTCATCACGATGACCGCCAAGAGGGGGACGAAGGTGCCGTTCAACGCGATCGGCGCGACCATTCACGCCCTCTGACCGAGCGCGTTCGCCGCCCGGCGAGCGCTCGTCAGGGCTCGCCGAACTCGTCGAGGACGGCGGCGGTGTGCTCGCCGAGGGCCGGGACCGCCCCCATGCGCGGCTCGCGCCCGGCCACGGTCACCGGCGGGAGGAGGGCGTTCAGGGGTCCCACGGGAGACCCGACCTGCCGCCACCGGTCCCGCGCCGCGAGCTGCGGATGCCCGGCGAACTCCTCCATCGACCGCAGCCGCGCGTTGGCGATCCCGGCCTCGTCGAGACGGCGGATCGCCTCGTCGGCGGTCGCGTCGGCGAACGCGTCCTCGATGAGGGCGGTCAACTCCGCGCGGTGCTCGACGCGGAGCGAGTTGCGGGCGAAGCGCTCGTCCCGCGCGAGTTCGGGCCGGCGCAGGACGTGCTCGCACAGCGCGGCCCACTCGCGTTCGTTCTGCAGCCCGATGAAGACCTGGTGCCCGTCCCCCGTGCGGTGCGGTCCGTACGGCGCGATCGTCGCGTGCTCCGCGCCCGTACGGCCCGGCGGCGTACCGCCGTACGCCGCGTAGTAGTACGGGTATCCCATCCACTCGCCCAGCGCCTCGAGCATGGCGACCGACAGGTCCGTGCCCCGCCCGGTGCGCTCCCGCTCGTACAGGGCGGTGAGGATGCCGCTGTAGGCGTACATCCCGGCGGCGATGTCGGCGACGGAGATGCCGACCTTCGCCGGCTCCTCGGGTGTTCCCGTCACGGACAGGACGCCGGCCTCGCACTGGACGAGCAGGTCGTACGCCTTCTTCGCGCGGTACGGGCCGGCGTCGCCGTAGCCGGAGATGCCGCAGGTGATCAGTCGGGGGTTGCGGCTGCGCAGCTCGCCGGGGATCAGGCCGAGGCGCTCGGCGGCGCCGGGGGCGAGGTTCTGGACGAGGACGTCCGCCCGGTCGACGATCCGGTGCAGGGTCGCTCGTCCCGCCGGGTCCTTGACGTCGAGGACCACCGACTCCTTGCCGCGGTTCAGCCAGACGAAGTGGCTCGACATCCCGCATACGGTCTCGTCGTACCCACGGGCGAAGTCCCCGGCGCCGGGGCGTTCGATCTTGATGACGCGCGCCCCGAGGTCGGCGAGCTGCCGGGTGGCGAAGGGCGCGGCGACGGCCTGCTCGAGCGCGACCACGGTGACCCCGCGCAACGGCAGCGCCTCCATCTCGGTCACTCCTGCACCGGCGGGAGGGAGTCCTCGGGAGGACGCGGAACCGGCGGGTGCGGCGCGTGGTCGCGCTTGTAGACCAGCAGCGTGCGCTTGAACGAGCAGACGACGACGCCGTTCTGGTTGAAGCCCTCGGTGGCCACGGTGACGACGCCGACGTTCGGCCGGGAGCGGGACTCGCGGAGCGCGATGACCTTCGACCGCGAGTAGAGCGTGTCGCCCTCGAAGACGGGGGCCGGGAGCCGTACGTCGTCCCAGCCGAGGTTCGCCATGACGTTCTGCGAGACGTCGGTGACGGACTGGCCGGTGATGAGGGCGAGGGTGAACGTCGAGTCGACGAGCGGCCGCCCGAACTCGGTCCGCGCGGCGTAGTGGTGGTCGACGTGCACCATCGCGGTGTTCTGCGTGAGCAGGGTGAACCACATGTTGTCGGTCGTCGTCACCGTCCGGCCGAGCGGGTGGTAGTACACGTCGCCGAGCGTGAAGTCCTCGTAGTAGCGGCCACGCCACGTCATACGCCAAGTCTAGGTGGCGGCCGAAGGCGAAGATCGTACGATATGCGAGGCACTGTCCTTGATCGGAAGCGGGCGCAGCAGATGGTCGATTTCTCGCAGGGTCTCCCTCCGGCGTTCCTGAGCACCACCAACGCGTCGTTCCGGGAGTTGCTGGCGGAGGTCGCACCCGACGCGCTGCCCACCGGCACCGTCCGGGAGTCGGCCGCCGGGCTCGACCTGCCGCACGGGACCACGGTGCTGGCGCTGACCTTCGAGGGCGGCGTGCTGATGGCCGGTGACCGCCGGGCCACCATGGGCAACCTCATCGCGCAGCGCGACCTGGAGAAGGTGAACTACGCCGACGAGTACTCCGTGGTCGCCTTCGCCGGCACGGTCGGCCTGGCGATCGAGATGGTCCGTCTCTTCCAGTTCGAGCTGGCGCACTACGAGAAGATCGAGGGCCGGCGGCTGTCGCTCGACGGCAAGGCCCGCCGGCTGGCCGCGCTCGTCCAGGGCAACCTCGGCGCGGCCATGCAGGGGCTGGTGGTCGTGCCCCTCTTCGCGGGTTACGACCTCGACCGGGGAGCCGGCCGGATCTACTCCTTCGACGTCGCCGGCGGCCCGTACGAGATGAAGGACTTCCACGTCGACGGCTCCGGCTCGCCGTACGCGCGGGGCGCGCTGAAGAAGCTGTACCGGCGCGGGATGTCCCAGGAGGACGCCCTCGTCGCGGCGGTCCAGGCGCTGTACGACGCGGCGGACGACGACTCGGCCACCGGCGGCCCGGACCTGACCCGCCGCATCTTCCCGACCGTCGCGGTCGTCACCGACGACGGGTATCGCCACCTGCCCGAGGAGGAGGTCCGCTCGGTCGCCGAGGCGGTCGTCGCCGCCCGGCACGACTCCCCGGGCGGCCCGATCGCGCCCCTGCGCTGAGAGCAGGAGCCTGCACCTGGCAGAGGTACCCTCAGCGGAGCGCTGGTCGCCCGTTTCCGCCGGCCGCAGTCTGGCGGGATGACGACGGAGACTCATCGGAGCGCCGCGCGGCTGGGGCCGCGCGGCCGGCTCATCCTCATCACGCTGTGCGGCGCGACGTTCATGACCGGGCTGGACTATTCGATCATCACGGTGGCGCTGCCGGAGATCGGCCGGGATCTGGGCTTTTCCAGCGCGTCGGCGCTGCAGTGGGTTGCCACCGCGTGCCTGCTGCCGACGGCCGCGCTGATGCCGCTGTTCGGGCGGGCGTCCGACATGATCGGCAGGCGCCGGCTGTTCATCGTCGGTGTGGTGACCTTCACCGTGTTCTCGCTGCTGGCCGGGTCGGCGCCCGGCCCGGGGCTGCTGGTCGCGGCGCGCGTCGGGCAGGGCGTCGCGGCGGCCATGATCGGCCCGACGGCGCTGGCGCTGATGACCGCCGCGTTCCCCGAGGGGCCGCGGCGCACCAGGGCCCTCGGGGTCAACGGCGCCCTGCTGTCGCTGGGGTTCGTCATCGGGACGATCGGCGGCGGGCTGATCACCAGCGGGCTGAACTGGCGCTGGACCATGCTCATGCTGTTCGGCATCGGCCTGCTGGTCCTGCTCGGCGCGATCACCGTGATTCGTGAGCCGGCCGGCCGCGGCCGGACCAGGCTGGACGTCCCCGGCGCGATCCTGGCGAGCGGCGGACTGTTCGCCCTGGTCTACGGCATCTCCACCGGTGGCCGGGCGGGCTGGGGCAGCGCGCCGACCCTTGGGACGCTGCTGGCCGCCGCGGCCCTCCTCGGTGCGTTCCTGGTCGTCGAGGCCCGGCACGCGGCCCCGCTCATCCCCCTGCGCCTCCTGCGCCGTACGACCGTGAAGTGGGGCATGACGGTCGCCCTCGTCACCTTCGGGATGTGCGGGGGTGCGACCCTGCTGCTCAGCATCTACATGCAGGACGTCCTGGGGTACTCGCCGCTGGAGACCGGACTCGGCTTCCTCGGCGAGGGCGTCGCGGCACTGCTCGCCGGAACCCTCGCGGCCCGGCTGATCGGCGCACGGGGCACGGTGACGACCATCGTGACCGGCCTGGCCGTGCAGGCGCTGGGCACCGCCGCGATGGTGTTCCTGCCCGCTCAGGGCGGCCCGGTCCTCCTGCTGGCCACCTCGGCCACGATGGGCTTCGGGCACGTCCTGACGGTGGTGTCCGCCATCACGACGATCACTTCCGGGCTGGACGAGGCCGACCAGGGCGTCGCCGGCAGCCTGGCCCAGATGCCCACCTTCATCGGCGCCGTGGGCGTGGCCGGGCTCACCGCGATCGTCGCCGCCCGTACGGAGGCGCTTGCCCCGACCACCACCGAGGCGCTGGCCACTCTGGGCGGACTGCACACCGCCTTCCTGGTGGCCGGTGGGGTCGCGCTGCTCGGCGCCGTCGCCGGCGGAGTTCTGCTCCGCCGGGCGAACACCGGCCGAGCGGCCGAGCGCGCCACCGGCGGGCCGGCCGAGCGTTCCCTGGCCGCCTGACCGTCCCCCTGGACGGGTCGGTGCCCCGGCCCGGTGCGGACGATGCCGTGCCGGGCCGGGGCGCGTCGCGGTCTACCCGGCGGTGGCGGTGACCAGTTCGGCGAGCCGCCGCAAGCGTTCCTCCGACGGCGATCCCGCCTCGGCCTGGAAGATCGTGACCCCCTGGCCCTCGTCGTCGGGGGTCCGCAGGAGTTCGGCGGTGAGGGTCATGACGCCCACGTCCGGGTGCCGGTACTCACGCGAGATGGACGCGCAGTTGCTCACCGGGTGCTCGGTCCACATGGCGCGGAACTCCGGGCTGAGCGTCAGCAGTTCCTCGATCAGCGCGGTCAGCCCCTCATCCCCGGGGAACCTGCTCAGCGACCCTTCGAGATAGGCGATGTCGTCGCGTGCCTTCTGCTCCCAGTCGACGTACAGCCCCCGGGAGAAGGCCGGCTCGAGGAAGTCGACGCGGACGAAGTTCGGCTTCTCGGCGCCGTCGAAGGCCCAGTGCGGAGCCAGCAGGGCGTGCGCCGACCGGTTCCAGGCCAGGATGTCGCCCCGCCTGCCCACCGCGATGGCGGGCGCCTCGGTGAACGAGTCCACCATCAGCCTGATGCCGGGGCGCAGTTTCTCCGGCCGTACCTTCTCCCGGGTCCGCGCGACCCGCGCCAGCCGGTGCAGGTGGGCCACCTCGTCGTCGTCCAGCCGCAGGACGCGGGCGACGGCGTCCAGGACCTCGTCGGAGACGTTCGGGCTCTGCCCCTGCTCCAGCCGCGTGTAGTAGCCGACACTGACCCCGGCCAGCGGCGCCAGCTCCTCCCTGCGCAACCCGGCCACCCGCCGATGCCTGACCCCCGCGCTCAACCCCACGTCCTCGGGCCGGAGCCGGGCCCGGCGGGACCGAAGAAACTCACCGAGAGCAGAACCGGGATACATGCCCAGAAGACTGCCAGGTCGAGGTGGTCGCGCAAAGCCGCCGACGGGATCAGGGGTGCTGGAAGGTCACCTCCGGGTTCGCCGGTGAGGATCCGTCGAGCAGGGGTTGCCGGATTCCTTTGAGATGCAGGTCGAAGAAGGCGCCGACGTAGGTTCGGGTGATCTCTTCCGCGCGCTGCGGGGAGATCCCGGCTCCGGGCCTTCCCACCCACGCGGACAGGATGGGCAGGTCGGTGAAGGTGCCGTGGTCGGAGCCGGCGACGGTCAGCCAGCGTTTCCAGCCGTTCAGGCTGCTCCACGCCTGCCCCCAGGTGTCGTCGATGCCCGGGGCCTCGTGCTCGGCGCCGAACATCAGGAAGGGCCGGTGGGCCAGACCGTCGGCCGGGACCGGCGCGTAGAACGTGCCGTCCATGTTCACCCCGGCGTGGACCCGGTGGTCGGTGGCCATGGTCGTGGCGGTGGCGTCGCCACCGATCGAGTGCCCGGCCATGCCGATGTGCCCGGGGTCGATCAGGCGGGCGTAGCGCCATGCCGAGTGCCGGGCGGTCAGCCGGTCGAGCACGAAGGAGATGTCCGCGGCCCGGCTCCGGGCGATGGCCGGAGGGCCGCCCGCGGGGGGCTTGTCGCAGATGGCGCAGGCGAGGGTACGCCCGTCGGGGAAGGTCGTGCCGGAGTTCTCGTAGGTGTGGTCGACCAGCGCGACGACGTAGCCGCGGCCGGCCAGCTCCTCGGCGAGACCGGTGAGGGTGGCGCGCGGGAACGTGAGCCCGGGCGAGAGCACCACCAGGGGGAACCTGCCGGGTGCCGGGCGCGCGGCGGTGTGCGCCCAGGTGCGGGTGCCGCTGAGCAGGGCGGGTGGGACGTCGACGCCCGGAGCCTTCTCCTGAAGGAACAGCCGGGCCTCGTCGACGGTCATGTACGAGGCCGGGCCCCCGGTGCCGGGCCGGGCGGGATAGTACATCAACACCATCAGCTGTCGTGGTCCCGACGTCGGCACCCAGGGATCGGTGCGGTGCCGATCGACGAGGTGCAGGATGTCGCGGCCGACCGCGTACGGGCCCGTCGGGCGGGGCAGTGCCGGCGCCTCGGACGTGCGCGGAGCGGCGGAGCGCGCGACGCGCGCGGCCGCGACCTGCTGGGCCGGCGAAACGGCGCATGCCGCCGTCGCCGTCGTGAGGCCCAGCAGGGCGGCGATCAGGCCGGGCGCGCGGGTCCGGCCGCGCCGGCCCGTCGTCCGGTACGCATCGGTGTTTCGTGGCTTCATCGGGTTCCTTACGTGGTGAGGGCGCGCGTCACCGGTGGCACGGGGAGTCCGGTGCCACTGGACGTACGCGGGAGGGTGGGTGCCGCAGCGCGCCGGGCGATGCGGCGAACGGCGTCGGATCAGCCGATCCGGCGGCGGACCAGCCGGACGGTGACCAGGCCCAGCAGGAGGATGAGCAGGCCCATCCAGCCGGTCTCGATGAACTGGAACGTCCAGAACCGGCCGGCGGGGTGGTAGGTGGTCACGATGGTGTAGTGCCGGGCCAGGAGCCAGTCCCGGTACGAGGACGAAGGCTGAGGGTCGCCCGACATCGGGAGCTGCGCCAGATACTTCGTGTACAGGATGTGGCTGTCGGAGGTGTCGAGCAGGTGCCCGCTCGGATCCACGTACGCCCTGCCGATCACCCAGTCGCGCGGGCCGGTTCGGCCGGCCGTGACGAGTGGTGTCATGTAGTACCGGCGAAGCTTGAAGACGAGCGCCATGATGAGGCCGGACGAGCCGAGGAAGACCACTCCGACCGCGACCAGGGTGCGGCGGGTCAGCACGCCGACGAACACCCCGGCCGTGAACGCCAGCAGCGTCTGGACCGGAAAGACGATCCCGCCGAGCTCGAAGCCGAGGTAGTCGTTGAAGCCGAACCGCATGACGTGGTCCAGGGGCGCGTTGTACCAGGTGTACAGGGCCCCGTAGGCCTCCGCCACCGCGGCCAGCGCGACGGCGATCAGGAACAGCTTCGTCAGCAGCCAGCGGGTGCGCCCGGCCCCCTGGGTCCAGGCGAACCGGTAGGTGCCCGTCTCCAGTTCCCGCGCGATCAGCGGCCCCCCGAAGAACGCGCCGAACGCCGCGGGGAGCAGCAGCAGGAACAGGAACGGCAGTGGCTGCGGGTACCAGTCGAACAGCTCCATGCGGAGCTGCTCGCAGCGGCCGCCGGCGAAGGAGGCGCATCCGCCCAGCCCGAGCCGGTGGTAGGTCGAACGGGCCTGCAGGCCCCCGGCCACCATCAGCACGGCGAAGGCGGCCAGCATCCCCAGCAGACCGTAGAGGGCGAACCGGTGCTGGCGCCAGGTGACCCATACGAGGCCGAAACGTGGCAGCGGCCTGCGGCGAGCCGGGAGCGGGGAAGCGGTCGTCATCGGGAGCCCACCTGTTCGCCGCGCACGGGTCTCGGGCCGTCGAACACCGAGGCCGAAGGCTCGCGCATGTAGGCCAGCACCAGTTCCTCCAGACCCACCGGCTGCCGCTGCCAGCCCGGCGGCGCGGCGACCGGATCGGTGCCGCGGATCAGCAGGTGCGCGTGCGCGAAGGCACGCCGGTCCCGGACGACCGGGAAGCGCTCGGCGACGGCATCGGCCTGATCGGCCGGCCCGGTCAGCACGTGATGCCCGGCGACCAGATCCTCGGCCTCGCCGGACACCTGAACGCGGCCGCCGTGCACGACGACCACGTAGTCGCAGACCCGCTCCAGTTCCGCGACCACGTGCGAGGAGAACACCACCGAGACGCCGTCCTCCGCCACGGCCGCCATCAGCGCCGCCGTGAAGTCGTGCCGCGCCACCGGGTCCAGCGCGGCCAACGGCTCGTCCAGGATCAGCAGCTCCGGGCGTTTGGCGAGAGCCAGGGTGAGCGCCACCTGGGACCGCTGACCGCCCGACAGCGCGCCGACCTTCTTCGCCTGCGGAATGCCCAGCTCCGCCAGTCGGTCACGAGCGCGCTCGCCGTCCCAGCGCCGGTTCAGGTTGCGTCCCACCCGCAGCATGTCGGCGACGGACAGGTTGCGGTAGAGCGCCGCCTCCTGGGCCACGAAGGCGACGGCGTCCAGTGCGGCGTCCGACCCCGCGGCCCTGCCACCCGCCACCCGCACCTGTCCCGTCGTCGGCGTGGCCAGCCCGACCGCCAGGCTCAGCAGCGTCGTCTTCCCCGCGCCGTTCGGGCCGACCAGCCCGACCACGTGCCCGGCCGGGATCGCCAGTGAGCAGTCTCGCAGCGCCCACGTACGGCCGTAGCGCTTGCCGAGTCCGGACGCCTCGATCGCGGTGCTCACGCGACCACTCCCGCGCGGCCGCCGTCTTCCTCGTCCGTCCGGCCTTCACTGCTCTGCCGCAGCTCGTGCAAGGCCGCCGTGAACAGGGCGCTCATCCCGGCCTCGTCGAGCCCGGCCTCGCTCGCGGTGCGCATCCACGCGAGCATGCTCTTCTGCAGGGCCGCCTGTTCGCGCAGGCCCACCCGGTCCAGGGTGCTCTCGACGAACGTGCCGAGTCCCCGCCGTCCGGCCACCAGACCACGGTGCTCCAGTTCCCGGTAGGCCTTCAGCACCGTGTTCGGGTTGATGGCCAGCCCGGCGACGACGTCCTTGACCCTCGGCAGCTGATCGCCCTGTTGGAGATATCCCAGCCGCAGCGCCTGCTCCACCTGGTGGACCAGTTGGAGATAGGTCGGCACCCCCGAGCCCGGATCGAGCCGGAACTCGATCGGCGACGGCGAGGAGTCTTTATCTACATCCATAGTTATTGAGTTAAACGGCTTTGATCCCTCCCTGTCAACCACCCTGCCGGGTCGTCATCGGCTCAGGATGCTCAGCCAATCGCGCAGCAGCGCCGCTTCGGCGGCTCTGAATCCGGCGTCTACGACGGGGTCGGCGCCGCGGCCATCACCGACGGCGGCCAGCAGCGCCTGTGCCCGGTCGGCGATCGTCGTTCGAACGTCGGCCGCCGGTTCGGTACTGATGATCGAGTCGATGACGGTGTCACGCAGCCCGGTGAGCGGGGTCGGGTCGCGCTCGTCCTCGGGCTGCGCCAGCAGCAGCAGCACGGCGCCGGTCGTCGACGCCTCAATGGCACGGGCGGCCGTCTCGACCGGAACGCGGAGCCGGCCCTGCTCGCGGGCCCGCTCGAGTAGACGGCGCAGAATCTCGCCGTTCTCCTGGGCGGCGGCCGGGCGGCGACCCGGGCGCAGGTTGCCGTACATCAGGGCGTAGAACGCGGGATTGCGCAGCCCGAACTCGACGTGGATGTTCCAGCCGCGCCGGATGTCCTCGATCGCGTCCTCGCTCGGTTCCAGTCCCCGCTTCTCGGCCAGGTAGCTCTCGAACACATAGCTGCCGAGGGCGTCGAGCAGGCCGTCCTTGTCCCCGAACAGGCGATACAACGCGGGTGTCTGCACCCCGGCGGCGGTCGCGACCGCCCGCGTCGAGATGCCGGCCGGGCCGTGCTCGGTCAACAGCCTGGCCGCCGCCTCCAGGATCACCTCCTGCTGCTGGTCGCGTCGTTCCACACCCGTCTCGGATGAGCCAAGGTCGCTGCGCATATGTCGATGGTAACAAGATTCTGTTGCCATTGACACTGACATCGATACGCGTTTAACGTTGACGACGTCACCAGCTGCGTGACTCGTCATCGATCGCTAGGAGATCTCATGGCCCCATCCATCTCGACCGTCCGACTCGGCTCCGACGGCCCCGTCGTCGGCGCGCAAGGGCTGGGCTGCATGGGGATGAGCGAGTTCTACGGCGACACCGACGACGACTCGGCCCGCCAGACCCTCGACGCCGCCCTGTCCGCCGGTGTCACCTTGTTCGACACCGCCGACATGTACGGCCAGGGCGACAACGAGCGTTTCCTCGCACCATTCGTCCGCGCCCACCGAGACGACATCGTCATCGCCACCAAGTTCGGCAGCGTCCGCGCCGCCGACGGGTCGATGTCGATCAGCAACGACCCCGCCTACATCCGCCGTGCCGTCGACGCCAGCCTGACGCGGCTGGGCATCGAGGTCATCGACCTCTACTACATGCACCGCCGCGACCCGGCCGTCGCGCTGGCCGACTCCATCGGAACGATGGCCGACCTCGTCCAGGCCGGCAAGGTCCGCCACCTCGGCCTGTCCGAGGTCACCGGCGACGAGCTGCGCGAAGCCCACGCCCACAACCCGATCAGCACGGTGCAATCGGAGTGGTCGCTGTTCACCCGCGACATCGAACGCGGCCTCGTACCCGCCGCCGCCGAACTCGGCGTCGGCGTGGTCGCCTACTCCCCCCTCGGTCGCGGCTTCCTCACCGGCGCCCTGCCGAGCGAGTTCACCGCCGGCGACGTTCGCTCCCGATTCCCCCGCTTCACCGGCGAGAACGCCCAGCGCAACACGGCACTCCTGCACCCCATCACCACGATCGCCGCCGGCCGCGGCGCCACCCCCGCACAGGTCGCGTTGGCCTGGCTGCACCAGCGACGCGCCGTCCACGACCTCACCGTCGTGCCGATCCCCGGGACCCGGCGCCCGAACCGCCTGCAAGAGAACCTCGCCGCACTCGAACTCACCCTCACCGCCGACGAACTCGCGCGGCTCGAACCCATCGCCGCCCAGGTCACCGGCGACCGGTACCCCGACATGACCGAGACATCCAACGCCCGCGAAACCTGACCGACCAACCACACCCACCACCCACCACGAAGACCGAGAAACGGAACAACGATCATGTCCAGCATCACCGTCGGCATCGCCTACACCTCCGGCTACGGCCACACCCGCGAACTGGCGGACGCCGTCGCCCAGGGAGCCGCATCAGTACCCGGCACACTCGTCGAAATGATCGACGTCGCCGCCATCACCGACGACGACTGGCGCACCCTCGACCGGTGCGACGCGATCATCTTCGGCAGCCCGACCTACATGGGCAGCGCCTCCGGCGCCTTCCACGCCTTCGCCGAAGCCACCTCCGGCCGATGGATGACCCGCGCCTGGCAGGACAAAATCGCCGCCGGATTCACCAACTCCGGCTCCATGAGCGGCGACAAACTGCACACCCTGCAGTACTTCTCGATGCTCGCCGCCCAACACGGCATGCACTGGATCAGCCTCGGCCTGCTGCCCGGCTGGAACACCACCACCGCCAGCGAACACGACCACAACCGACTCGGGTTCTACCTCGGCGCCGGCGCCCAGACCTGGAACGACCAAGGCCCCGAAGCCGTCCACGGCGCCGACCTGTCCACCGCCCACCACCTCGGCCGGCGAGTGGCCACCCACACCGGCCGGTTCGCCGACACCCTCGACCTCGCCGACATCCCCGGCGCCACCGCCGGCTGACCTCACGGGCCTCCGCTCGTCAGGACGTGAGGTCGAGGACGAACCGGTACCTGACGTCGCCGGCGGCCAGCCGGTCCAGTGCCGCGTCGACCTCGGCGACGGGCAGTACCTCGACGGTCGCGGTCACGTCGTGGGCGGCGCAGAAGTCGAGCATCTCCCGGGTGTCGGTGATGCCGCCGCTGCCCGCGCCCGCCAGCCGTTTGCGCCCGAACCGCAGGGTCTGAGGTGTGAAGGACAGCTCCGGCACGATGCCGAGCGTGCACAGGGTCCGATCGAAGCGGAGCGCCGTCAGATTGGGCGAGAGGTCGTGCGCGCGGGGCACGGTGTCGAGGATGAAGTCGAATCTCCCGCGCTGCCTGGCCATGGCCTCGGCGTCGGTCGACACCACCAAGTCGTCGGCGCCGAGGTCCAGCATGTCCTTCGCCTTGCCGGGGGAGGTGGTGAAGCCCACGACCTCGGCGCCGAGCGCCTTGGCCAGCTTCACGGCCAGGTGCCCGAGCCCGCCGAGGCCGATGACGCCGACCGTCTGCCCCGGGCCGACCTGCCACCGCCTGAGCGGCACCCAGGTGGTGATCCCCGCACACATCAGCGGCGCGGTCCCGGCCGGGTCGAGCCCCTCGGGACGCCGGTGAACGAACGCCTGGTCGGCCACGTACTCGTCGCTGAACCCGCCCTGGGTGAGGGACCCGTCGTGCCGGTCGCGCCCCCCGTAGGTCAGGGTCGGGAACTCCGCGCAGAACTCCTGATCACCGTTGCGGCAGGCCTCGCACACTCCGCACGAATCGACGATGTTCCCCACACAGACCGGATCGCCGACCCGGAAGCCGGTGACCGCACCGCCGACGGCCACGCGGCGGCGTCTGACGCGGTCGCCAACTTCCGGGCCCGGATCGGAACCGAGCGGGACGACCCTGAGCTGACGGAGCTCATCGGCGAACTCTCGCTGCGCAGCCAGGAGTTCCGGGAACTGTGGGCCCGTCACGACGTCCGCACCACCACGGCGGGCGCGAAGAGCTTCCGGCACCCGGAGCTGGGCGTGATCAGCCTCCGCTTCCACGCGATGCCGCTGGAGGACGGCCAGGTGCTCACCGTCCTCCATGCCCGGCCGGGCTCACCGGACGAGCAGTCCCTGGCCCTGCTCACCACGATGACCGCGACCCGACGCCGCGGTCACTGACGCCGTCGTGGGGTCAGCCGGCGGAGTGCAGGGCGCTGCCGGCTAGCCACCGGTTCCAGGAGGTCGTCCAGTACTTCCAGTCGCCGTCGTAGGGCTCGTCGGCGAATGGGCGGGTCGTGCCGGTCACGTCGACGATGTCGCCGCGCTGGGAGATGTCGTAGAAGTATTTGGCGCCTTCGGGGGTCGTGCGGACGCAGCCGTGGCTTTCGTTCTGCACGCCGAGGTACTGGTATTCACCGACGCTCTGGTGCACGTACTCCCCGCCCACGGTGATCCGCACCGCCAGGTGGACCTTCTCCTGGTAGTCATCGCAGCCGGGCCGGCCGTGACACGTCGCCGTCATGGTCACGACCTGGGCCTTCTCCCTCGTGAGATGGATCCCGTTGGTCGTGATGGTGGAGCGCAGGTCGCCCTTCCCGGTGCTGATCGGGAATTTGTGGACCGTGCCGTCGTGGTTCACGGTCATGTAGTGGGTCTTGGCGTTCGCCACGGTGACGTTGGAGTCGCCGATGCTGAAGGACCGGGAGACGTCACGGACTCCGTAGGTGTCGCGGGCGGCCCGCACACCGGCCAGGTGCGCGGTGAAGGAGATCTTCTGGTGGGCGTGCCAGTACTTCCTGGTCCGGTACACCACCCGCCGGTCCGTGACCCAGCTCCAGGCGCCTTCGTCGCCCTTGCCGCTCTTGACCTCCAACGCCTTCTCGACATTCGCCCGGTTGGCGACCGGGCCGGTGAAATCGACGATGATCGGCATCCCGACACCGACCTTCTCCCCCGGCATCGGCGTCACGTCCGCGATCCCGAGGGTCTGCTTGGCCGTGGCCGTACGGAACACACCGGTGACCGTGGTGACCTTGCCCCTTTGGTTCTTCGCCGTGGCGGTCACCTTGTAGGACGTGCCGGGCTTCAAAGTCCAGGTGGATTTCCAGGAGGTGCGGTCGGCGTTGAACGCGCCGGCGACGCCGGTGACCGTCTCCAGCGTGCCGCCGGACACGGTGACCGTGACGCCCTGGTCCGGGCGGACGCCGTTGCCCGCGGCACTGATCCGCACCGTCGCGTCCGGCGCGGCGGTGCCATTACGGCCGTTGGTGTCGGCCGCGCCGACCGAACAACCCGCCACGGCGACCAAGGCCACCGCCGCGGCCAGATGAGTGAGCTTCATTCGAGGGGACTCCAGGATGTCCTACGGATTCCGGCGGAAGGTCGGGCGGTCGACGTCAGGCACGCCGGTACCTGACCTCGCTGTCCGTCAGATGCCTGGAGAGGTGTTCGGGTTCGCGGAAAACCCGGCATTCCGGCCGCGTGATCGAAACGTCACCTCGCACGCGCGCAGCGGTGCGTCACCAGGCGACGGGCAACGCGTGCAGTCCGAAGAGACCGGCGTCGTAGGCGAAGGGGAGTTCGTCCAGCGGAGTCGCCAGGCGCAGCGTCGGTATCCGGGCCAGGAGGGTGCCGTAGGCGATCTCCAGCTCGGCGCGGGCGAGGTTGTGGCCGACGCACTGGTGCACCCCGTGGCCGAAGGCGAGGTGGTGGTGCGCGGACCGGCGGATGTCGAACTCGTCGGGATCCTCGAACGCCCGCTCGTCGCGGTTGGCGGACGCGGCGAGCACCGTCAGGCGGTCACCGGCGCGGATCCGCACCCCGCCGATCTCGAGGTCGTCCGCCGCCGCCCGGTCGAAGCTCACCCAGTCCTGCACCGAGTGGAACCGCAACAGCTCATCGGTCGCGCCCGGCAGCAGACCCGGATCGGCGCGCAACGCCGCGAGCTGCTCCGGATGCGCCAGCAGCGTCACCGCGCCCAGCGCGATCGTGTTCGCCGGTGACTCGTAGCCCGCGAGCAGCAGCAGGAAGCCGACGTTGATCAGAGCGTCGACGGTCAGCTCCCCGGTCGGCAGGTACCGGGCGGCCAGCCGCCCGATGAGGCCGTCCTGCGGCTCGCGCGCGGCGCGGCCGATGAGTTCGCGCAGGTGGTCGCGGAGGTCGCGGGACGCCTGGGGCGCCCGCGCGTCGATGTCCATCACGCTCAGCATCCGGAGCCGGGACTCGAAGAACCTGTGGTCGCCGGCCGGGACGCCGAGGAGCTCACAGATGACGCGCGCCGGGACCGGGCGCGCGAACGACTCGACGAGGTCGGCGGGCGACCCGGTCGCCAGCATCTCGTCGATCGCCGTGTCGACGATCCGCTGGATGCGCGGCCGCATGGCGGCCACCGGGCGGGCGCCCAGCTCCGACAGCAGCATCCGCCGGTACCGGCCGTGCTCCGGCGGGTCCATGTCGACGAAGAAGCCGTCGTCGGGGCGGTCGTCATCGGGTCCACGCGGCCGCTCGGGGCGGCCGGTGTTCGAGCTGATCCCCGGGTGGCTGAGGATCTGCCGCGCCTCGGCGTGGCGGGTGACCGCCCAGACCGGCGCGCCGTTCGGCAGGGTCGCGCGGACGATCGGCGCGCTCGCGCGCATCCGCGCGTACTCCGCCGGCGGAGCGAACGGGCAGGTCCGCGCCATCGGGAAGGTCGGGGTCGCGGTCTCGTCGTGCTCGGCAGTGCTCATCGCGGTCCCCCTCGGCGCCCGCCTCAGCATGCAACCGCGATGTGGATCATGTCCAGCGCGCGACCTCGAACCTTGGGGCGACGCGCCGGGCACTTCATTTTCGCGCGTGAGCCGCTGGGAACATCTATAGTCCAACGCATGTCGGAGGATCGGGAAGCCTGGGACACCCTGCTCGAAGCCGGATTCCTGCACGCGCTGCGCGAGGCCCACACGGAGGCGACGCTGGCCGTGTTCGGCGCGATGAGCCGGGCCGCCGGGTTCAAGGAGCGGTCGTTCGGCACCGGCGCCTTCGACGTGCTGGAGACCCAGCTCGACCGGGTGTTCCACCTGGGCGACTTCGCCCCGGACCCGGCCGAGGGCGACGAGGACCCGCTCGCGGCGATGGTGACCCGCCACGACCTCAACGGCTCGCCCGGCTGGCGGTACGGCCGCTACCGCATCCTGCTCAAGCGCCACCGGTTCGGCGCCGTCCGGGCCATCCGCTGGGACCGGGAGAGC
This sequence comes from Actinoallomurus sp. NPDC052308, assembly GCF_040679195.1. Taxonomy (NCBI): domain Bacteria; kingdom Bacillati; phylum Actinomycetota; class Actinomycetes; order Streptosporangiales; family Thermomonosporaceae; genus Actinoallomurus; species Actinoallomurus sp. NPDC052308. The sequence continues at coordinate 165,158 of NZ_JBFAUM010000005.1, read as the reverse complement.
TTCACCAAGCAGGTGGTCGCGCGCCAGGAGTTCCCCGACGACCCGCAGCTCAGCCTCGACTTCGGGCTCGGTCCCGTACACGACACGGACGACGTCGTGACGCTCGTGCTCGCGCACAGCGCGACCGAGGAGCCGCTGGAGATGGAGCTGTTCGTCGGCCGTCCCCGGCTGAACGCCGACGGCGGCCCGGCCTGGCACTGGCTCCGCCAGTTGACCGATGACACGCTCGGCGCCGATCGACGGCGTAGGCTCGTGCCCTCCACGCTGCCCCTGTGGGCCGACGACGAGGCCGATGTTCCGCTGCGGCTGCACGGTCGGCGCGCGGGCGGCGCAGAAACGAGCATCGAAACGGCACAGTGAACGACCACACCACCGACGGGCGTGCCGAGCAGGCCGCGCGGCGGCTAGCCGAGGCGCGGCTGCTGTTCGACGCCGACCGGCTGACCCTCGCGCGCCGGCTGCGCGGCATGCGCAAGAACCAGCTGGCCCAGGCCGTCGGCACCACGCCGACCGCCATCGGCCAGTACGAGGCCGGCGTGCACCGGCCGTCGGAGAAGACGCTGTCCCGGCTGGCGTTCGCGCTGGGCGTGCCGGTCGAGTTCTTCCGCGCCGGGCGCGGCCCCGTCTCCCTGGACACCGCGCACTTCCGCTCGCTGCGGTCCACGACGCAGATCGAACGCGACCAGGCCCTCGCCCACGGCCGGATCGCGGCGGACATCGTGACCGCCCTGGAAGAGCTCGTCGAGCTGCCGCGCGCGGAGCTGCCCGAACGGCCGGTGTCGCCGGAGGAGATCGCGGGACACGGGCCGGTGGAGGCCGCCCGGCTGGCGCGCGAGGCCATGGTCGGCGACGCGGGCCCCATCCCGCACCTCGTACGGCTGCTCGAGAAGCACGGCGTGATCGTGCTGATCCTGCCTCCGTCGACCGAGCGGGTCGACGCGTTCAGCATCGGCGCCCACCCGCGCCCGATGGTGATGTTCAATCCGGCCAAGGGCGACTACTGGCGCAACCGCTTCGACGGCGCGCACGAGCTCGGCCACCTCGTCATGCACGCCGACGCGGAGCCCGGCAGCAAGATCATCGAGGACCAGGCGCACCGGTTCGCCGCCGAGTTCCTGATGCCCGAGGCGGCCATCGCCGACCGGCTCCCGAGCGCCGCCGACTGGGCGTACCTCGCCGAGCTGAAGTCGAGCTGGGGCGTCAGCATCGCCGCCCTGCTCTACCGCGCGCGGACCCTCGGGATCATGAAGGAGAGCACGTACCGCAACGCGATGAGCGTGATGAGCGCCCGCGGCTGGCGGCGCAACGAGCCGGGCCCGGCCAAGCCCCTCGAACGCCCCACGATGCTCACCCGGGCCGTCGAGCTGGTCGCCGACTCCGGCACCGGCCGCGACGAGCTGGCCGACCGGGCCGGCGTCACCCGCGCCGACCTGGACCTGCTGGTCCCGAGCCGCCGCGTGCCCGCGGTCGGCTGACCCGAACCCCCCTTACAGGAGGCACGGTGTTCCGGCCGTTGATCCCCCTCATGGCGCTCGCCTGCGCCGCCGGCCTCACGGCCTGTAAGTCCACGGCCGAACCGAAGCCCCGGAGCGCGACCTCCTCCGTCCCGGCCGGGCCGTCGCGGCCCTGCGCGTCGGCGGCGGACTTCGTCAAGGCGATCGCCGCCGGCGGCTCGACCGGGATGCGGGTCGACGGGCGGATCACCTGCGACCACGGCTGGGCGGCCGCCTACATGAAGCAGAGCGCCGGGCTCACCGACCCGGTCTGGGCCGTGCTCCGCAGCACGGGCCGCCACTGGCGCCTGGTCACCTACGGCACCGACGGCCTGTGCGACAACCCCGCCATGCGCACCGCCCCGGCGTCGATCAAGAAGGCCCTCGGCCCGTACTGCTGACGCGACACGAGCCCCGGCCGGGCGGTGGAACTCAGCCGCAGACCGCGCGGTAGTAGTCGAGCCGCTCTTCCAGCACGTATCCGGCGAGGCCGTTCTTGGTCACCACCCCGTAGTAGCGGTACGGCCGGTCGGGGTTCCCCGGACCGTCGTCACGGGTGAACAGGTCGCCCGGCCACACGGTCCCGACCACGACGCCGTGCGCGTCCACGACGTTGCCCCGCTGGACGACCCGATACTGCGGGCGCTGCCGGCAGCCGCCCGGTCGCGCCGCCGAGTGAGTGGCCGACGGCCGATCGTCCCCGGTGACGGCCATGATGACGGCGACGGCCGCCGCGCCCGCGACCACCGCCGTGAGGGCGACCACCGCGAGCAGCCGGCCACGTCCGCGCCGGACGGGTCCGGCCGGGGCGGATTCCCCCTCCGCCGTACCGGCCTCCAGGGACCGCCGGTCGACGTCGGCCGACGTCGGAGAGTCGGAATCTCGGTCGCCGGCGCCCGCCGCGCGGGCGGCCAGCGCCGCCGCGCGCAGGTCCTCCAGGCGCGTCCGCTCGTCGGCGGAGGCGCCGGCGAGTTCGCAGAGCCGGTCCAGCACGTCCGCCGGGATCGGCGTCTGGGCGTTGAGGTACCGCGAGAGTGAGGAGTCCGAGACGTTGAGGTCCTTCCCGAGCCGGGCGAGCGTCGATCCGACGCGCTCGTACAGCAGGCGGATCTCCTCCGTGAACCGCCGGACCGGTTCTGGCAGCTCCGCCGGCAGCGGCTGAAGAGGCTTGCGGCGCTCCGCCACGTCGTCTCCTGTCCCGTTGTCGTCCCGTCCTCGACGATCGACCTGGTCAGCGACGCGGGATATCCCGCCCGTCCCGTCATCGGCCGATTCGTGGCGACCCCGCGCGTCCGGAGCGCAGGATCGATCTTGCCCGCTGTGGCAGGAGCAGTCGGGCGGAAGTCCGAGAACCCGCCGTCCGCTTGCGGACAGCGCATCCCCTTGGAGGAACACCGGGAATGGCTTCGAAGAAGACCCGGCGTCGTGGCGTCACCGTCGCGGCCGTCTCACTGGCGAGCGCGGCGCTGCTGATCGGTGGCGCCGGCGGCGCGGCGGCGGCCCAGGCCCCGACCAATCCGGCGCCGCTCAAGAAGAGCTGCACCCTGTGGTTCAACTACACGCCGCACCGCGCGATGGACAAGACCCCGGGACACTCCGTCACGGTGGCGAAGGGCAACGGCCGGACCGTCAACTACCGCTACAACTGGGACGCCCACTACGCGGTCGTCTCGACGTGGGGCTCGGGTGCGGTCTGGGGCTTCATGAACCGTTCCTGCCTCGGCAAGCCCGAGCACGCGGTCGGCGGACGGCTCACCGAGCACCTGTCCAGCGGCGTGGCCAAGCACACCCGGTACCTGTGCGGCCAGCAGACCCTGTACGTGCGGGACCACCAGCAGCGGGTCATCGGGCGGCTGTACCACGGCGACCGGTTCACGCAGTACGGCAAGACGCGGAAGATGAAGAAGGACAACGGCCGGATCGCGGTCGGGTACGCCTACGGGCAGGTCCACAAGGCCGGACGTGTCTACGCCAAGTACCTGTCCACGAAGCCCTGCCCGAGCGCCGCCACCGCTGCGCCCGCCACCGCCGCGACCGCGGCGCCGGCACCGGCACCGGCGTCCGCCGCCGCCTCCGGCGCGAACCTCCCGGCGTCGCGTGCGGTCGCGGCCAGTTGCCAGTACAAGGTGACCTGGCCGGTCGCCGGGGTGTACGAGCAGCCGAGCAACGCGTCGACGCTGCTGAAGGACAAGCGCGCCGGCAACGTCGTCGGCGGGTACTGCGACTGGACGTACTACAACACCACCGAAGGCAACACCTACCTGGCCGTGGCCACCGACAGCGCGGCGGACGGCATCGGCTGGATGCGGCGCGACGCGCTCGTGAAGCTCTGACCGAACCAGGCGCGCCGACACGCCGGGGCGGGACACGATGGTCCCGCCCCAGCGGTGTGCCTGGCGGGCCGACCCGCATCGGGCCGTAGCGCACCCGCGTCGCGTTTGCCGACGGTTCCGTTCCGTGTTGTCGGCTCCTCGGAGAGGCCCACAGACATTGCGCGTGTGGGCCTCTCCTGTTCCTACAGGTCACCGCCCGGAGGTTTCAGGCGTCTCGGAGAGAAGCCGACGGATCTTTCGGACGAGTCGGAGGCTGTTCACCGCGGTCTCCCACCCGAGGCCACCCGGGGTGATCTCAAGCTCGACCCGCCCTCTGCGACGGGCGATCGTGACGTGGGCGCAGAACAACCGATTGGAACCCCGGCCCACCAGCACCGTGTCGGTTGTGGCGGGCCGCGGCCTGGCAAGCGGCTTACGGCTTGTGCGCAGGCCCGGGAGTACGTTGTATCCCGGGCCCAGACGAGAGCGCAGGAGGTCGGCGAGCTCCTGTCCGGTGAGATCGGATCGGTTGATTGTGAGGGTGGACATGACAGTTCTCCAGTCGTGGCCTGGGCACATCCTTAACTGATACAAGAGAGTATCAACTGAGACGGAGATGTATCAATTGAAGGCGGCGGGGTACTCCGACGAACCGTCCTCCGAGCTGCGAGTCGATGCCCGGCGCAACCAGAAGCGGATCCTGCTGGCCGCGGCCCGTCTCCTGGCCGACGACCCGGCGGTGAGCATGCAGCGCATCGCGGACGAGGCGCACGTCGCCCGGCCGACGGTCTACCGCCGCTATCCGACTCGGGAGGCGTTGGTCGACGCGATCGCGCAGGAGGCGATCGGCGAGTTCGCCACTGCGCTGGATGAGGCAGATGCGGCCGGCGAAGACGCGGCGTCGACCCTCGGCCGCCTCGTCCGCGCGCTGGCGCGAATCGGCGCGGACTACCCCATCGTGCTGCAGAGCGTGCATGCCCACGACACCGCTTCCCTGGTCAACCGCATCGACGAGTTGATCGCCCGCGGCCAGGCGCAGGGCGTAGTGCGCGCCGACGTCACGTCAGACGTCCTGCGCCACACGTTGTTCGGAGCGCTTTCCGCAAGCCTGCGCCTCGCCCGCGACCCGTCCGCGAGAGGCCCGGCACCTGAGGAGATAGGCGCGCAGGTTGCTGCCATCATCGTCGATGGCCTGCGGTCCAAACCGGCCCCGAACAAGTAAGCCCAGAGCCTACGAAGCATGACTTCTCCGTGGTGCCGGCGGTGACCGTCGAGGGCACCCGCGAGATCCTCGGGCTGTGGGCCGGCGACGGCACTGCAGGAAGGGAACGCCAGAGCACTGTGCCCAGACTTTTCGTCGTTCCAGCGACCAAAATCTGGGGCGCTAGTTCCGAGCCCGGGATAGGAGGGCCGGCTCGGGCATATCTAGCTCGGGAGAATGGCCCAGACGCACTTGCCGGAGGTCGCCAGGCGGGGGGCCCACACCTCGGAGAGGGCCGCGATGATATGCATCCCGCGCCCGGACTCCTTCTCGAGGTCGATAGGGGCGACTCGGGGACGGTCAGGGGCGTCGTCCGCGAAAGTGGTTGCGGCGAAACAGTAATCTGCCCCGGATCCTTCGCTAGTGCGGTGACCACGAACGTTCGCCGGGTTCGACCTACCACCCCGACGCCTGCTTCGCCGTCGCTGTGGCCGAGCCTCGTACCGATCACGCGGTTTGTTCCGTCAACACTGACGGCAAGGCTCCGCGCGTCGGCGTGGGGACGATGCCAGCGGCCCGGGCGGCGCAGTCACTGTGTCCGATTCGTCGCTGGAAGCGCTGATGTTCGGTCGCTCGACCGCCGGGCTCGAGCGGCTCGGCCACCGGTGGCCTCACCGTGAGCAGCGAACCGACCGCTTGCAGGACCGAGGCACTCAAGGCCCCTGATCGCGGGCACTGGCCGCCACGACACCGCACCCGGTGAACGTAAGTGGTCACCGCGCCAGCCCCCTGCGCCTCCCGGATGACGGACAGGGGGAATTCCTGCGTTGGATGCCGACCGCGGCCAGGTTCCCTGGCTGAATTCCGGCGTGCCGACACGCCGGGGGCGGGCACTGGGGCCCGCGCCCGGCGCGTCGGCGGGTCGCGTCCGTGGGTCGGCCGCGGTTACTGGCGGGAGCCGATGACGTCGGCGGGGCGGGCGGCGAGGGCGAGGCGGGCGGGCAGGACCGTCGCGAGCAGCGCGAGCACGGCGGCAGTGCCGATGACGGCCAGGTACGTGACCGGCGGGACGTACGGCGCGGCGGACCCGATCATCCCGGCGCCGAAGGCCGCCAGGGTCACGAGGGTGACGGCCGTGCCGAGGACCACGGCCGTCGCGACGACCGTCAGGGTCTCCCAGCGGAGCATCCGCATGACCTGCCGGCGGGTGGTGCCGACCAGCCGCAGCAGGGCGAGTTCGCGGGCGCGGTCGGCGGTGGCCATGGCGAGGGTGTTCACGACCGCGATGGCGGTGAAGGCGATGATCAGGCCCATGGCGACGTAGTTCACCTCGGCCCCGGCGGCGGCCTTGCCCTCCGACAGCGTGGCCTGGTCGAGGACGGTGACGCCCGGGAAGGACCGGACGGCCGACCGCAGGGCCTCCGCCCGGGCCGGGCCGGCGACCAGCACCGTGTCGGCGCGAGGGTCGTCGACGTGCGCGGCGAGCAGGTCGTGGGCGACGGTCAGGTCACCGAAGCCGAGGCCGCGGCCGTACACCGCGACGACCCGAGGAGCGAACGGCGTGCCGTCGCCGAGCGTCATGCGGACCGTGCCGCCGACGCCCACGCCGAGCCGGTCGGCGGCGGTGCTGCTGACGGCGATGGTTCCCGCATCGAGCCCGTTCAGGGAGCCGGAACGCACGTCCAGGTTCATGGTGCGGGCGAGCCCGGCGGGCGTGACGCCCTGGACACCGTAGTTCTCCAGTCCGACGCGGACGGTGCTGTGCACGACCTCGGTGACCGTGGTGACGCCGTGTGTCCGGCGGAGCGCGGGGGCGGCCGCGGCGGGCACCTTGGGACCGAGGACGTTGTCGGCGATGGTGCCGGCGTCGGCCTGGGCGGTGGCGGCGTGCCCCATGGTCGTCTGGGCGAACAGGATCGTGCCGGTCAGGCCGATCATCAGCGTGAGCGGGGCGATGACCGAGCCGACGATGCGGGAACGGGTGCGCAGGTTCGCGGCGGCGAGGTGGCCGCCGATCGGCGAGAGCCGCAGCGGCGCGCCCCACAGGGCGGCGGCGGTACGGGCGACGACCGGGGCGAGGATGGCGACGGCGGTGGTCCAGACGATCGCGGTGAGCATGGTGACCGGGCTGGACGCCGCCTCGGTGTTCAGCGACGACAGGACGAGGGTCAGGACGACGCCGCCGGCGAGGAATGCCAGACCGGCCAGGATTCGGAGGGGCCCGGTGCGCGGGCCGCTCAGCGCGGCCTCGCCGAGGGCCTCCACGGGCCGGATCCGCGCCGACCGGCGGGCGGACAGGCGCGCCGCGGCCCAGGCCGCCACAACGGCGGCCAGCACGGCCGCGAACAGCGGGAACGGACTGAGCACCAGGTCCAGGGTCGGCGGCAGGGCGCCGAGGGCGCGGAACCGGTCGCGCAGCCACAGGCCCAGGAGCGGCCCGGCGGCCGCGCCGAGTGCGCCGGCGCCGACGCTGACGATGAGCGCCTCCCGGCCGATCATCTGGCGGATCTGGCGCGGCGTGGCGGCCACGGCGCGCAGCAGCGCGATCTCCCGCTGCCGCTGCTGGATGGACAGTGCGAACGTGCCGGCGACCACGAGGATCGCGACGAGCAGCGCCGTGCCGCCGAGCGCGCCGCCCATGCTGATCAGCTTGATCCGTGCCTTCTCCGCGTCCCAGAACTCGGTCCGGCCGCGGTCGCCGCCGGTGTGCACGGTCGCGGACGTGCCCCGGACGGCCGCAGCGACCCGCTCCGCGACCGCGGAGTCCCCCGAGGCCGGGAACACGCCGATCGCGCTGACCGAGCCCGGCCGCCCGGCGAGGCGTCGCGCCTCCTCGGTCGAGAAGAAGATCGCGGTCTGGTGCGGGAGCGCCTCGCGGGTCACGCCGACGACCCGGTACGCGCCGGTCGAGGCCGGCGAGGAGACCGGCACCCGCGAGCCGACGCGCAGGTGTGCGGTACGCGCGGTGGCGGCGTCGACGACGACCTCACCCTCCGCCGATGGCGCCCGGCCGGCCGTGAGGGTGAACGGGGTCAGCGCCGCCGACTCCCAGCCGTGCCCCCACGAGCTCCCCGGCGCGGCGCCCGGCACCTCGGCCGGGAACGTGACCTCGGTGACCACCGTGCGCACGCCCGGCACGGCACGGACCCGGTCCACCGTCGAGGCGGGCAGCCAGGCGCGCTCGGCGAGCGCCTTGGCCTTGTGCTTGACCTTGCCCTTCTTCACCTTGTCCTGGTGGACGTACTGGTCGCCGGTGACGAGGACGGGCGCGCCGGCGTACCGCTCGGGGGCGATCGTGCCGCGCAGCCCCGTCTCCAGGAGGATGCCGCAGGCGCAGACGAGGGCCGCCGCGCAGAACAGCGCGAGGAACGCCCCGGCGAACCCGGCCTTGCGGTGCCGCAGGGTGTTCAGGACCAGACCGATCATCGGTTCCACGCTCCCAGGCGGGTCATGCGGGCGGCGACCTTGTCGCTCGTCGGGGCGTCCATCGCGTCGGCGATGCGGCCGTCGGCGAGGAACAGCACGGTGTCGGCGTACGACGCGGCCACCGGGTCGTGGGTGACCATGACGACGGTCTGGCCCATCCCGTCGACCGTCTCGCGCAGCAGGGCGAGCACCTCCCGCGCGGTCATCGTGTCCAGCGCCCCGGTCGGCTCGTCCCCGAAGACGACCTCGGGCCGGGTCACGAGGGCGCGGGCGATCGCGACCCGCTGCTGCTGGCCGCCGGACAACTGGGCCGGCCGGTGGCCCACGCGCTCGGCCAGCCCGACGCGCGTGACGATCTCCTTCAGCCACCCGCGGTCCACGCGGGTCCGGGACAGCCGCAACGGGAGGGTGATGTTCTGCTCGACCGTCAGCGACGGCACGAGGTTGAACGCCTGGAACACGAACCCGACCTTCCGGCGGCGCAGCTCCGTCAGCCGCGTCTCGTTCATCCCGGACAGTTCGGTGTCGCCGAGCCGTACGGTGCCGGACGTCGGCGTGTCCAGCCCGGCGGCGCAGTGCAGGAACGTGCTCTTGCCCGAACCGGAGGGTCCCATCACGGCGGTGAACCGGCCGCGCGGAACGCCGGTCGTCACCTCGCGCAGCGCCGCCACCGCGCTCCTGCCCTTGCCGTACACCTTGCTCACGGCGTTCATCACCACGACGTCATCCATGCCGACAAGTCTCGTGAACTGCGGTTTCCCGGGCCAGAGACGTGCTCACGAGCCGACCATGACCTCGTCATGGTCCGGACCGTGACGAGGCCCCTGGTACACATGACCCGTGATCAGAGTGTTGCTGGCCGACGACCACCACGTGGTGCGCGGCGCCCTCGCCGCGCTGCTGTCGCTGGAGCCGGACCTGGAGGTGGTCGCCGAGGTCGACGCGGGCGACCAGGTGCTGCCCGCCGTGCTGCGCCACCGGCCGGACGTCGCGGTGCTCGACGTCGACATGCCCGGCGCCGACGGGCTGACCGCCGCGGCCGCCGTGCACGAGCGGCTTCCGGAGTGCCGGACGCTGATCCTCACGGGGCACGGCAAGCCGGGTCACCTGCGCCGGGCGCTCACCGCGCACGCGGGCGGGTTCCTGCTGAAGACCGCGCCGCCCGACGACCTGATCGCGGGGATCCGGAATGTCGCCGCCGGCCGCCGCGTACTGGACCCGAGTCTCGCGCTGACGGCCTGGGACCTCGCCGACAACCCGCTCACCCCACGCGAGACGGACGTGCTGCGGCTGGCCGCGGAGGGCGCCGAGGCGCCCGAGATCGCCCAGCGGCTGCACCTGTCGGCCGGCACCGTACGCAACTACCTGACCGCCGTCGTCGACAAGCTGAACGCCCGGAACCGCACCGACGCCGCCCGCATCGCCCAAGAGGCGGGCTGGATCTGACCCGGCCACGCGGGCGAACGGAGAGCTCGGATCTGCCCGCCACGCGGGCGAACGGAAAGCTCGGCCAACGGCCCGGCCGAACGCCGTCCCGACGTAGTTCGCCCCGGTTCGTGATCGCCGTCACCGAGCGTTCGGCACGCCGTCGACCACGGTGTCGGGGCGCAGCCGGGCCTGGAGGCGGAAGCCGCCGTCGCCGTCGGCGCGGGCGGTCAGGCTGCCGCCGACGGCGGCCAGCCGGGTCGTGAGGTTGCCGATCCCCGACCCCGGCGGTTCCCGCCGGGCCCGCGGGTCGAGACCGTCGTTTTCCACCGTGAGGGTCACGAGGCCCGCCTCGTTCGTCGTGACGACGGCGCAGTGCCGGGCGGCGCTGTGCCGCAGCACGTTGGTCACCGCCTCCCGCAGCACCGCGCTCAGCACCGTCGCCGACGGGGCGGGCAGCGGGCCGTGGCCGAGGTCGACCCGGGTCTCGACCCCCGCGGCGGTCAGCACGGAGCGCGCGGACTCGGCCTCGATCTCCAGCGACAACTCCGGCTCCCCGGCGCCGGAGGCGGCGCGCAGGTCCGCCCGGGCCCGCTCGGCCATGGCCACGACCTCGGTCAGCTCGGCGTCGGCGCGTGCCGGATCGGCGCCGGCCAGCCTCCGGGCCAGCTCGCACTTCAGCAGCATCGCCGCGAGGCTGTGCCCGAGCAGGTCGTGCAGGTCGCGGGCGGCGCGGAGGCGTTCCTGCACGGTCGCCGCCCGGGCCAGCTCCGCACCGGCCGCCCGCAGGTCGCGTACGAGACGGGCGAGGCGCACCAGGCCGTACACCACGAGGCCCGTGACCAGCACGCTCACCGTGTAGTTGACGATCCGCGCCGGGCCCTGCGACAGCGCGGCGGTCATCGCCCCGGTGGCCGCCATCGCCGCCGCCACGAGCGGCGCGCCGACCCGGATGGGGAGGGCGACGAGGAAGGTGCCCGCGAGGAAGCCGGCGGCGCCGAGCCAGGCGGCGCCGAACCAGACCACCGGCACGAGGCTGAGCAGCGTCTGCCCGGCCAGGACCGCGTACGGGTGCCGCGGCGGGGCGTCGGCGGTCCAGCGCAGTTGCAGGACCGCGAGGAGCGCCATCCCGAGCACGGCCACGGGCAGCCCCGCGCCCCAGGGGACGTGCAGGAGGCCCTTGACGCAGAAGCCCGCCACCACCACCGCGAGGAGGGTCACCGACAGGCCGTACGCCGTGGGGTCGGGCACGCTGACGGGGCGCGGGGTGGCCGCGATCGTCGCCTCGACGGTGAACCGGCCGTCCGCGCCGAGGCCCGTGGTGAGCGTGCCGCCGGCCGCCTCGACCCGCTCGGCGGCCGAGGCGAGGCCCTCCTCGCCGCGCGCCGCGGTGGGCGGGCCGTCGTTGCTCACCCGGAGCCGGACCTGCCCGTCCCGCTCGGCGGTCTCGATGACGCATCGGGTCGCCGTGCCCTGGCGTACGACCGCGGTGACGGCCTCGCGCAGCACGGTGGCCAGCAGCGCGCCCGCCGAGCCGAGCGGTTCCTCGTGGTCGGTACGGACCTCCGCCTCGATCCCGGCGGCCGCCAGCAGCGCCCGCGCCGCCGTGGCCTCGGGCGCGAGCGACCTGGAACGGAAGTCGGCGGCCGCCGCCCGCGCGTCGGCCAGCGAACGGCGGGCCACGCGGAGGACCTCGTCCAGCTCTGCGGGATCGTCGAGGGCGCGGCGGCTGCCCGCCGTGATCGCGTCCAGGCCGCGCCCGATTCCAGTGTTCAGCTCGGTGGCGATGCGGAGGCGCTCCTGCGCGACGGCCGCCATCGTCAGCGCCGGCCGGGCGGCGGCCAGGTCGGCGACCCGGTCGGCCAGCCGTACGAGGCCGTACACGACCAGCGCGCCGAGCACCGGGGTGATCGCGGCGTCGGTCGCGGCGGCCGCGTCCGGGAACCGCAGGACCGCGACGACCACCCCACCGGCGAGCACCGCGGCGGCGGGCAGCGCGTACGAGGCCAGCAGCAGCGGCCCGGCGGCGAACGCGAGGATCCCGACGGACGTACCGAACACGAGCACGTCGAGGCATGCCAGGAGCGCCTGGGCCGTCGCGAGCGCGACGCCGCGGAACCTCGCCGCGCCGGGCAGCACCCAGGCGAGCAGCGACACGAACAGGAGCACGGTGACGACCACCGTGCCGACGGCGCGCGGGGCGTCGCCCGTCCGGAACGGCGCGGCCAGGACGTACACGCCGGCGAAGGCGGCGAGGACGACCGTGACGATCAACCGGGCCAGGCGCGGGCCGAGCACGGGCCTGGCGTACGACGAACGCTGGAGGGTCATGGGAGGAAACGGGAGGAGCCGGGTCAGGCTCGTTGCGCTCGCCGGTTCAGGCGTCCGTGCACGAGCCGCGGGTGGAGATGGTCGATCTCGACGCGCCGGCCCTCGGTCACGCAGTAGACGCGGAACCCGCCCGGGCGGCCCTCGGCCTCGGCCTCCCGGTCGATCTCGCCGGAGTCCGTCTTCGCCCGGAACCAGTCGCCCAGGGCGTACTCGTCGGCGAAGCGCGGCGACTCGGCGCGACGCCCCGCGCGATCGATGTAAAGGACCTGGTAGCCACAGCCGGCCGGCGGGTAGCTCACGTCGTTCCCCTTCCGCCGCACGAGCCGCAGTCCTGCTGCGCGCTGTTCTTGCCGGTGCCCCTGCAGACCGGGCAGGTCCTGCCGGTCGGGGGTGCGCTGTGCTTGCCCATCGTGGCACCGTTCCCCTCATACGTCATCCGCGGCCCCCGCCGCGGTCCGCCAGTCTTTCATCTTCCGATCACCTGGGAAATCCGGTTTCCGGAGCTCAGCGCGGTGCGCCGTCCTCGGCGAGCCAGGCCATGGGGTCCCTGCCGACGACCACGGTGCTCGTGAGCGTGCCGATCTCGGCGATCGTGATGGTGATCTCGTCGCCGCCCGCCAGGGTGAACGGCAGCTCGGGGACCAGGCAGGTTCCGGTGGCGAGGATGGCGCCGTCCGGGAACGCGTCCGCGCGGAACAGGTACCCGACCAGGTCGTCGAGCCTGCGGTGCAGTTGCCCGGTGCTCGCCCGGCCCGCCCACGCCACGTCGCCGTCGCGCCGGATCGTGAGCTCGATGTCCAGGGCGTACGGGTCGGGGACCTCCCAGGCCGGCCGTACGGCGGGGCCGGCCGCGCACCCGCCGAGGTAGGTCTTGGCCTGCGGCAGGTACAGCGGGTTCTCGCCCTCGATGGTGCGGGAGCTCATGTCGTTCACGACGGTGTACCCGACGATCTCGGCGTGCCGGTTGAGCACCAGGCCGAGTTCGGGTTCGGGCACGTCGATCGCGGAGTCGGCGCGGATCGCGACGTGCTCGCCGGCTCCGGTCACCCGCCAGGCCGCGGACTTGAAGAACAGCTCCGGGCGCTCGGCGTCGTACACCTGCTCGTACACGTCGGCCGACCGCTCGCTCTCGGTCATCCGCGCCTCGCGGGAACGCCGGTAGGTGACGCCGGCCGCCCAGACCTCCATCCGCCCGTCCGCCGGCGGCAGCACCCGTACGGCGGTGACGTCGTGCCGGGAGCCGTCCGCCGCGAGGCAACGGTCCCGCAGCTCCGCGGCGGGCAGCCGGAGCAGCTCGCCGAGGCTCCCGGTCAGCTCGGTGACGGTCGACCCGTCGGTGACCCCCACCAGCGGGCGGTCACCGGCGGTCGGCACGAAACGGACAATGTGCACGTCGTCCCTCGCTTCACGTCGATACGCCTGCAACGTAGGCGGCCGGGGGTGGTGCGGTCCAGCCTGGTCCTGCCGGACCCAGGCTGCGCAGAGCCCTGGGTCGCCCTGCGCCCGGCGACCAGAGTGGTGCGTGCCGGGAGATCCGGCACACCGGGCGAAGGCCCGGATCCCACTTCTCGAGGAGCACGCCGGCATGACCAGCAGTCACCTTCCCACCCTCCCGCTCGGCCGGACCGGCATGGACATCACCCGCGTGGGCTTCGGCTCGTGGGCCGTGTCGGGCTCGGGCTGGACCTTCAGCTGGGGCGCCACGGACGACGCCGAGTCGGTCGCCGCGATCCGGCACGCGCTGGACGCGGGCGTCAACTGGATCGACACCGCCGCCGTGTACGGGCTCGGCCACTCCGAGGAACTGGTCGGCAAGGCGATCGCCGACCTGCCCGAGGCCGACCGCCCGTACATCTTCACCAAGGCCGGCCTCGTCTGGAACCCGGACGACCCGTCGGCCGCGCCCCGGCGGATCATGAAGCCGGCCAGCGTACGGCGCGAGGTCGAGGAATCGCTGCGGCGCCTGAACGTCGAGCGCATCGACCTGTACCAGGTGCACTGGCCCGACACCGGCGAGTCGCTGGAGTACGCCGGCGACGGCAGCGGCGCCGTCTCCCCCAACGCGACGCCGCTGGAGGAGTACTGGCAGGTGATGGCCGACCTGAAGGCCGAGGGCAAGGTCCGCGCCATCGGCCTGTCCAACCACTCGGTCGAGCAGTTGGCGGCCGCCGAGCGGGTCGCGCACGTGGACGCGATCCAGCCGCCGTTCTCGGCGATCAACCGGTCCGCAGCCGCGGAGATCGCCTGGGCGGCCGGGCACGGCACCGGTGTGATCGTCTACTCGCCGCTCCAGTCCGGCCTGCTCACCGGCGCCTTCTCCGCCGAGCGGGTCGCGAACCTGCCCGCCGACGACTGGCGCGCCGCCCACGCGGACTTCACGACCGGTCTGACCGCGAACCTCCAGGTCGCCGACGCGCTGCGGCCGATCGCGGAGCGGCACGGGGTCACCGTCGCGGAGGTCGCCATCGCCTGGACGCTGGCCTGGCCGGGCATCACGGGCGCGATCGTCGGCGCCCGCAAGGCCGCCCAGGTCGACGGGTGGATCGGCGCCGGCTCGGTGGAGCTCACACCCGCCGACCTGGCCGAGGTCGCGGCCGCGATCAACGCCTCCGGCGCCGGGACCGGCCCGGTACGCCCCTGACGCTCAGGTCACGGCGTGGCCACATCGGCCTGCGGTTCCTGGTGGTCCCCCGGCCTTCGGCCGCCGGCTACGGCGTGCCCACCAAGGAGGACGGCGACCCGGCGTACCTGAGCCTCCAGAGCCCCTTCCGGCCGACCGGGCCCCACCTGGCAGGATGACGTCCTGGAACCGTTGCGCGGGGACTTGTCGGGAGTGAGGCGTGATACGGGTACTTCTGGCCGAGGACATGCATCTCATCCGCGGCGCCCTGATCGCGCTGTTGGCGCTGGAGCGCGACATCGAGGTGGTGGCCGAGGTGTCAACGGGCGACGCCGTGCTCCCCGCCGCGCTCGAGCACCGGCCCGATGTCGCGGTGCTGGACGTCGAGATGCCGGGCATCGACGGGCTCACGGCGGCCACGGCGCTCGCCGACCGGCTGCCGGGCTGCCGCACGCTCATCCTCACGGCGCTCGGCCACCCGGAGACCCTGCGCCGGGCCCTGACGGCCCAGGTGCGGGGCTTCATGCTGAAGGACTCCCCGCCCACCGAGCTGGCCGGCGCGATCCGCCGGGTGGCCGCCGGGGAGCTCGTGATCGATCAACAGCTGGCCGCGGCGGCGATCACGGCCCGGCCGAACCCGCTGACGGAGCGGGAGGTGGGGGTGCTGCGGCTGGCCGCGGAGGGCGCGGAGCTCTCCGAGATCGCCGCGCGGCTCCACCTGACCAAGGGCACCGTGCGCAACTACCTAGGGGCGATCGTCACCAAGCTGGACGCCCGCAACCGCATCGACGCGGTCCGCATCGCGACCGAGGCCGGCTGGCTGTAGTACCAGGAGCTCGTACTCCTCCCCCGGACGCGGCCCGGCCGTGAGCCGGCCGCCCAGCGCGGCCACGCGTTCGGTGAGGTTGCCGACGCCCTGCCCGGCCGTCCCCGCCGTGGTTTCGGGGACGCCGTCGTTGGTGACGCGCAGCCGGGCCGTGCCGTCGGCGGCCGTCACCTCCACGGAGCAGGTCCGGGCCCGGCTGTGCCGGAGGACATTGGTGACGGCCTCGCGCAGCACGGTCGCCAGCAGGGCGTCGACCGCTCCGGGAAGGCCGTCGGCGGAGACGTCGACGCGTACCGCGATCCCGGCGGCGGTGAGCACGTCACGCGCCGAGACGAGCTCCGCGTGGAGGGACATCCGCGGATCGTCGCCCGGGATGGCGCGCAGGTCGCCCAGCGCCCGCCGGGCGATCAGGGGGATGTCGGCGAGTTCGCGTTCGGCCCGGAGCGGGTCCCGCGCCGCCAGCTCGGCCTTGACGATGATGGCGGACAGACCGTATCCGAGCAGGTCGTGCACGTCCCTGGCGATCCGCCGCCGCTCGCGCGCCAGCGCCATCGCGGCGAGCGCCAGGCGCGCCTCCCGGATCTCGTGGACGAGCCCGGTGAGCAGGGCGAGCCCGTAGAAGATCGATGCGATGATCACCATGTCGACCGTCAGGGAGGCGGCCTCTCCCAGGGGAACGGACCGGACGAGCAGGATGACGGGAACGCTCACGGCGACGGCCCCCGAAAGCGCCCACGCCAGGCGTCCGCCGACGATGATCAGAATCGAGCCGACGGCGAAGCCGACCATCCGGGGGTCGGGACCGCCGGGCAGCAGGAGCGGCAGGCAGGCGAGCGCGGTCTGCGCGGAGAGCGTCCAGCCGGCGTGCCGGGGCCGTACGCCGGGCGGGCGCGGCAGGCAGTGGTACACGGACAGCCCGATGATGACGACGAGGGCCGTCAGCTCGGCCGCGAGCAGGAGGGCGGGCGGCGACGCGTCGACCAGGGAGACCGCGCCCACCGCCAGGTACTCGAGGTGCGCGACGACGACGATCGGCAGGGCCAGGCGCGGCGTCAGGTCGGCGGGCGGCGGATCGACCGGGGCGGCGGGCGTCGCCCGGACGCGCGCAGCGCTCTCCCGGGCGAGGGTCAGGATCCGCTCGACCTGCCCCCGGGCGGCGAGACCGGCGATCTCCGAGAGGGTCGCGCCGAGGGCGGCGTCCAGGTCACGGGAGAACCGCTCGCGTTCGCCCGCGACCGACTCCGCGGCCAGTTCGCCGCGGGCGGCACGGAGTTCGGCGCGCAGGTCACTGAGCCGGGTGAGGCCGTAGACGGTGACCCCGACCGCCAAGGTGTTGCCCATGGCATTGACGCAGGTGTACACGTCTCCCAGGTTCAGCAGCCCGGCCGCGGCCACGACGGCGCCGAACAGCGCCCAGCGGATCCGCCCCGGGAGGATCAGCAGTACGGAGGCGGCGAGGAAGCCCGGCGGGCCCGCCCAGGGGAAGAGCAGGGCTTGGGCGGCCAGGCTCCACCGGCCCCGGAACCGTTTCGTCGCCGGCAGGCAGTGCAGGATCTGCAGCGCGAGCGTCAGGACCGCCGGAACGCTCGGTGTGATCAGCCACGGATCGACGGCCAGACCGACCAGGACGACGAGGATGATCACCACGCCATGATTTTAGTGATTTGTCCGGATCGTGTGTTCTACATGCCAGGTCGGGGTGACCGGCACTGGTGGCGTACGCGCCCGTTCGGAGATCGTCGATGTCATGAACAGAGCGCCTCTCGGAACCGCCCGCACCGCAATCGCGACCTCTCGCATCGCACGTGGTACCGCCCGCGCCGCGGTCGGCACCGCCTGCGCCGCCGCCCTGGCGCTCGCCGCCGTGCCGTCCGCTCACGCGACCGCGCCGACGCGTGGCGAGGTCGTCTCCACGACCCGCATCGCGAGCATGTCGAAGGCACGAACCACGGAATACCTCGCGAAGATGAACTTCGGCTCGCCGAAGCCCAAGTACGGGGTCGAGGTGTACAGCGTCGTGTACCGGACCGTCGCCGTGAACGGCCGGCCGACGACCGCCAGCGGCCTGGTCGTCCTCCCGCGTGGCAAGGACCGCCGGCTGCGGACCGTCGTGTACGAACACGGCACCAACCCGACGAAGAAGGCCGCGGCGACGGTGAACGCGGGCAGTTACGACCGCGCCGGGTCGATCCTGTTCGCCGGGGCCGGGTTCGGCACCGTCGCGCCGGACTACCTAGGGCTGGGACTCGGTCCCGGCCGCCACCCGTACATGGACCACGCCTCGGAGACGAGCGCCTCCCTCGACATGCTGCGCGCGGCGGAGAAGGTCGCCGCCCGGCACGGGCGCACCCTGGACCGGCGCGTGCGGGTCACCGGCTTCTCCCAGGGGGGCGCGGCCGCGATGGCCCTGGGCCGCGCCCTGCAGGCCAAGGGACGGCTGGCCGCGCTCGCGCCGGTCAGCGGCCCGTACGACGTCGAGCACGCCGAGGTCCCCGAAGGGCTGCACGGGACGTCACTCGACCCCCGAGAGGTCACCTTCTACCTCGGGTACTGGCTGACGTCGATGAACCGGCTGCACCACATCTACGCCTCTCCGTCCGAGGCCTTCCAGCAGCCGTACAGCGCGACGGTCGAGACGCTCTTCGACGGCGACCACACCCCGGCGGAGATCGTCACCGGCCTGCCGGCCACGCCTCAGGAACTCCTCACGCCCGCGTTCATCAAGAGGTTCGACCACCCGACGGGCGGCCTGGCCCGGGCGCTCCGGCAGAACGACGACACCTGCAGGAACTGGACGCCGCGCGTGCCCGTCCGCGTGTACGCCGCGCGCGGGGACAAGGACGTGACCATCCGCAACGCCCAGAACTGCGTCCGGGCCCTGCGCGCCCACGGCGTGGCCGCGCCGCTCATCGACGTCGGCGACACCGACCACAACGGATCGGCGTTCCGGTCGATCCCACAGATCGTGACCTGGTTCTCGTCGCTGTAGCCGAACCGTCATCGGCGTCCGCCGGAGCCCATGCCGCCCGGCACATCTCGATGGAGTGAGAATGTTCAAGAAGATCGTCGCAATGCTGTTCGCCGGCGCGCTGATCGTCGGGTCCGCGGTCCCCGCGGGGGCGGCGACGGGCCACTCCGGCGGGCGGACACGGCGGTACTCGCCCACGCTGCGCGACGTCGGCGCGGTGGTGGACGCGATCGTGCCCGCTCAACTGGCCAAGGACCGGATCCCCGGCGCCGCGGTCGTCGTGGTGGCGGGCGGGCGGCCGGTGTTCGCCAAGGGGTACGGCGTCGCCGACGTCGCCACCCGCAGCCCCGTGGACGCCGAGCGCACCGGCTTCTTGATGGGGTCGATGGCCAAGCTGTTCACCGCGACCGC
Source organism: Actinoallomurus sp. NPDC052308 (assembly GCF_040679195.1). NCBI lineage: Bacteria > Bacillati > Actinomycetota > Actinomycetes > Streptosporangiales > Thermomonosporaceae > Actinoallomurus > Actinoallomurus sp. NPDC052308. The sequence goes on along the minus strand of NZ_JBFAUM010000005.1, from coordinate 146,145 downwards.
CGCGCTGCAACTGGTCGACCAAGGGCGGCTCGACCTGCACACCGACGTCAACCGGTACCTCAAGAGCTTCAAGATCCGCGACACCTACCCCGGTCGGCCCGTCACCCTGGAGAACCTCCTCACCCACACCGCCGGCTTCGACGACGACATCGTCGGCAAGGCCAGGGCGAACCCCACCGGCCTCGCACCCCTCGGCCGGGCCCTGGCAGACGGGCAGCCGGCGCGGGTACGCCCGCCGGGCACCGCCGTCTCCTACGACAACTACGGAACGGCCCTGGCCGGGTACCTCGTCGAGGTCGCGTCCGGGGAGCCCTTCGCGCGGTACGTCGACGAGCACGTCCTGCGGCCACTGGGCATGACCGCCACGACGTTCGCCGAGCCGCACCCGGCCGCGGTCGACGCCACCCTGGCGCGCGGCTACCGGCCCACCGGCTCCGGCTACACCGTCCAGAAGGGCCAGTACGGTTCGTGGTCGCCGACCGGCGCCGGGGCGGTCTCGACCCCCGCCGACATGGGCCGGTTCATGCTCGCCCAGCTGAAGAACGACCCCCGGCTCGGCCAGGACGTCGCCCAGCGGATGCAGCAGCGGCACTTCAGGCAGGATCCGCGCGTCCCCGGCATGGGCTACATGTTCGAGGAGCGCCCGCGCGACGGCCGGCGGCTCCTGTTCAAGGACGGCGACGTGCCGGGCTTCCACGACCAGATGGCGCTGCTCCCCGACGAGGGGATCGGCATCTACGTCGCCTTCAACGGCGACGGCACGGACGCGGCCGCCGGCTGGGACGGCGTCAGCCTCATCGACCGTATCGTCGACCGGTACCTCCCCGGCAGCCCGGCCGCGCCCGGATCCGTACGGACCGGCGACGTCTCCCGGTACGCCGGGACGTACCGGTCGGTCCGCACCAGCCACAGCGCCCTGACGAAGGTCTCCACCCTCGTCTCGCCGGTGTCCGTCGCGGCCGACGGCGCCGGGACCCTGACCACCACCGGGCTGACCCCGGACCCGGCCAAGGAGACCCAGCACTGGACGCAGGTCGGGCCGGGACTGTTCCAGGAGCGGGGCGGCCAGGACCTGATCGCCTTCGACGGCAAGGGCATCCTGTCCGCGTCGGCGACGCCCGCCGAGGCGTACGAGAAGCTGGAGTGGGCCGACTCCCCGGCGCTCTACCTGCCGATGTTCGGTGCGGGCGCCCTGGTGCTCCTGCTCTGCTTCCTCGGCGTCCCGGTGGCCGCGCTCGTACGGCGCCTGCGCCGCCGCCCCGCCCGCTCCCGCGCCTCTCGCGCCGCCTGGCTGGCCGCCTGGGTCACCGGCGCGCTCGGCACGGCGTTCCTGGCCGGGTTCGCGTCACTGATGACCGACTCCAACGCGCTCCAGGAGAAGATCATGCTGGGCTCGCCGTCCCTGACCGCCCTGCCGGTCGTCCTGGCGGTGGCGTTCGTCCCGGCCACCGGTGTCCTCGTCGGCACGGTGGCGGCCTGGTGGAAGGGCTGGTGGGGCTGGAGCGGCCGGCTCTCGTACACCCTGATCGCCCTGGCCGGGGTGGCGTTCCTGAAGGTCGCGCTCACGTACAACCTCGTCGCCCTGCCGTTCGCCTGACCGACGCCCCGCGCGGTCCAGCGCCGACCGGCAGGCGAAAGTCGTACGGCGCTGCTACTACTGACCGGGTGAACGCTTCGGCATGGGAGATCAGGCCCTTCGCGGGCCTCAGCGGGTTCGGGGTGGACGTCCGGTTCGGCGCGCGGCGCGCCGAGATCGCCGCCGACTTCGCGGAGCGGTTCGGCGACGACCTCGGCGAGGTCCGGCCCTTCCGCAAGGCCGCCTGGGACGTCGGGATCTGCGACCACTACCTCGCGGGCGACCTCATCGCCTTCTACGACGATCGGGACCGGCTGTACTTCCTCGAGCCGGGCTCCCGCGCACCGGTCGGCTTCGACGGGATCGCGCTCACCGGCCGCCCGTACGACGACGTCGTCGCGGAGCTGACCGCCCATGGCCTCGAGGTGGTCGGCGACGACGAGGGGCACCGGGTGCCCGAGGCCGGCTTCGCCCTGACCCGGAACGGAGACGACGAGGTCGGCTCGGTGGGCGTGTTCGCCGGCGATCCCGGCGACGAGCCCGATATGTCCGACGAACCCGACGTCGCGCCCATCACGAAGCACCGGCTGGTCTCCGGCCAGGGCACCGAGACGGTACGGCTCGGGCAGTCGCGCCCGGAGCTCCGCGCCCTGCTCGGCCCCGCCCTGCAGAGCGTCCCGCCCTACGGCGGCACGGCGCAGGACTGGTACTTCGACCACGGCCTGATCCTCACCTTCGACGAGGACTCCCGGCTCACCACGCTGGTGATCAGCTTCATCGGCGTGTCGGGCACCGCCTGGTTCGAGGACGTACAGCTCCTCGGCCGCCGCTACGCCGACGTCACCGCGGACCTGGCGGCCAAAGGTGTACAGGTCGATCCGGAGGTGCTCGGCGGCCGGGTGCCCGAGCACGGCTTCTCCCTGTCGCTGCTCGGCCTGCAGAACCCGGCCATGCCGATCGCCGCCGTCGTCTTCCGCGCGGACCCGTCGAGCGGCTGAGGGCCCCCGAAGCCGGGCCCTCGCCGCGATGGCCGGTCGGCGGTGGCCACCACCTCACGCGTCGCGCAGCCGGAACAGCAGACCGCCGGTGAGGAGCCCGGCACCGGCCCAGGCGGCGAGCACGCCCAGACCCGCCCATGGGCCGATGGGAAGGCTCGACAGGTGGACGGTCGACTGCACGGCGAGCCCCGCGTTCATCGGCGAGATCCGCCAGAGGAACCTGCTCCAGTCCCGGTCGGTGATCAGATACGGCAGCACCGACAGGACGTACAGCAGGCCGAACACCAGACCGATGGCCGTCGCCGAGTCGCGCACGGCGGTGGCGATGCCGAGGGCGAGCAGGGCGATCAGCACGAGGTACAGGACGGAGCCGGCCGCCGCCCGGAGCGTCGGCCCGTCGGCCAGGGACAGGGGCGGGTACCCGTGTGCGGCGGTGAACCCGTTGCCGGGCAGGATGAGCCGTGCCGCGAGCACGGATCCGAGGACGGCGACCGTCCCCGCGGCCGAGGTGAGGGCGGTGACCATCGTCGCCTTGGCCGCCAGGACGGCGGTGCGGCGCGGCATCGCGGTCAGCGTGGTGCGGATCATGCCGGTGCCGTACTCCCCGCCGGCCGAGAGTACGGCCAGGATGACGACGATCGCCTGGCCCGCCTGTACCCCGGACAGTCCGACCTTCGGCGCGTCGTACCGGCACCCTGTCGACGGGCACGACACGGTCGCGGTCGCGGCGGCGCTCACCGCGACGGTCAGCGCGACGACGGCGGCCAGCAGCCAGCCGGCGCTCGGCAGGGTCCGCAGTTTCGTCCACTCCGCGCGCAACTCCCGTTTTACGAAGGTCACGCGTCCCTCCGGCGCAGTACGAGGACGGCGAGGCCGAGGGCGAGGGCGGCGTATCCGCAGGAGACGGCGAAGCCGGCCCACGGCGCTAGGGGGTAGTAGCCGGCCTGCGGTGAGTAGAACGCGGTGACCTGTGGGTACGCCGGGATGCTCTGCTCGATCGCGAACCCGGCGGCCGGGGTCACCCGGAGCAGCCACCGCGACGCCTCGACGGGCAGGACCGAGGTGGTCGCGAGGATGCGGGGCAGGATGACCAGCGCGATCGCACCGGTGATCGCCACGGCGCTGCGCCGGAACACGGTACCGAGCGCGAGGGCGAGGACGGCGGCGACGGCGAGCAGTGCGGCGGTGCCCGCCACGACGCGCAGTTCGGTGAGCGAGCCGACCGGCAGGATGTAGTTGCCGTTGGCGCGCAGGATGTGCGTGCCGAGCGGGACCGTGACGCCGGCGGCGGCCAGCCCGGCCACGAACGTCACCGCGGCGATCACGACGGCCTTCGCCGTCAGCGTGCGGCCACGCCGGGGACCGGCGAGCAGAGTGGTACGGATCAGCCCTCGCCGGTACTCCGCGGTGACGAACACCACCGCGACCACGATCACGACGATCAGTCCGGCGAGCAGCCCGGAGAGGGTCTTCTCGACGGTCTGGCCGTCGGTGCGGGGTGCGATGTCGCCGACGCCGGTCACGGTGAAGGTGCCACCGGCCTGGACGGCTCCGCCCGGATGGTGGATCGCTCCGTCGGGTTCCTTCGCCGCCCCGATGTCGTCGTGGCGCCACGAGCCGTCGGACGTTCCGCCCTGGAGGCCGACGTGGTCGAAGATCGCGGTGGCCTGGGCGAAGCGCGACGCCGCGACGGCCCCGCCCAGATCGGCCTGGGTCACCGTCAGGTCGCCGGGCGAGGCGGCGAACAGCCCGACGCGCACGGTGGACGGCAGCCCGGCCAGACGCGCCGTGCCGACCTTCACCCAGCGCGTGCCGTCGGCCGACTCATAGCCGGTCAGTTCGTCGCCCGCGCGGGTGAGCCGCAGCCAGCGCGGGGCCGCCTTCGAGACACCGCTCCGGCTGCCGGCCGTGTCGTGGGTGAAGTCGTGCTGCATCCGCACCCCGTGCCCGCCGGTGACCATCAGCGCCGCGTAGGCCGCGCCCTGCCGGGTGCCGTCCTTGATCATCACGCCGGCCTTCGCCCACGGCTCGACCTTGGAGGCGACCCGCCGGACGCCGGGGGTGGCGTCCGGCAGCCGGACCTGACCGGTCATGGAGCTCACGCGGACGGTGATGGAGCCGTCTCCGTCCAGCGCCCGGTGAACGAAGTAGAACTTGTCGTCGACCGCCTCGCCGTCCGGGCCGATCGGCACGGCGGGGCAGACGTCGTCCGGTCCGCCGCAGGAGGAGTGGCTGCCGGACGCGGAGAAGAGCCCGAGGCCCACGGTGACCAGCGCCGCGACCGCTATGCCGAGCACCCAGCCCCGGACCGTGCGGAACTTGGTCCACTCCGCGTACGAGAGCCGCGCGAAGCTCCGCGCGAAGGTCATCGGACCGCCTCCCGGCCCGCGACGGCCTGGAACTCGACCGCGTCGCGGGTCAGCTCCATGTACGCCTCTTCGAGCGTCGCGCGCTGGGTCACGACCTCGGAGAACGGCACCGAGTTCGCGGTGAGGACCGCCACGATCCGCTCGCCCGGCAGCCCGGAGGCCGTGAGCGAGTCGCGCTCGGTGACGGTCACGGCGGCACCCGCGTGCGTCAGGGCCCGCGTCGCCCGCTCCGGCACCGGGGTGCGCACGGTGACGCGACCGCGCGAGGCGGCGGCGATCAGTTCCGCGACACCGGTGTCCGCGATGACCCGTCCTCGCCCCACCACGATGAGGTGGTCGGCGGTCCCCTGCAACTCGCTCATCAGGTGGCTGGACACCAGCACCGCGCGGCCCTCGGCGGCCAGCGACCGCAGGAAGCCGCGGATCCAGACGATCCCCTCGGGGTCGAGGCCGTTGACCGGCTCGTCGAGCATGAGCACCGGCGGATCGCCGAGCAACGCGGCGGCGATCCCGAGCCGCTGCCGCATGCCGAGCGAGAAGCCGCCCGCCTTCCGCCGAGCCGCTGACCGCAGGCCCACCTGCCCGATCACCTCGTCGACCCGCCGGGCGCCCAGGCCCTGGGAGCGGGCCAGCCACAGCAGGTGCCCGCGGGCGGACCGGCTCGGTTGCAGCGCGGCGGCGTCCAGCAGCGCCCCGACGTGGCGAAGGGGCTCGCGCAGGCTCCGGTACGGCCGGCCGCCGATCAGCGCCGTGCCCTCGTCCGCCGCGTCCAGGCCCAGGACCACCCGCATGGTGGTCGACTTCCCCGCGCCGTTGGGCCCGACGAAACCGGTGACCCGCCCCGGCCGTACCGTGAACGACATCCCGTCCAGCGCCAGAGTCGGCCCGAACCGTTTACGCAGCCCGTTCACTTCGATGGTCGCTTCCCCACGCACCGTCCCGTCCTTTCCCTCGGTCGGGACAGACCCTGGACCGGACGCCGTAACGGGGGCCGAACGGGCGCTGTTATTCCGCTGTTAGGCCCGGCCCGGCATGCTGTTCCCGGTGCGGGAACGGATGTCGGGGAGGACACCATGAGGATGCGGATCCGCACCGTACGGGCGCGGTTCACCGCCCTGTACGGCGTCGTCTTCTTCCTGTCCGGAGCGGTGCTGTTGGCGATCGCCGGGGGCGTGGCCCTGAGCCCGACGCGGGTCTCCACGGTGGCGCCCGGTCCGGAGCCGGCTCCTCCCGGAAGCGCGCTGACCCAGGCCCAGGCGCAGATCGCCTGGCTGCAGCGGCAACTGACCGAGCAGCAGGCGGCCCACACCCGGCAACTGCTGGCGGGGGCGGCCGTCGCGCTGGCCGTCATGGCGGTCGTGTCGATCGTGCTGGGGCGTGTCATCGCAGGTCACGTGCTGCGCCCGCTGCGGACCATCACCGCGGCGACCCGGCGGATCACCGCCGACAACCTGCACGAGCGGCTGGCCGTCCCCGGCCCCGCCGACGAGGTCAAGGATCTCGCCGACACCATCGACGAGCTGCTGGAACGCCTGGAGGACTCCTTCGCGGCCCAGCGGCGGTTCGTCGCGGACGCGTCCCACGAGCTGCGCACCCCGCTGACGACGATGCGGGCCGCGCTCGACGTGGCGATGGCCAAGCCGGAGCCCGCGCCGCCGCGGACCGTCGTCCTCGCCGACCGGCTGCGGACCGAACTCGACGAGATCGACCGGCTCCTGGAGGGACTCCTCGCGCTCGCCCGGGCGCAGCACGGCGAACTCCCCGACCGTACGACGGTGTCGCTCGCCGGTCTGGTGTCCGAATCGGTGGCCGCCCGGGCCCCCGACATCGCCGCCAGGGGCCTGACCGTCCACGAGGCCCTCGGCGGCGACCTGCCCGTACGGGGCAGCAGGGCGCTGCTGGGCCGCATGGTCGAGAACATCATCGACAACGCGATCCGCCACAACCACGATCGAGGCTGGATCCGCGTCGCCACCGCGGACGACGGCGGAACGGGGCACCTGGTCGTCGAGACCGGCGGTGAGATCCTCGACCCGCGGCAGGTCGCGGGGCTGGCCCGGCCGTTCCGCCGGCTCGGCGCCGACCGGACGGGTACGGGCGACGGCACCGGGCTCGGCCTGTCGATCGTCGCGGCCGTCGCGACCGCGCACGGTGGCGCGTTGGACCTGCGCGCCCGCCCGGACGGCGGCCTGCGCGTCGCCGTCTCGCTGCCGCTCGCCATCGCGGTCCCGGCATGAGGGTCCTGGTGGTCGAGGACGCCCGGTCCCTCGCCGAGGTCCTGGTCGAGGGGCTGCGCGACCAGGGCATGGCCGTGGACGCCGCCCACGACGGGCTGGAGGCCGCCGCCAAGCTCGACCGCAACGCCTACGACGTCGTCGTCCTCGACCGTGACCTGCCCGGCATCCACGGCGACACGATCTGCCAGATGATCACCGAGGACGACGACCGTCCCATGGTCCTGATGCTGACCGCGGCCGGGGCGCCCGGCGACCGCGTCAGCGGGCTGAGCCTGGGGGCCGACGACTACCTCGCCAAGCCGTTCCACTTTCCCGAACTCGTCCTGCGGGTCCGGGCCCTCGCGCGCCGCCGGCCCGCCGCGCGGGCCCGTACGCTGCGCGCCGCGGGGATCGAGCTGGACCCGATGCGGCGCACCGTCACCCGAGACGGCCGCCACCTCGACCTGTCCGTCAAGGAGTTCGGGGTCCTCGAGGCGCTCCTGCGCGCGGCGCCCGCGTTCCTCAGCGCCGAGGACCTGCTCGAACAGGTGTGGGACGAGCACGCCGACCCGTTCACCAACACGGTCACGGTGACCATCGGCCGGCTGCGCCGGAAGCTGGGCGGCCCGCCCGCCATCGCCACCACCCCGGGCGTGGGCTACCGCGTCGTCGGGGCGGCCCCGGACGCCCGGTCCGGCTGAGCGGAACCGCCAACGCGATCGAAGGTCCCGGCTGGCTGAACGGCGCCGCGGCCTGCCGGAGGCAGGACACCGACGCGTCGTACGCGTGCCGGATCCGCGGGTCGGCGTGGTCGCCGTGCAGGAAGAACTCGGCGTTGCGGTAGTAGTTCGACGCGCGCAGGAGGCGTCGCGGCACTGACCCGGTGACCACCGGCCAGCGCCGCCTCTCCCTCGGCGGAGCGCGAAGGGGCCGAGGAGACGCAGGTCACGTCCTGCGGCTGTCACAGCCTCGCCGCGGTAGGTGTCTCACGGGCGTAACAGCCGACAGCGACGCCCAGGGACCGCCCTGGAACGCCGCCAACGCAGGAAGAACGGAACGTCGCCATGAGCAAGGTCTGGTTCGTCACCGGTTCGTCGCGCGGCTTGGGCCGCAACTTCGTCGAGGCCGCCCTGTCCCGCGGTGACAAGGTGGCCGCGGCCGCCCGGAACACCGGAAGCCTCGATGAGCTGGTCGCCGCCTACGGCGACGCGGTGCTCCCGCTCGAGCTGGACGTGACCGACAGGGCCGCCGCCTTCGCGGGCGTGAAGCGGGCCATGGAGCACTTCGGCCGGCTCGACGTCATCGTCAACAACGCCGGCTACGCCCAGATCGGCGCGATCGAGGAGCTGACCGAGCAGGAGCTGCGCGACCAGTTGGAGACCAACCTGTTCGGTGCGGTGTGGGTCGTGCAGGCCGCGCTGCCCTACCTGCGCGAGCAGGGCTCGGGGCACATCATTCAGTTGTCTTCGGCCGCCGGCCTCATCGCGATGCCGCTCGGCGGCGCGTACCACGCCTCCAAGTGGGCGCTGGAGGGCCTGAACGAAGCCCTCGCCGGCGAGGTCGCCGACTTCGGCATCAAGGTGACCGTGATCGAGCCCGGCGGGTTCGCCACCCGGTCCGGCAAGAACCCCGACCCCCTCGCCAACGGTCACATGGCCGAGCTCAACCCGGCCTACGACGGTCTCCGCCGACGCCTCGCCGCGGTGGCGGGCAGGCAGCCCGCCGGCGACCCGGCCGCCGCGGCCCGGACGCTCCTCAAGATCGCCGACTCCGACGACCCGCCCCTGCGGGTGCTGTTCGGGCAGGGGTTCTACCCGATGATCCAGCGAGCCTACGCCGACCGGCTCAAGACGTGGGCCGACGGACAGGACCTTTCGGCCGAGGCGCACGGCGACCTCGACCACGAAGGTCGGTGACCCCGACCCCCGGGAAGGGCCCCGGCGCGCCGGGGCCCTCGACACGTGCGACCCGGGGTCATCGCGGGTGCACCCGGTCAGATGCGGGGGCCGAGGAAGCATCCGTCGGTCTCGGTCGGGCCGACCGTCACGGTGTTGACGGTGATTATCTTGCGCTCATGGGTGGTCATGGCCGGGCGTTCCGAGGGGCCCGGCCTTGGGTAGGCGAGCCAGGTGGTCAGCCGCGCGCGGGCGCCGGGCCGTGCGGCCGGCCGGCGGGCGCCGGGTAGTCCTTGAGGTCGATGTTGGTGGCGAACCTGTCGGTCATCCACAGCATCGACTTGAGCAGGAGGCTGCGCTTGAACATCTGGTTGCGCATCCTGATCCGGCCCTGGGTCGGCGGGGCGAGGAACGGCCCGGCGTTCCCCTTGCGCGAGATCTTGGCGTAGCCGCGGAACTCCTCCTCGTACCGGCGGAACCCCACCCGGTGGTCGCCGCCGGCCGCCGCCAGCTCCCCGGCCAGGACGTACGCGCCGACGATGGCCAGGCCGGTGCCGAAGCCGCCGAGGGTGTTGCCGTACGCGGCGTCGCCGAGCAGCACGACCCGTCCCTTGGCGTAGTGGTCGATCTCGACCCTGCTGATCGAGTCGAGGTAGAACTCCGGGGCGCCGGACGCCGCGGCGATGATCTCGGGCACCCTCCACCGCGCGCCCTCGTAGGCGCGGGCGAGGAGCCGTTTCTGCTGGTCGGTGTCCCAGCGGTCGTACTGCAACTGCTCGGAGGCGAAGACGAAGAACGCCCGCGCCTTGTTCCCCCACAGCGACACCATGCGGCCCGGCTCGTTGTACATCACGCTCTGCGCCGGGGCGCCCGGCGCGCTGGCGTCGGCGAGCGCGTAGTAGTGGCCGAGGAAGCGCACGTAGTCCTCCTCGGGGCCGAAGGCCAGGCGGCGGACGTTGGAGTGGATGCCGTCCGCGCCGACCACCAGGTCGAAGGTGCGGGGCGCGCCGCGCTCGAAGGTGACGTGGACGCCGGAGGCCGTCTCGGTCAGCGAGGTGATCGAGTCGCCGAAGACGTACTCGCACCGCGCCGCGGTCCGCTCGTACAGGAGGGCGGCCACGTCGCCGCGGCCGATCTCGATCTCACCGCCGGTGAACTCGCCGGGCATGACCGCCTGCGGCCGGCCGTCCGCGTCGATGAAGGTGGTGTCGTGCCCGCCGGTCTGGCGGCGGCGCACCTCGTCGAGGATGCCCATGCGCGCCAGGACCTTCATGTGGGTCTCGCCCTTGAAGTCGACGGCCTGTCCGCCGGGGCGCAGCGCGGGCGCCTTCTCGACGATCGTGACGGTGCAGCCGTAGCGCTCCAGCCAGTAGGCGAGGGCGGGGCCGGCGATGCTCGCGCCGGAGATGAGGACTGTCGTGTTCTTCATGTCCCCGACTCTCGCGGGGCCCGTTGACAGCCCGTCCGCTATCCGCTGACAGTCTCGTCCACGACTGTCAGCGCCTCCGCGCGGGACATCGCGGCGCCGCGCGCGAACGCCGCCGCGAACGCGTCCGCGCCGATGAGGTCGCGGGCGTGGGCGGCGGCCAGGTCGGCGTCCCGGTCGCGGGCGACGGTCGTTCCGCGCAGCGCGACGGCCGCGCCGAGCAGGACCGCGGCGTGTTCGCCCGCGCCGTCCCGTACGGAGAGGCCGGCCAGGCCGGTCACGGCGTCGGCGAGGTCGACGGCGATCGGAGACTCGCGCGCGGCCGCGGCGGCGCGCCGGTGCCAGGTCCGCGCCGCGTCCTCGTCGCCCTCGGCCTCGGCGAGCCGGCCCAGCGCGGTGTACGCCCACGGCTGGGTCGCCTCGATGCCGAAGCCGGCGCTCCCGGCCACGCGAAGGGCCTCGTCGAGGTGGCTGCGGGCCTCGGTGAGCTCGCCGCGGAACCGCGCGATCTCCGCCCGGCCGAGGTGCACCGCCGCGGGCGCGTCCGCCCGGCCGGCCCGGCGGGACAGCTCCTCCGCGCGATCGAGGTCGGTGATGGCGGCGGGCAGGTCGCCCTCCCGGGTGAGCCCCTCGGCGCGGTGGACGAGCACGTCGACGACCTCCTCGTCGGCGCCCAGCTCGTCGAACAGCGCGATCGCCTCCTGCCAGAGGTCGCGGGCGCGGGCCCACTCGCCGCGGCGGGCCGCGATCACGGCCAGCCAGTCCAGCGCCTGCGCGGTCCCCCACCGTTCGCCGAGCGAGCGGAAGCGGCCCAGCGCGTCCTCGAGCCCGCGTTCGCCCTCGGCCGGGTCGCCGCCGAGCACCGTGATCAGGGCGAGGCTGAACCCGCCCAGCGCCTGGTTCCAGGGGTCGCCGCCGAGCACGCGCTCGTTCGCGCCGGACGGTCCGGGCGGGCCGGCGGTCATCCCCCACATGATCGCGGTGAACGGATACCGCAGCGGCCGGTCCCAGGACCGGACGATCGACTCGGCCCGTTTCCAGTGCTCCGGGTCGATCCGCGGCACGGCCTGCACGACGCAGGCGACGTACTCCTCCTCGAATCCCTCGACCGGCGTCTCGAGAAGCTCGGCGGCCAGCTTGCGCGTCTCGCCCCGCCGTCCGCTCAGCCAGCCGTACGCCCCGAGGGCGGCGACCAGCCGGAGGGCCGTCTCCCGATCGTGGCGTACGGACCAGCGCAGGGCGGCCATCAGGTTCTCGTGGTCGGCGGAGAGCCGGGCCAGCCAGTCGAGCTGCTCGGCGCGGCGCAGGTGAGGGTCGGCCCGCTCGGCCAGGCCCAGGAAGTGACGGGCGTGGGCGGCCCGGGTCCGCTGCCGTTCGTCGGTCTCGGCCAGGCGCTCGGCGCAGAACAGGCCGATCGTCTCGAACATCCGGTAGCGGACGCCGTCCGGCTCGACGAACGACTTGTCCACCAGGTCGGCCAGGGTGTCCCCGGCGTCGTCGCCGCATACCGCCTCGACGGCGTCCGGTGACGCGCCGCCCGAGAAGACGGAGAAGCGCCGGGCCACCGCCCGCTCGTCCGGCGTGAGCAGGTCCCAGCTCCACTCGACCACGGCGCGCAGCGTCTGGTGCCGGGCCGCCGCGGTGCGGTCGCCGCGCGACAGCAGCCGGAACCGGTCGTCCTCGGTGAGGCGGCGGGCGATCTCGTCGACGGGGAACGTACGCAACCGGGCCGCCGCGAGCTCGACGGCGAGCGGCAGCCCGTCGAGCGCCGCGCAGATCCGCGCGACCGCCTCCGCGTTGTCCGGCCCGACCGCGAAGCCGGGCCGGACGGCCGCCGCCCGGTCGGCGAACAGCCGGACGGCCGGGTAGTCCGGCACGTCGGCGGGCGCGGCCTCGGCCGGCGGGACGTCCAGGGGCCCGAGCGGCACGAGCGTCTCACCGGTGATCCCGAGGGGCTCCCGGCTCGTCGCCAGGACCCTCAGGCGCGGGCACTCGCCCAGCGACCGGCGAGCCAGCGCGGCGGCGCCGGTGACGGCCTGCTCGCAGTTGTCGAGCACCAGCAGCAGCTCCCGGTCCCCGATCGCCGCGACCAGGCGCCCGACCGGGTCCGGTGCCTCCAGCGACTGCAGGCCCGTCTCGCGCAGGCCGAGCGCGCCGAGGACCGCGTGCGGCACCTGATCGTCGTCCTCCACCGGCGAAAGGTCCGCGAAGACGACCTCGGCCCCGTCGCGGGCCGTCGCCTCGATCGCCAGCCGGGTCTTGCCGGCGCCGCCGGGTCCGATGATGGTGATCAGCCGTGCGCCGCGCAGCGCGCCGAGCCGCGTGAGCTCGCGGTCGCGGCCGACGAAGCTCGTGAGCTGGGCCGTCGGCCGCCGGCGCGGCACCGGGTCCGGCTGCTGCGCGCGCAGGACGGCGAGCTGGATCGCCGACAGCTCCGGGGAGGGGTCGACGCCGAGCTGTTCGGCGAGCAGGTGCCGGGTCTCCTCGAAGACCGCCAGGGCCTCGGCGGGCCGCCCCGCCGCGTGCAGGGCGCGCATCAGCTGCCCGCGGAGCCGTTCCCGCAGGGGATGCTCGGCGACCAGCCGCCGCAGCTCGGCGACCGGTGCGCGGTCGGGCAGCGCGAGCTGGGCCTCGATGAGGTCCTCCGCCGTGGCGAGCCGCAACTCCTCCAGCCGGGCCCGGTCGGCGTCCGCGTGGGGCAGGTCGGCCAGGGCCGGGCCGCGCCACAGATCGAGCGCGCGGCGGAGGACCGCGGCGGCGTCCGCGAACGCGCCCGCGTTCAGGAGTCCGCGTCCGTCGCGGGCCAGCCGCTCGAAACGGTGCGCGTCCACGTCGTCGGGGTCGATCGTCAGCCGGTAGCCGGTCCCGTCGAACTCCAGCGTCCCCGGCGGCAGGTGACGCCGCAGCCGGGACACCTGCGCCTGGACCGCGTTGACGGCGCCGGCCGGGGGCTCGTCGCCGTACTGGCCGTCGACCAGCCGGTCCATGCCGACCACCCGGCCCGCGTGCAGGAGGAGCAGCACCAACAGCGCGCGCGGGCGGGGCCCGCCGACGGGGATCGCCGCACCGTCGGCGGACCGTACCTCCAAGGGACCCAGGATGCCGAACCGCATGCCGTCGATTGTCCCGGTCGGCCAGGAGTGCCGGGTACCCCGCGATCGTGAACGGCGTTCGCGGGGTGGCGCCCCTCAGGCCTCATGGTCCTCAATGGTCATGCCCTCGCATCACCGATGAATGGCCGAATCCCCCGACAAACTCACCAATCCGTCGATACCCGGTTAGCGGAGCGTTGTCGCGATTTACGCTGACGTCATGGGGAGGGGGCCGGTCGATGATCACGGGGATGTCTTTTTTGGCACCCGGAGAAACGGAGATGCCATGGCTTTACTTTTCTGCCGCCAGAAAACAGCACAGTAGGTCATAGTGGATACGCGAACCGTGGGGGTGGAAGAGGAATTCATCCTCGTCGACCCGAACAGTGGGAGGCCCCGTGCCGCCGCCGACGCCGTACTCCGGCGCGGGTCGCACGGCGGTGAGGGACTGCTGCAGCACGAGCTGCAGAGCGAACAGCTCGAGACGGGCACCCGCCCGTGCTCGTCCATGACCGAACTCGCCGACCAGATCCGCGACCAACGCCACGTCGCGGCCGCGGCCGCCCGTAATCAGGGGGTGGCGATCGCCGCGCTCGGAACCTCGCCGCTGCCGGTACGGCCGACGGTCACGCCCGAGGAGCGCTACGTGCGGATGGCCGGGGAGTACGCCCTCACCGCCGCCGAGCACCTGATCTGCGGGTGCCACGTCCACGTCGCGGTGGAGTCCGCCGATGAGGGCGTCGCCGTGCTCGACCGGATCCGTCCCTGGCTCCCGGCCCTGCTGGCGCTGAGCGCGAACTCCCCGTTCTGGCAGGGCACGGACAGCGGGTACGCCAGCTACCGCCGGCAGGTCATGGGGCGCTGGCCGTCGTCCGGCCCGACCGAGCTGTTCGGCACGGCGGCGCACTACCGGGCGGCCGTCGAGGAGATGCTGGACACCGGCGCGATCCTCGACGAGGGGATGGTCTACTTCGACGCCCGGCTGTCCCGCCGCTACCCGACGGTCGAGATCCGGGTCGCCGACGTCTGCCTCCTGATGGACGACACCCTGCTGGTGGCCGCCCTGGTCGGCGCGCTGGTGGAGACGGCCGCGCGGGCCTGGCAGGCCGGTGAGCCGGCGCCGCCGGTGCGCACGTCCCAGCTGAAACTCGCCACCTGGCGGGCGGCCCGGTCCGGTCTCCGGCACGACCTGGTGCACCCGCTCACCGGCCGTCCGGCACCGGCCGAGTCCGTCGTACGGGCGCTGGTCGAGCACACCGCGCCGGTCCTGGCGGAGACCGGTGACCTCATCACCGTCGAAGGTCTCCTGCTCGGCGTGCTCAAACGGGGCAACGGCGCCGAGCAGCAGTGGGACGTCCACCAGCGGACCGGCGACCTGTCCGAGGTGGTCGCCTACGCCGTCACCCGGACGTTGGAGTCCTGACAACGCTCGAGTCCTGAGAACGCCGGAGTCCTGAGAACGTCTCTCAACGGAGGTGATCACCGAGGAAGGCGAGCTGATCCGGCAGGTGCCGCAGCCAGAACGCGCCGTCGTGGCACCCGCCGCTCATCCCCCCTTCGGGGCGCAGCCGCTTCCGGAACCGGCGCACCATCGGCGCGAACGGGTCGCTGATGCCGCAGTCCACTCGCGTCGGCACTCCCGTCAGCCGGCCGAGCCCGGCGAACACGTCACCCCGCGCGAAGTCGGCGGCGTCGTCGAAGGCCCGGTGGTTCGTCCGGCGGGCGTTGTCGTAGGAGGGGAAGATCGCCGGTGAGGAGGCGACGGCGGCGGCCATACGGGGGGCGCCGACCGTCTCGGCCAGCAGGAGCGCGCCGTAGCCGCCCATCGACCAGCCGATCACCCCGAACCGGTCCGTCGAGGCGCCCTGACGGCCCAGCCGGGGCAGCAGTTCCTCGGTGATCATGCCGAGCGGGTCATCGCCGCTCTTCCTCCGGTGCCAGTACGTGTCGGGGCCGCCGTCCACCGTGACGAGCGCGAACGGCGCGACCGCGCGGGTGCGCACGACGTCGGTCAGGTACCGGTCGAGCCGGAGGCCGTTCGCGGCCGACGCCGCGGAGCCGCCGTTGCCGTGCAGGGCGACCACGACCGGCAGGCGCCACAGCGACCGGACGCCGGCGGGGAGCACGACGACGGCCGTGACGTCGGTCCCGCGCCGGCGGGAACGGAAGGTCTGCGGCTGGACGATGCCCGGTGTGCGCGGCGAGGCCGGCAGGGACCCGCAGCGCCCGATGGCCCGGTCGAAGGACACCTTCCCCGGCAGCACGTCCTCCTCGACGAGGATCGCGCCGACCCCTCCCGTGACGGCCACCGCGCCGAGCCCGGCGCCGCCGAACAGGAAGGCACGTCTGGACACCATGCGAACCGCCTCTCGCCGTCGCTTCAGCAGAAGAGACGTTCGCCGGCGGCCCGGGGTTCACCCGGAGGGCGGCCCCTCAGTCCCGGGGGCGCGGGGTGCCGTCGGGGTTGGTGTCCGGTGCGTGTTCGTCGGCCGGGCCCGCATCGCGGGTGCCGCCGGAGCCCGTGTCCGAGCCGCGGTCGCCGGTCAGGCCCGCCTCGCGGGAGGCCGTGCCGGGCCGGGTCTCGACGCCGGACAGCGGATCGCCCTGCCGGGTGCCCTCGGCCTCGGTGTCGTACCCCTCCCCCGCGCTCATCGTGCCGGGGACCACGCGCTCCTGCGGCTGACTCTCATGGCCGGAGTGCGCGCCCACGCCGCGGTCGGGCTCCGGCGGGCGGTCTTTGCCGGTGTCGCTCACGATCACTCGCCTCCTTCTGGGTCTTTACCTGCACCCCTTCGCCGCGCTGCGTGTACCCGCACGAACCAGGCGGAAACACCCAGTGACGATCTCGGACGGCGTCCGGCGACCTCAGGCGGCGCCCGCCGTCCGGGCGGCATGGGCGTGGGCGTGCACGTCACCGGCGTCGGGCACGGCGACGCGCACCGCGTGCTCCACCTCGGCGTTGATCCCGTCGGCGTCCAGGAGGCTGAGGCCGTCGTCGAGGCGGGTCTCGACCTCGACGGCGAGGGTTCGGCCCATCCAGCGCGCCCGGACCTCGGCCGCGCCGACACTCGGGACCCCGGCGGCGGCCGTCCGCGCGGCCTCCAGGTGGTCGGGGTCGACGCCGTCCATCAGGCGGTGCACGAGGTCGCGGGTGACCTCTACGCCGACGTGACAGATGAACAGCGTGACGGCCAGCCCGGCCACGGGGTCGCCCCAGCGGTACCCGGCGGCCACGAGCGCGAGGCCGATCAGCGCGCCCAGCGAGGAGATCGCGTCGAGCCAGGAGTGCTTGGCGTCGGCGATCATCGTCGCCGACCGGATCCGGCGGCCGACCCGCAGCTTGTACCGGGCGACGAGCTGGTTTCCGACGATGCCGAGCGCCGCGCCGACCATGCCCAGCCCGGCGTCGGTCGTCGCCGCGCCGCCGACCAGCTTGTGGTAGCTCTCGTACCCGGCGAACAGCGCGCTCGCCCAGATCACGAGCGCCACCCCCAGCCCGGCCAGGTCCTCCGCCCGCTCGTAGCCGTACGGGTAACGGGCCGTCGCGGGCCGCCGGGAGATCCAGAAGCCGAGGAAGACCACCGCCGACGTCGACACGTCGGACAGGTTGTGCAGGCCGTCGCCGAGCAGCGCGACCGAGCCGGTGACCAGAGCCAGGACGATCTCGATGAGGGCGGTCACCGACAGACCGGCCGCCGACACGGCCATGGCCCGATTGGCCGCTCTACGAACATGGGACACGGCGTTGACGGACACAGGACCCCGACCGGGCCGATCGACGCCGACCTCGCCAAGAGCGTCGCGGAGACCATGCAGGCGCTGGCCACCCCCAGCCGGCTGCGCATCCTCAGCCGCCTCCGGGAGGGCCCATGCTCCGTCGGCGAGCTCGCCGACTCCATCGACATGGAGCGCTCCGCCGTCTCCCACCAGCTCCGCTACCTGCGCCACCTCGGCCTGGTCGCCGGCGACCGCCACGGCCGCAGCATCGTCTACCAGCTCTACGACAACCACGTCGCCACGCTGCTGGACGAGGCGATCAGCCACATCGAGCACCGGCGCCTCGGCGTCCCCGACCTCCCCCGGCGCGGCGCCGCCACCGCCTGACGGGGCCGCCGCGCCGGAGAAGGTCAGAGCCGGACGGGGACGTTGCTCCGGAAAACTGCGGCAGGGGCAACCGGACGCCGCCTCGTTCCCGCGCTCGGCCTGGCTGGCCGCCGCCCGCCGCGCGCTGAACGCCGCGCCGAACGAGGCGTTCGGCCCCGGCGACCCGCGCGGCCGTACGGAACTGCGCCACGCGCTGGCGGAGTACCTGACGCGCGCCCGCGGCGTCCGTACGACGCCGGTGCGGCGTCCGGCGGCCTCGGCCCGGCCGGATCAGGCGGCCGCCGACAGCCGGGCGGCCAGGAGGGCCCGTCCTTCGACGATCAGCCGGTCCACCTCCGCGGCGTCGTACCACTCGCCGTACGGGTGGCCGGCGACGGCCAGCTCGTGGAGGTGGATGAGCGAGCCGACCTTCCGGGATAGCCGGTGACAGGCCCACTTCACCGACGTCTCCGCGTTCGCCTGCTCCAGCGCGGCCGGGGCGTCGGCGATCTCCTCGACGATGAAGTCGCGGTTCGGCGCGAGCCCGGGATCGGTCAGGATGCGCCCGACCGGCACGACGGCCGCCGCCTCGTCCCCCGCGAGGCGGCAGATCCGCGCCTCCAGCGCGTCCATCGTGACGACCGGCGACCAGACGTTGTAGTTCGGCGACGCGCCCGGCACCGGCACGGCGGAGGTCACCGACCGCAGGATCTCGAGCGACTCGGCCTCCCGCTCCAGCGCCCAGAGATACCTCGTCAGGTCGGCCTGGTCGTACAGATCCTTCATCCGGGTATGCGACCACCGCCGCGTCAGGGACGTCTTGACCTTGGCGACGTAGCGGTTGGTCTCACCGGCGGGAGAGGCCGCGGGCGGCGGCGTCACGGGCGTAGCGCTCCTGGGCATGCCCCGCATTCTGGCCCGCCCCGCCGACACATGGCGGAAAAGAGCTTCTCCTCCGGGGTGCCGCGGTCGTACGCTGCCGCCATGAGACGACGACATTGATCTTCAACTGAGTCGAGACTCACGCGCAGGCTGTACGCCTACGCGTTCCTTGAGGACTTCGTCCTGCTGTACCCGGTCTACGCCGTGCTGTTCGCAAAGGCCGGGATGTCCGCCGCCGCGATCTCGTCGCTGTTCGTCATCTGGTCGGTGACCTCCTTCGCGCTGGAGGTCCCCACGGGGGTATGGGCGGACCTCTTCTCCCGCAGGTCGCTGCTCACGATCGCGCCGCTCCTCACCGGCACGGGCTTCGCGCTGTGGACGTTCGTCCCGTCGTACCTCGCGTTCGCGCTCGGCTTCGTGCTCTGGGGCGCGGGCGGCGCACTGCGCTCGGGCGCCCTGCAGGCCCTGGTGTACGAGGAGCTGACACGGTCCGGCGCGTCGGACGCCTATCCACGCGTCATCGGCCGGACCCACGCCATGGGCATGCTGGCGGTGTCGGCCGCGACCGGTCTGGCCGGACCGGTCCTGGCCGTCGGCGGATACCCCGCCGTGGGCGTCGCGAGCGTGGCCGCTTGCCTGCTCTGCGCGGCGGCCGCCCGCACGCTGCCCGACTCGCGGGGCCGCGCCGAGCGAGGTCCGGCGTACCGGCGGGTGGTGCGGGACGGCCTCGCCGAGGTCCGCCGCGCGCCGTCGGTCCGCCGGTCGCTGCTCATCGTCTCGGTGCTGATGGGCGTCGCCGGCGCCCTCGACGAGTACGTTCCCCTCCTCGCCCGGTCGACCGGCGCTCCCGCATCCGTCGCGCCGCTGCTCGTCCTGCTGGTCACGACCGGGATGACGGCGGGCGGCTGGCTCGCCGGGCGCGGCACGCGATGGACCGCCCCGGTCCTCGCCCTCGCCGCCGGATGCCTCGCCCTCGGCGCGGCGAGCGGCCGGACGGCGGGGATGGCGCCCGTCGCCCTCGCCTTCTGCGCCTTCGAGTGGGCGATGAGCAACGCCGACGCGCGGCTGCAGGACCAGATCGGCGACGAGTCCCGGGCGACCGTCACCTCGCTGGCCGGCTTCGGATCGGAGGTCGTCGCGGTGCTGACCTACTCCGCCTACGCTCTCGGCTCCGCCTGGGCGGGCCCCGGCCCGCTCTTCGCCCTCGCCGCCGTCCCTTTGCTGCTCGTCGCGGTGGTGCCCGCCGCGAACCGACCGGAACCCGAACAGGTCGCGGAACGATGACGATCCACTCGCTGCGACCAACGGCCTTGCGCGCGGTACGGCACTGATGCAAGGTCGGTAACGCACTCCGGCGGATCGGAGGCCGGGGCGGCGGGAGGGGGAGTACGGGGTGGGAGGCGAGTATCGCGCCGGAGATGTCATCGACGGCCGATTCGTCCTCAAGGAACAGCTCGCCTCGGGCGGCATGGGCAGGGTCTGGCGTGCCCACCATCGACACCTGGAGATCGACGTCGCGCTGAAGCAGCTCATTCTGCCCGCGACCGACGCCGCCGAGATCCCCGAGGAGCTGTCGGCGCGCGCCCGCCGGGAGGGCCGTACGCTCGCCCGGCTGCCCCCGCATCCGGGCATCGTGTCCGTACGCGACCTGATCACCGTGGACGGCCTCCCCTGGCTGGTGATGGACCTCATCGAGGGAAGCTCGCTCAAAGAGACCGTCCACTGGGACGGCCCGCTCACCGAGGAGCGCACCGCCGCGCTCGCCGAACAACTGCTGACGGCCCTCAGGTTCGTGCACGACCACGGCGTACTGCACCGGGATCTCAAGCCGGGCAACATCCTGATCGACTCGGCCGGCGACGCGACGCTGGTCGACTTCGGCATCGCCGTGCACGCGGACGACACGACCCTCACCCAGAGCGGCGCGCTGATCGGAACCCCCGGCTACCTCGATCCGGAACGCCTGCGCGGGCAGCCCCCGACCGAGGCGTCGGACCTGTTCTGCCTGGCCGCCACCCTCTATTTCGCGCTCAAGGGACGCGCGCCGTTCCGCCGCGACAATCCGGGGGCGACGGTCCACGCCGCGCTCTATGAACGCCCGCTGTTCGAACCGGCTTCGGGGACGCTGGCCGAGCTCATCGAAGACCTCCTGGCGCCCGCGGCGGCCGACCGCCCCTCGGCGGAGGAGGCCCTGGACCGCCTCCACGCCATGCGAACGACGGTCCCGGCCCAGGACCCCGCGACCAAGGTCGAATCCGGCGAGGCAACGGACGTCGGGCCATCCCAGCAGGCCTCGGCCGGCGTATCGGCCGCCTCGTCGGAGCTTCCCGCCGATACCCGCGAGGACCGCGTGCCGGTGACGGGGAACGCCGGATCGGCGGACGTCCCTGAGCCACGGCGGTGGTGGCCTTCCCTGGTCCGCTCGGCGCTGGGTCTGCTGGCGTTCCTCCTGCCGTTGTCCCTGGGAATGGGTGCCGCCCATCCCGCTGCGGACGGGTCCTACCTCACCGGAGCATTCCTGCTCCCCCTGGGCATCGCGGCCATCGTGGCCATCGCCGGAATGAGGGTCACCCGCTGCGCGGGAGTGGTCGCGCTCCCGCTGTTCACCGAGGCGATCGTGCTCGTGGTCGGCCTTCCGGTCGGATTGCTCTTGGGAGCGCTCGCCGGAGACTTCTTCGCGGGAGCCGTCCTCGGCGGCGCGGCCTTCGGCGCGCTCGGCGTCAACATCGGAGGAAGCGTTCTCAAGGAGGACCTCGAGTCGTGGGGCATCGCCACGGGCTCGACTCTCTTCATCGTCGCCGTGTGGATCGCGGTGGCCGAGACGGCCGGGTACCTGACCCAGCACTGGGCCGTCCACAGCACCGTCGGCTTCCTCAACACCTGGGCCGGCGGACTCGTCCACCTCCTCGGCTGACACCTCCGTAACGCCTTACCGGCTCCCCGGCACCCAGGGTCAGCCGATCGAACGATCAGGTGAGTCGAGCCAGAACCGCTGGTCTCCGCCGGCCGTGACAGTGATACCGAGACGTTCGAGGCCGGGACGTCCGGCGCGCAGCCAACCCAGGTAGGCGGCTTCTGCCTCATCCCACAGCCGCCGTGGACCGTACTGCTCGACCTCGAACCGTGCCGCACCCGGTCTGTAGTCGACGGCCGCCCACGATTCGGCGCGGGGGCCGCTCTCCAGCAACCAGTGAACGATGAGACCGTCCGGATCGGGAGCCCAGCTCAGGGCATCCACGTTCCGCAGGTGCGCGGACAGCCACACCCCGACGGCCCCTCCGTTGACGGCGGCGATCGTGTGGGGGTCCAGCCGGGTCGTGGAGATCTCACCGTCGAGGTCGCTTTCCCAAGGCCACTCGGTCCGGACGACACGCTGCGCGCGCATGCGCATGTACCAACCTTCTTCGACGAACCGGCCGATGGCGATGCCGTCGTCGAGGACGTCCAGGCGGGTGATGAGGCCGGTCCCGAACTCGGCGGCGAGGGGAAGCACGATGACGCCGCCTGGCCGGGTCTGTTCGATCCATGCGCGGGGAACCGCCCGGACCCCGCAGGTGACGTGGACTCGATCGAACGGGGCGCCGTCCGACCACCCTGCCGCACCGTCGCCGACGACCATGCGGGGGGACAATCCGACCCGGTCCAGGGTTGCGGCGGCGGTCGCGGCCAGGGCGGGGTCGACTTCGATCGATGTCACATTGGCCTCGCCGAGGCGTGCGGCGAGCAGGCCCGCCGTCCACCCCGTTCCCGTTCCGACCTCTAGCACCCGGTGATGGGCGCGAAGGTCGAGAGCACTCAGGCAGGCGAAGACCATGCTGGGCGCCGAACAGGAGCAGGTGTGCTCCGTCGCACGCTGAGCGGTCTCCGCGGTCAGTGGCGTGTCACCGTAATCGATCTGCGTGACGATGGGGCTGTCATCCGCCACCGCTGCAGCCCAGGCCTCGGGATCGGCCCGCTTGTCGATCCATCGATCAGGGCTCGCCAACGCGGCGCCGGGGATGAAGAAGCGACGAGGCGCACGCTTCAATGCGGCCCGCCACTCTGCATCGGGAGCGAAAGGGGCCAGCGCCTCGACATCGTCCACACCGTGTGGAGAACCGATACTCGATCGAGGAGCACCCCGGCGGTCTGACCCGCATGCGTCATGCCCGTCGGCTCGCATGCCCTGACGGTAACCCCGGGCGGTGCTCATCGACCCGGTCTTTCGTCGGCCGGAACCGGCTCCGCGGCGAAGACCGCGCGGATCGTCTTGCCGTCGGGCCTCGGCAGAACACTCAAGTCGCAGAGTTCCTCGGCGATCCACAGCCCGAAGCGTCCGCCGCTGCCAGGACGCCCCCAGGCCGGTAGGTTCTGGCAGCCGTCAGCGACCTCGATGACGAGCGCGTTCTCGTACGTGACGGTCAGTGTGACCGGCGGCGAGGCGTGGACCAGCGCATTCGTGACGAGTTCGGAGACCACGAGCGTCGCCTCGGCTGGCCCGACAGCAGATCTTGTCCAGGAACAACCCACCGAAGCTGCACATCATCCTGGACCAGGGGATCCTCGAGCGCCCTATCGGACATCCCAAAACAATGCGCGGGCAACTCCTCCGGCTGGTCGAAGCCTCTGACGCACCACACGTCGGCGTACAGATCCTCCCCAAAGATGTAGGAGCAACATCCGGTCTGGAAGGCCCCTTCTCAATCCTTTCGCTACCAGAACCGATCCCGGACGTCGGCTACACAGAGGGCGTCGGTGGAGCCGTTTACTTGGAGAGCGTCGAAGATGTCCGTCGCTGTACTCTCAGATTCGGCATGCTGATCGATCAGGCCCTGTCCCCGAGTAAGTCCGTGGACCTGCTCGCTTCTGCAGCCGCCCAGTTCGGCTGATCGTGGAGGGAGACGCGGATGCGCGCCGCATCGCTCAACCGCACCGAATGGCGAACGAGCAGTTACTCCGGAGGAGGGGGTACGGGCGGCGGAAACTGCGTCGAGGTATGCACGACCTCACCTGCCGATGAGTCGAGCGAATGACCGCTTCCGGATTTCCGTGGCCGTCGCTGCGTGAGGTGTGCGGGCCCGGCCGGATCGGGTGATCCTGGGCCGGGCCGCGATTCGCCTGCCGGTCAGTTGGCCAT
The DNA here is from genome assembly GCF_040679195.1 of Actinoallomurus sp. NPDC052308. Taxonomy (NCBI): domain Bacteria; kingdom Bacillati; phylum Actinomycetota; class Actinomycetes; order Streptosporangiales; family Thermomonosporaceae; genus Actinoallomurus; species Actinoallomurus sp. NPDC052308. The sequence goes on along the minus strand of NZ_JBFAUM010000005.1, from coordinate 122,492 downwards.
TCCGGCGAACTGGCCGGGCTGGTAGGAGCCGCCGGGGTTGCGCACGATCACGTTGAGCCGGTTGTTCGCGTTGATCATGGCGATCAGCGAGACCAGGGCGGCGATCTGGTCGTCGTCGTAGTGCTCGCGCACCTTGGCCCAGGTCTCATCCGACACGCCAGGGTGGGCGTCGGCGATCCGGGTGCCCTCCTCGGTGAGCGCCAGCGCCGCGCGCTCGGCCTCGGTGAACACCGTCGACTCGCGCCAGGCGGCGACCAGGTTCAGCCGGGTCGAGTCCTCTCCGGCGGCAGCGGCGTCCTTGGTGTGGTAATCGACGCAGAAGCCGCAGCCGTTGATCTGGCTGGCGCGCAGCATCACCAGGTTCTGGGTGGCCTCGGGCAGCGTCGACTGGACGATCGCCAAGGAGACGTTGTAGATCCGCTTGGCGATCTTGGCGCCGAGCTCATTGGTCATCAGGTCGAAACGGGGTTCCATGACGTGGTCCTCACTCTCGGGGGTGGGCACCGCGCGGATGGTTCGCGCGGCGTCGTACGAAGCGGCCATGCCGGCTCTTCTGATCAGCCGAGGCGGCCGGGCTGGTAGTCGCCGCCGCGCTGGCCGACGATGACGCCCATGCGGTTGGTGGCGTTGATGAGGGCGATCAGCATCACCAGATCCGCGAGCTGGTCCTCGTCGTGGTGCTCGACGGCGTTCGCCCAGGCCTCGTCGGTGACGCCGCCGGCCGCGTCGGCGATGCGGGTCCCCTGCTCGGTCAGTTCCAGGGCGGCGCGCTCGGCCTCGGTGAACACCGTGGACTCGCGCCAGGCCGCGACCAGATTGACGCGGGTCGCGTCTTCTCCGGCGTGCGCGGCGTTCTTGCTCCACACGTCGGTGGCGTAACCGTCGCCGTTGATCTGGCTGGCGCGCAGCAGCACCAGCTTCTGGGTCGCGGCGGGCAGCGTCGACTCCTGGAGGATCGTCTTGCTCGCCGAGCCGAAGTGCCCGGCGGCCTTGGCCGCGGTCGCGGTCGGGTTTCCGAAGAGATTCAAACGAGCGGTCATCGTGCACTCCTTGCTGTTGCATCCGGTCGAACAGGAGATGCCGGCGGCCCGACCTCTGTGACGGTGACGTGCGTCACACAGTCGGCCTACCGGACGGGTCAAGGACGTGGCCGTCGGGTTACGCGCCGACGGATGCGACCTGCGGGCCGAACCAGTCGGTGAGCGCGTCGGACAGGCCGGCGGAATCGGCCGACCCGTTGTCGGGAGACGCCCAGGCGACGTAGCCGTCAGGGCGATCTGGAGGCCGTTGGGGTGAGGGCGTTCTCAATCGAACGATGCACAACACCACAGGTCAATGCTCTGGTGCGAAGGGGTACGGCCGCGCGCCGGGTTGTGGGTTGCGGAGACCGGCGTCGGCCGGACCGTCCCGGTAGTCGCACATGAGCGGCAGAGGCAAGACGAAACCGAGAGACACCGAACGTCGGCTGCCCGCCGACAACTACCAGGAGACGATCATGACTCTTCTTGGCCAGACTCTCCCGGGATACACCCACGAGAGCGTCCTCAAAGGCATCGAAGACGGCGCGGACTGGGCCGACCCGACCATGGACCCGACCACGATCGACTGGGCGGAGCGCCGGGCCCGCGCCGCGATCTCGTTCGACGTGGAAGACGGGCGACCCGTCGCCCCGGTTAAGACCGGCATTCGTTACGGCCGGAACGAGCTCGGGCACTGGGGGGAGGCGTTGGCCGCCGACGCGGTGGTGTTCGTGTTCCTCAAGGACGGTCGCCGCTTCCGCAAGGGCGGCCGCCGCTTCCTCAGGGACGTCCGCCGCTTCGTCAAGAGCGGTCGCCGCTTCCTCAAGGACGTCCGCCGCTTCCTCAGGGACGTCCGCCGCTTCCTCATGGGCGGCCGCCGCCTGATCCTCATGGTGGAACGCGCCGACGGCCACGGCTGGGCGGTGCCCGGCGGCTTCGTCGATCCCGGCGAGGTCGACCGCAAGGCCTACCGCGAGGCCGCGGCACGCGAACTGAACGAGGAGACGGGGCTGACGCTTCCCGGCGCCTCGTGGACCGAGATGAAGCCGCGCTACGTGCCCGACCCCCGCGCATCTGACGAGGCGTGGATGGTCACCGTGCCGTGCGTGGCGGACCTGGATGTCGACCAGCTTCCCTCGGTGAAGGGCCAGGACGACGCCAAGCACGCCGTCTGGGTGCCCGCCGACAGCTACGACGAGCTCGTCGAGTACCTCGACCGCGTCCACAGCGGCAAGGTGTTCGCCGCGCACGTCGACATGCTGCGCTCGCTTCTGTAAGGGCGAACGCCCACTCGATCGGCCCTCCGCACCGCAATGGTGCGGAGGGCCGATTCTGTTCGGCGGAGGTGCGGATTCGGGCTGTGAGCCCGTCGGCGCCTCGGCGAGGTCCTCCCGCTCCGGCCCGCCGCCCCCGAGCGTGCCCAACCGCCGGGTAGCGAGAGCGTCCGCGTATGTGGCCGGGCCACGGCGAGCTCAGTGAGCTCGCCGTGGCCCGGTTCGCTTTCTCCCTGATGCACGGCCGCGAGGACTCCTGTTCAAGGGCCCGTGGTGCTCAGCCTGTCGGCTGAGCCGGATCGGCCGCCTCGCCGGCCGATCCGGCCTGCCCGTCGCAGAACACCTCGGTGACGAGCCTCTGCGTCGCCTGCTGGAACGCCGTCGCCAGGGACAGCGCTGCGTCGTCCACGTAGTTCAGCGCGGCGGTCAGGGTCTTGCTGCCGTCGGGGGTGCTGTACATCAGCGCCGCGTGGCCCGCGGCACCGCCGTTGTGGGTGATGACGGTGTCGAACTTTGAATCCGCCAGGGGCGGGAGTTGACGCCGAATGCCCGGCCGACTCCGGCGGCGTTCGGGAATCGCTGAACGTCTACGGCGCCGGCGCTCCTCAGCGGCTGCTGGTCAGAGGCTGCGGGCGGAGATGTCGCCGTTGGAGGTGGTGGCGGTGATGTCCAGGTCGGTGTTGCCGTCGTTCTTCAGCGCGTTGGTGACGCGGCCGTAGCTGGTGCCGGCGTCCAGGGCGGCGGAGACTCCGGCGGCGGCGGCGACCGTGATGTCGCCGGACTGGGTGGCGAGCGTGACCTTGCCGCCGGTGGCCTCGGCGATGGTGATGTCGCCCCGTGTGGTGGTGATGTCGGCGGGGCCGCCCAGGCGGCCGACCTCGACGTCGCCGTCGACCGCGGTCAGGCGCAGGCTCGCGGTCTCATCCAGCTTGATCTGGTGGTACGCGCCGTCGAAGGCGACGTCACCCAGCCGGCCGACACCGCGCAGCTCGCAGGCGGCGGTCTTGGCCTCGACGCGGGAACCGGCGGGCAGTTGGACGGTGACCTCGATCGACCCGGAGGAGCCGAAGTACTGGTTCTTCACCGGGGTCTCGATCCGCAGGACACCGTCGGCGAACTCGACCATCGTCTGCTCCGCCGCCTTGACGTCCCGGCCCTTGGAGGGGTTGGCGGGCAGGACCTCGACCCTGGTGTCGGCCCGATCCGCGGCGATGAGCTGAACGCGCCCGGCGGGGATGTCCAGGACGGCGGTGACCGGGGCGGGGGTGGCGAACTCCTGCATGATGCTCTCCTTGCGACTCGTCGTTTCCAACACCACAAACGCTACGTTGCTTTCTAGATTCCTTCAACTGATCCGTTGCGAGCTAACTACATCTATGCAGCTCACAGCCCTTAAATCGTTGCAACGAGTAGAGATCTAACGCAACATCTAGGACGTTCCCGTTGCGTTGAATGCGGGTGAACGCTATGCGGGAGTGCGGAGGGGGCACCGTTCTTGTGCCCCGGATCTCGGTCGCTCCCGCGACGGAGATCCGGGGCGCTGCCGGCCGTGCGCCAACACTGGCGTATACCCCCCTCCCGTATGCTATGGTCACCGACATGCCCTACCGGGGGTGGGTATAGGTTGAAGGCTGACCGGAAATCCGGTCACGAACGGCGTACAGCGTGTGAGGAGAACGAGATGACGACCACCGAGTACAAGGTCAAGGGCATGACGTGCGGCCACTGCGTCTCCGCCGTGACGGAGGAGGTCAGCGCCATCGAGGGCGTCACCGACGTCAAGGTCGATCTGGCCTCGGGCCTGGTCACCGTCTCCAGCGCCGCCCCGCTCGAGGACAAGGCGGTGCGGGACGCGGTGGACGAGGCCGGCTACGAAGTCGTCGATTCCTGAGTCTCGGCCGGAGGAGGAAACAGCGATGAACGTCCCGGCCAGGCTCGGGATCTTCGGTCTCGGGCTGGCGGTGGTGTTCGGCGCGGCGATGGGGACCGGTCGGCTGACCGGCCCCGTCGGGGCCGAGGCGAAACCGAGCGCCGCACACGGCGGCATGAAGGAGAGCAGCGGTATGGAACACGGTGGAGCGGGTCACGGCGGTCACGGGAGCATGCCACCGGGCGGGCTGCTGGTGTCGGACCGGGGTTACACCCTCACCACGGTGCCCGCCGCGACGGGCACGTTCGCCTTCCGGATCGTCGGGCCGAACGGGCGGGCGGTGACGGCGTTCGACACGCAGCACGACAAGCGGATGCACCTCATCGTCGTCCGTCGTGACCTGTCCGGTTTCCGGCACGTGCACCCGACGATGGACGCGGACGGCACCTGGCAGGTCGCCTCCCCGCTGAGCGGGCCGGGCACGTACCGCGCGTTCGCCGATTTCAAGCCCACCGGCGCCGATCCGCTGACTCTCGGCATCGACGAGACCGTCGCGGGCGACGCCGCGCCGCGGCCGCTGCCCGCCCCGGCCACCACCGCGACCGTCGACGGTTACACCGTGACGCTGGCGGGGACACTGGTCGCGGGCCGGTCGAGTCGGCTCGACATGACGATCAGCCGGGACGGCCGGCCGGTCACCGATCTGCAGCCCTACCTGGCCGCGTACGGGCATCTGGTGGCGCTGCGGCAGGGCGACCTGGCCTACCTCCACGTCCACCCGGACGGCGAGCCGGGCGATGGAAAGACCAGGCCCGGGCCGGTCATCACCTTCTTCGCCGAAGCACCGTCCGTCGGCACCTACCGTCTCTACCTGGACTTCCAGCACGAGGGCACGGTGCACACCGCCGAGTTCACCGTCACGGCGGGCGCGAGCGACACGACCTCCGGCGATCACCAGCACTAGAACGCGACCATCCCGGACAAGGAGGGGTGATGAGCAGCACCACGAGCACGGCACCCGAACGAGTCGAACTGGCGATCGGCGGGATGACCTGTGCCTCGTGCGCGAACCGCGTCGAGAAGCGCCTCAACAAGCTCGACGGTGTCACCGCGACCGTCAACTACGCCACCGAGAAGGCCAGCGTCAGCTTCGGCCCGGATCTCACCACCGAGGACCTGATCGCCCAGGTGGAGAAGGCCGGTTACACCGCGAGTCTCCCCGTCGCGGCGGAGCCGGCCGAGGAGGAGCCGAGCGAGGACGCCCCGGTACGGGCACTGCGCGACCGGCTCGTCATCAGCGCCGTGCTGGCCGTCCCGGTGATCCTGCTGGCGATGGTCCCGGCGCTGCAGTTCCGGTACTGGCAGTGGGCGTCGCTGACCCTCGCGGCCCCGGTGCTGGTGTGGGGCGCGCTGCCGTTCCACCGCGCGGCGTACAAGAATCTGAAGCTCGGCACGGCGACGATGGACACGCTCGTGTCGCTGGGCACGATCGCGGCGTTCGGCTGGTCGCTGTACGCGCTGTTCTTCGGTGACGCCGGCGAGCCCGGCATGCGGCACCCGTTCACCTTCACGATCGAGCGCTCCTCCGGCGCGGGCAACATCTACCTGGAGGTCGCCGCCGGGGTGACGGTGTTCATCCTGGCCGGACGCTACTTCGAGGCCCGGTCGAAGCGCCGCGCCGGTGCCGCCCTGCGGGCACTGCTGGAGATGGGCGCCAAGGATGTCGCCGTCCTGCGCGGCGACCGCGAGGAACGGATCCCGGTCGAGCAGCTCAAGACCGGCGACCGGTTCGTCGTACGGCCCGGCGAGAAGATCGCCACGGACGGCGTCGTGGTCGAGGGCGGCTCCGCGGTGGACATGAGCATGCTCACCGGCGAGTCCGTGCCCGTCGAGGTCGGGTCCGGCGACGCGGTCGTCGGCGCCACCGTGAACGCGGGCGGCCGGCTCGTCGTCGAGGCGACCAAGGTCGGCTCCGACACGCAGCTCGCGCAGATGGCGCGGCTGGTGGAGGACGCGCAGAACGGCAAAGCGCAGGTTCAGCGCCTGGCCGACCGGATCGCCGGGATCTTCGTGCCGATCGTCATCACCCTCGCCGTGGCCACCCTCGGGTTCTGGCTCGGCACCGGCGGCAGCGTCGCGGCCGCCTTCACCGCCGCGGTCGCGGTCCTCATCATCGCCTGCCCGTGCGCGCTCGGCCTGGCCACGCCGACCGCCCTCCTCGTCGGTACGGGGCGCGGCGCCCAGCTCGGCATCCTGATCAAAGGGCCCGAGGTGCTGGAGTCGACCCGGCGGATCGACACGATCGTGCTGGACAAGACCGGCACCGTCACCACCGGCAAGATGACGCTGACCGACGTGGTGACCGCCGAGGGCCAGGACGCCGACGAGGTGCTGCGGCTGGCCGGCGCGCTGGAGGACTCCTCCGAGCACCCGATCGCCCAGGCGATCGCCAAGGGCGCCGTGCAGCGGGTCGGCGCGCTGCCCCGGCCGGAGGACTTCGCGAACGTCGAGGGCCTCGGAGTCCAGGGCGTCGTGGACGGCCACGCGGTCCTGGTCGGCCGTACGCGACTGCTGGCCGAGTGGTCCCAGCACCTGCCCGCCGACCTCGAACGCGCCAAGGCCGCGGCCGAGGCCACCGGCAAGACCGCCGTCGCGGTCGGCTGGGACGGCGAGGCGCGCGCGGTCCTGGTCGTCGCGGACGCGATCAAGGACACCAGCGCCGAGGCGATCACCCGGCTGCGCGGGCTCGGCCTGACGCCGATCCTGCTGACCGGCGACAACGAGGCGGCGGCCCGCGCGGTCGCGGCCGAGGCCGGCATCGACGAGGTGATCGCGGAGGTCCTGCCCGCCGACAAGGTCGACGTCGTCAAGCGGCTGCAGGGCGAGGGTAAGGTCGTGGCGATGGTCGGGGACGGTGTCAACGACGCGGCGGCCCTGGCGCAGGCGGATCTGGGCCTGGCCATGGGCACCGGTACCGACGTGGCCATCGAGGCCGCCGACCTCACGCTGGTGCGCGGCGACCTGCGCGCCGCGGCGGACGCCATCCGGCTGTCCCGCCGGACGCTGGGCACGATCAAGGGCAACCTCTTCTGGGCCTTCGCCTACAACGTGGCCGCCCTGCCGCTGGCCGCCGCCGGCCTGCTCAACCCGATGCTGGCCGGTGCCGCGATGGCGTTCTCCAGCGTGTTCGTGGTCAGCAACAGCCTGCGGCTGCGCCGCTTCGAGGCGGCGCGCTGAGATGCGGGCGAGGAGTCTGAGCGGCAGGCCGCACCGGTCCGGGGTTCCGGCGCCGGGCGGTCTGCTGCTCCTGGCTCTGACGCTGTTCGGCCTGTTCGCGATGCACGGGTTGCAGGCGACGTCCGGTCCGACGGACACGCACGCGGCCGCCGTCGTCATGACCATGCCCGGGGCGGATCACCCGGACGCCGAGGCCGGGCATCACCCCGCCTCGGCGCCGTCGCACGCCCCTTCCGGCCGTCACGACCATCCCGGCGGCCAGATGTGCCTGGCCCTGCTGGTGCTGGCCACGCTGCTCGTCCTGGCCGCCGTCTTCGTCGGGCGCCGCGACGCGTCCGGCGTACCGGGCCATCGGTACGGACGAGGACACGAGTCCCAGGGCCGGGCCCCGCCCCGACCGTCCATCTTCCAGCTCTCCGTACTCCGGCTGTGACAGGCGTCCGGGTCCTCGACGACCCGCACGCCCACTCAGCACGCCCGGATACGGAAGGTAGAAGATCGATGAAGCGCGTCCGCTCTCTGGTGATCGTCCCGGTCGCCGCCCTCACCCTCGCCGCGTGCGGCGGCAACGGCGACGACTCCGGTCACCCCTCCATGAACGGTCACTCCATGGGCCCCGGCATGAGCATGAGCTCGGCCCCGGCCGGACATGACGCGCAGGACGTGATGTTCGCGCAGATGATGATCCCGCACCACCGGCAGGCGGTCACCATGGCGCGGCAGGCCGCCACGAAGGCGTCCTCGCCCGAGGTCAAGGGGCTCGCCGCCCGGATCGAGAACGCCCAGCAGCCGGAGATCGACAAGATGACCGGCTGGCTTAAGGGCTGGGGAGCCGCCATGCCCTCGCCCGGCGGCATGCACATGGGCGAGGGGATGATGTCCGAGCAGGACATGAAGAAGCTCGACTCACTGTCCGGCGCGGCCTTCGACAAGGCGTTCCTGGAGATGATGATCGAGCATCACCAGGGCGCCGTCGCCATGGCCCGGACCGAGCGGGCCCAGGGCTCGAACGCCGACGCCAAGACCCTCGCCGGCTCGATCATCGGCTCGCAGAGCGCCGAGATCGCCACGATGCGGAACCTGCTCAAGGACAGGTGATCGCCGGGGGGCGGCCGATCACGGTCGGCCGCCCCCGATCCGCCCGTGTTCCGCGTGTCCTCGGTGGGGCACCACCGTTCGGTGATGGAGGGAAGGGAATGAGCGCGATCGGTCACGCGCTGGCGATCACCGGGTCGATGACCTGGGAGATCCTGTGGGCGCTGATCCTGGGGTTCCTGCTGTCCGCGATCGTTCAGGCGGTGGTGCGCCGCGCGACGATCGTACGGCTGCTCGGCGACGGGCGGCCTCGTACGCTCGCGACGGCCACCGGGCTGGGCGTGGCGTCGTCGTCGTGCTCGTACGCGGCGGTCGCGCTGGCGCGCTCGCTGTTCGTCAAGGGCGCGAGCTTCATCGCGGCGATGACGTTCGAGATCGCCTCGACCAACCTGGTGGTCGAGCTCGGCATCATCCTGGCGCTGCTGGTGGGCTGGCGGTTCACCGCGGCGGAGTTCATCGGCGGGCCGATCATGATCGTGGTCCTCGCGGTGCTGTTCCGGCTGTTCCTCCGCGAACGGCTGCTCCGCGCCGCCCGCGAGCAGGCGGAGCGCGGCGTCGCGGGCGCGATGGAGGGCCACGCGGCGATGGACATGTCCGTCCAGCGGCCGGGGTCGTTCCGGCGCCGGCTGCTGTCCGGGGAGGGCTTCACGTCGGTGGCGCACGTGTTCGTCATGGAGTGGGCGGCGATCCTGCGGGACCTGGTCATCGGCCTGCTGATCGCCGGGGCGATCGCCGCGTGGGTGCCCGACTCGTTCTGGCGGCACTTCTTCCTCGTCGGCCATCCGCTCGCCGCGAAACTGTGGGGGCCGCTGGTCGGCCCGCTCGTCGCGGTGGTCAGCTTCGTCTGCTCGATCGGCAACGTCCCGCTGGCCGCGGTGCTGTGGAAGGGCGGGATCAGCTTCGGCGGCGTGGTCGCCTTCATCTTCGCCGACCTGATCATCCTGCCGATCATCCTGATCTACCGGAAGTACTACGGCACCCGGATGGCGCTGTTCGTCACCGGGACCTTCTACGCGGCGATGGTCCTCGCCGGCTACCTGGTCGAACTGCTCTTCGGGGTCACCGGCCTGATCCCGGAGAAGCGGCACGCGGTGGTGATGGAGCAGGGCGTCTCCTGGAACTACACCACCTGGCTGAACATCGCCTTCCTCGCCCTGGCCGCGGTCCTGCTGGTCCGGTTCGTCCGTACGGGCGGGGTCCCGATGCTGAAGATGATGGGCGGCTCTCCCGAGGCCGAAAACCACCACTAAGGGACCCCAACCCCACTTCCGGCCAATTTTGCATAAACCTGACATTCGACCTCCTTCGTGATCCATCATGATCACCCAGTGATGAGCACTTGGGAGGTCTTCATGTTGAGGCGTACAGTCGTCGCGGCGACAGCGATGGTCGCTTTCGCCGCGCCGGCTCTCACCGGGCACGTACGAGAGGCTCGCGCCGCCGACGTCGGCAGGGCCGAAGTCGTACCGGTCCAGATCACCGGTGCTCCCGCGAAGCGGTTCAACCTCGTGGTCCTCGGCGACGGCTACACCGACGCCGACATGCCGAAGTACCGGCAGGACGTCGACCAGGAGATCAGCACGCTGTTCGCGTTCGAGCCGTTCAAGTCCTACCGCAGCTACATCAACGTCTACCGGGTCGAGATCGTTTCGGGCGAGTCGGGGGTGAGCTGCGACCCCGATCTGAACGCGCCCAGGCGGACCACGCCGCTGAGCATGAAGTTCTGGAGCGGCTGCTCGTCCACCGGCATCCAGCGCCTGCTGGTGATGGACAATGCCGCGGCCCAGAAGTACGCGAACATGGTCACCGGGACCAGTGCCGCCAACCGGCAGATCGTGGCCCTGGCGAACAGCGGCACGTACGGCGGCGCGGGCGGGACGTACGCCACGGCGTCGGGCAGCAACGCCATGTCGTCGCTGATCATGCCGCACGAGATCGGGCATTCGCTCGGCGGCCTGCAGGACGAGTACAACTACTACCAGCGAGGCGTTCCCGGCGGGGCCTACACCGACGGCGAGCCGAACTCGATCCACCACACGCTCCTCACCGAGGAGCAGATGCGCCTGCAGAAGGCGAAGTGGTACCGCTGGCTGGGCGAGCAGAGCACGTCGGGCGGGCCCATCGGCCGCTACGAGGGCGGGATGTACGACACCACGGGCGTCTGGCGGCCCAGCGCGCACTCGATGATGAAGACCCTCGGATACGCCTATGACCAGGTCGAGCGCGAGAGGATGACCCAGGCGATCTCCGCCAAGCTCAACCTGATCCAGGACAACACCCCGACCACGGCCCCCATCGGCGCCGACCGCGTGGTCTGGCTCGAGACGCTGCACCCCGTCGACCACACGCTCGACATCACCTGGACCCTGGACGGCAAGAAGGTGGCGGGCGGCCGGGACCAGCACAACCTCGACCTGTCGCGGCTACCGATCAAGCCGGGCACGCACACCCTGACCGCCAAGGTCGTCGACGGGACCGCCTTCGTCCGCGACCCGGCCGTCCGCGACTCCGCCGCCCTCACCCAGACCCGTACCTGGACGATCGACACGACCGTGCCGAACCCCACGGAGACCACCACGGCGGGCTTCACCGAGTCGACGCCGACCGGCGCCGCCGTCGGCGCGAACGACGTGATCTACGCCGAGACGACGCACCCCGCGACGTCCGTGCCCGCCGTCCGCTGGAGCCTCGACGGCAAGAAGGTGGCGACCCCGGGCAACGACCGCGACCTCGACCTGGGCCGGCTCCACATCGCCTCCGGAACGCACACGGTCACCGCCCGTGCGGTCGACCCGGCCACCGGCGCCACGTCCGAGACCCTCACCTGGGCGGTCGACGCGCAGCGCCCGACCGTCTCCGCGGTGTTCTCCACACCGGCCGCCAAGCAGGGCAAGGAGTACGTCTTCGACAATGAGTTCACCATGAAGCTGAGCCCGTCCGATGACGCCGCCGGCGCCACGCTGGCCGAGTTCCAGGTCGACGGGGACGGCTGGTTCCGCTACTTCGGCTGGCCGACCGACTCGACCGCACCGTTCCGGTTCACGCCGCTGGGGACCAAGGTCGACGACCTCATCTACGGCAAACTCGGTACGCCCGCTCGCGCGGTGGCCTGGGAGAACGTGCCGCCCGGTTACGGCCACCACACGATCGAGTACCGCGCCATCGACGCGGCCGGGAACGTCGGAAAGACCAGGAAGGTCGACGTGATCCTCCGCGACACCCGCTGAGCGAGAACCGCTCAGCAGAACCGGCCGAGCATGATCGGCCGAGCCCGTCCGGGCCCCGACGCCGGGGCCCGGAACGGCCCGGCCCGGGACTGGCGGGCCGTCGTCATGGCCGCCGTCCTGGCCATGGCGGCGGCGCACGCGGCTGGAGCGCCGCCGCCGCACCTGCTCGTCGGCGCCGCGCTTGACACTCCGACCTGAGCACGCCAATTCCGGAATCGCGCCGGTTATGACTGAATACCAGGCATTCCGTCGGGACTTTGCCGGGAGCGCGGGCTGAGCGACCCGCCGTTGGTCTGACGCGCCACCGGCCCCGGCATTCACGGGGTATTGCATTCGCCCGCATAACCATGCTCGGCGTCCAGGTGGGGCGGCGCCTGCGGCTGCCCGCTCGTTCGCCGACGCCTACCTCGCCACGACGCCCGGCGGCATCAACGCGGTCCTCGCGACGTCGGTCGCGGCAACGCCGACGTCGGGCTGATCTCGAGCGTGCAGAGCCTGCGGCTGTTCGCCGTCGTCTCGCTCGCGCCGGCCCTGGTCCGCCTCACCTTCGTACGGAGCGGCCGCCGGTCCGGATCCGCCACGGCGGAAGCGGCGGAGCCCCGGTCCCTGGCGGGACGATCCTGCGCGGTTCCGACGCGATATGCCCGATTCGTGATCTACCGTCACTCTCGCGGAAAGTAAGAACCGTCGCCGTAAAACGTTAACGAAACGTTGATTGGCAGAGGACGCCTGATCACCCCTAAACTACGGAAAGCCCGGCTGCCCCCGGCTTCACACGAAGCACAGCCGTCCGCCGAATCCCCCTGGGACCCGGGAACCATCAGTTGTCGAGGCGCGTCCGGAGCCGAATGAGGTTCCGGCCGGGCGGCTCCGGCCCGAGCCCGACGCGCTGCCCCGGTAGGCGGCAAGGAGAGGAGTAGGACTCTGTGGCGCCCTCCAACCTGATGACCTCCACGCGCGCCACCGGCCGGTCGCGGTTCCGCCGATCGCTCCGGATCTGCGCTGCGGCCTCGCTGGCGATCACCGTTTCGCTGACGACGGCCGGCACTGCCGACGCCACCCCGAAACCGTCGGCCGCCGCCGCGAAGAAGGAGCTGGCCCAGCTCAACACCAAGGTCGACAAGATCGTTGACCAGTGCAACAAGGCCAAGACCGAGCTCGAGGCGGCCAAGAAGCGGCTGAATGTCCTCAACGCACAGAAGAAGGCCGAGCAGTCCACGTACAACCAGTTGCACGCGCGTGTCGTACAGCTCGTTGCGAACCAGTACAAGACCGGCCAGTCCGACCCGGCCACCGCCGTTTTGGCCTCGAAGAATCCCGACCAGGCCCTCGACCAGATGTCGACGTTCACGCACCTGGCCAGCAACCGAGGCCAGGAGCTGACCGCGTTCCTCGCCTCGACCCAGCGCCTCCGGCGTGACCTGGCCGCCGTCCAGGCCACCGTGCAGGACGTCGCACAGAAGGCGGCCAAGCTCAAGGCGCAGAGGACGGCCGTCGACAAGGCCATCGCCAAACAGAAGGCCCTCCTCAAGAAGGCCGGCGAGCCCACAAGTGCTCCGAAGGGCAATGTGGGCGGGACGTACACCGGTCCGGCGTCCGGCTCAGCGCGCGCGGCCCTGAACTACGCCTACGCGCAGCTCGGGAAGCCGTATGTCTCCGGTGGCACCGGTCCCAATGGCTATGACTGCTCCGGGCTGACGATGATGTCCTGGCGTGCGGCCGGAGTGAGCATCCCTCGCGTCGTCCCCGACCAGTACAACGCGACCCACCACGTCGCGCAGAGCGACATCCAGCCCGGCGATCTCATCTTCTTCAGCGGCCTGGGGCACGTCGGAATGATCGTCGACAGCGGCCACTTCATCCACGCTCCCCGCACCGGCGAGAACGTCATGATCAGCTCCATCGCCGGCTACTGGCAGGGGCAGATCGTCGGCTTCGGCCGTCCCTGACGACGCCGACGCGCGGTGAGCCGGGGGGCGGCTCACCGCGCGGTTCGGTGCGGTTCGGGTGATCAGTGCCGGCCGGACACCGCCCGGTGGTACTGCTGCCAGACCTCCTTGTCGGTCACGGCCCGGTTGAGGAACATCAGGCCGTCGAGCCGGCAGTCACAGGCGTTCTTCTCGGCGGTGTTCTGGGGGAAGCTTCCGCCGATCTTGATGCCGCGCGAGTCGGCCGACGAGGTGACGTGCGTGCCCGGCGTCCCGACCTCCCAGGGGTCGCCGGCCGTCGTGTAGAAACCGTCCAGCGGCTTGCCGTTCTTGTACAGCTTCATCGTGCCGTGGTCGTAGTCGTACGACGCCGCCAGGAACACCCACTCGCCGATCGGCAGGATGCTCTGCCAGTCCTCGCTCGCGGCGAACGTCTGCGACTTGCCGCCGTCGATGCGGCGGCCGAGGGCGACGACGCGCATCGTCCCCGACACGTCGATCACTTCGAGCAGCGCTCGTACGTCATGGCCTTGCGAGTCGCCGCTGAGCAGGCCCGCCAGCCCGACCGCGTTGTAGTAGTCAGACGGGCTCGCCGTCTCGGAGTTGGGCGCCGGGTTCGGGCCGGTCATCTTGAACCAGCCCATGATCGAGGCTTCCTTGGCGCCGCTGAAGGCGTGCAGGGACGGCACGCCGGTCGCCGAGTAGACCCCGGCCTTCCAGTCGTCGTTGCCCTTGGTCGCCGGGTTGACCTGCTTCGTCTGGATCGAGTAGCCGCCGCCCGGGAACGCGCTGTCCCGTACGCGCATGGCGGCCCCGCCGTTGATCAGGTTGATGGTCGTGCCGGAGAACCCGCGGTCGCGTTCCTGCGCGGGGTGGCCCGGCACGGGATGCTCGAAGTCGTAGTACGAGACCAGGTTGGGTCGCAGGCTCGGCAGCACCTTCGACAGGGCCTGGTCGTGACCCCGCGCCGCGCCGGAGTCCGCCTGGGCCGCGGTCGCGGCGAGCGGCCCGCAGACCAGGGCCGCGACGGCGACCGCCGCCAGGCGCCGGGACCGTACGGCCGCGCTGAGATGTCTCATCGTTCCCTCCACGTGCTTCTGGGGGTCCCGGCGGCCACCGTCAGGGGGGGTAACGGTGACCGCCGGGAGTGCGGCGGGGCCCGGGCCGCCGCCCGGCCGCCGGACCGGCGGGCGGCGGCCCGGACCCACGATCAGTCGCCGACCGCCGTGCCGGTGACCTTGAAGTTGCGGACCCGGCCGGTGTTGTCGAACGACCCGAACCCGACCCGGCCGGACGCGAGGGTCTTGTCGACCGCCGTCATCCGCGGGTCCTTGGAGTGGTCGAGGTACACCGCGATCTCACCGGTGTCCACGTGCCGGATCACGGTCACGTGATGCCACTTCATGTCGGTGATCGACGGTTCGGCGCCGCGCGAGCGCAGGGGGTCCCACTGGTCCTCGATCCGCAGCCGGTCGGCGTTGTTGACCAGGAAGATCCCGTTGTGCGGGTAGATCGAATTGTCCTGCGACAGATGCGCGTAGTAGAACTGCGTGTCCGACTGATAGCCGAACACGATGATCACATCGCGGTTGGTGACGTCCGTCGGGGTGTCGATCCGCACGTCGGCGTCGATCCGCTCGGTGCCGAACTTCGGCCCCTTGCTGAGCACCGCGTACTCGAACGGGCGACGCGGGCCGGGCCGCTGCGTGCCGGCCTCGGCCAGGATCACCTGGTTCCCTTCGAACTTCCACTTCGACGGGGTGACCGGCGCCCAGTTCTTCGCGCCCGCCGTGCCGCCCACGTGGGTGTGGCCGACCGAACCCGCGGCGAAGTGCCGGGTGCCGACGACCTTCCAGATCTTGCCGTTCGCCTTGGAGAGCAGGTAGAGCTCGCCCTTGCTGTCGCGGCCGAAGCGCAGGTCGACGCGCTTGTCGCCGGCGAACTGCTGCATCGTCAGCCGGTTGCCGTTCGTGTCGAACGTCTGGAGCTGGTGGATCGCCGCCCGCGGGGCGCCGCGGCGCATCTGGCTCTGCTCGGTGTAGTAGACGGCGCCGTCGACCAGATCACCGAAGACGTACTTGCCGTACAGCTCGGGCAGCTTGTGGCCGCGGTAGACGTACCCGCCGGAGATCGCCTTGCCGATGTCGCTGCTGCAGTTCCAACCGGCCGGCGGGTCGTGGTCGTAGGCGGCCACCGGGTAGTCATAGCCGTACTTCGCGTCGTCCTCGGGCAGCGTGTACAGGTCGCAGCGGTCGTTCTTCACGAAGGTGTACGGGCCCTCGCGGTTCGGCCAGCCGGCGTTGTCACCGGCGCGGATGTCCCAGACACCCTCGATGGCGTGCTCACCGATGTGGCCGAGGAACAGCTGGTGGCTGCCGCCGGTGTCCCAGCTGAAGCGGTGCGGGTCGCGGAAGCCGAGGGCGAAGATCTCGCCGAGCGCGCCCGCCTTGCCGACGAACGGGTTGTCGGCCGGGATGCCGTACTTGCCGTTCGCGCTGTTGTTCCCGTGCGGGTCGATCCGCAGGAGCTTGCCCTGCGGGACCGCGAGGTTCTGCGGGTCGTCGTTGCCGGCGGCCTGGCCCTGTCCGCCGTCACCAGCGGCGATGTAGAGCTTGGCGTAGTCCTTGTCGCCCCGCTTGGCGTTCGGGTTGAAACCCATCTCCTGGATACCGTGGATCTGCCCGCCGAAGCCGAGCCGGAGGATCTCCCGGTGCGTGCCGTGGAAGGTGTCCGCCTTCGGATCGTCGGCGGTCCACTCGTCGATGACACCGTGGTAGATGGTGCCCGCCTGCGGCGTCAGGTCGGGGACCTTGGTGGTGCTGGAGGCCAGCTCGGTGTGGATCGTGTAGAACTTCCCGTTCGTCCGGAAGTCCGGGTCGAAGGCGACGATGCCGAAGCCCTGGCCGAGGCCGCGCCCGGAGAAGAAGTACGGCTCGAACTGCGCCTTGACGTCGAGGTAGACGTGCGGCTGTCCGTTCCGGACGACGTACAGGTTGCCGTTCAGGTCCGGCACGTACATGCGGCCGGAGCCGTCCGGCACCTCACCGATGTAGTTGATCCGGTCCCAGCGCATGAGGCGGGTGTCGACGGGCGCGGGAACGGGGTCGGACTTGGGGAACTGCGCGTACTCCTGGAGGACGAGCCCCAGGTCGGAGGTGATCGGTCGTTCGGGAATCGGGTCGGTGACGGGAGTTTCGTCGGCGAGCGCGGCCTGCTGGGGCACCGAGAACAGAGCCGCGAGTAGAGCGACGGTCGTCAGAAGGCACCATCTGAACTTCGTCATTCTGCCACCCATGGGGTCGATAGGCGGAAAGCGCTTTCTGCAAACGCTTTCCCGAACGTAGGTGAGGGCGGTCACAGGGTCAAGAGAGGGATTCGGTGGCCTCCTTCGGGGGTGTGGTCGGCGGAGGATGCGCTCGCGCGCTCCAGACAGGTCGGATCAGGTCACGTGCTCGGCGAAGCGGGCGAGGCACAGCGCCAGCGCCTCCGCCCCCGGCATCGCCCAGAGGTCGTCGTTGAAGATCTCGACTTCGATCGGCCCCGTGTAGCCGGCCTCGTCCACGGCCGTACGGAACCGGCGCAGCTCGACGCAGCCGTCACCGAGCATCCCGCGCCCGGTCAGGACCCCCTTGGGAAGGGGAGTCGTCCAGTCGGCCACCTGGAACAGCGCGATCCGGTCCTCGGCCCCGGCCCGCGCGATGGCGGCGTACGCGCCCGGGTCCCACCACAGGTGGTAGGTGTCGACCATGACGCCGACCTGCGCGGCGGGGTGCGGCTCGGCCAGGTCGAGCGCCTGGTCGAGCGTCGAGACCACGCAGCGGTCGGAGCAGTACATCGGGTGCAGCGGCTCTAGCGCGAGCCGCACCCCGCGCTCCCCCGCGTACGGGGCCAGCTCGGCGAGCGCGTCGGCCACCCGCCGCCGCGCGCCGTCGAGGTCGCGCGAGTTCTCGGGCAGCCCGCCGCTGACCAGCGCGAGCGACGGCGCGCCCAGCTCGGCGGCCTCCTCGATGGCCCGCCGGTTCTCCGCGATCGCGTCGGGGAGCTGGAAGAACCCGCCCCGGCACAGCGACGTGACGGTCAGCCCGGCGTCGCGGACCAGCTTCGCCGTACGGGCCAGGCCGTACTCGGCGACCGGTTCGCGCCACAGCCCCACGCCGGTGACCCCGGCGGCGACGCATCCCGCGACCAGCTCCGGCAACGGCCAGTACCGCGTCGTCCACTGGTTCAGGCTGAAGCGTGCGAGGCCCGTGGTCATGCGCCCTCCTTCGTCGGGTGAGTGACCCAGGGTGCTGTGCCACCGATTCGCTCGCTCCGCTCACTCATGCGCCCTCCTTCGTCGGGGGAGTGACCCAGGGTGCTGTGCTCCCGATTCGCTCGCTCCGCTCGCTCATGAGGTCACCCCCTGGACGGTCAGCCACGCGCGCATGCGGGCCGCCGCGAGGTCCGGGTCGGGCAGCAGGCCGGCCTGGTCGGCCAGCGTGAACAGCCGGACCAGGTGCGGGACGGATCGGGCGCTCTCCAGGCCGCCGACCATGCGGAAGTGCGCCTGGTGCCCGGCCAGCCAGGCGAGGAACACGACGCCCGTCTTGTAGTAGTACGTCGGGGCGGCGAAGATGTGCCGGGCCAGCGGCACGGTCGGGGCGAAGACCCGCTCGTACGCCTCCGGGTCCCCGGCGTCGAGCGCGCCGAGGGCGGCCGCCGCGGCGGGCGCGATCGGGTCGAAGATGCCGAGCAGCGCGTCGCTGTGCCCGTGGCCGTCGCCGCGGATCAGCTCCGGGTAGTTGAAGTCGTCGCCGGTGTAGAGCCGCACGCCCGCGGGCAGGCGGCGGCGCAGCGCGACCTCCCGGCCGGCGTCCAGCAGCGACACCTTGATCCCGTCGACCTCGGCCGCGTGCTCGGCGATGATCGCCAGCACGCTCTCGGCGGCGGCGTCCAGGTCGGCCGAGCCCCAGTAGCCCTCCAGGGCCGGGTCGAACATCGGGCCGAGCCAGTGCAGCACGGCCGGCCGCGCGACCTGGCCGAGCAGGCGGCCGTACACCTCGGCGTAGTCGTCGGGGCCCGTGGCCGAGGCGGCGAGCTGGCGGCTGGCCATGATGACGGGCGTCCCGCCGGCCGCCTCGATCCCGCCGAGCTGCTCCTCGTACGCCGCGACGATCCGGTCCAGGGGGGCCGGGCCGGGCGGGAGCTGGTCGGTGCCCGCGCCGCAGACGATGCGTCCGCCGCAGGCCCGCGCCTCCGCGCCGCTGCGCGCGATGAGTTCGCGCGTCGTCGGCCAGTCGAGGCCCATGCCGCGCTGCGCGGTGTCCATCGCCTCCGCGACGCCCAGTCCGTACGACCACAGGTGCCGTCGGAACGCCAGAGTCGACTCCCAGTCGACGGCCTCCGGGTCGGCGAGCGGGTCGACCACGACATGCGCGGCGGCGTACGCGACGCGCGACGTGGCGGGCGCCGCCGGCGGCGGGTAGGCGCGCGGCTCGCCCAGCGTGTACGGGACGAGCGAGCCGCCCTCGGGCAGGTCGATCTTCACTTGGCGAGCTCCGGGACCTCGATGCGGCGGCCCTCCTTCCAGGAGCGCAGGCCCAGCTCGGCGAGCTGGACGCCCCGCGCGCCCGCGTAGAAGTCCCACGGGAACGCGCCGTCGTCGGCGACGTGCCGCAGGAACAGCTCCCACTGCGCCTTGAACCCGTTGTCGAACTCGGCGTTGTCCGGCACCTCCTGCCACTGGGCGCGGAAGTCCTCCGTGGCGGGCAGGTCCGGGTTCCAGACCGGCTTGGGCGTCATCGACCGATGCTGCACCCGGCAGCGGCGCAGGCCGGCGACCGCGCTGCCCTCGGTGCCGTCCACCTGGAACTCCACCAGCTCGTCGCGGAACACCCGCGTCGTCCAGGAGGAGTTGATCTGCGCGATGACACCGCCCTCGAGCTCGAAGATCCCGTACGCCGCGTCGTCCGCCGTCGCGGCGTACGGCTTGCCGTTCTCGTCGACCCGTTCGGGGATGTGGATCGCGCCGAGCGCCTGCACCGAGCGGACCGGCGCGATGACGTTGTCGAGGACGTACCGCCAGTGGCAGAACATGTCGGCGATGATCCCGCCGCCGTCCTCCACCCGGTAGTTCCAGCTCGGGCGCTGCGCCTCCTGCCAGTCGCCCTCGAACACCCAGTAGCCGAACTCCCCGCGCACCGACAGGATCCGCCCGAAGAAGCCGCCGTCGACCAGCCGCTTGAGCTTGAGCAGACCCGGCAGGAAGAGCTTGTCCTGTACGACGCCGTGCCGGATGCCCGCCTCGTCGGCGAGCCGGGCCAGCTCGAGCGCCTCCTCGACGTCCTCGGCGAGCGGCTTCTCGGTGTAGACGTGCTTGCCCGCCTCGATCGCCGCCCGGACCCCCGGAGCACGGGCGCTCGTGATCTGGGTGTCGAAGTAGACCTCGACGCCGGGCCGGGCGAGGGCCTCGCCGAGGTCGGTGGACCACTCCGTCAGCCCGTGCCGCTCGGCGATGGCGCGCAGCTTGGCCTCGCTGCGGCCGACCAGGATCGGTTCCGGCCACAGCACGGTGCCGTCGGCGGTGGTCAGGCCGCCCTGGTCGCGGATCGCCAGAATCGAGCGGACGAGGTGCTGGCGGTACCCCATCCGGCCGGTCACGCCGTTCAGGACGATCCCGATGGACCTGCGTGCCATCCCTGTGTGTTCCTCTCTACCGGTTCGAGCCGACGCCTCTACGGGTCTCGTTCGGTCGACGGCTCTGCGGGTTCGGTCGACGGCTGTACGGGTCAGTCCGCGGCCGAGGCCGCGCCGAGCAGGTCGCGGATCCGGCCGGTGGCGCGGGCGAACTCCGGGCGGGCCATGGTCGCGGCGTAGTCCCGCTCGTCCGGCAGGTCGACGTCGATGATCTCGGCGATCGTGCCGGGCCGGTCGGTCATCACGACGATCCGGTTGGCGAGGTAGGCCGCCTCCGCGATCGAGTGCGTGACCAGCAGGACGGTCGTACGCGTCTCCCGCCAGATGCGGTTCAGCTCGATGTTCAGCTGCTCACGGGTGAGCGCGTCGAGCGCGCCGAACGGCTCGTCCATCAGCAGGACCGGCGGCTCGTGCAGCAGCGCCCGGCACAGCGCCACCCGCTGCTGCATGCCACCGGACAGCTCGTGCGGGTACGCGTCCTCGAACCCGGTCAGCCCGGTCATCGCGATGAGCTCCGCGGTGCGCTCGCGGGCCCGGGCGGCGGGCATCCGGCGCATCTCCGCCTGGAGCAGGATGTTGCGCCGGGCGCTGCGCCACTCCAGCAGCGCGGCGCGCTGGAAGACGTACCCTATGTCGTGGCGCGGGCCGGTGACCGACTCGCCGCGGAGCCGTACGCCGCCGGAGGACGGCTTGAGCAGCCCCGCGACCAGCTTGAGCAGCGTCGACTTTCCGCAGCCCGACGGGCCGACGATGGCCACGAACTCGCCCGCGGCCACGTCGAGCGACACGTCCCGCAGCGCCGTGACGTCCTTCTTCTTCGTACGGAACCGTACGGCCACGTCCTCCAGCCGGACGTTCCCGCCCTGGCTCGTTTCCTGTTCTGCCACTCGTCCTCGTTCCCGTGTGCTCCCGGGCCCGGCCATCGTCGTCACCCTTCGGTCAGCCCTGCGGCGCGGCGGAGGAGGCCCAGTACGCCGACGGCGCCTGGGCCTTGCTGATCAGGCCGCTCTGTGTGAAGACGCTGATGGTCTGCTGCCAGTCGGCGTCGGTGTTGATGCCCGGGGCCTTGCCCTGGGTGGCGGCGGTGTGCAGAAGGCTCATCGTCGTCTTGAACTGGTCGGCCAGCACCGTCGGCGACGGGAGCTGCTGGGACGCGCCCTGCATGGCGGCGACGGCGTTCGCCGGGTCCTTCTCGGCCGCCGCCCACGCCTCGCTGGTGGCCGCGGACATGCGCTTGACCAGGTCCGCGCTGCTCTTGAGCTTGCGGTCGCCGACGAGCAGGCCGTTGGAGTAGTAGTTCAGCCCGAAGTCGGCGAACTTGAGGTAGGACACCTGCTTGCCGGCCTTGGCGGCCATCGTCGGGCCCTGGTCATTCGCGTAACCGATGAGGCCGTCCGTCTTGCCGGAGATGACCGCGGCCATCTTGCCCGCCGGGTCGGTGTTCTGCAGCTGGACGTCCGACTCGCTGAGGCCGTTCTTCTTGAGGAACGCCGGGAACGTCCGGGATGGCGCGTCACCCGCGGTGGCCGCGATGCGCTTGCCCTTCAGGTCGGCCGGCGTCTTGATCGCCTTTTCGGAGAAGAACTGCACGGCCGCTGGCGTGGTCTGCATGTAGACGCCGATGCTCTTGACGGGCAGTCCCTGGCTCACCCCCGCCAGCAGCGCCGGCGTGTCCGCCCAGCCGAAGTCGGTCTGGCCCGCGCCGGTCGCCTGCACCGTCTTCTGCGAGCCCTGGCCCGCCTTGATCTCCAGGTCGATGCCGTGCTTCTCGAAGATGCCCTGCTTCTTGCCGTAGTAGAACGGCGCGTGCTCGCCGTAGGGGTACCAGTTGAGGGTCAGCGTGACCTTGTCCAGCTTCTTGCCCGAGGCGCTGCTGGTCTTGTCACCCCCTCCCCCGCACGCGGCGGTGATCGCCACGATCGGGACCAGAGTGAGGACGAGGCTGCGCAGTTTCATGTCGTCTCCGTCGGTAGATCAGGTACGCGTCAGGTCGGCGGGACGGGCGGCGGTCGGGGAGCCGGGGGGCGTCCGTCAGTAGGTGGTGGTCACGGCGGCGCCGCGACGGCTGGCGTGCCAGGGCAGCAGAAGCTTCTCGGCGAACTCCACGAGCACGAACAGGACGACGCCGATCAGGGACATCACCAGCAGACCGGCGAAGAGCATGGGGGTGTCGAGGTTGCCGTTGGCCTGCTGGATGACGTACCCGAGGCCTTCGTTGGCCCCGACGAACTCGCCGACGACGGCACCCGTGACGGCGAGCGTCACGGCGACCTTCAGGCCGGAGAACAGGTGCGGCAGCGAGGCGGGGAAACGGATCTTGGAGAACGTCTGCAGCGGTCCGGCGCCCATCGTCGCCGACAACTGGACCATCTCCGGGTCCACCGCCTTCAGGCCGGTGACCATCGAGATGACGACCGGGAAGAAGGCGATGAGCACGGCCACGACGACCTTGGGCGCGAGGCCGAAACCGAGCCAGACGACGAGCAGCGGCGCGATCGCGACCTTCGGGATGACCTGCGCGAACAGCAGCACTGGATAGAGCGTCCGCTCGACCGCCGAGGAGTACACCATGATCACAGCGGCGAGGACGCCCACGATGGTCGCGATGACGAAGCCCAGCAGCGTCTCGTACGTCGTGACCCAGGTGTGGTGCCAGATGTAGCCCGCCTTGTCGCTCATGACCTGCAGCGTCTTGGTCGGCGACGGCACCAGGTAGGCCTCGATCAGCTTCGCCGCGGTGATCGCCCACCAGGCGACCAGGCAGGCGAGGAGCAGCGCGACCGGCCGCCAGGACCGCACGACCGCGTCGCGGACCCGCTCGCCGGCCCCGGGTCTGTCACGCTCGGCGACTCCGGCCACCGGAACACTGGGTGTGGTGCTCTGACTCACCATGAGCTCCTCCGTGCTCGGACCCCGCGCTCGGGCTCTCAGAAAGCGCATTCTGAAAGCGCTTTCTGCTACCGTAGGGACGGCGTACGGTGCGGTCAAGAGGTGATTTCAGCCGTCCGGGTCGCACGCTCACGGCATGCTGGAGCCAGGAGGGTGAAAAATGGGGGAACACCGACCGGACCGGCCGACCAGACGCACGCGAGTGAAGACCGACGCACCGGAGGACGACGGGAGCCCGACGGGCGTACACATCACGCTGCAGGACGTCGCCCGCCGGGCCGAGGTCTCCCTCGCGACCGCCTCCCGCGTGCTCAACGGCACCACCCAGGTCCGCGCCGACCTGAAGGAGCGCGTGCTCGCCGCCGCGTCCGAGCTCGCCTACGCGCCGAACGCGCACGCCCAGGCGCTCGCCCGCGCCTCCAGCCAGGCCATCGGCCTGATCTGCCACGACGTCAGCGACCCGTACTTCGCGGCGATCGCCCGCGGCGTGACCCGCGCCGCCGCCGAGCACGGACTGCTCGTCATGCTGGCCAGCACGTTCCGCGACCCCGCCCGGGAGGTCGACTACGTCGCGATGCTCCGAGCCCAGCGGGCCCGGGCGATCCTGCTGGTCGGGTCCGGGTTCGAGGACCGCGCGTGGGAGCGCTCGATGGGGGCCGAGCTCGACCCGTACGTTCGGGCCGGCGGCCGCGTCGCCGTCCTCAGCCGCCACCGCAGCCTGCGCGTCGACACCGTGCAGCCGGAGAACCGCGAGGGCGCCGCCGCCCTCGCCCGTACGCTGCTCGGCCTCGGCCATCGCGACTTCGCGGTGCTCACCGGGCCGCACACGCTCACGACCGTCGCCGACCGGCTCGGCGGCTTCCGCGACGCCCTGGCCGAGGCCGGCGTGCCGCTACCCGACGACCGCGTCATCGAGGAGTCCTTCACCCGCGACGGCGGATACGCCGCCGCGACCGAGCTGATCCGCCGCGGCCTGACGGCGACCTGCGTGTTCGCCCTCACCGACGTGATGGCGATCGGCGCGCTGTCCGCCTTCCGCTACCACGGCGTGGACGTGCCGGGCCAGGTCTCGCTGGCCGGCTTCGACGACATCCCGATCGTCCGTGACCTCGTCCCGCCCCTGACCACGGTCGCCCTCCCCCTGGAGGAGATGGGCGAGCGCGTCATGAACCTCGCCATCCGCGAGCCCGCCCGCCGCAGCCGCGTCGAGCGCATCCCCGGCGAAGTCGTCCTCCGCGCCACCACCGCCACCCCCCGCAAACCGTCCTGAACGAGCCGGTCGCCGGGCTTCGATGGACCGGCTCGGCAAAGCGGCGGCCCGGACACCACGCCTGAATAGGTGTTTCCGCGCCGGCCACTCGTCCGCGGTGTACGGCGCCTGTTCCTATTCTCCGAACCGGGTGGTATGGCATGCGCCGTTTTTCGGCGTGTAGCCGAATTCCTGCTCGCAGCCTGGAGGCCCCTCGATGCGCGGTCGGCCAGGCCGGACGCCCGGGAGAACCGGGAGGCTTACCGGGTTCGACGTCGTCCAAGGGCGCGGGCGTGTTCGGGCAGGCGGCGCAGGACACCGGCGTGGCCGGGCAGGGAGTGGCCGGCGTCATCGGTCAGGGGTCCGCGTTCGGCGTCGTCTCCGAAGGGGATGGGCTGGTCACCGGGGGCAACCTCTACGACGACGGCGGCGTGAGCGGGGTCTGCGCCGTCGCCTCCGGTGCGACGTCCGCCGACTGCACGTTCACCATCCCCTTCATCGACACCGCCGCCAAGCCCGTCGTCGTGGTGACCCCGCAGGGCAACCCCGGCGGCGCCTACTGGGTGCAGAACGCCTCGGCCACCGGCTTCACGCTGAAGCTCGCCGCGTCCGCGCCCGCGTCGGTGGACTTCGGCTACCACGTGGTGGGGCTGTACACGCAGGCGGCCGCGGCGCGGCACCTGCCGTCGTCCGCCGCCCGGCCGAACGTGCGACGGGCCCAGCGCTGACGCCGGCAGCCGGGCGGCGGCGACGCCTGCGGATCGCTCGGTGAAGGCGGGGATCGGGAGGCGGTTTAGAGGGATTCCTCCCGGTCCCCGGCGACGGTCACCGAGCATTCGGAGCACCTCTTCGGCGCGCTATCGTCACTCCGTGACCCACGGTTCCGGGCAGGAAGATGAGCCGTCGGAAGTCGACGGCTCGGCGGCTCACTCGGATCGGGCGCACGACACTTCGCCCGGCGCCGGCTGGTCGACCCGGCGCCTCGTGTTCCTGTTCGCCGCGCTGTCGTCGGCCCTCGTCCTCTTGGTCGCCGCACTCGGGTCCGTCCTGTGGCGGCAGGCCTCGGCCAGGCCGTCGCGGCCGACGGGACGACCGCAGGCCGCCGCGCCGACCGATTCGCCGGCTGACTCCTTCGCCACGTCTCTCGTCCTGGAGAAGGTGTCGGTCAGCATCCTGCGCATCGTCGGCTCGGCGCCCAAGTGCCGCCGGCCCATCGCGGGCACCGGTTTCGTGTACGCGCCCGAACACGTCCTCACCACGGCGCACAACGTCGCCGGGGTCCGAGGCGGACTCGACACGATCGGTGAGGACGGAGTACGGCACCGGGCCATCGTGACCCTGTACGACCCGCGCCGTGACCTCGCCGTTCTCGACGTTCCCGGCCTGGACGCTCCAGCCCTGGACTTCTTCCAGCCGATCGGCTTTCACGACGAGCTCGCAGTGGTCGCCGGCTACGTACGGAACGGCACCGCGCTGTCGGCCGAACACGCCCGCATCCGCGCCGAGCTCCGTGCGCAGGGTCCGGACCTCTACGGCAACGGCCGGGTCACGCGCGGTGTCTACGCGATCGACGCGGCGGTTCCCCAAGGGGTCCCGGGTGCTCCGCTCCTCGCTACGGACGGCGATGTCTACGGCATGGTGTTCGCCGCGAACATGGCGGATTCCATGGCCGGGTACGCGCTGACCGCGGAGGAGCTGGAATCTTCCGCGCGGACGGCCCGGACCCGTACGCGCCCGGTCTCGGCCGGCGCGTGCGTCGGCTGACGGCTCGAGCGGCCGGGTGACGCGGTCGGGGCGGGACAAGGGGCTGCTCTAACCTTCGCGTCGGCGCGACTCGGACGTCCGGGGGTACTGGGGCCGCCTGATCACGAGAGGTGGAAGGCGAACAGGCTCTGCTCGTAGCGAGCGATGAGATATTCCCTCATCTGCGATACCTGCCAGGGTTGCGCCTTGTTCTCCGTTTTGGCGGGAAAATTCCATACCTGTTTTCCCGAGTGGGCGTCCCAGCCGTACAGACCTCCCCTGCCCCCGGTCTCGTCCACCACCGAGGTGATGAGGAGGTCGTCGGTCACCGACGCGAGGGACGACGACGCGGGCAGGCGGCCGGTCACCGGCGTCGACCGGCCGGTCCGCAGGTCCACTCGGTGGACGACGTCGGCGTCGAGGTAGTAGGCGGCGTTCTTGAGAGGTTGCGGAGATGCGTCCTGAGAGGTCGTCTGGCACGCCCACAGGAGGTGCCCGGTGGCCATGTCGATGAGCCGGATGTGATTGCTCCCGGAGAGGAGCAGGGATCCGCCGAGCACCTGCAGAGACGGAAAGCGGTAGCCCTCACCCTTGGTCGCGATCAGCGATCCGGGGATCTTCCAGGCGGTCGCGCCGTCGCTGAGGCGGACCGCGACGAGGTCGCGGCCTTCGTCATGGCAGAAGAAGCGGTCGGCGGAGTCTCCCCACGTGTTCCAGTCACTCGTGGTCAGGTCGCCGCTGAGAACCCACCGCTGCCGTCCTGACGCGGGGTCCAAGCAGCGGATCCTCGTCGGGATGACGCCGCTCTGGTAGATCACATACCCTTCGCCGCCTCCGTAGACCATGCCAGCGCCGTCTTTGGAGTCTGTGAAGGACCACCGTACGGCTCCTTGCCGAGAGTCGACGGCGAAGAGCCGGTATGGCTCGAAAGTCCACAGATAAACCGTGGAGCCCGCTGCCTGGAGGAAATAGTCGTCATCCTTCGCCGGCCGTAGCCTCGCCGGGACGTCGTACGACCAGCGTTCGGCGCCGGACACGGCGTCCAGGGCGCGGATCCGGCTGCCGACGTTCATGAGGCAGTTGCCGGCCCGCTCGTCGATCACGGGAGAGCCGACATAAGGTCCGCCGGTGTCGGTCCATCTCCTCCGGCCGGTCGCCACGTCGAATGCGATGAGGGTGTCCCTGTTCCCGTAGTGCACGATCCCGCCCAGGGTGGTGTCGCTGAGCCGCGCGACGTCGGCGGCCGGCAGGGTCGTGCGCCACAGCGGTCGAGGCAACCTGGGTCCGGTGTTCCTTCGGAAGGCCCACAGCGCGCCGCCCGTGACGGCGGTGGCGGCGCCGAGACCCGCGCCCGCGGCGAGCAGCCGGCGCCGGGTCAGGGGCCCGGGTGGCGCGGGGAGCTCGTCGACGAGGGTCGCCTCGCGCCGCCGTACGTCCTGGGCCATCGGCTCCGGCAGCCAGGCCCGCGACCGTGCCGGCGTGCTCAGCAGCTCCGGAAGTCGCTCCACCGGGGGACGCCGAGCGGGGTCCTTGTCGAGGCAGCGGGCGAGCAGCCCGGCCAGTCCCGCCGGGACGCCGTCAAGGCGTGGCCGCTCGTGCACCGTCCGGAACAGCAGGACGGGCGCCGGACCGGTGCCGAAGGGAGGCTGTGCCGTGGCCGCGAAGACGAGCACCGCTCCGAGTGAGAACACGTCGCCGGCCGGGGCCGCGGGCCGGCCCTCGACCTGTTCGGGCGGCATGTAGCCGGCCGAGCCGACGACCTGACCGGTCGCCGTCAGCGACGCGCCGCCGAGGGCCCGGCTGATGCCGAAGTCGATGACGCGAGGCCCGTCGGCGGAGAGAAGGACGTTGGACGGCTTGAGATCCCGGTGGACGACGCCCGCCTCGTGCACGGCCCGCAGGGCCTCGGCCAGGCCCGCGCCCAGTACCCGCAGGGCGCCCTCGGGCATCGGTCCGTGGAGCTCGATCGCCTCCTGCAGGGACGGCCCGGAGACGTACTCGGTGGCCAGCCACGGGCTGGGGCCCTCGGGGTCGGCGTCGACGACCGACGCCGTGAAGACGCCGCCGACCGCGCGTGCGGCCGCCACCTCGGCGCGGAACCGCGCGCGGAACGCGGGGTCGCCGGCGAGAGCGGCCCGTACGACCTTGACCGCGACGGGCCGGCCGCCGCGCGAGACGGCCAGGTAAACCTGGCCCATGCCCCCGCCGCCGAGTCTGCGGATGATCCGGTACGGTCCGACCTCGACGGGGTCATCGTTCCGGAGCGTCGTCACCGGCCGCCTCCCTCATAGGCGTACAGGGCCGTGCCGTCGGTCGCGTAGACCCGGCCGCCGATGACCGCGACGTGCCACTGCACGCCGGGAGCGGCCTGGTAGGCCCATCGGGGATCACCGTCGGCGGTGGCGACCACCAGGAACCCGCTGGGAGCGGTGACCTTGTCGCCGCCGGTGACTCCCACGGCGGCGTCGAAGGGCGCGGCGGCGACCTCGGTGGAAGCGGAGATTCGGAGGTGAGAATTGGCACTGCCTGCCCAGAGCGGCGCAGGGCTCGGCGTCTGCCAGCGGAGACCACCCGTTCCGCGATCGACGCCGGCGACCGTGTCTCCCACGGCCGCGACCACCGTGGCGCCGGTGACGACGGCGTCAGTGGCGAAGACACCGGGCAGCGCCGTCCACGCACGGGTGCCGGTGGAAGGGTCGATCGCCAGGAGGCCGTTCGCGGCGACGTACAGCCTGTCTCCGGTCAGGGCCAGCGCGGCCTCATCCGACCCGTACGCCGCCACGTTGATCCGCCATCGTCGCATGCCGGTGGCCAGGTCCAGGGCGGACAGCCGGCCGGCGTCCGCGATGTAACAGCGCGCCTGGTCGGCGGCCATGTTCAGCCGATCACCGGGGCTGTCGGCCCCCTGTCGCCACAGCACCCGTCCGGTCCCGCTGTCGACGGCGGCCACGGCTCCGTACTCCGAGCGCCCCGGACGCGCCCCCGTCGGCACCACGACGATTCCACCGGCTCCGGAGACGGCACTGCCGTTGACGTCGGCGTCGGCGTCGGGCAGGTCACGGCGAAGGATGCGTCGTCCGGTGACGACGTCCAGCTCCACCAGGATGGTCTCCTCGGCGAGCGACCCGGGGTCGACGATGGCATATGCCGTTGATCCGGCCACGTTCGTCCACCGGCCGCGGCCGCCGCCGGTGAGCGCCGTGACCTTTCGAGTCCATCGGAGCCGCCCGGCGGCGGGATCGACACCGTGCAGTACGGCCTGGTCGCCCCACACGAGCAGGCCGCCGGCCACCAGCAACGTCAGCGTCTGACGATCGAACGCGCCGCCCGGCCGGGGAAGGGTCCAGACCGGCGCGGGGGCCGCGGCGAACGTACGGCGCGGGGCCGGTCGGCGGCGGGACTTGTGACCGCCGGTCGGCCAGGCGAGGGCCGTCGTCGCACCGCCGGCGACGACGAGCCCGCCCGCCACGCCGGCGGCCAGGCTAAGGAAGCGTCGCCGGTCCGGAGACGGCGGTCCCGTGAGCGTCCGCGCCGTCGTGGCGGTCGCGTCCGAAGGAGCCACCGGCGGCGCGGTCGCGGAGAGGGCCGCCGCCTCGGCCACGCGTCGATCCTGGTCCGCGCGCAGCGCCGACAGGGCCAGGGCGGCCGGATCGGCCGGCGCCAGAGCGGTGAGCACCGCTTCGGGCGTCGGCCGCGCCGCGGGGTCCCTGGCGAGGCACTCGGCGAGGACGCCCCGCAGGCCGCCGGGCACACCGGTCAGGTCCGGCTCGCCGTACACGACCCGGTAGAGCACCTCCTGGGCGCCGCCCGCCCCGAACGGCCCGGCTCCGGCCGCGGCGAAGACCAGGACCCCCGCCAGCGAGAACACGTCGCTCGCCGGTCCGATCGGGCCGTCTGAGGTGACCTGCTCGGGGGACATGTACGCCGGCGTGCCGACCAGACCGCCCGTCCTGGTCAGCTGCGTGCCGTCCAGCGCCTTGCTGATCCCGAAGTCGATGACGCGGGGCCCGTCCGCGGCGAGCAGGACGTTCGCCGGTTTCAGGTCGCGGTGGACCAGCCCGGCGCCGTGGACGGCGAGGAGCGCCTCCGCCAGCCCGGCCCCCAGCGCCCGTACGGCCGGCTCGGGCAGCGGTCCGTGGTCGCGGACGGCGTCCCCGAGCGATGGACCCGGGATGTACGCGGTGGCCAGCCAGGGCAGCGGACCGTCGGCGTCCGCGTCGACGACCGGGGCGGTGAAGAAGCCGTTGACCGCGCGGGCCGCCTCGACCTCGCGCCGGAACCGCCGCCGGAAGCCCGGGTCGTCGGCGAACTCCTCCCGTACGACCTTGACGGCGACCAGCCGGCCGCCCTCGGACCGGCACAGGTGGACGCGTCCCATGCCGCCCGCGCCCAGCTCCGCCAGCACGGCGTACGGGCCGATCCGGCGAGGGTCATCGGCCGCCGGCACCCGCACCACCCATACCTCCCGAAAACAACACGAGGCGCGATAATGCCACTCTGCCGCCGACCATTCCAGGCGGGCCGCCCGAAGATCCGCGCACCGGCTCGACGGCGAAATCGGGGTTTCGTACGCGAAGGAGACGACGTGAGCTACCCACCGGCACGTTACGAGGGCGAGAACGGCGAGATCAGCGCCACCTACCGGCCGGCCGGCCACGAGCCGGAGGTGACCTACTCGTCCGGCAACACGGTGCACTATCTGGCCACCGGCGAGTCGACGGGCGGGCTGTTCGGCCTGTACCGCTGGGTGATGGGTCCGAAGCCCAGCGGCCCGGACAAGCACTTCCACCGGTCGATCTCCGAGTCGTTCTACATCCTCAGTGGAACGGTCCGCATCTACAACGGCGAACGCTGGATCGACACGGTCCCCGGCGACTTCGTCCATGTCCCGGCCGGCGGCATCCACGCCTTCCGCAACGAGTCGGGAGAGCCGGCCTCGATGCTGCTGCACTTCTCCCCCGGCGCCCCGCGCGAGGGGTACTTCGAGGGCCTCGCGGAGGGGCTGGGCAAGCTGAGCGACGAGGAGCGCCTCGAGTTCTTCCTGCGCCACGACAACCACTGGCTCTGACGTACGGACGCGTCCGTGAGGTGTACGCGGCGGGCGGCGCGTACACCTCACGGCTCGCGGGTCAGGCGGCCTGAAGCGGTGCGGTGGGGAAGGGCACGCCGGTGAGGTGCCGGCTGAGCTCCTGCAGGCGGGTGCGGGCGGCGCTGTCGTAGGCCTGGTGGTGGGCGCGAGCGGGGCGGGTCCGGTTGAAGTAGGTGCCGGTCACCTCGGCCACGGCGGAGTCGGTGACCAGGCGGGCGGTGTTGGTGACGCCTTCCTCCAGGGTGCTCTGCACGGTGAACAGGTGAGTGACGATCTTGGTGGGCATGTAGGAGGCGGGGTGGAGGGCGTTGACCGTGACGCCGTGGTCGCGCAGTAGTTCGGCGTGGTCGAAGGTGAGCATGATCTGGGCGAGTTTGGCCTGGCAGTAGGCCTGCACGCCGTCCCAGTGGCGCTCCAGCAGCACGTCGTCGAAGTCCAGGGGCGACTGCCCGGCGGAGCTGACGTTGACGATCCTGGCGGGGGCCGGGCGCGTGGTGGTCGAACGCGTGGCGGCGGTGCGGGCCAGGAGCGGGGTGAGCAGGCAGCTGAGCATGTAGGTGGCCAGGTAGTCGACCTGGAAGGTCAGCTCCAGACCGTCGGCGCTGCGCTGGGGGGCCGTCTCGACGCCGATCCCGGCGTTGTTGACCAGTACGTCCAGCCGATCGCGGCCGGCCAGGCGGTCGGCCAGGGCGCGGATCTGGTCGATGGAGGCGAAGTCGGCCTGTTCGAAGGTGAGCCGGTCGTTGCCGGTCCGGTCGTGGAGTTCGGTCAGCAGCGCCTTGCCCTTGGCCGGGTTGCGGCCGTGCAGGATCAGGGTGGCGCCCTGGGCGGCCAGGCGGTGGGCCAGCGCGCGGCCGAGGCCGTCGGTGGCGCCGGTGATCAGGATGGTCTGGTCGTGCAGTTCGTTCGTGGTCACGGGGTTCGGCCTCGCAGTTCGGTCGTGAGAAGAGAGGTGGTGTGGGGAAGGCACGGCGGGAAGGTCAGTGGTGGGCCGGGGCGGGGGTGGCTGCCGGGGCCGTCGGGCGGGTGGGGCGCGGGCGCCGCGAGGCGGCGTGCGCACCGGCGGCCAGGGCCAGCGGAGCCAGCGCCAGGGCCGGGAGCCAGCGGCCGCCCAGGGCGGGCAGCAGGCCGCTGCCGAGCAGGCTGCCCAGGCTCATGCCCAGGTACAGGGCCGAGGCGTTCAGGGCCAGCAGGATGCCGCGCTGCTCCGGCAGCAACTCCACCAGACGGGCCTGCTGCGGGGCCATGAACAGGGTGTTGAAGAAGGCCCAGAAGGCGAACACCGCGACACCGGCCGCGGGCAGGGCGGGCACGCCGGCCAGCGCCAGGAAGGTGATGGTCAGCCCGGCCAGCGCCAGTGCGATGGTGCGGCCGCCGCCCAGACGGGTGTAGACGCGGGCCCCGGCGGCGTTGCCGACCATTCCCAGGGCGCCGAAGACCAGCAGCGTCAACGACACCAGGCCGGGACCGGCGCCGAACCGGGTGGCCAGGTAGGCCCCGGCGACCCCGTAGACGGTGAACTGGGCGGTCAGCACGAGCAGCGTGGTGGCGATCATCGATGCGGCTCCGGGGGTGCGCAGCACCCCGGCGAAGGCCCGCGGGGTGGGGGCCGGGCCGGCCGCCACCGACGGCAGCAGCACCGCCAGCAGCCCGCCCGCCACCAGGGTCAGCGCCACCACCGCGGCCATCGTGGCCCGCCAGCCGATCGCGGTGCCCGCGGCCGAGGCCAGCGGCACGCCCAGCACGGTGGCGGCGGTCATCCCGCCGAACACCACCGCGAGCGCGCGGGGGCGCTGCTCGGCCGGCACGATCATCGAGCCGGTGGCCGAGGCGGCCGGTCCGAAGATCGCCGCACCCAGGCCGGCGGCCACCCGGGCGGCGGCCAGGGCCCCGAAGGTGGGGGCCGCCGCGCTGGCGATGCCGCCGATCGTCATCAGCGCCAGGCCCAGCAGCAGTACCCGGCGGCGGTCCAGGCGGCCCAGGGCGATCGTCGCGATCGGGGCGGCCAGGGCGAACACCAGGGAGAAGACGGTGACCAGGGTGCCGACGGTGGCGGCCGACACCCGCAGGTCGGCGGCGATCGGGCCGCTGAGACCGACCACCGCCAGTGAGGCGGTGCCCAGCGCGAAGTAACCCAGGGCCAGCGACAGGAGCGCGGGGGTGGAGGAACGGGGGTGCACGGCCCCTCCTTTTTCAATACGAGACGTTGCGTATGAGATTTAAATACGGACCGGTGCGTATGTCAAATAGACTGCGGGCCATGACCGGACGACCCCGCGACCCCGCCGTCGACGACGCCATCCGCCAGGCCGCCCTGGACCTGATCACCGAGCAGGGCTACCGGGGGATGAGCATGGAGGGCATCGCGGCCCGCAGCGGCGTGTCCAAGCAGGCGGTCTACCGCCGCTACCCGGGCAAGGGCGAGGTGATCCTGGACGTGCTGGCCGTCTACGCCCGCACCCGGCTGCCCACGCCCGACACCGGAGACCTGCGCGAGGACCTGTTGACCCTGCTGGAGGAGACCTTCGCCGCCCAGCGCGGCGCGCCCGGCGCACTCAACCAGGCCCTGGCCGCCGAGGCGCTGCAGGCCCCGGCCTTCGCCCAGCGCGTGAGCAGCGAACTGATCGCGGCGCGCCGCGACGCCGTCCGCCAGATCCTCGGCCGGGCGCGGGACCGGGGACAGGTCGCCCACCCCGACGACGAGGTGCTCATCGACCTGGTCTTCGGCCCGATGTGGTACGCGCTGCTGTTCGACGCCGGCAAGCTCACCGACGCCTACGCCGCCGCGCTCACCGACGCCGTCATCACAGCGGCCACCCACGCGCCCTGACCGCGACGCGTCTCGCCCACAATCCCTGGCGAGGTCATGCCGGAAGGCGACGTACCGAAGTTCCAAGGCCGGGCGAGCCGGATCCGTCCTGCGGGGGAGGGCGGAATATGGCTCGTACCGGCGATCCCCCGGCGGACGGAAATCCCGAGGATTACCTCATCGGCTAAAGCACCTCGGGAGTCATCGTGCACACCACCAAGATTTCTTTTGTCGCGGCACCGGCGCTGATGGGCGCGTACGGAGTGGCCCGGCTCATCGACCACCAGAGCCGCTTCGGCTGGACGCTCGGCCACGTGCTCATGCTCGCCGGCCTGATGCTGTTCGGCTGGGTCCTGCTCGGGCTGCGCAGGCTCACTCCGGGCCGGACGGGCACGGCGTTCGCCGGGATAGGCCTGATCGGGCTCGCCGCCACGATCGCGCAGATCGGCATCGACATCGTCGTGGGCCTGCTGGCCCGCGACGAAGCGGACAAGCAGCACATGTTCCACCAGATCCAGGATGTCCCCGGCGTGTTGCCGGTCGTCTACACCGTCGTGCCGATCCTGTTCTACGTGGGCATGCTCGGGCTGACCGTTCTGGCGGCCGTCGTACGGCCGCGCCCGGTCGCCTGGTGGACACCCACCCTGATCGCGCTCGGCACGGTCGCCGCGGCGGCGAACCTGGACTACATCCCCGTCGCCGGCCTCCTGTACGTCCTCGCCCTCGCCCCGCTGGCCTTCCGCCCCACCCGCCGTACCGCCCACACTCTCGCGTGACCAGCCGGAACCTTTCCCTCTGGGATGATGGCCAAGTGACCGTCCCCGAGCCGAAGCCCTGGTGGGACCGCGTTCCCGTCGGAGCCCGGCCGTACGTCGCCGACGCGGGAGTCGCCTTCCTGGTGCTCGCGGTCCTGTACATGCCCCTACTGATCCCCCGGCCGGAACAGCCCGGTCCGTTCTCGCCCTGGGCGTGGGTGCTCATGACGGGCGCGTCGCTGCCGCTGATCTTCCGGCGGCGGTTCCCCATCCTGTGCCTGCTCGCCATCTACGTCTCGCTCATCGGGTACAACACCCTGGATCGGGCGGCGTCGGAGCCGGTCGCCTGGGGCATGCTGGTGGCGCTCTACTCGATCGCCTGGGTCGGACGGCGATCGCAGCGGACCCTCGCGATCGTGCTGGTCGCAGTGACCAGCCTCATATCCGTGAAGAGCCCCACCACCGCCCTGATCGGGTTGCTGACCGGCACCGGCGCACTGGTCCTCGGCACGATCGCGCAGCGCCGGGAACAGCACCTCCGGGACCTCGCCTACCGCGCCGGGCGGCTCGAACGCGATCGCGAGGCCGAGGCCGCCCGGGCGGTCGCGACCGAACGAGCCCGCATCGCGCGGGACATGCACGACGTGCTGGCCCACGCGGTCAGCCTGATGATCGTGCAGGCCGAGGCCGGGCCGGTGGCCGTCCGCAGGATGCCGGACCGTGCGGAGAAGTCGTTCGACGCGATCGCCTCCGCCGGCCGGGACGCGATGACGCAACTCCGCCGTACGCTCGGCATCCTCAAGGAGGAGCAGGACACCGGCGTACGGGCCCCGCAGCCGACCGTCGCGGCCATCCCCTCTCTGGTGGCTCAGGTCGAGGAGACGGGGCTGGCGGCGTCCTACTCGGTGTCCGGCGAGCCGGGCCGGCTGACGGCGGACGCCGAGGTGGCGGCCTTCCGGATCGTCCAGGAGGCGCTCACCAATACGCTCAAGCACGCGGCCGCCACCAAAGTGGCGGTCACCCTGGCCTGGGGAGACTCCCTCATGATCACCGTTCGGGACGACGGGACCGGTGCCGGAACGCTCGGCGGCTCCGGCAACGGGCTGATCGGAATCCGGGAACGCGCCACGGCCTGCGGCGGCGCGGCGTCCGCATCCGGCGGCGCCGGCGGCTTCACCGTCACGGCGACCCTGCCGATGGTGGCCTCGTGAGCATCGGCGTCGTCATCGCCGACGACCAGGAACTGGTGCGCAGCGGCTTCGCGATGATCCTGGAGTCACAACCCGACATCACCGTGCTGGCCGAGGCGTCCGACGGCGCGGAGGCCGTCGCCGCGGTGACCGAACACCGGCCGGACGTCGTGCTGCTCGACATCCGCATGCCGGGCATGGACGGCATCGAGGCGGCCCGGGAGATCTGCGCCCGCACCTCCAGCCGGGCGCTGATGCTGACGACGTTCGACCAGGACGACTACGTGTACGACGCGCTGTACGCGGGGGCGAGCGGCTTCCTGCTCAAGGACGTACGCCGCGACGATCTCGTCCACGCCGTACGGGTGGTGGCGACGGGCGAGTCGCTGCTCGCGCCCACGGTGACGCGCCGGCTGATCTCCGACCTGACCGCGCGCCGGCCGCGGGCGGCCGTCTCCCCGACCGGCCTGGACGCGCTCACGGGCCGGGAGCGGGAGACGCTGGTGCTGCTCGGCCGGGGCCTGTCCAACGCCGAGATCGCCACCGCCCTGGTGCTCAGCGAGCACACGGTGAAGACCCACGTCAGCAACGTGCTGAGCAAACTCGGCCTGCGCGACCGCGTGCAGGCGGTCATCGCCGCCTACGAGTCCGGCCTGATCTCCCCCGGCACCCCCTGACCGCGCCGACGCGGCGACGACCGACCCGGGGGCCCACGCCATCGTACGGTCACGCGGAAGAGGACGGGATTCTTCGCACTTGGCGCGAATTGGGACTGGCTTTGCGCGGTCGAGGTCCTCCCCCGGGCAGGGCTGTACGTGAACGAGGCCGTTTCGCGAGGGGAGCGGGTCATGCTTCGGGAAGCGGAAGAAGGTCACGGGCGCGCGGCCGGAAGCCCTCGGCTCTTCGAGGCGACCGAAGACGGTTACGCCACCTTCGCCCGGGGACCGGCGATCCTGCGCGAACCGGTGCTGAACAAAGGGACCGCGTTCACCGTCGAGGAGCGCGACGAACTGGGGCTGCACGGCCTGCTGCCCCCGGTGGTCGAGACGATCGACCGGCAGGCCGGCCGGGTGTACGCGCAGTACCGGGCACAGGCGACGGACCTGCTGAGGAACGTCTACCTGGAGGCCCTGCGCGACCGCAATGAGGTCCTGTACTACCGGCTGCTGTCGGACCATCTGCGGGAGATGCTCCCGATCGTCTATGACCCCACGGTCGCCCAGGCCATCAAGAACTACAGCGAGCAGTACCGGCGGCCCAGGGGCGTCTACCTGTCCATCGACGACGTGCCCGGTATCGGGCGCGCCTTCGCCAACCTCGGCCTGGACTCCGACGGCGTCGATCTGGTGGTGGCCTCCGATGCCGAGCAGATCCTGGGCATCGGCGACTGGGGCGTGGGCGGCGGAGCCGGCATCGCGGCCGGCAAGCTCGCCGTCTACACCGCCGCGGCCGGGATCGACCCGACCCGCGCCGTCCCGGTGGCGCTCGACGTCGGCACCGACAACACCGAGTTGCTGAACGACCCCGGATACGTCGGCAACCGGCACGCGCGGGTCCGTGGGCAGCGCTACGACGACTTCATCGACGCGTACGTGACCACGATGACCCGGATGTTCCCCGTCGCCATGCTGCACTGGGAGGACTTCGGTCCCTCGAACGCCCGGCGGATCCTGGAGAAGTACACCGACCGGATCCCCACCTTCAACGACGACATGCAGGGCACCGGCGCCATCGTGCTGGCCGCGATGCTGGGCGCCGTACGCGTGTCCGAGACGCCGATGCGCGACCAGCGGATCGCCGTCTTCGGGGCCGGGACCGCGGGGACCGGGATCGCCGACCAGCTACGGGCCGCGATGGTCCGGGCCGGGTTGAGCGAGGAGGAGGCCACCCGCCGGATCTGGCCGGTCGACAAGCAGGGCCTGCTCACCGACGACATGACCGACCTGCGGGACTTCCAGGTGCCGTACGCGCGCCCCGCCGCCGAGGTCGTCGACTGGCAGAAGGACGCCGACGGCATCAGGCTGCTCGAGGTGGTCCGGCAGGTGAACCCCACCATGCTGCTGGGGACCTCGACGGCGCACGGCGCGTTCACCGAGCAGGTGGTATGCGCGATGGCCGCCCACGTGGACCGGCCGATCATCTTCCCGATCTCCAACCCGACCGAGCGGATCGAGGCGATGCCCGCCGACCTGCTGCGCTGGACCGACGGCCGGGCCCTGGTCGCCACGGGCATCCCGGTGAATCCGATCACCTACCGCCGCGTCACCTACGCGATCGCCCAGGCCAACAACGCCCTGCTGTACCCGGGCCTCGGCCTGGGGGCGATCGTGTCCCGTGCCCGGCGGATCAGCGACGGCATGCTCCAGGCCGCGGCCGAGGCCGTCGGCGGCATGGTCGACGTGGCCACGCCGGGCGCGTCGCTGCTCCCTCAGGTCGACGACCTGCGCGAGGTCTCGGCGACCGTCGCGGTCGCCGTCGCCGAACGGGCCGCCCGTGAGAACCTCGCCCGCGCCGACCTCAAAGACCCGGCCCGGCAGGTCCGCGACGCGATGTGGCAGCCGGTCTACCGGCCGGTCAGAGGGCGAAGGCCATGACGACCGGCGAGACACCCGTGGTCAAGGACCTGCCCATCGGGCTGACCGGCTCCGGTACCCGCACCGAGACCGACTCGATCGGCGAGATCGAGGTGCCCGCCGACCACTACTGGGGCGCGCAGACGCAACGATCGCTCGTACATTTCGCCATCGGCGACGACCGGATGCCGAAGGAGATCTACCACGCCTACGGCTACATCAAGAAGGCCGCCGCGATCGTCAACGGACAGGCCGGTCGGCTCCCCCGGTGGAAGGCCGAGCTGATCGCCCGTGTCGCCGACGAGGTGATCCACGGCGAGCTCGACGAGGAGTTCCCCCTCTACGTCTGGCAGACCGGATCGGGCACCCAGTCGAACATGAACGTCAATGAGGTGATCTCCAACCGGGCGATCCAACTGCTGGGCGGGCGGCTGGGCGGCAAGGATCCCATCCATCCGAACGACCACGTCAACATGGGCCAGTCCTCCAATGACACCTTCATCACCGCCATGCACATCGCCGCCGTCCAGATGATCGAGACCAGGCTGCTGCCCGCACTGGACCGGCTGCGGGACGCGGTGCACGCGAAGAGCCTCCAGTGGGAGCACGTGGTGAAGATCGGCCGTACCCACCTGGAGGACGCCACCCCGCTCACGGTCGGCCAGGAGTGGTCGGGCTACGCCGCCCAGCTCACCGACGCCATCGACCACCTCCGGCAGGTCGAACGTGAGCTGGGCCGGCTGGCGATCGGCGGCACCGCGGTCGGCACCGGCCTGAACGCATCGCCCGGCTTCGGCGACGAGGTCGCCGCCCGGATCGCCGACCTGACCGGCCGACGCTTCACCCGCGCGCCCAACGCATTCGCCGCCCAGGCGTCCTGTGACGTCCTCGTACGCGTGTCGGCCGCCATCCGCGCGCTGGTCGCGCCCCTGTTCAAGTTCGCGAACGACCTGCGCTGGCTGGCGTCCGGACCGCGGACCGGCCTGCACGAGCTCATCCTGCCCGCGAACGAGCCGGGGTCGTCGATCATGCCGGGCAAGGTCAACCCGACCCAGGCCGAGGCGATGCTGATGGTCGCCGTACAGGTGATCGGCGACGACACCGCCGTCTCGATCGCCGGGGGCGAAGGAAACTTCGAGCTCAACGCCTTCCGCCCGGTGATCATCTACAACGTCCTGCACTCGGTGCGGATCCTCGCGGACATGATCGAGCATTTCCGCGTCTACCTCGTCGAGGGCGCCAGGCTCAACACCCACCGGCTCACCGAGAACCTGGAACGCTCGATCATGATGGTCACCGCGCTCAGCCCGATCATCGGCTACGACAGGGCGGCCCGGATCGCCCACCGCGCCCTGGACGAAGGGCTGCCCCTGAAACAGGCCGCGCTGGAATGCGGGGTCAGTGCGGAACTGTACGACCGAGTCGTCGTACCGGAGGAACTCACCAGACCTGGAGTCGCCCACACCACCGATGCGGGCTGACCGGCCCGCGGTTCGCCTCGTTGGATGATGGCTGGCAGGCTGTGTCGGCATGGACGATGAGCGCGACACCGCCCTGGCACAGGCCGTACGGCTCCGGGAGGACGGACAGGCCGCGCGGGCCCGCGAGCGGCTGCTGGACCTCGCGGAGCGGTACCCGGAGGACGCCGAGATCGCCTATCAGACGGCGTGGGCGCACGACGTGCTCGGGCTGGAGGCCGAGGCGGTCCCCTTCTACGAGCGGGCGTTGACCGGCTCGGGACTCTCGGCGGACGACCGGCACGGCGCCTTCCTCGGCCTCGGCAGCACGTATCGCGTGCTCGGCCGGTACGACCGGGCGCGGGCGACTCTCCGCCGCGGGCTGGAGGAGTTCTCCGGCGACGCGGCGCTGACCGCCTTCCTCGCCATGACCTCGTACAACCTCGGTGAGTCCCGCGACGCGGTGGCGGGACTGCTCAAGGCCCTGGCCGCCACCAGCGGTGATCCACGCGTGCAGGGCTACCGCCGGGCGATCGAGTACTACGCCGACCACCTCGACGAAACCGCGTGACGTGGACGCTTCAGTCGATCGTCGGATTCCGCGCTGAAACCGGGTGTACGGCGGCAACGTCTATATAGTTCGTCGTGACCGCTCCGGAGAGAGCGAGGGTCCGTGGACGAGATCGAGCTCAAGTACAGCCTCAGGCAGTCGGAGGAACCCGAGCTCCGCGACCGGCTCACCCGAACGTCGCGCTTCGGTTCGTTCACCGCCACGCCGGCCGGCGAAGGCACCCACCGCGACACCTACCTCGACCGGAACGGGCGGCTGCAGCGGCTCGGCTGGTCGCTGCGAATCCGCGAGCGCCCGGACGGCACCCGGATCACGCTGAAGATCCCGCGTGCCGACCCGCGCGCCGCCGCGGCGATCGAACGCGAAGAGATCGAGAACACCTCGACCGCGGACGTCGACGAGGTGTTCAAGGACATCGTCGCGCGGCTGCGCGCCGCCGAGGTGTCGGCCGACGGGGCGGAGGTCGCCGACGTTCTCCCCCATGGCCTGTTCGGGGCGCTGTCCTTGCTGGGAATGTCCCCGCTGTTCACCGTGCACACCAACCGTGCGACGTGGCGGCTGAGCGACGGCGGCCGGCACGTCGCGGATCTGGTCATGGACACGTCGCGCTACAAGGTCCATGAGGGCGAAGAGCTGCTCGAACACCAGGTGGAGATCGAGCTGGCGGACCCGGCGGCGGAACACGCGCTGCACGCGATCGCCACGGACGAGCACGGCCTGCCGCCGACGCGCACGACGAAGTTCCAGCGCGGCCTGGAGTTCCGCGGCGCGACGCGGCTCAAGGAGAAGATCGAGGCCAAGCTCGACCTCCCGGAGCCGGCGGACCACGAAACGCTCGTCAGGACGCTGCGCGACGACCCGGACGTGATCTCCGGTTACCGAATCCTCGGGCAGGGAGTCGAGCGGCACATCACCGACACCTATTACGACACGGGCGCCTTAGACCTGGCCAAGGCCCAGTGCTACCTGCGGATCCGCGAGGAGAACGGCGAACGGAAGCTCTACTTCCGGCGCCTGTCGACGGTCGCCGACAGTCGTCTCCCGACGCAGGAGGAGATCATCGGGGTCGACTCCGCGAACGACTTCTCCGCGAGCTGGAAGACGATCGTGAACCCGTTGGCGCGTCTGCTCCGGCACTCATCCGCCGGCGACGCGACGGACCTGACGACCGGCCTCCGCCAGCTCGGCCTGACGCAGACCCTGAGAGCCGACATCGTCCGGCAGGCGTGGGTGGTCAGGTCGTCGGACGACGGTCCCGACTCCAACCGCTACGTCGCCAAGATCAAGGTGGACGATGTCGCCTTCCAGGACACCACGGGCAGGCGACAACGGCACTCGGAGATCGAGATCACCGGCCTCGAGGACGAGGGGGCCGCCACGGAGTACGCGGACGACGACGGGTTCTACATCTTCATGTACCGCTTCCGGCAGCTCTGCGCCCGGCGGATCTTCAAGAACCACCAGCGGCCGGATCTGCACATCGGCACGAAGTACCACGCGGGCCTCCGGCTGTTCGGCCGCATCGACCGGTCACTCGCCGCCTTCCCTCGGGGAGACGTACTCGTGCGCCAGGATCCGAACTGGTCGGACCTCGAGCCTGAGGCGCGTTCCGGGCTGCTGCGGACGGCCTTGTTCGTCGCGCTGTCCGCTCTGGGGCTGACCTCGCTCAGCGGGGCGGCGTCGGGACGGTGGCAGTGGGCCACGCTGGGCGCCGGCGTCGTCCTCCTCGTGGCCGCATGCCTCGTCCTGGTCCGGGACGACAGCGCCCTGGTCAGCCGGCGCACCCGGCAGCGACTGGTGGTGGGAGTCTCGATGATCGGAGCCGTCATCGTCGCGGTCGGCGTCGGCTCCAGCACCGCCGCCGACCTGATCGGCCTCATCGGCTTTCCGCTGACCGTACTCGGCCTGCTCACCCTGAACAGCCGCGAAGACCCCGCGTCCTGACGCGCCGCTCGTCATCGACGAGACGGTCACGGCCACCGTGGCAGGAGCTCGAACCAGACCGCCTTCCCGTGGGCGGTCGGATGCCAGCCGGCGTCGGTGGAGAGCGCGCCGACGATGAGGAGGCCGCGCCCACTCGTGGCCTCCAGTCCCGGATCCCTCGTGGCCGGCGGTTCGCCGGACGGGTCGTGGACCTCGACCCGCAGCCGTTCGCCGTCCCGGACCAGGACGAGCCGTAGCGTCGAGCCCGGCATCGCCGCGGCGTAGCGGACCGCGTTCGTGACGAGTTCGCAGCCGAGCAGCTCGGCCGTGTCGGCGGCGTCCGGAATCCCCCACGCGAGAGAGACCGCCGTCAGAAAACGGCGCG
Organism: Actinoallomurus sp. NPDC052308; assembly: GCF_040679195.1. Lineage (NCBI taxonomy): Bacteria > Bacillati > Actinomycetota > Actinomycetes > Streptosporangiales > Thermomonosporaceae > Actinoallomurus > Actinoallomurus sp. NPDC052308. The sequence continues at coordinate 79,534 of NZ_JBFAUM010000005.1, read as the reverse complement.
CAGGCGTCGCCGATTCGGGGCGTATCGGAAGCCGAATCTCCCCGAGCAGCACCCCGTGAATCTCCCCGCGTTCCCAAGCGATACGACGTTCTTCTGCTATGCGATGCATGACCGGCACCGCCCCTCTCGGTCATTTGATTCCGCCGATTCGCCACCATCCTGGCCATGAACAACTACGCTGTGCGCAGGCGTGGATACCCAGCACGGAATGCCTTTCACTTCGTGAATTCACCCCGCACTGAGGTGAGGGCCCGTGAACCCCCCGGAAAGCAGCACAGAAAGGGACATAGATGCGCAGTCCAACGCTGATCGCGCTCGGTTCCGAACTACGCCGCCACCGACTCGCCGCCGACAACATGACGCAGGGCCAGCTCGCCAAGCTGATCAACTACTCGGAGGGAATGATCAGCAACGTCGAGACCGCCCAGAAGGTCCCCCGCCGCGACTTCGTCGAGCGCTGCGACAAGGCCCTCAAGACCGGCGGCGCCCTCCTCGTCCTCCACGGCCTCCTCAAACACGAGACCCACCCCGTCGAGTCCTTCGCCCGCTACGCCGAAGCCGAGCGCGAAGCCGCCTGCATCCGCATGTGGGAACTCGTCGTCATCCCGGGGATCTTCCAGACACCCGAATACGCTCGGGCGCTTCTTTCGGCGGGCCGTCCAACCGCCAAACCGGAGATCATCGACGACCTCGTCGCCGCACGGATCGAGCGTCAGGAGATCCTGCACCGGGACACGCCCCCCGTTCTCTGGGTAGTGCTCGACGAGATGGTCCTGAGACGTCGAATCGGAACGAAGGAGGAGCACCGCGCCCAACTCGATCACCTGCTCGAGATGGCCGCGCGGCCCGGCACCACCATCCAAGTCATTCCGTTCGGAACCGGCGCACACGCTGGACTAACGTCCAGCTTCAGGATTCTGAGCTTCGACGACTCTGCGGACATCGCCTACAGTGAAGATCCGGCCACCGGAAATTTCCACGAGAGGCCAGACCTCGTGAAGGCGATGTCGCAGACGTACGAAGCCCTGCGCGCTGTCGCATTGCCGGTGGTCGCGTCCCTGGATCTCATCCGGCAAATCCGGGAGGAACTGTGAAGCCCCAAGCCTCCAACTGGCGCAAGTCCAGCCGCTCCGGCGCCAACGGCGGTGAGTGCGTCGAGGTTGCCGTCCTCGTAGCGCTCCGTCCCTGACCGGGACCTTTCTCCTCGCTGCGTCGCTTTGCCGGTGTCCGCTTCCTTGGACCTCATCCGGCAGATCCGGGAGGAACTATGAACCTCGAGAGTCTCGACTGGCGTAAGTCGCGCCGCTCGGGAGCGAACGGTGGCGCCTGCGTCGAGGTCGCCGTCGTCACCGCGCGCCCCTGACAGCGAGCCACCCACCCCAAGCGGCCGAGGCAACGGCCGGCGCGTTCGCACGCGAAGGCCGGCTTTGCCGTGGGAATGGCCACCGTGTCGCAGCCACGCGAAGACGACCGTCTGCCTACCCGTGACTGTGCCGTCGACATTGCCGCCTTGCCGTCGTTACGGACGGCACGATGCCGAGTTCGTCTGCATTCGCGAGGCAACGACGACGGCAAGGTCGGCCCCACCGGGCGAGCCAAATACTCGCCATTCATCCGGATGGGCTCGGCGCGGCCCCGTGTCTTCGGTCAGGAGCGCGCTCGGTCGGTGGTCGCGGGGAGGAGGCGGCGCCGTACGGACTCGAGTTTGCGGGGGTCGGTCACCGTGTGGAGATTTCGGATGCGGGCCTCGTCGATGTCCAGGACGGAGACGCCCAGCAGGGCGTCGGCTCGTACGAAGAGCAGGGCGGGAGCGGCGTTGGCCTCGGTGATTAGCGTCCGTGGCGCGAAGCGGGCGAGGGCCGTTCCGGCCAGCCGGCCGACCTCGTCCCGGCCGCGTACCGTGCGCCGGGAAGACGGGCCGACGTCCACCCACGCGGTGACGTCGGCCGCCAGCAGTTCCTCCAGGGCGAGCAGGTCACCGGACCGGGCCGCGGTGAGGAACCGCTCGGCGAGGCGTCGCGCATGCTCATCCGGGGCGGCGAACCGGGTACGCCCGTCGCCGATCCGACGGCGGGCGCGGCTGTGGAGCTGGCGGCAGTTCCCCTCGGACGTCGACACCAGGGCGGCGATGTCCTCGTACGGGTAGCCGAACGCCTCGCGCAGGACGAAGACGGCGCGTTCGACCGGGGTCAGGCGTTCGAGGAGGACGAGCAGCGCGAACGACACGGACTCGCGCTGCTCGGCCGTCTCCAGCGGGCCGAGGTCCCCGTGCCCGGTGAGGACCGGTTCCGGCAACCAGGGCCCCGTTCGTTCGTGCCGGACGCGGGCCGAGGTCAGGTGGTTGAGGCAGAGGTTGGTGACGACCTTGGTCAGCCAGGTGCCGGGAGCCTCGATGACCCGCTGGTCGGCGGCGTGCCAGCGCAGGAACGCCTCTTGGACGACGTCCTCCGCGTCGGCCGCCGAGCCCAGAAGCCGGTACGCGAGCCCGAACAACCGGCCGCGCTCGCCGCCGAAGAAATCCCCGATCGTTGTCACAGAACGCCCCTCTGTCTTGTCTCCACTGGCGCCGACACCCAGCGGACCGACCAGAGGGAGTGAGATGACAAAGGCCGAGATCGTTCACCGATTCTACGAGGACATGCTCAACCAGCGGCGTCCGGAACTGGCCGAGGAGCTCATCACGCCGGACATGACCACCCACGACCCGGACGCGCCGCGCGGCCCGGCGGCCGTACGGCGGGTGGACGCGTTCATGCGGGCCGGGTTCTCGGACCTGCATTACCAGGTCGAGGACGTGATCAGCGAGGGCGACCGGGCCGCCGTGCGCTGGACGCTGACCGGTACCCACGACGGCGACTTCTTCGGGAACCCGCCGACCGGCCGGAGGATCGAGACCACCGGCAATGTGATCTTCGGTTTCGAGGGTGACCGGATCAACGAGATCTGGGCGGTGGTCGACGTGAACCGGCTGCAGCGGCAGATCGGGGCGGCCCGTACCTCCTGAGCAGGTGCCGCCTCCGAACGGGTCGCCGTTCGGAGGCGGCCGCCCCGAGGTCAGCCGCCGACGCCCCCGTCCGGGCCCGAATGAGGGCCGCCCGGCACCCGGACGCAGGCGGGCACCGTCCCGGCCTTCTTCACCATGGGGACGAGGACGCTCGCCGAGGCGGGGTCCTTCGTGTTCTGGAACCAGACGTCGAGGACCACCATCTCCCCGTGCTTCAGCTTGTCCGGGTAGATGCGCGTGCCCACCTCTCCCCTCATGTCCTCGTCGGCGTGCGGGTCGACGCCGGGATCGTCCCCGAAGACCCCGGTGTCCGGCTTGTCCGACATCCAGAAGTCGCCGTCGAACTCACGCCCCTCGCACTGGGTGCCGAAGGGCAGGAAGTCCACCTTCGCCGTGACGCCGAAGGCTCGCAGCTTCTGTTCGACCCGTTCGGGATGGGTGAACTCCACCAGGCGGACCACGATGGAGCCGTCCGGGACGCGCTCGACGGCGTTCGCCCGCGCGCTCCTGTCCTCGGTGAGGGCGGGTACCGCGATCACCGTTCCGGCCGCGACGGCGACGGCTCCGGCGGCCAGGACGAGGCGGCGTCCCGCCCGTCGCCGCGGCCGGCGCCGGGACTCCTCGGTCGGCCGGTTGGCCGCCACGACGTGCTTGAGCTCCGCGAGGAGCCGATCTTCGAAGGTCTGCATGGTGATCACTCCTCTGCGTAGGCCATGGCGGGACTCTGGGCGGAGACGGCGTCCCTCAAAACTTTGCGGGCCCGGTGCAACCGGACTCGGGCGGTGACCGGGCGGATGCCGAGCGCGGCGGCCGCCTCGGTGACCGTCAGCCCGTCGACGGCGATCAGTTCCAGCAGTGCCCGGACCCCGCCCGGCAGGTCGGCGAGGGCCTCGTACGTACGGCGCCCGGCGCTCTCGGCGTCGATGCGCTCCACCAATCGGTCGATGTCGTCCGAGTCGAGCAACCGCCGCCCCGCGATCCGCCCGTTGGCGCGTTGTTCCCGGCCCGTCCGGCGCCGGTCGGCGGCCAGGACGTTCCGCGCGACGCCGAAGAGCCAGGCGATCTCGTTGCCGCGACTCGGCCGGTAGGTGTGCGCGGAGTCGATCACGGCCATGAACACCTCGGCGGTCAGGTCCGCGGCGGTGTGCGGGTCGTCCACTCTCCGCGCCACGAACCTGTTCACCGTCTCGACGTGGCGCCGGTAGAACGCCTCGAACGCTTCGGGATCGTGTCTGATGTGGGAGAGGCCGGTCTCGGGTTCGGCCATGCGCTGTCTCCTTTCGGAAGTTCACCCGCTCTTGGACCGTCGGCCGTGCGGCGTTACCGACGGAACCCGGTTCCGGAGTTCGGGGAAAAGCGGGTGAAGCGCACTCCGCGCACGGCCGGAACACCGGCTACAAGAGACAGGAGCCGTATGACTGTGACGACCCGACAGGGCGTGGGCGACGCCGCTGTGATCGAGCAGTCTTGGCAAGAGCCCGGGGCCTTCGCCGCGCTCTACGAGCGGCACGCCCCCCACATCAGCCGGTACGTCGCCCGGCGGCTGGGTGACGACATGGCGGACGATGTGACCGCCGAGACGTTTTACCGGGCGTTCGAGAAACGCCGACATTACGACCTCGGACGGCCGGACGCCAGACCGTGGCTGTACGGGATCGCCGCCAATGTGATGGCCCAGTACCACCGCAAGGAGACGCGGATGCTGCGGGCGTTCGCCCGCAGCGGCGCGGACCCCGTGGTGCAGACGTACGGCGGTCAACTGGACACCGCCGACGACCGGGTCATGGCGACCGGGATGCACCAGTCGCTCGCGACGGCCCTGGCCGGTCTCAGCCGAGCCCATCGAGAGGTTCTGCTGCTGATCGCCTGGGCCGACCTGTCCTACGAGGAGACGGCCCAGGCGCTGGGCGTCTCCGTGGGGACGGTGCGATCCCGGCTGCATCGGGCTCGAAAGAAGATCCGCGCCGCGCTCGGCGACGGAAACCCCATGCTCGTTTCGGATGAAGGCTGAGGCACCGACCGTGAACGAACTCGACCTGATGCGCACGATGCGCACCGACGCCCCGATCCCCTCGCAGCAGCGGCTGGACACCGGCCAGAAGCGGCTCCTCGCGATGATCGACGGCTCGTCCGAGGCACCGCGTCCCGTACGGGCGGGCCGGCGCTTCGGGCGCACGTGGGGCGTGCTGCTCGCCGGTGGACTGGCCACCGCCGCCGCCGGCGCGGTCGTGGCCACACAGGTGGGCGGCTCCCCGGTGACGGTGCAGGGCTCCCCCGCCGCGGTGTCGGCCAGGTACGACAACCCGCTGGTGGAGCGCGCGACCTTCGGCTGGCTGCCCGCCGGCCTGCACGCGAACGGCTACGTGGCCGACCACCAGCACGAGAACTTCTTCCAGGTCACCGCGCAGCAGAGGGGGAAGAGCGGGGGCATCGTGACCCTCACCGCCTACGGGCGCGGCAAGGAGCCGTTCCTGGGGTACCTCCCTGGAGGCGTCCCGGCCAAGCGGATCGCCGCCGCACCGGTCAACGGCCACTCCGCCTACTGGATCTTCAAGCCGGACCCGTCCGGGCAGTCGGAGTTCAAGCTGCGCTGGCAGCAGGCCCCGAACCGCTGGGCCGAACTCGAGGGCAACGGGCTGCCGGGGAACAGCGCCGAGCTGACGAAGACGGCGCACCGGATCGCCGAGTCCGCGAAGTTCGGCGGCACCCGGCCGATCGCGATGCCCCTGCACGTCGGCGGCGTGCCCGGCGGGCTGACGCCGAACCGCACGGTGCTGAACAACGGCGCGTACGGTGAGGTCGGCGCCACGCTGGACTTCATCGTCGACGGCCCGTCGTCCAATCTCCTCATCGGCGTCACCAAGTCGGACGGCGCGATCGGCACCGGCGTCGCCTACGGGCCCGGCAGGCCCATCCGAGGGCTTCCTCGTCCCAACACGAAGCTGGACGGGCACCCCGCCTACGTCGCGCCGAGCCTCGTGTACGCCTACGGGGTGGACGGCTTCAACGTCCAGATCAACGCGTCCGGCACGGTCCTGGCGAAACTCAACAAGACCGGCGGAGTCACCGGCCTGTTCCACCGCCTGACGGTGAAGGGCCTCGACCCCGCGAACTGGACCCCGAACCCGGTCAACTGACCTGGTCTCAGGTGCCGGTGCCCCCGGAACCGGGCGGTACCGGCACCTGGAGTCGACGAGCGCCTCCAGGCCGACGCCCACGCGGAAAAGCAGAAGCGGCCCCTCACACGAGAAGCCACTTCAGATTCGGGGACGCCAGGGGCACTCTTACGCCCTTGACGCGGATCGGTGACGACGGTCGGCGACGATGCCGTGCAGCACGATGAGCGCCCAGCCGAAGCCGACGATCGCGGTGATGCGGGGGCTGTGCACGTGGCCGACGATGATCTGCACGTTGCCGACGACGATGTCCATGGGGCCGACGAGGACCATGATGCCGGCGATGAGGCCCACGATGCCGGCGCCGACCATGGTGACGCGGAAGGCGACGTCCGCGACGGCGAGACCGAAGTCCACGGCAGCCGCCGAGCACCGGTGCATCGCCTCCACCGCAGCCGCCGAGTAGCGGTTCATCGCCGTCGGGGCCTGGGCACGCGTGGTGGGGTTCATGGGGCTCTCCTCTGTGACTACACCATGTGATCGGCTCTTACCGTCACGACTGATGACTGTCCAGAGAGTCGGAGCGTCGGCCACCCTCGAGGTCCCTGACGCGCTCGCCGGACGCCTCATCGGCACACCTGCGATCCGGCGGACCGGGCCGCCCATCACCTGTGACGTGAATCACTTCCGTGGTTGTCACGCGGCGGTGGGCCGGCCCGTCTGGTTGCCGTACGTGACGCATCCCGGCGCGGGCCGCCGGACGGATCATGGAGTGATCATGCGAGTTCTCATCGCGGGCGCCACCGGAGTGATCGGTGACCGGATGGTTCCCCTGCTGACCGCCGTGGGGCACGAGGTGCTGGGTCTGGCCCGGCCGGGCAGCGACACTACGGCGCTGGAGGCGGCGGGTGCGCGGGTGGTGGCCGCCGACGCGCTGGACCGGGGCCGGTCGCGCCGGGCGATCCGGCAGGCGGCGCCCGACGTGGTGGTGAACATGCTCACCGCCATCCCGGCCGAGATCGACCCCAGGCACCTGGCGCGTGATTTCGCGGTGACCAACCGGCTGCGCGCCGAGGGCACCCGTAACCTGATCGAGGCGGCCCCCGACGCGCGGATCATCAGCCAGGGCCTGGCCTACGGCTACCAGCCGGGCGATGGCCCGGCCGACGAGGACGCGCCCCTGTGGCGGACCGGTACGCCGAAGCAGTTCGCGCCCGTGCTGGACGCCCTGAAGGAGCTGGAACGCCTGACCACCCGGTCGGGTGGGCTCGTGCTGCGGCTGGGCCACCTTTACGGGCCCGGCTCCATCTACGCCGCGGACGGATCGTTCGTCCGGCAGGTACGGGCCGGGAAGGTGCCGCTCGTCGGCGGCGGGAACGCGGTGTTCTCCTTTACCCACGCCGACGACGTGGCGACCGCCGTCGCGGCCGCGCTGGACAAGCCCGACGTCACCGGCGTACTCAACATCGTCGACGACGAGCCCGTGCCGCTGCGCCGATGGCTGCCGGCACTGGCCGCTCTCCTGGGTGCTCCGGCGCCGAAGAAGGCACCTGCCGCCCTGGCCCGGCCGGCGGTCGGGGGCTGGGGGGTGGCGTTCATGAATCGACTGCGCGGTGCCGCCAACACCCGGGCCCGGCTGCGGCTGGACTGGCGTCCCCGCTACGCGTCGGTGACCGAAGGGTTCGCCGCCGAGCTGAGCGGCGGGCCGGCGCAGGCCGCATGAGCCGCGATCCGGTACCCGCGTGAGCGTCGATCCGAAGGACATCCTGTGCTGAAGGCTCTACTGAAGGCGCTGCTCGCCGCGCTGACCGCCGGCGCGCCGGTGACCGCGACCACAACCCCCGCCCTGGCCGGTGCACCGATGACCGCGACCACGACCATGGCCCGTGCCGACGTCGTCTGCGACGACGGGTGCCAGGCCGCGTGGGCGCGGCAGCGCGCCGACGCCCTGCCCCGTACCGCGTTCTATGACCCGCCGAGCCCGCTGCGCCGGGCACCGGCCGGGACCCCGATTCGGCGGCAGCCCGCGACCGGTTACTCCGTGCCCGCCGGGACCCGCGTCACCCGTCTGCTCTACCACTCCCGTACGGCCGGTGGCCGGGACGTGGCCGCGTCCGCCGTCGTGCTGACCCCGGCCGGCGCCACACCACCCGGTGGCCGGCCGGTCGTCGTGGACGCCCACGGCACCAGCGGTATGGCCCGTGACTGTGCCCCGTCCCTGATGCGGGACCTCTACCACGGCGACCAGATGGCCCGTTTCCTGGCCAGGGGCTACGCCGTCGTCGCACCCGACTATGCCGGGCTGGGCACCGACGGCGCGCACGCGCTCGGCGACAGCACCGCGGCCGCCGGCGATGTCGTGTACGCGCTGCGGGCCGCCCGCCGAACCGTGCCGGGGTTGTCGCGCGCCTGGGTGGTATGGGGACACTCGCAGGGCGGTGCCGCGGCACTCGCCGTCGCCGAACGCCAGACGCGGCACCCCGTGGACGGCTACCGCGGCGCCGTGGTGACCTCCCCCGCCGCGCTCCTGAACGAGATCGCCGAACACGCCGCCACCCGGCCGGGGCTGGGGGCCTTCATCGCCCTGATCGTTGCCGGCGCGCATGTCGCCGACCCGGCGATCGACCCCCGCCGCCTGCTCACCTCCGAAGCGCTCGGCCGCCTGGAGATCACCCGTTCCGGGTGCCTGGGCGTGGTGAGCGCCGTCTTCGGCGACCTGACCGGGCCGGATCTCGTGCGTCCCGGCTACCTGGCCGATCCGCGTTTCGCCCGCTTCCTGAAGGAGAACAGCACCGGCACCCGGCCCGTGGCCGGTCCCGTCCTGCTGCTGCAGGGCCAGGCCGACAGCGTCATACCCGCGTGGATGACCGACGAGGTGGCTCGAGCGCTCCGCCACAATGGGGCCGCGGTCGACTACCGCACCTACCCCGGCCTGGAGCACGACACCTACCCCGGCCGGACCGTCGGCATCGACGACGGCGCCATGCCCGACATCCTCGCCTGGATCGCCGACCGGTTCACCGGCGGAACGGGCGCCCCGAAGTGAACGTCGGGGGACTCTTGATCGGCGGGCGGCCACCCGAGGGCAGGGAGCGCAGCGTGGACGAGATCTTCGAGGAACACCGCCGGCTTCTTCTCGGCCTGGGATACCGGCTGCTGGGCAGCATGTGGGATGCCGAGGACGTGGTCCAGGAGGCCTACCTGCGCTGGATGAACACCGACCGGCCGCGGATCCGTGAGCCGCGCTCGTTCCTGGTGACGGTCGTGACCCGCCTCGCGCTCGACCAGCTCCGTTCGGCGCGGGTGACCCGTGCGGCCTACACCGGGCCATGGCTGCCCGAACCGGTCGACGGCCAGGCGTTCGGGCCGCTGGAGACCGCCGAGCTGCGCGACACCCTCTCCTACGCGACGTTGCACATGATGGAGCGGCTGTCGCCGCCCGAGCGCGCGGTGTTCGTGCTCCGGGCGGCCTTCGACCTCCCCTATGAGCGGATCGCCGAGATCCTCGACAGTTCCGTGGCGACCTGCCGGCAGTGGCACCACCGCGCGGTCCGGCACCTCGCCCGGGACGACGGACCATTCACTCCCACGCCGTCCGACCACGCCGAACTGCTCACCCGGTTCCTGGCCGCGGCGCGGGACGGCGACATGGCCGCCCTGACCGAATTGCTGGCCGAGGACGCGGTCGCCTACAACGACGGCGGCGGCAAGGTCCGCGCCGCCCTGCGTCCGATCACCGGACGCGGCGACGTGCTGGCGTTCGTGGCCGGGCTGATGTCCCGGTACCCGCTGCAGGAAGCCCACCTGACGCAGGCCAACGGCGAACCCGCCATCTGGACCGTGATCGGCGGGCAGCGGCAGCTCGTCACCTTCGACATCCGCGACGGGCGCATCCACGCCGTCTACGGCGTCCTCAACCCCGACAAGCTCTCCCACTTCCGGCAGAACGAGAACCCGGAGAACCACCGCGCCGACCTGGACTGATCATCGCCGTTCGCGCCGGCGGAGTCGGCGGCGACCGCCTCAGCCGGCCGCCGCCGGTGACGCGGAGGAAGCGGTACCCCACTCGCGGACGAAGTGCTCCGTGCCGGTATCGCGACCGCGCTGCCCGCCTGAGCACACCGCCGGGCGAATAGCTACTCACTCTGACGGCCATCCGCCGCCGAGACCGAGCCGCGCACGGTGTACCACGGTCACGAGTCGCGGTAGTTCAACCGATCCTGCCACTTCCGCAGTTCTTCCGGCCAGCCTTCACCACGCGCTACGGATACAGCGAGTTCCGCGATCGCACGCTGCGGGTCGACAGTGTCGAACAGCTCCCATCCCCCGGAGCGTGACAGCCGCCAGAGGGTGGGACTGGAACCGCTGTCGACACCGCCCTTCCACGCCTTCTCTGCGAGGGTGAGCGCCGCTCGGGGCGCTCTGATCATCACGTGGCAGCACATCTGGTTGTAGGCGTTCGTCAGTGGTTGCGGATACCCCATGTTCGCCGCGGCCTGCAGATTCCGCAGAGCTTCTTGAGGATCTACCGGGATGAGACAGAAGCCGAGATTGTTGCGCATCGCCGGATCCTTCGGCTTCCACTGCACGCCGAACTCGAAGACGGCCGCCGCCTCACGGTAACGAGTCTGTTTCAGCAGGCTGAGCGCGTGCCTAGTCATTTCTGCCAGGAGAGAGTGGTCCGAGTCAGCACCGTCCCCCTTGCCCGGGACGGACCTCCGTGCGATCTCTTCGGAGATCTCCGCCTTGGAAGCCTTCCGGTCGGACATCAGCCCCTCGGGGCAGGGCGGAACGATCTCGCCGGTCAGCCATCGAAACGCATAGTGCAGCGAACTGGTCTGCCAATCGGCATAGAAGGTGCTCGAGAAGTGATCGACCGCCCACCGATACTGTTCGCGTAGGTCGCGAGTCAGCGGAGAAGAGGCAGATGTCGGCGCGGGGATGATCGTGCCGGCCGGAGGAGGTGCCAGCATGGCGATATCGCCCAAAGTCGCGGTTGCGACCCAGTTGAGCATCCGGGGCACCGTCGGCGCCAAATCGCGCTCGAGGTAACCACGCAGCTCGGAAAACGTTAAATTACCGGACTTAAGCGTCAGTGGCGACAGCTCAAGCGCTGAACTCCACTGATGGAGGTTCACTCCGTCGAGACTTACGTCGTGGCCGAACGCCTGTCCGATGACCAGACCGACGATCAGCGGGCCCACGATCTCCTCGCACATCCCGTAGCGAACGAGTGACGATGAGTCCAGACCGCGGCTGGAGAGTTCACGGGCCGCCCCCAAGAACGCCTCACGGCGAGCCTGAGGCGTGGACTGGCGGAACACCGGTGCCCTGCGCAGAATCCCCCGCAGGGCGGTGACCAGGCTCACCGTGCGCCACTTTGGCCAGGGCTGGCATGAAACGTCCCTTAGGTAACTCTCGGTCGCATCGAAGGGCTTTCCCGTATCCAAACCGACCTGCCACCTCTGGAAATACCGGTCGCGTAATTTAACTTGGTAGGTGTGATGCCAACCATGATTGCGGGTAGTATCCTACCCATGATCCTGCTAGCAAGGTGGGCTCCATGTCCGATTTGATCTTCCAGCCGACCGATCTTGCGAGCAAGCGGACCGAGTTCCTTGACGCTGCCCGCAGAGGGGAGGCGAGGCTTCGCGACAAGGATGGAACCAGCCTCGTCATGCTTCCGGAAAGCAAGCTTCGACTCCTCGAGACACTCACCAAGTGGGGAGGGGCGTACATGCGACTTGCGAGCCTGCTTCGCAGGCCCGAGCTTCCCCGCGCCAGCGAGTTGGGCGATCTGGCATGGCTTCGATCGTTCGGCCGTGAGGATCTTCAGGAGTTCACAGACGAACTTCATGACTCCCTCGTCGCAGCCGAAGCAGATGGCGACACCGCAGTGCTCGACGAGTGCGTCAACGCGTGGCGCATCACCGCTCGACAACTAGAGGATCCCCTGCGGCGTTCCGTCCTGCTCGGAGCACACGACCCCGAAAACTACGTAGAGGTCAGCCCGCCAGATGACGCCCCCTAGCGCCTACGATCCCTACCGGCCGGCTCGCCGTCCCGGAGGCGGCCCGGATCAGGCTCCTCAATACCGGGTTCTGGTGCATCGTCGATTCCTCGGCCACTACCAGGAACTGACCGAGCGGGTCGGGATCAAACAGGCCCAGCAATTCTGGGATCATGTTTCCCAAAGACCCGGCCAGCCTGACCCGATCGCCCAGACCACTGTTCTGAAAGGTGCCGCTGGCCGACCGAAGGCTCCAGGGTGGTCTCGAACCATCCATTACGAGCTCACGAGCTCAGCCCGTATCGACTATCAGTACTGTGACAAATACAAAGCGTCTTCTGACGGTGACCCTCACCCTGTTGTCGTTATCCTCACGATCAACTACAGCAGCCACTGATGGGCAGGATTTATCTGTCAGGTCAACGAAACGAGCGAAGGACAGCCCATGACTACTGGGACCATTGATCGCCTTGTTGACTCTCTTGAGGCCGGCGTCCTGGACGTGACCTCATTCATGATGGCTGTGGAAGAGCAGGCGGGCAGCATGGAACCGGTCCATGCATCACAACGCCTAGAGCGGTGACTCTGCCTGACCGCTCGGTCACGTGTCGGTTCGGATCCTCCGGCGGCCAGAGCCGGCGACGAGCGTCTCCGGGCCGACCACCCGCGCAAAAGCAGAAGCGGCCCCTCACCCGAGAAGCCGCTTTGGATTAGGAAGACACCAGGGGCGCCTTCACACCCCTGACGTCAGTCAGCCACGACGATCGCCATAGACGACGCCGTGGACGGCACTGAGCGCGATGGCCACGATGCCGCAGCCGATGAGTACGGCGCCGTGGAGGGCGTCCACGGCGCCGGTGACGATGTCCGCTGTACCGACGACGACGCCGATGACGCCGAAGGTCATTCCGGCGGAGCGGAAGACGGTGCCGAAGAGGTGGGCACGCGTGGTGGGATTCATGGGACTCTCCTCTGAGACAACACCATGTGATCGGCCCTTGCCGTCACACCCGGTCACTGTCCAGCGAGTCGGCCCGTCGACCACCGAAACCAGGCCGCGCAGGACCTTCGGCCGTGATCTCCGTCGTCATGGCGTACGAGATCCGGGGCGGTCGTCGGCGGCGGTGACGCGGAGGAAGCGGGTGCCCCACTCGCGGACGACGTCGGTGAGCTCAGGTGGGCCGACGATCTCGAAGTCGGCGCCGACCGCGCCGATCAGCATCGCCGGCCACTCCAGCCCGTCGACGGTCATCAGCAGCTGGCAGCGGTCCTCGCCGAGCTCCTCGACCGTGCCCCAGCGCGAGACGACGGCGCGGACCTTCGCCGCCGGGGCGTGCAGGAGCACCTCCACGTCGTACGCCGCCGGCATGGTGCTGATGGCCGCCCGTACGAAGTCCGCGGCGTCCTCGGCGGGCAGGTCGCGGGGGCGGAACCGCTCGCCGGTGCTGCCCGGGTCGGCCAGGCGGTCGAGCCGGAAGCTGCGCCAGTCGTGGCGGGTCAGGTCGTACGCGACGAGGTACCAGCGGCGGCCGAGGGAGACGAGCCGGTGCGGCTCGACGTGGCGGGCGGTCAGCTCGCCGTCCCGCGCCCGGTAGGAGAACCGCAGGCGTTCCTCGTCGCGGCAGGCCTGGGCGACGGCGGTCAGCGCGTCGGCGTCGATGGTCGGGCCGGCGCCCCAGGCGGCGGGGACGGTGACCGTACGGAGCGCGTCGATGCGGCGGCGCAGGCGGGGCGGCATGACCTGGATGACCTTGGTCAGCGCCCGTACCGCCGACTCCTCGATCCCGGCGACGGCACCCTGCGCGGCCATCCGCAGGCCGATGGCGAGGGCGACGGCCTCTTCATCGTCGACGACGAGCGGAGGCAGCGCGGCGCCGGGCGCGAGTTGGTAGCCGCCGTCCACGCCGCGGTGCGCGACGACCGGATAGCCCAGCTCGCGGAGCCGGTCGATGTCGCGGCGAAGCGTACGCGCGGAGACGCCGAGGCGATCGGAGAGCTCGGGGCCGGGCCAGTACCGGTGGGTCTGCAGGAGGGACAGCAGCCGGAGCGTGCGTGAGCTGGTGTTCGCCATGTCTCCAGGGTCCTGGTCATTGAGGTCAGGAAGTGGCCGCTATCGAGCCTAACGTCGTGTCCATCGACCTCGTTCACAGGAGATGGTCTTGACCGAAATTCTCGAATCCCCCGTCTCGGCCGACGAGCGGACCGCCGCGCCGTACCGGTGGCGATGGCTCGCCTTCTCGGCCGTCCTGGCCTCGAGCGTGATGGACCTGCTGGACAGCACGGTGATCAACACGGCGGCGCCGGCGATCCGGACGAGCCTCGGCGGCTCGTACGCGACGCTGCAGTGGATGGCGGCCGGCTACACCATGGCGCTCGCCGTGATGCTGCTGATCGGCGGGCGACTCGGCGACATGTACGGCCGCAAACGGATGCTGCTGATCGGCGTCGCGGGCTTCACGGTCGCGTCGGTGGCCTGCGCGACCGCCGTCTCCCCGACCATGCTGATCGTCTCGCGGGTGCTGCAGGGCGCGTTCGGGGCGGTGATGCTGCCGCAGGGATTCGGGCTGATCCGCGACCTGTTCCCGCCCTCGGAGATGAAGCAGGCGTGGACCGCGTTCGGCCCGGTCATGGGCCTGTCGGCGGTGCTCGGCCCGGTCATCGGCGGAACGCTCATCCACGCCGACCTGTTCGGCACCGGCTGGCGGATGATCTTTCTGGTCAACGTGCCGATCGGCGCGTTCGCGCTGACCGTCGCGGCGAGGTTCCTGCCGGCCGCGCCGCCCGCCGTGCGCTCGGCGCGGCTCGACCTGCCCGGTGTCGCGCTAGCCGCGTCCGGCATCTTCATGCTGATCTTCCCGCTGGTCCAGGGGCGCGAGCTGGGCTGGCCGGTCTGGAGCGAGGTGCTCCTCGTCGCCTCCGTCCCGGTGCTCGCGCTGTTCGCCGCGTACCAGGTGCGCCGCAGGCGGGCCGGAGCGACGCCGCTGATCGAGACCGGGGTGTTCGCCCGCCGCTCGTACGCCTCCGGGGTGCTGTTCGCGATCGCCTTCACCTGCGCGATGGGCGGCACGATGCTCACGCTGGGCGTCTTCATGCAGGTCGGACTCGGGTACAGCCCGCTGCGCGCCGGCCTCACGACGGCGCCCTGGGCGTTCGGCGCGATGATCGGGTCGGCGATCAGCGGCATGCTGATGGTCAAGCTGGGTCGCCGGCTCCTGCACCTCGGGCTGACCGGCATGGGCGCGGGGCTCGCCGTCCTCTACGCCGTCTTCGAGTACGCCGGGCCCGGCCTCACCAGCCTCGACTTCGTCGTCCCGCTGCTGATCGGCGGGGCCGGGATGGGCATGATCTTCGTGCCGATGTTCGACATCATCCTCGGCGAGGTCACCGACCACGAGGTCGGCTCGGCGTCCAGCACCCTGCAGGCGATCCAGCAGCTCGGCATGTCGCTCGGCGTCGCGGTGATCGGCACGGTGTTCTTCGGGCTCCTCGGCGCGCAGGCGCACCACAACTTCGACGCGACGGCCGCGCCCCGGCTCCGCGTCGAGCTGACCCGCGCCGGCGTGCCCGCCCCGGCCCAGGCCGGGATCGTCTCCGGTGTCCGGGCGTGCGTCCAGGACCGGGAGGCCGAGAAGGATCCGGACGTCGTCCCCGCGAGCTGCCGCGCCGCCGGGCCCGCGTCACCCGCGGTCGTCAAGGCCCTCACGACGGCCGGTCTGGACACCCACCGGCGGGACTCGCTCGACGCCGCGAAGACCACCGCGCTGGTCACCATCGGGCTGATCGTGCTGGCGTTCGGACTCGGGTTCCTGCTCCCGAAGACGGCCCGCGCGGAGGCCGCACCCGCCTGACGCCACCACGCGAACGCCCCCGGCCGGTCCGGCCGGGGGCGCAGGCGTCTCAGGCGAGCCAGCCGTCGCCGAAGTCCTCGCAGGCGTTGACGAGGGCCTCCTCCGAACGGGCGCGGATCGTGATCCAGGACCGCTCGTCCTCCCGTACGAGCACGTCCAGGCCCGCGAACCAGCGCGTGCCGGGCAGTTGCCCCGACGGGTACTCCGGGAGGGGAAGACGGGCGTAGCGCTCGAGCGCCTCGAGGTCGTCCTCGTCGGCCTCGCGGTAGTCGGCGAGCTCCTCCGCGGCGTGCAGCGACTCCGACAGCACGAGCTCGACGCAGGCCAGCGAGAACGTGTCGAGCCACGGCTCCCAGTCCTCGGCGTCCTCGTCCTCCAGGTCGGGCCGGACGCACACGGCGGGGTCCGGGCCGTCGAGCCGGACGCCCCAGCACGCGGCGCCCTGGTTCTCGTCGCGGAAGACCAGCAGGCCGTCGATGACGTGGAGCTGCTTCGGCTCGAGCAGCTCGTCCTGGTTGGCCGTCAGGTCCATGCGCCGGCCGAACAGCGCGTACGCCTCGCGCACCGCGGCGGGCAGCGTGATCCCGAGCCGGGCCTCGACGGCGTCCAGGGCGGCGTCGTCCCAGCCGTCCGCGTCCGTGAGCGGTGTCGCCCACGCCGCCGCGAACCCCTGGATGAACCGCCACGCGCCGGCGCGATCCTCGACACCGGCCAGCTCCGCACGCACATCGAACGCATCGATCATGCCGCGCACCGTACCCGAGCGATACGGCACCGGCAGGGCGAAGAGATGACGATCCGGTCGCGATGGCGAAGATCATGATTCGGCGCGTCCGAGCGCAACCCGGCCCCGGTCTTCGGGAGAGAGGGGGTGTCAGCAGGAACGGAGAGTGACGCATGAAGGGACACAGCGGCCCATGGCCACGATCAGAGCGGTGAGCCTGCCGCAGGAGGAACCCGACGATCCGGCACTCGTCGCGGCCTCCCTGGAGAACCCCGAGTCGTTCGGCGAGCTGTTCCGCCGCCACGCGCCACGACTCCACGCCTACGCCAAACGGCGCCTCGGGCCCACCCTGGCCGACGACGTCGTGTCGGAGACGTTCGCCATCGCGTTCCGGCGCCGGGAGAGCTTCGACGGACGCTCGGAGTTCAGCGCGTGGCTGTGGGGCATCGCCAGCAAGCTCATCTCCCGGCACCATCGGCAGGAGACCCGCATGTACCGGGCGTTCGCCCGGACCGGGGTGGACCCCGCCGAGGACGGCGTGACCGAGTCGGCCGACGACCGCATGGCGGCCGCGGCGCTCGGCCCGCACCTGGCGAAGGCCCTCGCCGCGCTCGGCGCCCAGGACCGGAACGCCCTCTTGCTGCTGGCCTGGGGCGAGCTGTCGTACGCCGAGATCGCGGCGACGTTGGACCTGCCCCTCGGCACCGTCAAGGCCAAGATCCACCGAGCTCGGAAGAAGCTGCGCAAGGCCCTCCCGGAGGAGAAGAACGATGGATGAGATCGACGCTCTGCGGCAGATGCGCCCGGCGCTGGCTCAGGAGGAGAACCCGGACCGCCTCGCGCTGCGCACCAACTGGCGCTCCGCCCCCGCGCCGCGTTCGCGGGCCCGTCGCCGGCTCGCGGTGCCGTTGCTGGGCGTGGCCGCGGCCGGGACGGTGGCCGCGGGGTCCGTGGCCGTCCTCTCCGGCCACTCGGACCCGCGTCCTCCCGGCCGTTCGATCCCGCTCCGTACGGGCGGCGACGGCAACGTCCTGCTGGCCGCCGCGACCAGTGCGGAGAAGGCGGCGCCGAGCCGCGAGTACTGGCACACCAGGCGCATCGACGGAACGATCTTCGCGGTCGGCAGGACCAGGGCCGCGCACTACAAGATCGAGTCGCGGCAGCAGTACGACAGCTGGATCGGGCGCGACGGCAAGGAACTCCGGAACTACACCGACCTGCCCGCCCGCCCGTGGACCGCCCAGGACAAGGCGAAGTGGCAGCGGGCGGGATCCCCGATGACGGTCAACGTTCCGAGCGGCGAACCCGGGGTGATGGGGACGCTGTTCCTGAACACGAAGTCCCCCGTGGGGGCGCCGCACCCGCGGCCGATGAAGGGCGACGAGGTTCGACGGTTCTACGGCATGACGTCCGCGCAGATCGCCAAGCTGCCGGCCGAGCCGAAGGCGCTGGAGAAGACGCTGCTCGGCCTGCGCGGCAACTGGCACGCGTACTCGTCGACGGCCGGGAAGGAGCCGCTGGGGGCCCTGCGGGGCGAGGAGCGCGTCCGCGCGCTGAGCGACGTGGCCGGCGACCTGCTGGCCGACGCCCCCACCCCACCGAAGGTACGGGCGGCGGCGTTCCGGATGCTCGCCACGCTGCCCGGCGTCCAGGCGGGCGGCAGGACGACCGACCCCCTGGGCCGTACCGGAACGGTGATCTCCCTGCCGGTGGAGACGACGGTCCCCCTCGGCATCTACACGGCACCCAAGCAGCTCGGCACCTACCAACGTCAGTGGATCATCGACCCCGGCACCGGCACCCTGCTGGCCATGCGCGACGTCGTGGCGACGCCGCCGCACGGCAGCCGGAGACTCCCCCCGGGCGACGACGGCAGGCCCCGCGCACTGCGGGTCCAGGACATGCCCGACCGGTTCCACCGGCCCGGTGAGGTGTCCTCGTACGAGGTGTACGCGGTCGCGGAGTGGACGAACTCGAGGTCGGACGCGCCCGCTCCCCGGTGAGTGATCCGGAGGGGACCCGGCAGCCGGGTCCCCTCCGGGATACCCGCCTCACCTGGAGTGATCACGTGTTCTCGGCCCCGCGCAGCGGGAAGCCCGCTTCTCATGAACCACGCTGAGGCTCCCGTACTCGACGCGCTCGCCGCCTATCACCGACGCGAATACGTGCCGTTCACCCCGCCCGGCCACAAGCAGGGGCGGGGGATCGATCCGAGGGTGCGCGCGGTGGTCGGCGAGACGCGGTGTTCCGCTCCGACGTGCTGGCGATCTCCGGGCTGGACGACCGGACGTCCTCGAACGGCGTGCTCCAGCGTTCCCAGGACCTCATGGCCGACGCGGTCGGGGCCGATCACGCGTTCTTCTCCACCTGTGGCAGCTCCCTGTCGGTCAAGAGCGCCATGCTGTCGGTGGCCGGGCCGCACGAGAAGCTCCTCGTCGGCCGCGACGCCCACAAGTCGGTGATCTCCGGCCTGATCCTGGCCGGCATCCACCCGATCTGGGTCTGGCCGCAGTGGGACCCGGAGCTGCACCTGGCCCACCCGCCGTCGGCGGAGGGCTTCGCCCGGCGCTTCGCCGAGCACCCGGACGCGCGCGGCGCGCTCGTCACCAGCCCCACCCCGTACGGGACGTCGGGCGACCTGCGGGCCATCACGGAGGTGTGCCATCGGCACGGCCGGCCGCTGATCGTCGACGAGGCGTGGGGCGCGCACCTGCCGTTCCACCCCGATCTGCCGACCTGGGCGATGGACGCGGGCGCCGACGTATGCGTCACCAGCGTGCACAAGATGGGCGGCGGCCTCGAGCAGAGCTCGGTCTTCCATCTCCAAGGGGACATGGTCGACCCGAACGTCCTGTCCGCCCGAGAGGATCTGCTCGGCACCACCAGCCCCAACGTCCTCGTCTACGCCGCCCTCGACGGCTGGCGGCGGCAGATGGTCGAGCAGGGACGGGAGCTGCTGAAGGACGCCGTCGACCTGGTCACGGACGTCCGCGCGGAGATCGAGCGGATCGACGGCCTGCACGTGCACGGCGACGAGTTCCTCGGGCCGCGCCGCGCCGCCGAGCGCGACCCGCTCCAGGTGATCATCGACATCACCGAGCTCGGCACGACCGGGTACCGCGCGGCCGACTGGCTGCGGGAGCACCACTTCATCAACCTGCACCTGTCGGACCACCGGCGGATCAGCGCCCAGTTCACCTACGCCGACGACCAGGAGACCGAGCGGACGCTGACCACGGCGCTGCGCGACCTCGTCTCCCACGTCGAGCGCGGGGACGACGCGCTGCGCGCCGCGGCGACCGTGGCGGTCCCCGACCCGGAGGATCTCCAGCTCGAACAGGTCCTCCTCCCCCGCGACGCGTTCTTCGGCCGCGTCGAGCAGGTCCCGGCCGACCAGGCCGTCGGCCGGATCGCCGCCGAGATGATGACGCCGTACCCGCCGGGCATCCCGGCCGTCCTGCCCGGCGAACGCCTGAACGAGCCCGTCGTCGACTACCTGCGCACGGGAGTGGCCGCCGGGATGGTCGTGCCGGACGTCGCCGACAGCGAGGTGAAGAGCTTCCGCGTCGTGGCCGAGTAGCAGGTCATGAGGGGTCGAACGGCCCGAAGCGGGTATGGGATCGCTTCACAGGACGGACCTGGCGAACCTCGACCTAGGGGACGGGGACGCCGAGTCGATCGGCAGCGAACCGAACGGAGGTGAGCTGACATGACGACCTCATTGCACGGCCCCGGCACTCGGCGGACGACCGTGTCCGGGAACACCTCGCTGGGCCGCCTCGTCAGCGACACGACCGCCGACCTGCAGAAGCTGATGCGGCAGGAGGTCGCCCTGGCGAAGGCGGAGATCCGCCAGGAGGCGATGAAGGCCGGGAAGGCCGCCGGGCTCTTCGGCGGGGCGGGCTTCGCGGGTTACATGGTGATGGTGATCGGATCGCTGACGGCGATCTTCGCTCTGGCCCACGTGGTGGACATCGCCTGGGCGGCGCTGATCATCACGGGTATCTGGGCCGTGGCGGGAGCCGTCATGGCCGCCCTGGGCCGCCAGCGGATGCGGCGCGTGTCACCGCCGCACCGGACCGTCGAGACCCTCAAGGAGGACGCCCAGTTGATGCGGCGCAGCGCGAGCCACGCGAAGGCGATCGCCGTCGAGCCGATCTCGTCCGAGCCCGCCGAACTGGTCGTACCGCACACCGAGCACAGCCGGTGGTGAGCGTCGTCGGAAGGAGACCCCATATGTCGGCGGCCCGACCGCGCGCGGCCGGGCCGTCCGAGGTGACGAGTGGAAAGGCTAGGAGAGCTCCCAGCTCGCGATCTCGGCGTCGCTCAGCGGGAGGACGCACCAGATGGCGTCCTGCAGGGTCGGGCAGATCAGCGCGACCTTGTCGACTCCCGTGATGCGGAACGGGCGCTCGACGCAGGGCATGAGGTCGAAGTACGCGACCGGGACGCCCCGCTCGCGGGAGAGCTTCTCGGCCGCGACCACGGCGTTCAGTCCGGCCGCGGAGAAGAACGGCACCCCGCTCATGTCCACCAGCAGCGGCCGGTCGGCCGATGCGACGAGCTCCAGCAGACGCCCCCGGAACGTACGCCCGGTGAAGGCATCGACCTCACCACGCGGCATGGCGAGGGTGTAGTCCTCGCACTCCATCGCGAACATGTCCAGGGCAACGTCCATGGGACCTCCAGTCCGGAACACCGTGGGGCACCCGTGACCATCACAGCATCGCGCGATTACTGATCGTTTCCAAGAGGGTGACGGATACCATGCACGGCGTGGCGCGTTAATGGACCACCATGCCCGTTTCGCGAGTGCGCAAACGTGCCGTACGGCGGGACATCGGCATGTCACCGCCCGGCAACTCCGCGGGAAGCCGCCCAGCTCTCGATAATCTCCAACAGCGCGATAGTCGAGAAAATTCCGGATTCGCCTAACAGCGAGAAAAGCCGTGGTCAGGGCGCGTCTCGCGAACGAAGGATCCCGGCCTCCGGCCGGTCGCCCGGAGGTGGCGGACGCGTCGGCCGAAGGTCGTACGAGCGGGCGCCGCGAGGTCCTCCCGGCGGCCGACGCCCGCCGACCCGGGAATCGGAATGATCATTGACGCCCTCGATCCCCCGTGTAGTGGAGTTTCGATGAAGCGTTCGTCCGTCACCGTGGCCACAGCCGGCTGCTGACCTACGACGGGGACGGGCACACCGCGCTCTACAACTCCTCCTGAGCCCGCACGCACGAGGTCGACTACCTGCTCACCGGCCAGGCGCCCGCGGCCGGCACGGTCTGCCGCGCCTGAGCGTCGCCGGTCACGCCGAGTATCCGGATCGACAGCGAAAATGATTTTCGTTTCCGCTACGATCGGCAGCACAAGACCCGGTCGCGCCCCGTGCTCACGCGGCGACGCCGAGCGACACGAGAGGCGATAGACCGGCTGCACCGGGAGGAACCCATGAAGGTCGCGTTCGTCGGCAAGGGCGGCAGCGGCAAGACGACCTTGTCGTCCCTGTTCGTCCGTCACCTGGCGGCGGAGGGGGCGCCCGTCGTGGCGGTCGACGCCGACATCAACCAGCACCTCGGCGTCGCGCTGGGCCTGTCCGAGCAGGCCGCCGCCGCGATCCCGGCGATGGGCGCGCGCCTGCCCGAGATCAAGGACCACCTCCGGGGGACCAACCCGCGGATCTCCTCGGCGGCGGCGATGGTGAAGACCACGCCGCCGGGCCGCGGGTCGCGGCTGCTCCGGATCGGCGGCGACGACCCGATCCACTCCCGGCTCTCGGTCGAGGCCGCCGGCGCGACGCTGATGGCGACCGGGCCCTTCACCGAGGAGGACCTGGGCGTCTCCTGCTACCACTCCAAGACCGGGGCGGTCGAGCTGTACCTCAACCACCTGGTCGACGGGCGCGGCGAGTACGCCGTCGTCGACTGCACGGCCGGGGCGGAGTCGTTCGCCTCCGGGATGTTCACGCGCTTCGACCTGACCTTCCTGGTCGCCGAGCCGACCAGGAAGGGGGTCGCGGTCTACCGCCAGTGGACCGAGTACGCCGCCGACTACGACGTGGCGCTGAAGGTCATCGGCAACAAGGTGCACGGCCCCGACGACGTCGCCTTCCTGCGCGAGCACGTCGGCGCGGACCTGCTGTGCTGCGTCGGCCAGTCCGGCGCCGTACGCGCGATGGAGCAAGGACGTCCGTTCCACCTCGGCGACCTGGAGGAGCACGACCGGGCGGCGCTCGCCACCATCCGGGCGGCGGTCGACGCCCGCGCGAAGGACTGGCCGAAGTTCACCCGCCAGGCGATCGAGTTCCACCTCAAGAACGCCCTCGCCTGGGCGAACGCCGCCACCGGCCAGGACCTCGCCACCCAGATCGACCCCGACTTCACCCTCGCCTCCGAAACGGCCCTCACCACGACGGCGTTCCAGTAGGAGCACCCGAAGTTCCCACCAGACTTTGGAAGTGAAGTGTGAATACAGGTACGATGCGAAGCATGAAGGTAGGTGTGAGCCTCCCGGACGAGGATGTCGCGTTCATCGACGAGTACGCCGCGCAGACCGGGGCGAAGTCCAGGTCCGCCGTGCTCCACGAGGCCATCGGGCTGCTTCGGTCGTCGACTCTTGAAGACGCTTATGCGGCTGCTTGGCAGGAGCCGGACTACAACCGCGAAACCGAGTTGTGGGACCGGACCTCCGCAGACGGCATAGCCGATGCGTCGAGGTGACGTCTACCTCGTCGATCTCGAACCGGCGCAGGGATCCGAGGCGAACAAGCTCCGACCCGCGGTGATCGTCAGCAACGACGCCGCCAATCGAGCCGCAGAACGCACCGGCCGTGGGGTGATCACCGTCGTGCCGGTGACGTCCAATGTTGCACGAATTTACCCGTTTCAGGTCCTCCTTTCCGCATCGGACTGTGGGCTAAGGACCGACTCGAAGGCCCAGGCCGAGCAGGTGCGCTCGATCGCCCCGGGCCGATTGCGACAACACGTCGGCACTGTCCCGCTGCCCACGCTCAGGCTGCTCGACACCGCCCTCCGTCGTCACCTGGATCTTTGACTCGCGGGTGGCGGCGACCATCCGTCCACGATCGATCTCACGATCCCCTCGGCTTTCTCACCGGAGCCGAGGGGATCGTTTCTTGTCCGGCGGCGTTGTCGGTGTGACGCGCCTGCGGCGTCGCGGCGTCTGGGGAGTAGAAGACGAACGGACGACGCCGAGGAAGGCCCGATGGCCAAAGACCCGAACGGTTTCCAGGAGTTCGCCGCCACCCGCAGTGCCTCGCTCTTTCGCACCGCCTGCCTGCTGTGCGACGACTGGCACCTGGCCGAGGACCTGGTGCAGACCACGCTGGGCAAGCTCTACGCGTCATGGCGGCGCGTGCAACGCGCCGAGAACCCGGCGGCCTACGCCCGCAAGGTACTGCTGCGGACCTACCTTTCTCACACCCGAAAACGCAGCAACGGGGAGACGCCGAGAGAGCGGCTGCCGGACACCGCGGCCGCCGACTCCGATCAGGCACTTCGCCTGACGCTGTTGAACGGGCTCGCGCGGCTTTCCGCGCAGGACCGCGCCGTGCTGGTGCTCCGCTACTGGGAGGACCAGAGCGTCGAGGAGGTCGCGGCCCTTCTCCGGCTGAGTTCCGGTGCCGTACGAAACCGGAGCATGCGGGCCCTCGCCAGGCTCCGCGAAGCGCTCGGCGACGAACTCGACGTGCTCATCCGGTGACGGGGCCATGGCACGGGCGTATCGCAGGAACGATCCACTCGAAGGACCAAGGGGAGAACACGTGATGGATGTCGAGGAGCGACGGCTGGCCCAGGCCATGCACCGAGTGGCGGGAGGCATCGAGCCGGAGGTGAGCGCCCTGGTCGACGGGGGCGTACGGCGTGGCCGCCGGATGCGGTTCCGGCACCGCGCCCGCAACGCGGCGGCGGTCGCCGCGGTGACCGCCGCCGCCGTCACCGCCGGGGTCCTGACCCTCGGTTCGGGCGGCACCACCACGACGCAGGCGCCGGCAGTGCGCCTGGCGAGCGCGTCGGAGGTGCTCGGCAAGGCCGCCCGGGCCGCGGAGACCCGCCCGCAGCCGATCCCCCGCATGAACCAGTGGCTGTACGAGAAGATGCTGGAGTACGGCATCGGCACCGACGCCGGCACGCAGCATGTGGTCAGGGAGGACTGGGCACGGTTCGACGGTGCGAAGACCGCCGAACTGCAGAACGGAAAACTCGTCTACTTCTCCTCTAAGGTCCCCGTTTCGCGGTACGGCCAGAAGAAGTACCGGGCGCTCGCGTCGCTTCCGACGGACCCCAACGCGCTGCGCACGAAGATCTACAAGGATGTCGACGCGGAGAACCGCAGCGACTGGCGCTACCCGACGCGTGACGGGGAGGCCTTCGGAACCGCGGCGCAGTGGATCTGGAGCACCCCGGTCGGCATGGGGCCCAAGACCCAGGCCGCCCTGTATCGCGTCATCGCCACAATCCCCGGCGTCACGGTGCAAAAGGTCGAGGACGGCGCCGGCCGTCCCGCCATCGCGGTGACACACGGCTACGGCGAACAGTTCCTCCTCGACCCGACCACGTATCAGATGGTCGGGCAGCGGACCGTCAACAACGGCCACAACGCGCCGATCTCGAAGATCAACGGTGTGGACCCCAAGTGGAAGGGGCTCCCCGTGGGGGCCGTCACGAAGTCCCTCACCCGGCTCACCGTGAAGGTCGTCGATCGCGCAGGGCAGCGGTGAGGTCGGAATGAAGGCACGTATCAACCGGTCGGCCGCGGTCGCCGGCGCGTTGGCGGCCCTGGTCGGTGCGGCACCCGCCGCATCAGCGGCCTCGACTCCTGTCACGACCAAGGCCGCCTCCACCTGGCAGCGGTACGACGTGCCGGTGCGGGGACGCGCGAACGTCGTGAGCGTCGCGGCGACCGGCAGGGACAGCGCGTGGGCCGGGGGCTTCCAGGTCGGCGACGGGACCGGCCTCGCTTCCCGCGACCACGTCGGTCCGGCGGACTCCGAGGACGTGGCACACGTCCGGTCGACGGCCGATGACTGTTACGAGGCGACGGCCTTTCCCTCACTGATGCTGCGCTGGGACGGGCGCACGTGGCGGCAGGCGCCGGTGCCCGACCTCGGCCGGATAGAACACGTCAGCGCCTCGGGCCCGGAGGACGCGTGGGCCTCCGCGGACTGCGGCCTTCTTCACTGGGACGGCCGCGGCTGGAGCACCGTACCGTTCGCCCCGACAGGCGCCCAGCAGACCGCCACCGGAGCCGTCAAGGCGGTCGGGCCGGACGAGGCGTGGATGGTCGGCGGGACGTACGACAACCAGACCGGGGTCGAGCACGGCATCGTCCAGCGCTGGGACGGCGACCAGTGGCACGACGTCCCACTGCCCGGCCTCGGCGATCATTTCGCTCTCAAGGGGGTGGACGCCCGAGGATCGAACGACGTGTGGGTCGCGGGCACCGACTACACCGACGACGATCAGCGCCCGGAGCGGCTTCTCCTCCTGCACTGGGACGGCGGCTCCTGGAAGCGGCTGCCCGAACCCGCCACCGACGAGTGGACGAAACGGGTCCAGACCGTTCGCGTCCTGAGCACCGGTGACGTATGGGTGGGCGGCTGGACCAAGTCCACGTTCAGCGGAGACGCGATCCGCAATCCGCTCCTCATGCACTGGAACGGCCGCGCGTGGGCCAGCACACCCACCCCTGCCGGACCCGGTGAGGTGGCCGACCTCTCTGCCGACCTCTCGGCCGACCGCCGACGGCTGACGGCCGTCGGCGACACCTTCTCCCCCGGCGTCTCGGAGTACGCGATGTCCGTGCTGCGGTGGACCGGCGAGCGCTGGACCGCCGACGGGGTACCGGCCACGGGCACCGCGTCACTCTTCGGAGCGGCCGCCGTCCCCGGTGGCGGGACATGGGTCACCGGTGCCGTCGGCGACGCCGACACCATGCGCCCGCTCATCGCCCGTCGAGGCTGATACGGAGAGGTGGGGCCCCGCGTCGCTCGTTGCCCGCGGCGTGGGGCCCCTGAAACATTTCCGCGATGGTCGTCGCCGAGAAGTTACTCGGCGCGACCAGGCTTTACCCCTGGTTGTGCGTCACAGGGTGTTGCCCCAGAACCACATGGACATAGCGTGACTAGACAGATCCGAAATGGAGCGTGCACATGACTGTGACACCACCCATGGAACGGGTCGGTCAGGCGTTCGCAAGGCGTGAGACGGCCGGTCGGATGCTCGCCGAGGACTGCGAGCGAGTGGCGCGGGCCTGCCAGGACATGGCGGTCCGCTTTCATCGTGGCGGCAAGCTCATCGCGTTCGGCAACGGCGGGGCGGGCACGGACGCGGCGCACGTCGCCGTGGAGTTCATGCACCCCGTGATCGTGGGCAAGCGGGCGCTGCCCGCCCTCGCGGTCAGCAACGACGCGGCGGCCATCACGGGGGTGGCCCGCCACGAGGGCTTCTGCGAGGTCTTCGCCCACCAGGTGCGCCAGTGGGGCACGCCGGTGGACATCGTCCTGGGGATCTCCGCCGACGGGCAGTGCGTGGACGTCCTTCGCGGCCTGCAGGCAGGCCATGAGCTGGGGCTGCTCACGGTCGCGCTGACCGGCGGGGACGGCGGCATGCTGGCCGGCAGCCCGGCGGTCGACCACCTGCTGACCGCGCAGAGCGACGACCCGGCGGTCGTCAAGGAGATCCACGTGACGACGTACCACATCCTGTGGGAGCTCGTTCACGTGTTCTTCGAGCAGCCCGGCCTGCTCGGCCCGGAGGTGATCGGGTGACCGAGCGCGGCCCGTGTTCGGAGGAGGTATGCGTCACCTGCTCCGACGAGGCCGTGCCCGTCACGGTGGTGCGCTTGCTCGAGGACGGCCTCGCGGTCGCGGACGTCGGCGGCGGCGCGCATGAGGAGGTCAGCGTCGCGCTGGTCGACGCGGCCGTCGGCGACACGATCCTGGTCCACGCGAAAGAGGCCATCGCGGTGGTCACACGCGCGGAGGCCGGCAGAGGCGCACCTCCGACGAAGGAGGGTCCATGACCGGGAGTGAGCCACCGGAGGGGATGCAGGAGCTGTACCCCTTCCTGTACGCGGGAGAGTCCGAGCTGGAGAACGTCCTGGCGGAGGTCGGCCGGTCGACCGCGGAGAAGGCGAACGAGATCGTCGCCCTGCGGCGGGAGGTCGCCGAGCGGTCGGGGGTGCTGCTCGCCGAGTGCGCCGAGGCGATGGCCAAGCGGTTCGCCATGGGCGGCCGGCTGTTCACGTTCGGCAACGGGGGCAGCAGCACCGACGCCCAGGAGGTCGCCGAGGCGTTCTCGTATCCGCCGCGCGGGCGGGCCCTGCCCGCGCTGTGCCTGACCAATGACGTGGCGGTGCTGACCGCGCTGTCCAACGACGTGAGCTTCGAGGTGGTGTTCGCTCGCCAGCTCGCCGCGCTGGGCGGCACGGGCGACATCGCGCTGGGCCTGTCGACGAGCGGCGGGTCGCCGAACGTCATCCGGGCGGTCGAGGAGGCGGCGCGGCGCGGCATGCTGACGATCGCGCTGGCCGGTTACCAGGGGGGCAGGCTGGCCGAGCTGGAGTCCCTCGACTACCTGTTCGTGATCCCGTCGTCGTCCGTGCACCGCATCCAGGAGGCGCAGACGACCGTCTACCACGTCCTGTGGGAGCTGACGCAGCACGCCCTCGGGGCGCTCTCAGTCCAGGAGGCGACGACATGACGGCGCCGACCGCACCACCGACGGCCGAACCCGAGGCGACGGAGGAACCGGTCGTCCACATCCTGTGGATCAACGCGGGGCTGAGCTGCGACGGCGACTCGGTCGCCCTGACCGCCGCGACGCAGCCCAGCATCGAGGACATCGTGCTCGGCGCGCTGCCCGGGCTGCCCAAGGTCGCCGTGCACTGGCCGCTGATCGACTTCGAGTGCGGGCCGATGCAGGGGGCCGACACGTTCATCGAGTGGTTCTTCAAGGCCGAGCGCGGTGAGCTCGAGCCGTTCGTCCTGGTCGTCGAGGGGTCCATCCCGAACGAGTCGATCAAGCTGGACGGCTACTGGTGCGGCTTCGGCAACAACCCGGAGACCGGCCAGCCGATGACCACCAGCGAGTGGCTGGACCGGCTGGCGCCGAAGGCGACGGCCCTCCTCGCCGCGGGCACCTGCGCGACGTACGGCGGCATCCACGCCATGGCCGGGAATCCGACCGGTGCGATGGGCGTGGCCGACTACCTCGGCTGGGACTGGAAGTCGAAGGCCGGTCTGCCGATCGTGAACGTGCCGGGCTGCCCGGTCCACCCGGACAACCTGGCGGAGACCATCACGTACCTGTTGTACCAGGTCGCCGGGCAGGCGCCGATGATCCCGCTCGACGAGATGCTCCGCCCGACCTGGCTGTTCGGCCAGACCGTCCACGAGGGCTGTGACCGCGCCGGGTACTACGAGCAGGGCCAGTTCACCACCGAGTACGGCTCGCCGAAGTGCCTGGTCAAGATCGGCTGCTGGGGCCCGGTCGTGAAGTGCAACGTGCCCAAGCGCGGCTGGATCAACGGCGTCGGCGGCTGCCCGAACGTCGGCGGCATCTGCATCGCCTGCACGATGCCCGGCTTCCCGGACAAGTTCATGCCGTTCATGGACGAGCCGCCCGGCGCCAGGGTCTCCTCGGGGACCAGCAGCCTGTACGGGAAGGCCATCCGCAGGCTGCGAAAGATCACTCTCGACACCGTCGACAAGGAGCCGAGGTGGCGGCAGAAGGGCCGCGCCCTGCTCACCGGTTACGAGCCGCCCTGGAGGTGATCCCATGACCACCGCACCGCAGCGCGCGAAGCCCGCCGAGCAGCGGGAGCGCAACCTCGTCGAGATGGCGTGGGACCCGATCACCCGCATCGTCGGGAGCCTCGGCATCTACGCCAAGGTCGACTTCGCCAACCGGGAGGTCGCCGAGTGCTACAGCACCTCGTCGATCTTCCGGGGCTACAGCATCTTCATGAAGGGCAAGGACCCGCGCGACGCGCACTTCATCACGAGCCGGATCTGCGGGATCTGCGGCGACAACCACGCCACCTGCTCGGTGTACGCGCAGAACATGGCCTACGACGTGCGCCCGCCGGCCCTCGGCGAGTGGATCATCAACCTCGGCGAGGCCGCCGAGTACATGTTCGACCACAACATCTTCCAGGAGAACCTGGTCGGGGTCGACTACTGCGAGAAGATGATCCGCGAGACCAACCCGGGCGTGCTGGCCCAGGCCGAACGCACCGAGGCTCCGCACGCCGGCGAGCACGGCTACCGCACGATCGCCGACATCATGCGCTCGCTGAACCCTCTCGAAGGGGACTTCTACCGCGAGGCCCTGGCCGTGAGCCGTACGACGCGGGAGATGTTCTGCCTGATGGAGGGCAGGCACGTCCACCCGTCCACGCTGTATCCGGGCGGCGTCGGCACGGTCGCGACGATCCAGCTGTTCACCGACTACCTCACCCGGCTCACCAAGTACGTGGAGTTCATGAAGCGGGTCGTTCCCATGCACGACGACCTGTTCGACTTCATCTACGACGCGATGCCCGGCTATCAGGAGGTGGGCCGGCGGCGGGTGCTGCTCGGCTGCTGGGGGAGCCTGAACGACCCGGAGCACTGCGACTTCCGGTACGAGAACATGTCCGACTGGGGCCGGCGGATGTTCGTCACCCCGGGCGTGATCGTCGACGGGAGCCTGATCACCAACGACCTGGTCGACATCAACCTCGGCATCCGGATCCTGCTCGGCAGCTCGTACTACGACGACTGGGCGGACCAGGAGCCGTTCGTGCGGACCGACCCGCTCGGCAACCCGGTGGACATCAGGCACCCGTGGAACCAGCACACGATCCCGAAGCCGCAGAAGCGCGATTTCAAGAACAAGTACAGCTGGGTGATGTCGCCGCGCTGGTTCGACGGGGAGAACCTGCTGGCGCTCGACACCGGCGGCGGGCCGCTCGCGCGGCTCTGGTCGACGGCGCTGTCCGGGCTGCTGGACATCGGCTACGTCAGGTCGACCGGCCACAGCGTGGTGATCAACCTGCCGAAGACGGCGACGCTGCCGGAGACGACGTTCGAGTGGCGGATCCCGCAGTGGAACGGCGAACCGCTGTCCAACGCGATCGAGCGCAACCGGGCCCGCACCTACTTCCAGGCGTACTCCGCCGCGTGTGCGCTGTACTTCTGCGAGCAGGCCATGAACGAGGTCCGGCAGGGGCACACGCAGACCTGGTCGCCGTTCACCGTGCCGGACGAGGCGATCAGCTGCGGCTTCACCGAGGCCGTCCGCGGCGTCCTGTCCCACCACATGGTGATCAGGGACGGCAAGATCGCCAACTACCACCCGTACCCGCCGACGCCGTGGAACGCCAGCGTCCGCGACTCCTACGGGACGCCGGGACCGTACGAGGACGCGGTGCAGAACACCCCGATCTTCGAGGAGAACCCACCGGAGACGTTCAAGGGCATCGACATCATGCGGACCGTCCGCAGCTTCGACCCGTGCCTGCCCTGCGGCGTGCACATGTACCTCGGCAAGGGCAAGGAGCTGCGCACACTGCACAGTCCACACGCCTTCGGTCCGTTGTGACCGGAGCCGGCAGGTCGCGGAGAGGGGGGCCGACATGCCGGGCACGTACGACGTCCGCGCGACGGGCGACCGGGTGGACGCGCTGCTGGCCGAGCTCGGCCGGCTCGGCGACGCCGCGACCGCGGCGAAGGTCGAGGAGCTGCTGCGCTCCGTGGTCGGCCTGTACGGCGCCGGGCTCGAACGCGTCATGGAGATCGTCACCGAGACGGACGCGGCCGAGACACTGCGCCGGCTCGCCTCGGACGAGCTCGTCTCCGGCCTGCTGGTCCTCCACGACCTGCACCCGCTGACGGCGGAGGAGCGGGTCCGCGCCGCGCTGGACCAGGTGCGCCCGTACCTCGGCCTGCACGACGGCGGTGTGGAGCTGCTCGGCGTCGACGCGGAGGGCGTCGTACGGCTGCGGCTGGAGGGGACGTGCCACGGCTGCCCGTCCTCGCGGGTCACCGTGACCCAGGCCATCGAGCGCGCCATCGCCGGCGCGGCCCCGGAGGTCTCGCGCGTCGACGTCGAGGGCCTGGTCCCCGAGCCGGAGCCCGGGCCCCGGCTGCTCCAGATCGGCCCCCGGCCCCGTACGCCGCCCGGTCCCTGCCCGGTGCCGGAGGAGGCGGTCCGGTGACCTGGGGCGGACTCCGCCGGTTCCGCGAGCCTCCGGCCGCGGACGTGGAGCGCTGCGAGTTGTGCGCCGAGCCCTTCGGCGACGGGCACGGCCACGTCGTGAACCTGGAGTCCCGCGCGCTGCTGTGCACGTGCTCGCCCTGCCACCTGCTGTTCACCCAGGACGGAGCGGGCCGGGGGCGGTTCCGCTCGGTGCCCGACCGTTACCTCCACACCCGGGACTTCCGGATGTCGGCCGCCGACTGGGACGAGCTCCAGATCCCCGTCCGCATGGCCTTCTTCTTCCACAACTCCACGCTCGGCCGGAACGTCGCCTTCTACCCGAGCCCCGGCGGCGCCACCGAGTCGCAGCTCCCCCTCGGCACCTGGGATCGCGTGCTCGCCGCCAACCCGGCGCTCGCCGGCGTACGGCCCGACGTCGAGGCCCTGCTGGTCGACCGGGCCGCCGAGGACCGGTTCGCCTGCTACCTCGTGCCGATCGACGCCTGCTACGAGCTGGTCGGGATCGTACGGCTGCACTGGCGCGGCTTCGCCGGCGGCCAGGAGGCGTGGGAGGCGATCGAGGACTACTTCGCCGCGCTTCGTGGTCGCGCCCGTGAGGTCCTCCCGGAGGAGGCGGGCGATGGATGATCCGCGGTTCCCCTGCGCCCCGGAATTCGCGTGCGTGGGCGCGCAGGCGGACCCGTACGCCGCCGTCCCGACGCTCGTCCTGCGGCTGCGCATCACCGACGACACGCCCGGCGGCGTACACGCCATCGCGCTGCGCTGCCAGATCCGGATCGAGCCCGCGCGGCGGCAGTACACGACGGGCGAGGCGGAGCTGCTCGGCGACCTGTTCGGCCCCGTCGCCCGCTGGCGCGACACGGTCCGGGCGATGCAGCTCGCCACCCTCTCCGTCACGGTTCCGCCGTTCACCGGGAGCACCGACGTCGACGTGCCGGTGCCCTGCGGGTACGACCTCGAGGTCGCCGCGGGCAAGTACTTCGCCTCGCTGGAGGACGGGGAGATCCCGCTGCTGCTGCTGTTCAGCGGCACCGTGTTCTGCCGGACGGAGCACGGTTTCGAGGTCACGCCGGTGCCCTGGGACCGCGAGGCGCGCTACCGGCTGCCCGTGGCGCTGTGGCGCGAGGTGATGGACCTGTACTTCCCCGGCACCGGCTGGCTGCGGCTGCGCCGGGACACCCTGCGGGGTCTCCTGCGCTACAAGTCCGCCCGCGCGCTGGCGACCTGGGACGAGACCGTCGAACGGCTGCTCGAGGAGGCCGGAGACCGATGAGGCGACACGAACCCGCCGACACGCCGCCCCACCCGGCGATGGACCGGGCCCGGCAGGTCGCCGACGCGATCCTCTACGAGGGCTACCTGCTGTACCCGTACCGCGCCTCGGCCACCAAGAACCGCGTGCGCTGGCAGTTCGGCGTGCTCGTGCCGCCCGGTTACCCGGCGACCGCCGAACCGTCGGCGAGCGTGACCGAGTGCCTGCTGACCGCCGACCCGGAGGCCGAACTCCGGGTGCTGCTCCGCTTTCTCCACCTGCGGACCCGGACCGTCGAGGAGGCGGTGGGCGGCCGGTTCCAGCCGGTGACGGGTCTCACCGTCGGCGACGCCACGTACCTGACCTACGAGGACGCGGCGGAACGCGAGGCGGAGGTCGTGCTCCGCCTCGGGGACGTCATCGGCGTCGAACGGACCATCGTGATCGGCGTGTGCGGGGAGCGGGCGACGGAGCCGATCACGGACGCGCGGGGAGAGCAGCGCGGTCACGTCGTCCTGGACCACCTGTCCCTGCGCGCCGCCCTGCGGGTCCGGGCCGAGCGGCTGCCCGGACCGTACGGACTGACCCGGCTCCGCGTCACGGTCGCGAACACGCACGGCTGGGCGGACGCGAGCGCGCCGCGCGAGCAGGCGCTGCGGCGTTCACTGCTCGCCACCCACCTCATCATCGGACTGAGCGGCGGCGACTTCATCTCACTGATCGATCCGCCCGAGTGGGCGGCCCCGGCCGCGGCGGGCTGCCGGAACCGGCACACCTGGCCGGTGCTCGCGGGCGAGCCGGGCGAGCACGACGTCGTGCTGTCCGCGCCGATCATCCTGTACGACCATCCGGCGATCGCGCCGGAGAGCCCAGGGCCGCTGTTCGACTCGACCGAGATCGACGAGCTGCTCAGCCTGCGCACCCTCACCCTCACCGACCGGGAACGGGCGGAGGCGCGGGCGACCGACCCGCGCGCCGCCGAGCTGATCGAACGCGTCGGCGGCCTCCCGCCGGAGCTGATGGAGCGGCTGCACGGCGCCATCCGGCAGGTCACCCGGCCCGAGGCCGCCCCGTCCGAGGGGCAACCGCCCTGGTGGAACCCCGGGGCGGACCGGAGCGTGGCGCCGGAGACCGACAGCGTGGTCGTCTCCGGTGTCCGCGTCGCCCGGGGCAGCCGCGTACGGCTCCGGCCGGGCCGGCGGCGGGCGGACGCGCACGACATGTTCCTGGCGGGGCGCGCGGCCCTGGTCGAGGCCGTCTTCGAGGACGTCGACGGCGTCCGGTACCTCGCGGTGACGCTCGAGGACGACCCCGGCGCCGACCTGGCGCGTGCGCAGGGCAGGTTCCGCTACTTCGCCCCGGACGAGGTGGAGCCCCTGCCCGGCGACGCCGAACCGGGAGATGCCGGACCGGGAGGCGCCGGACCGGGAGGCGGCTCATGACGATCCTGGTCGCGGGCTGCGGCAACATCTTCCTCGGGGACGACGGGTTCGGCAGCGTGGTCGCCCGCCGGCTCACCGGCATGGTCCTGCCCGAGGGCGTGACGGTCACCGACTTCGGCATCGGCGGCATC
Source organism: Actinoallomurus sp. NPDC052308 (assembly GCF_040679195.1). NCBI lineage: Bacteria > Bacillati > Actinomycetota > Actinomycetes > Streptosporangiales > Thermomonosporaceae > Actinoallomurus > Actinoallomurus sp. NPDC052308. The sequence continues at coordinate 44,790 of NZ_JBFAUM010000005.1, read as the reverse complement.
CACCTCGCGTACGAGCTGACCGGCGGATACGCCGCCACGATCCTGATCGACGCGGTGCCCCGCGGCGGCCCGCCCGGCACGCTCTACGTGCTGCGGCCCGCCCCCGGCGACGTCGCGGACGGCTCCGTCGACGCGCACGACATGACGCCTGAGGCCGTGCTGGCCCTGGCCGCGACGCTGGACGGCACGACCGGACAAGTCCTCCTCGTCGGCTGCGAGCCCGCCGACACCTCCCCCGGCATGGATCTGAGCCCCCCGGTGGCCGATGCGGTCGCCCCGGCCGCCGACCTCGTCCTCGACCTGATCCACGAAGAACTGGTCTCCGACGTGGAGCCCTCGACCGGAAGGAGGGGTGATCAGTGATGAAACGCCTGCTTCTCGGCACCGCGGTGGCGGGAGCGCTGACCGGGCTGACGTTCCTGTTCGTCCAGTCGCTGCCCGACATCAAGCGCTACCTGAAGATCCGGCGAATGTGAGGAGCCCACATGCATGAATTCGGAATCGCTGAGGCGGTCCTGGCGGCCGTGGAGCGGCGCGCGGACGGCCGTCCGGTGCGGCGGGCGCGCGTACGGGCGGGGGTCCTGCTGCGGATCAGCCCGGACGCCCTCGACCAGGCGTTCGCGCTGGCCGCCGACGGGACGGTGGCGGACGGCGCGCACGTGGAGCTGATCGTGGACCCGGTCCGGCTGACCTGCGGCCGGTGCGACCGGACCACGACGTCGGACGGCCTCGTGGCGGTGTGCCCCGCGTGCGGCGGGACCGACCTGGCGATCGAGGGCGGCGACGAGCTCGTCCTCGAGTCAATCGAGTTGGTGGAGGCGGCACATGTGCCTGGGAATTCCCGGCGAGATCGTGCAGATCCTTCCGGATCGGCCTGACCTCGCCAAGGTGGACGTGAGCGGCGTCCGGCGCGCGATCAACATCGGCCTGCTGGACGGCGAGCACCTCGCGCCCGGCGACTGGATCCTCATCCACGTCGGCTTCGCGTTGTCGAAGATCGACGAGGAGGAGGCGAAGGCGGCGCTGGCCTTCCTCGAGGGAATCGGCCAGGCGTACGCCGATGAGATGGCCGCCCTGCGCGACTCGACGATCGAGAAGGGGTGAGCCCCGATGCGCTTCGTGGACGAGTACCGCGACGCGGAGAAGGCGCAGGCCCTGGCCGCGAAGATCGCCTCGCTGTGCGAGCCGGGCCGGCGCTACAAGTTCATGGAGGTGTGCGGCGGCCACACGCACACCATCTACAAGCACGGCTTGGAGGACTACCTGCCCGAGACGATCACGCTGGTGCACGGGCCGGGCTGCCCGGTCTGCGTGATCCCGATGGGCCGGGTGGACGACGCGATCCACATCGCCGAGCAGCCTGACGTGATCATGACCTCGTTCGGCGACATGATGCGGGTGCCGGGCGGCCGCGGTTCGTTCTTCGAGTCGATGGCGGAGGGCTCCGACATCCGCATGGTCTACAGCCCGCTGGACGCCCTCAAGGTCGCCCGGCAGAACCCGGACCGGCGGGTCGTCTTCATGGCCATCGGCTTCGAGACCACCGCGCCGTCGACCGCGATGACCGTGCTGCGCGCCAAGGCCGAGGGGATCGAGAACTTCTCGATCTTCTGCAACCACGTGACGATCATCCCGGCGATCAAGGCGATCCTCGACTCGCCCGACCTGCGCCTGGACGGGTTCATCGGGCCGGGCCACGTCTCGACGATCATCGGCTGCCGGCCGTACGAGTTCATCGCCCGCGACTACGGCAAACCGCTGGTCACGTCCGGGTTCGAGCCGCTGGACGTGCTCCAGTCGATCTACATGATCCTGCTGCAGCTCGCCGAGGGCCGCAGCGAGGTGGAGAACCAGTACTCCCGCGTCGTCCCGTACGACGGCAACCGCCGGGCGCTCATGGCGATCAACGAGGTCATGGAGCTGCGCCCGTACTTCGAGTGGCGTGGCCTGGGCTTCATCTCGCACTCCGCGCTGCGGGTGCGGGAACGGTACGCCGCCTTCGACGCCGAGCGGATCTTCGAGATCCCGGGCAGCCGGGTGGCCGACCCGAAGGCCTGCCAGTGCGGCGAGGTGCTCAAGGGCGTCCTCAAGCCGTGGGAGTGCAAGGTCTTCGGCACCGCGTGCACGCCGGAGACGCCGATCGGCACCTGCATGGTGTCGTCCGAGGGCGCCTGCGCGGCGTACTACAACTACGGCCGGTTCGCCCGCGAGCGGGTGAAGGAGGCGACGACGCGATGAACGACGAGCGGCCGGGAGCGGCCGCACGCGACGAGCGACCGGGCGCGGCCGTACGGGACGAGCGGCCACGGGCGGGGCCCGTACGGGAGGTCCCCGGGGACCGGGAGGCGCAGGTCCTCGAGCGGATCGAGCGGGCCCGGCACCGGAAGGCGCGCGTCCGGGAGGAGTACATCAACCTCAGCCACGGCGCCGGCGGCAAGGCCACGCACAACCTGATCGAGGCGGTGTTCATGGAGGCGTTCCGCAACCCGCTGCTGGAGCCTCTCGAGGACGGCGCGACCGTGAACGGGCTCGCCTTCAGCACCGACTCGTTCGTGGTGACGCCGCTGTTCTTCCCCGGCGGCAACATCGGCGACCTGGCCGTCAACGGCACGGTGAACGACCTGGCGATGTGCGGGGCCCGGCCGCGGCACCTGTCCGCCGGGTTCATCCTCGAAGAGGGCTTCCCGATCGCCGACCTGCGGCGCATCGCCGAGTCGATGGCGACGGCGGCCGAGCGGGCGGGCGTCAACATCGTCACCGGCGACACCAAGGTCGTGCAGCGCGGCAAGGGCGACGGCTGCTACATCAACACGACCGGCATCGGCGTGCTCGACCGTGACGCGACGCTGAGCGTGTCCGCGGCCCGGCCCGGCGACGTCGTGATCGTCTCCGGCCCCATCGGCGAGCACGGCATCACGATCATGCTGGCGCGGGGTGAGCTCGACATCGAGGCCGACCTGACCTCCGACACCGCGCCGCTCAGCGAGCTCACCGGGCCGCTGCTGGACGCCTGCCCCGACGGGCGGGTCCGGTTCCTGCGCGACGCGACCCGAGGCGGCGTCGCGACCATCCTCAACGAGATGGCCGAGGCGTCCAAGGTCTCCGTCGTGCTGGAGGAGAACGCCATCCCGGTCCGCACCGCCGTGCGCGGAGCGTGCGAGCTGCTCGGCATCGACCCGCTGTACGTCGCCTGCGAGGGCCGGATGGTCGCCGTCGTGGCCGAGCCGGCCGCCGACGCGGCGCTCGCCGCCCTGCGCTCCCACCCGCTCGGCGCGGAGGCCGCCGTGATCGGCCGGGTCGGAGCGGACCCGCCGGGGCTGGTCCTGCTGCGGACGGCGTTCGGCGGCACCCGCATCGTCGATGTGCTGGTCGGTGATCCGCTGCCCCGGATCTGCTGACCGTGATGGGAGAAGGGGGGTTCCCCGGTGAAGGAGTCAGAGGGCGCCGACCGCCCGGGCCGGTTCCCCGAGGACGAAGAGCAGCACGGCTCCGCGCCCGACGTCGGCACCGCGAGCGAGGAGACGAGGCAGGCCGGTGACAAGGCCTTCCAGACGCCTCCGCCCGAGCCGCAGTGGCCGGGCCGCGTCCCATCCGAGGAGGAGGAAGAGGGCGTCCCGTCGACCGACATGGACGCGCGGAGCCCGCTGGGCGTCGGCACGAGCGAGAGCGCGCGGGCGGAGGAGATGGCCTCCGGGCGGAACGCCGAACCCGCCGAGGGTGCCGACCGCCCGGCCGGTAAGGCGACGGCCGAGCACGGCACCGGCGTGGGCGCGCACGAGACGGCCGAGGAGGAGAGCCCGCAGCTGCCGCCCGGCGACCAGGCCGGCTGAGGTTCTCACCTGCCGGAAGACCCGGCGATCCCTCTCGTGACCTGAAACGTAGGGTTATCGCGAGAGGAGTGGTGACATGCGCGAGGTTGTGGTCTGTGCACCGGTTCGTACGCCGGTGGGGCGGTTCGGCGGGGCGTTGAAGGACGTCAGCGCGCAGGAGCTCGCGGTGACGGTGATCCGCGCGCTGGTGGAGCGGACCGGCGTCGACCCCCAGGAGATCGGCGACGTCATCCTCGGCAACTGCAACCCGAACGGCGAGGCGCCCGCCATCGGCCGCGTCGCCGCCCTGGACGCGGGTCTGCCGGTCGAGGTCGCCGGCGTGCAGGTGGACCGGCGGTGCGGATCCGGGCTGCAGGCCATCGTCAACGCGGTGATGCAGGTCGCGACCGGCGTGAGCGACATGGTCATCGCCGGCGGCACGGAGAGCATGAGCGGCGTCGAGTACTACGCCACCGACCTGCGCTGGGGCCGTCCCGGCCCGGAGATCAAGCTGACCGACCGGCTGGCCCGCGCCCGTGTCACGGCGGGCGGGGAGCAGTATCCCGTGCCGGGCGGCATGCTGGAGACCGCCGAGAACGTCCGCGAACGCTACGGGATCGGCCGTACGGAGCAGGACGAGCTGGCGCTGCGCTCCCACGAGCGGGCGGTGCGCGCGCAGGACAAGGGGCTGTTCGCCGACGAGATCGTGCCCGTGGAGGTCCGCGACCGTAAGGGCGTGCAGGTCGTCGACCGGGATGAGCACCCCCGCGCCGACACGACCCTCGACCGGCTCGCCACGCTGAAGCCGGTCATGCGCGTCGACGGCGCGACCGTCACGGCGGGCAACTCCAGCGGCCAGAACGACGGCGCCGCCGTCTGCCTCGTCACGACGCGGGAGCGGGCCACCGCGCTCGGCCTGACCCCCCAGGCCCGGCTGGTCTCCTGGGCCGTCGCCGGCGTGCCCCCGCACCTGATGGGGCTGGGCCCCGTGCCCGCGACCGAGAAGGCCCTCGGCCGCGCCGGGCTGAGCCTCGACGACATGGACCTGATCGAGCTGAACGAGGCCTTCGCAGCGCAGGTGCTCGGCGTCCTGCGCGAGTGGGACCTGGACGAGGCCGACCTCGAGAAGCTGAACGTCAACGGCTCGGGCATCTCCCTCGGCCACCCGGTCGGCGCGACCGGCGCCCGCATCCTCGCCACCCTGCTGTACGAACTGCGCCGCCGCGACGCCCGCTACGGCCTGGAGACCATGTGCATCGGCGGCGGCCAGGGCCTCGCCGCCGTCTTCGAACGCATCGCCTAACGGATCTCGCAGCGCTTGATCAGCTCGTACAACGGCCAACGGGGTGCGGCCTCTGCGCACAAGGCCGCACCCCGCTCTGTGCCTCCAGCACCGCACGCGTGAGGTCATCCGCATCGGCCGCCTCCACCAGCCGCCATCCGCCCGAAATTCGCACCAACGCCCACCAGGACCGGGTGCACCAGCCGAACCAGAACACCAGGCCCGGGAACCGTCGCGAGATCACCCACGCAGGATCCGGGTCCATGACGAGACGCTGTGGGATCGGGTGTGACGCGCCCACAAGTGGTGACCCGGTCATGCCGGGCCGTCCCCGGCACGCGCCTTGAGGTAGTCGGCGATACGGCCGGCCGCTCCGACCACGTCCTCGGCGGTGTGCCTGTCGTAGTCGTCGCGGCGCCACACGAACGCCCCATCGACCACCTCGACCGACACCCGCGACGCCGTCAGAGTTAAGCGCACCGTCACCGCCGGCCGCGCATCGCTCATCTCGACCCGGATCCCGCGCTTGGCCAGCTCCCGGCATAGATAAACCAGCCGGTCCACCTTCTGAGCATGGTTCAGTCCGGCGGGGATCTCCTCCTGCGATGCTTCTTGAGCTGTCATGGAGTCGATGGAACTCCGCGAGGCGGTGTGGACGGCAGATGACATCCGATGGCATGTGGTGGGAGGTACGGCATGCCCGCAGCGATAACGATCACAGGCACCCGCACGACGGAACACCGGCCGCTCGGAGAGTACGACGCGGTATTCGCTGAGTACCTTGCGCCATTCGCCGACGGGGCGACGCACTTCTACATCGGAGGTGCCATCGGCATTGATTCCCTTGCCCTTCTCTGGCTTGCGACCAAGGCAAGATCGAAGATCACTGTGGTGACTCCCGGCACGCTCGCCGATCAGCCCTTTGAAGCGCGCCAGGCGATAGCGACTGCGCAGGACAAGGGACGGCTCAGCGAGTTGATCGAACTACGACACCCGGGTCATCCATCGACCGAGGCTTACCACTTTCGGAATCGTTGGATGGTGGACCGCAGTGAGTTCGTGATCGCCTTTCCACGCAACGTGGATCAGACGAGGGGAACCTGGTATACGGCGAACTACGCCGCTGAACAGAGGAAGCCTCACCTCATTGTGCCTGTGTAACCCAGTTATGTGTTGTACTGATTCCGTGATGCCAGAAGAGAAGATGCGAGCAGCCCAGCGCTTGCGCGTCTTGCGTGTGGGCAGGGGCTGGTCTCTGCTGGACGAGGCTCGCGCGTTCCTCGGCCTGCTTACTCGGCGGTGGCGCACAGGTCCACGATCTCGGTGTACGTGCCCGTGGCCACGATGACGGAGCCGCCATCGGGGGTCGACCACACCGCCAGCTTGAGGGGCCGAAACGCCCTTGACGCCGAAGCTGTCCAGCGCTTCGCGCACGCAGTTCCGCATGTACTCGCGTGCTCCCGCGTCCGCCTTGTATGCCTCCAGCACGTCGAGCGGGATCGGGGCGCTCGCCTTGAGCTCGACCTTCATGGTGGCGTAGGTGACCTCGATCTCGAGCATTGGCTGTCTCCTGATTGGATGAGGACGACGTGGCTTACCGCGCCGTCTTTGATCTGGTTTAGTCCCTTACGCCGGAAACCGTCCGGAGCGCGAAGGAGCGCGCAAGTTGGTCAGTGGAGGCGGTGGCGGTCGATGAGTTGCTTGACGATGACGTTGCGCTGGATCTCGTTGGTGCCCTCGCCGACGATCATGAGCGGGGCATCGCGGAAGTAGCGTTCGACGTCGAACTCCGCCGAGTAGCCCGCCGCGCCGCCTTCCGCAGCAGATCCGGCTCACCCGCCCGGCGCCCGTGCTGATGTCTTTGGCTGGCCGCTGACCTCGCCACTTCCCTGCGGTGGTCAGCGTCCTCCATAACGAGAAGAAGAGGCCCCGGGGAGCTGAGAGTGCTCCCCGGGGCCTTGGTCTGCTTGTCAGAGCGCCAGGTGGCCGAGGCTACCGGAGCGTCAGCTGGCTACGCTCAGCCCCGCGCCCCCCTCACCTGCTCCTTGATCTCGGCGACGGTCTGTCCTGCGTTGACCGTCGTGATCGTGTGGCTGTTGCCGTTGCCGCCGGCCTGGACATCGACCTGCCCAGACTCCTGCGCTGCGTACCAGAGAACCGACGCGTTCGCATCATCGTCACCCGGCTGGTCGAAGCGCTTCGCGTTACCGGACATTTCAGGTTCCTCTCGGTTGTCTCGTCGGGTGGCGTCCGTGCTGCCACCCCTATGAACGATCGTTCCAGGAGCACCGTCGGCGTCAACAGCGACTCGTAATCGGTTGAGAAGGTCAGGGGAGGCGGTGGCGGTCGATGAGTTGCTTGACGATGACGTTGCGCTGGATCTCGTTGGTGCCCTCGCCGACGATCATGAGCGGGGCGTCGCGGAAGTAGCGCTCGACGTCGAATTCCGTCGAGTAGCCGGCCGCGCCGTGGATGCGGACGGCGTCGAGGGCGATGCGCATCGCGGCCTCCGACGCGTACAGCTTGGCCATGCCGGCCTCGAGGTCGCAGCGTTCGCCGCCGTCCAGGCGGTCGGCGGCGTCGAGCGTGAGCAACTGCGCGGCCCGCAGCCGGGTCGCCATGTCGGCCAGGTAGTTGCCGATCGACTGGTGCTGCCAGATCGGCCGGCCGAACGCCTCGCGCTCCTGGGCGTACCGCAGGGAGTCCTCCAGCGCGGCGCGTCCGACGCCGAGCGCCCGTGCGGCCACCTGGATGCGGCCGACCTCCAGGCCCCGCATCATCTGCGCGAATCCGCTGCCCTCCACGCCACCGAGCACGGCGTCGAGGGGCGCGCGGTGGTCGTCGAAGGCCAGCTCACAGCTCTCGACGCCCTTGTACCCGAGCTTGGGCAGGTCGCGGGAGACGGTCAGGCCGGGTCCGGGTTCGACGAGCAGGATGCTGATGCCGCGGTGTCGTGGCGTCGCCTCGGGGTCGGTCTTGCAGAGCAGGGCGATGAGGCCCGCCCGGCGCGCGTTGGTGATCCAGATCTTCGCGCCGTTGACGACGTAGTGATCGCCGTCCCGCCGGGCGGTGGTCGTGATCGCCTGGAGGTCGGAGCCGCCGGACGGCTCGGTGAGCGCCATCGTGGCCCGCAGCTCACCGGTCGCCATGCGGGGCAGGTAGCGGCGCTTCTGCTCCTCGGTGCCGAAGACGCCGATCAGGTGCGAGACGACCGTGTGACCGCCGAAGGCCCCGGCCAGGCTCATCCAGCCGCGGGCCAGCTCCTCGGTGACGAGGACGTAGCACCGCTTGGAAACGGCGACCTCGCCGTACGGTTCGGGCACGGCCAGCCCGAAGACGCCCAGCTCCTTCATCCGCTCGATGAGGCGCTCGGGATAGGTGTTCGCGTGCTCGAGGTCGCGGACGACCGGGCGTACCTCCCGGTCGACGAAGTCGGCGACGACCTCGACGATGGCGCGTTCTTCCTCGGTCAGCTCGGGCACGGTCATGCCTCCTCGGTCTCCCACCGTAGCGGCGTGCGAGCATGACGGCGGAAGTCGCCCGAGTCGAGGAGGATCCGTGGGGCTGCTGGAGGGACGGAGCGCCGTGATCACCGGCGCGGCACAGGGCATCGGGCTGGCCACGGCGCGGGTGTTCGCCGCGAACGGCGCGCGCGTGATGATCGGCGATCGTGACCTGGACGCCGCGCGGGCGGCGGCCAAGGAGGTCGGCGGGGTCGCCGTGGCGTGCGACGTCACCTCGGCCGCCGAGGTGTCGGCGCTGGTCGATCGGTGCGTGACGGAGCACGGCGGGCTGGACGTCATGGTGAACAACGCGGGCATCACCCGGGATGCCACCATGCGCAAGATGACGGAGGAGGACTTCGGCGCCGTGATCGACGTCCACCTCAAGGGCACCTGGCACGGCACCCGCGCCGCCTCGCTCGTCATGCGGGAGCAGCGCCGGGGTGCGATCGTGAACGTCTCCTCGATCTCCGGGAAGGTCGGGATGGCCGGCCAGACCAACTACAGCGCCGCCAAGGCGGGCATCGTCGGCATGACCAAGGCCGCCGCCAAGGAGCTCGCCTACCTGGGCGTACGCGTCAACGCGGTCCAGCCCGGGCTGATCAGGACGGCGATGACGGAGGCGATGCGCGAGGACGTCTGGGCGGGAAAGATGCGGGAGATCCCGATGGGGCGGGCGGGAGAGCCCGAGGAGGTGGCGAACGTCGTGCTGTTCCTCGCCTCGGACCTGTCGAGCTACATGACGGGCGCCGTCCTGGAGATCGCCGGGGGACGGTTCATGTGACCTCCAGGGAGTGCAAAGCCGTTTTGACGGTGACTCTGCGTTAACGACCATTCAGATGGCTAGACTCTTGTTTGCGCGTAGCCGCAGCTTCTGCCGTGGTCTGGCCGGTCAGGAGCCGCTGGGAGGCTCCGATGAACGCCCTGAACTCCGATCGAGTCGGGTCTCGACCGCACAGGCCGCGCCTGCCGGCCGAGCTGACCAGTTTCGTGGGACGTCGGCACGAGGTGGCCGAGGTCAAACGACTCCTGTCGGTCTCCCGGCTCGTCACGCTGACCGGGGTCGGCGGGGTCGGCAAGACCCGGCTGGCCCTCCGCGTGGGCATGCTGATTCACCGGTCCTTCCCCGACGGTGTGTGGCTGGTCGAGCTCGCCGAGCTGAACAACCGGAACCTGATGCCCGCGGTGTGCGACGCTCTGCGGATCGATGACGTCTCGACCCGGCCCGCCCTCGAGGTGCTGATCGACCACATCCGCGACGCCCATGGCCTGTTGGTCCTGGACAACTGCGAACACCTGCTCCCGGAGTCCGCGTCGCTGGCCGAGACCTTGCTGCACGAGTGCCCTCGCCTGCGGATCCTCGCCACCAGCCGCCAGGCCCTCGGCATCGCCAGCGAACAGACCCTGTCGGTGCCCAGCCTCCCGGTGACCGGCCGCACCCTGACGAGCCCCGACACCGGCGTCGTCGCCGGCGACGCCGTCCGGCTGTTCGCCGAACGCGCCGAGGCGGTCGTGCCCGGCTTCATCGTCACCGAGGACAACCGCGAGACGGTCGAACAGATCTGCCGCCGGCTCGACGCGCTGCCGCTCGCGATCGAGTTGGCGGCGGTACGGCTGCGGGCCCTGTCGGTCACCCAGCTCCTGGCCCGCCTGGACGACCGGTTCCGGCTGCTCACCTCCGGATCGCGCACCGTCCTGCCCCGCCACCAGACCCTGCGCGCCCTGATCGACTGGAGCTACGGCCTGTGCACCGAACCCGAACGCCTCCTGTGGGAACGCGTCTCGGTCTTCTCCGGCGGCCTGGACCTCGAAGCCGCCGAATCCGTCTGCGCCGGCGACGGCATCGCCCGCCAAGACGTCCTCGACCTCGTCATCGGACTCGTCGACAAATCAGTACTGGTCCGCGAGGAACACGCCGGAACCGTCCGCTACCGCCTCCTGGAGACCATCCGCCAGTACGGCCACGAACGCCTCATCGCCTCCGACGGCGAGGCCCGCGTCCAACGACGCCACCGCGACTACTACCGCGACCTTGTGGCCCGGGCGGACCGCGAGTGGTTCGGCCCCGACCAGGTCGCCTGGCTCACCCGCCTGCGGACCGAACATCCCAACCTGCGTGCGGCCCTGGAGTACTCCTTCGCCACACCGGGCCAGAGCGCCGTCGGCCTGGAGATGTCCGCCCGCCTGCGTCATCACTGGGTCGTCAACTACTACCTCACCGAGGGACGCGACTGGCTGGATCGCGGACTCGCCGCGGTGAGGGAGCCGACCGCCGAGCGGGCCGGAGCGCTGTGGGCCGACGCCTGGATGGCCGTCATGCAGGGGCAGAGCGGCCAGGCCATGAGCATGCTGCACGAGGCCAGGACCATCGCCGATCGTCTCGGGTCCCGATCCGTCAAGGCGTACGTCGCGCTGTGCTGCGGGATGATCGCGATGTACGCGGGAGACGCCGACTCGGCGATCCGGTACTACGAGGACGGCGTGGCCGCGCACCGGGCGACCGGGGACCGCGAAGGTCTGGCGCTGGGGCTGATCTGGCTCTCCCTCGCCTGCTCCTTCCGTGGCGATTCCAAGTCCGCCATGGCATACGGGGAGGAGGGGCTGGCCGTCTGTGAGGCGAGCGGCGAGCGCTGGCACAGGGCGTACGTGACCATGGCGCTGGGCGTCGAGAGCCGGCGGCAGGGCGACCTGCGACGCGCGGCGGAGCTGGAGAGGCGCAGCCTGCGGTTCCACCGAGAGCTCGACGACCCGCTGGGGATGGGGGTCGACTTCGAGGTCCTCGCCTGGATCGCCGCCGCCGAAGAGGACCACGAGCGGGCCGCCCGGCTGCTGGGCATCCTGCGGACGACCTGGCGGCTGATCGGCGCACCGCCGTCCGGGTACGGCCACCTGGCGGGCTGTCACGACGAGTGCGTCTCCCGTGTGCGGACGGCCCTGGGCGACCGCGCCTTCGCGGCGGCCTGTGAGGAGGGCGCCGTGATGCCGTTCGGCAAGGCCCTCACCTACGCACTGGGCGAGCGGCTCGCCACGACCGCCGGTCTTGACGGCTCGCTGCTCACCCGCCGCGAGGAGGAGATCGCCCACCTGGTCACGGAGGGCATGAGCAACCGGGACATCGCGGCCAAGTTGGTGATCGCCCAGCGCACCGCCGAGGGCCACGTCGAGCACATCCTGAACAAGCTGGGTTTCAACTCCCGTGCCCAGATCGCGGCCTGGATGGGACAACGGAAAACCTCGAACTGAGACGCCCGAGAAGGCTGGGCAGCGTCCTGGCGACCGGGTCATCCGTCCCGCTGGCGGGCGGATCCGGGGGTCGGGCAGCGTCCTGGCGACCGGGTCATCCGTCCCGCTGGCGGGCGGATCCGGGGGTCGGGCAGCGTCCTGGCGACCGGGTCATCCGTCCCGCTGGCGG